>CBDANQ010000020.1:0-63423 GCA_965197725.1 Longimicrobiales bacterium
GCACGAGGAACGATCCAAGATCCGCGTGTAGAGGATTCCCTGAGCCAGAATGTGCTCGCAATCGGCGGTCTCCCCCGACCCTACGTCGATACCGATAACCCCGGTCGCGCCCTGTTCCCCCGCACGGTCGAGCGCCAGCGTCGAGCGCCAGCGGGTGGGCGGTTCCGCCGTCCACGAAGGCACGTCCCTCCAGCTGGAACGGCGGGTAAAACACCGGAACCGCTGATGATGCATACACTGCCTCCACCAGTGGCACGTCCGTCCTCGCACCGCTCCCGAACCACTCGGTGGAGCCATCCGTGAGGTCCACCGTGTTCAGTAAGAACGGCACCTGCATCGCTACCCACCCCCGGTCCGGGAGCAACTCCGAGTAATAGTCGAGCAGCGCGTCCCCGCGGAACACGCTCAGTTGGCGAACACCTTTGATCCAAGCCACCCGGCGATTCACGCTCACGATGTCCATTTCTCGAGAGCGAGCGCCCTTTGCCGCATCTCCTGCCAGTCCATTCCGCTCGCCGCGAGTGCCCCCACCAACGCACCAATGCTGGTGCCGATGATTCCAGCAAGCCGCACGTCGGCCTCCGTGAGAGCTCGCCACACACCGACGTGAGCGAGTCCCTTTAGACCCCCTCCCCCGAGCACCAACCAGGGCGCGTCACCGAGGTCCCGCAAAGCGGCGGAATCCACCGTTTGACGCCGAGAATCAACACTGTCGATCCCCACTTGACCCCCCTAGTCGGCCCGTCTAGCTTTTTGGAGCTGAAACATAGAATCATTCTTAATAAGGGCTGGCGAGCTCCGCGGACCAGTCTGAGGAACGAATGAGCGACTCTCCCATTGTGAAGATCGAGGGCCTTGAAGCCAAGGTCACTGATGAAGACCTCTTGATCCTCAACGGGGTCGACATCGAGATCGGCAAGGGCGAGATCCACGCGCTCATGGGTCCGAACGGCTCGGGAAAGAGCACTCTAGCCAAGGTTCTCGCCGGCCACCCTGGCTACGAAGTGACCTCTGGCTCGGTAGTGTTCCAGGGCAGCGATCTGTTCGAGCTCGAGGCTGACGAGCGCTCGCAGGCGGGAATCTTCCTCGCGTTCCAGTATCCGGTCGAGATCCCCGGCGTCTCCATTGCGAACTTCCTTCGCACGGCGGTGCAGGCTCACCAGCCTGAGGGTGAGGAGCTCGACATCTTCGACTTTTCCGACATCCTGACCGAGCGCATGGAACTGCTCGATATGGACGTCTCTTTCGCCGAGCGTCAGGTGAATGACGGCTTCAGTGGCGGTGAGAAGAAGGCGAACGAGATCCTTCAGATGGCGATGCTGAAGCCCAAGCTCGCGGTGATGGATGAGACCGACTCCGGCCTCGATATCGACGCGCTCAAGGTCGTCGCCAGCGGGGTGAACACGTTGACCGAGGAAGATCCCGAGATGTCGATCCTCCTCATCACGCACTATCAGCGACTCCTGAACCACATCGAGCCCGACCGAGTACACGTCATGGTCGATGGTCACATCGTCCGATCCGGCGGACCGGAAGTCGCACACGCGCTCGAGGCCGAAGGCTACAAGGACTGGCGCGCAGCGGACTCAGTAGTGAACGGCGTCTGAGGACGCCAGGGAGAATTCCATGCCACAGAACGAAATCATCCAAGACCTCGACCTCGACGAGTACAAGTACGACTTCGTCACCGAGACCGAGCCGGTTTTCCGTGCCCAGAAGGGTCTGAGCGAGGAGGTGGTCCGGCAGATCTCCACGCATAAAGAAGAGCCGGAGTGGATGCTCGAGTACCGCCTCAGGGCGCTCAAGGTCTACAACTCGAAGCCGATGCCCAAGTGGGGCGGTGACCTCGACAGTCTCGAGGCAGTGCTCGACGAGATCTACTTCTATGTGCGCCCTCAGGATCAGATGGAGCGCTCGTGGGACGACGTGCCCGACGAGATCAAGGACACGTTCGAGAAGCTCGGGATCCCCGAGGCCGAGCGGAAGGTCCTCGCCGGCGTCGGCGCGCAATACGAGTCCGAAATGGTGTACCACTCGTTGCGCGAGGAGTGGGCGGCTCAGGGCGTCATCTTCGATTCGATCGAAGACGGTCTGAAGAACCACCCCGAGCTCTTCCGCGAGCACTTCGGCACCATCATCCCGATGCACGACAACAAGTTCGCGGCGATGAACGCGGCGGTCTGGTCCGGCGGCTCGTTCGTATACATCCCGAAGGGCGTCTCGCTCGACACGCCGCTGCAAGCGTACTTCCGCGTCAACCAGGAGCGGATGGGTCAGTTCGAGCGCACGCTCATCATCGTCGACGAGGGCGCGCAGGCGCACTACATCGAAGGATGCACCGCTCCGGTCTATTCGACCGAGTCGTTCCATTCGGGTGTCATCGAGATCGTCGTCAAGAAAAACGCCCGGTTCCAGTACACGACCATCCAGAACTGGTCGAACAACATGTACAACCTCGTCACCCAGCGCTCGATGGTGCACGAGGGCGCCACCATGGAGTGGCTGGACGGCAACCTGGGCTCGAAGCTCACGATGAAGTACCCGTCCTGCTACCTGATCGGCGAAGGCGCGCACGGCGAGATCATGTCGATCGCGTATTCGGGCGACGGCCAACACCAGGACACCGGCGGCAAAGTGATCCACGTGGCTCCACACACGACCTCTTCGATCACCTCCAAGTCGATCTCCAAGGGGCACGGGCGCTCGACGTACCGCGGCCTGTGCAAGGTGCACAAGGGTGCGCACCACGCACGCTCGAACGTCGAGTGCGACGCGCTGCTCATCGACGACACGTCGCGGACGGACACGTATCCGTACATCGAGATCGAAGAGAACGACGCGAGCGTCGGCCACGAGGCTTCGGTCTCGAAGATCGGTGAGGAGCAGCTCTTCTACCTGGCGAGCCGCGGCATTGCCAAGGACGAAGCGATGGCGATGATCGTGCGCGGTTTCATCGAGCCGATCGCCAAGAAGCTGCCACTCGAATACGCGGTGGAACTCAACCGGCTCATCGAGATGGAAATGGAAGGCTCTGTTGGGTAGAAGCGCGGCATTGATGGACGGTGTGACGACCGCGCTCAACCCCGCGGCGGTCGAGCGGGTCGGCATGGGCGATCCGGAGTGGCTGCGCGAGCGTCGCGCGCATGCGTGGGACGTGTACGAGCGCACGCCGATGCCGACGATCCGACTCGAGGAGTGGCGTTACACCAACCTCAAGAAAAAGCTCGACCTCGACTCGCTCGAGCTCGGCGATGCCGAAGCGCTCTCGGACGACCCGACCACTTGGCCCGACCGACTGCGCGAGGCCATGGACGAGGATCGCGAGGCCTCGGGTCACATCGTCATCATCGATGGCCACGTCGTGCACGCCGATGTCGACGAGGAGCTCGCGGCAAAGGGCGTGATACTGGAGTCTCTGCACGAAGCGATCGCGAACCACGAGGAGCTGGTGCGAGAGCACCTCGCGACTGAGGCTGTTCCCGCCGAGGAGGGGAAGTTCGCCGCGCTCAACGCTGCGCTCTGGATCGACGGCATCTTCCTGTACGTGCCGAGAGGCGTGCGACTCGAGCGTCCGGTCCGCGTGACGCGGTGGCTGAGTGAGGCCGGGACCGCGTACTTCAGCCGCGTGCTCATCGTGGCTGAATCACAGAGCCAGATCTCCTATGTCGACGAAGTCCTGTCCGACGACTTCGAGTCGCAGACGTATACGTCCACCGCCGTGGAGCTGATCGCGCGCGACGGTGCACAGGTGCAGTACGTGGCCGTGCAGCGCCTGGGTCGCGGGGCGTTCTACCAATCGGTGCAACGTACGCTCGCCGAGCGCGACTCAAAGCTCGATACGCTCAACGTGGCGCTCGGCGCGTCCGTGACACGTGTCGACCTGAACGCTCGCCTGCTCGGTCCCGGTGCAAATTCGGACATGCTGGGTCTCTACTTCGGGGACGGTGATCAGCATTTCGACTTCAACACCAGTCAGGACCATGTCGCAACGAACACCTCGAGCGACCTGCTCTACAAGGGTGCGCTCGACGGTGCGAGCCGTGCGGTCTTTCGCGGTATCATCCGAGTTCTGCCCGGCGCCCAGGGCACCGACGCGTACCAGACCAACCGGAACCTTCTGCTTTCCCCGGAGTCTCGTGCCGACTCGTTGCCGAACCTCGAAATCGAGGCCGACGACGTGAAGTGCTCCCACGGTGCCACCGTCGGCCAACTCGACGCCGAAGCGAAGTTCTACCTCATGAGCCGCGGCCTGAGCCTCATCCAGGCCGAGCGCCTCGTGGTTCTCGGCTTCCTGGGAGAAGTCCTGGCCAAGCTCCCGTTGGGCGGTGTCGTGCACAAGGTGACGCGGGTCATCGAACAGAAACTCGCCCAGCATGGCTAACTGGATCCCAGCAGCAACCGCCACCGAGTGCCCGGTCGGCCAACTCAGGGGAGTGACCGCCGGCGGCACCGAAATCGTGCTCGCCAACTTCGAAGGGACCATCTACGCGGTCGCAGACGAGTGCTCCCACGAGGAGTTTGCGCTCTCCGACGGAGAGCTGGAGGGTGACGAGATCCTGTGCATCTACCACGGCGCCCGCTTCGACTGCAAGACCGGCAAGAACATCTGCCTTCCGGCCACTCAGCCGGTGAAATCATTCCCGGTGGAAGTTCGCGCCGGACAGATCTACGTCGACGTGAGCTGAGAAGCACCGAGGCAATCGCGAATGACCGCACTCGACCCTATCAAGATCCGGAATGAGTTCCCGACGCTGGACCAGACGGTCAACGGAAAGCCGCTCGTGTATCTCGACAACGCGGCCACGTCCCAGAAACCCAAAGCCGTGCTGGGGGCGCTCGAGCAGTACTACCGGCGCGACAACGCCAACGTGCATCGCGGCATCCACGAGCTGTCGCGGCGAGCTACCATCGCGTACGAGGACGCGCGCGCCAAGGTCGCCCAATGGATCAACGCGCCCGAGGCCGACGAGCTCGTTTGGACTCGGGGCACGACGGAGGCGATCAACCTCGTCGCCATCGCTTGGGGATTGGACAACGTCGGCGAAGGCGACGAGATCCTGATCTCGACGATGGAGCACCACTCGAACATCATCCCGTGGCAACTGCTCGCTCGTAGGACAGGCGCTGCGCTTCGCTACATCGAGATCGACGAGCAAGGTCGACTCATCCTCGACGACCTCCCCTCCCTGCTCTCGGAGCGCACGAAGGCGGTTGCCCTCGGGCATGTCTCGAACGCGCTCGGCACCGTGAATCCCATCAAGGACATCGCGGCCGCGGCCCATGAGGTCGGGGCGCTCGTTGTGATCGACGGTGCCCAAGGGGCGGTGCACAAAAAGGTCGACGTGCAGGATCTCGGCGTGGATTGCTATGCGTTCAGCGGTCACAAGATGTGCGGCCCTACCGGCATCGGGGCGCTGTGGGCGCGGAAGGACCTGCTCGAATCGATGTCGCCGTTTCAGGGCGGCGGCGAAATGATCCACTTCGTCGGCCGTGATGAAAGCACCTGGGCGAAGGTGCCCCACAAATTCGAGGCAGGCACCCCGAACATCGCCGGCGCGATCGGGATGGGCGCTGCGGTGGACTTCCTCGCCGGCGTCGGCATGGAGGCCATCGCCGCCCACGAGCGGGAGCTTCTGGCGTACGTGATCGAGCAGGTCGGCTCGATCGAGGGCGTGCGCATCTACGGCCCGGAGTCGCTCGACGAACACTCTGCCGTCGTCTCGTTCACGCTAGGTGACGCGCACCCGCACGACATCTCTACGATCCTGGACGCGGAAGGCATCGCGGTTCGTGCCGGACACCACTGCGCGCAACTCGTGATGAAGCACTTCAGCATTGCCGCCACCGCACGGGCGTCGTTCTACCTATACAACAGCAAGGACGAAGTGGATCGTCTGGTCGAAGGCCTGTACATGGTGCGCGGCGTCTTCGGCTGAGTACATTGTTACACCGATCATCGGACGTAGCGAACGATGGAAACGCCCCAGCTCAGCTCGCTCTACCAGCAACTCATTCTCGAGCACTACCGCAATCCGCGGAACAAAGCGGAGCTTGAGGAGAAGACCGTTGAGATCCACATGGCCAACCCGGTCTGTGGAGACGAGATTCGCCTACAACTGCGCATCGAGGACGATCGCATCGCGGACGCCAAGTTCGTCGGGCAGGGCTGCTCGATCTCACAGGCGTCGATCAGCATGATGACCGCGAAAATCCAGGGTGTCACCCTGAGCGACGCGGACGCGCTCGCCGAGCGCTTCACCGCCCTCATGCACGGCGACGCGGACGTGGCGACAGACAGGAGCCTCGGGGCCCTGCGGGCGCTTCAGGGGGTGAGCAAATTTCCGGTCCGCATCAAGTGCGCGTTGATTGGATTCGACGCTCTTCAGGAGGCCCTCAAGAAGCACGCGTCGGAGGCACCACACTGACCCAGGTCGAGATCCACTCGGCTCACCTCCCCGACACTCGTGCGGGCCCCATCACCGTGTGGGTGTCACCGACTGGAGTCCGCCGGATTGAGTTCGGGAGCTCTGCCGCGCGAGCACCACACCGCCCCCCCACAGGCGTGGCCCGACCACTTGCGGGGGGCCGTGGAGCAGCTCCAGGCCTATCTGACCAAGAAACGAAAGACGTTCGATCTCCCGCTCGACTTCGCCGCTTCGACGACGGGCTTCCAGCACGACGTCTATCGCAGACTGCTCGACATCGAGTACGGGCACGTCGCCTCCTACGGTCAGGTCGCGCGGGACGTGGGTAAGCCCGACATGGCGCGCGCGGTCGGACAAGCAGTCGGCGCCAATCCCATCCCTATCGTGGTGCCGTGCCATCGCGTCGTCGCTTCGGACGGGCGCCTGACCGGCTTCGGAGGCGGCTTACCCGCGAAGGTCGCGCTACTGAACCTCGAGGGGATCGACGTGGACGGCGACAAGCCGAACAGCAAGGTGCACCCAGAGGTTATCCCCCTGGACCTCTAGGAAGCCTGTTGGACAGCCTTCTGGACGACCCAACATCGACATCATCCTGACAGCTCACTCGACCTCGCCTCTCCGATGACACGAAAACGCACTTGCATGTTCTTCCTGCTGCTCGCGCTCCCCGCGTGTGGGCGCGAGCCGGGAGCATCCACCGCCCAGGCCGAGCAGGCCGTGGATACCCTGATCAAACCGCTCGAGCGCGTAGCGCTCACTGAGGCCGATCTCGTGGGTCTGGAGATCGCCAACCTCTCGGTCGAGCTGCCGTGGACGACGAACGCGATCAATCGCAACCCCAGACCCGCCGCACCGCGCTCCATGGTCGAGAGCGTCGAGGTCACGGGTTACGAGAGCTTCGACCGCATGACGTTCACCTTCAGTTCAGACGCGCCAGCCCCGGGATACGAAATCCGAGTCGTACCGCCTGGTGTGGCCGTGCAATGCGGCGAAGGAACGGACGGCGTTGAAGCAGATGCCAGCGAGGACGCGGACGCGCCGGCGGCGGAGGTCGAGCACGCAAGCGAACTCACCGGAAACCAGTTCCTGGTGCTGCGCCTCCGGCCAGCTCGCATCATCGATCAGGGTCGCCGCACCATGTCCATCGGGACCGAGACCTACGAGCTCACGCGGGTGTACGAGGGCGGCATATCCTGTGACGCGGGCGACATCGTCACCTGGATCGTAGGCCTCAGTGAACGCAGCAGCGTGCGTGTGCTCGAGATGAGGTCTCCGCGACGCCTGGTGATCGACGTCCGCTGAACCCGACCGACAGCGTCCGCTGAACCCGATCGACAGGGACGGCTGAGCCGCCAGTCAGGCGAATCGCTCGGGAGCCAGCGGTCGGTGCCTCGCTTCAATCAGCCCGACGGCCTGCTTCGCGATGATCCGCCCAGTCACTGGCCCGAGCGTGAACCCCAGCATCCCGTGACCCGTGGCAATACTGAGCCCGTCGATGCCTCCCAACGGCCCGACGATCGGCAGCCCATCCGCTGACATGGGCCGGAGCCCGCACCACTCGGAGATCAGCTCCGCGTCACCGAGGCGGGGAAAGCATGTGCGTCCGGCCTCAGTGAGCTGCCGGAGCCGGGCAGGCCGCATCACGCCGTTGAGCCCGGAAAACTCCATCGTGCCGGCGAAACGCACGAACCCCTCCAGCGGCGTGCAGAACACGGAGGTCTCGTTGAGCACACACGCAGTCCGGAGTGGCGGTGCTCCGCCGGGGCCTACGGCAACATCTCGGTGGTACCCCTTTCCGGACTGCACGGGGAGCCGAACCCCGAGCCGGCGCGACAATTCGATACTGAAGGGCCCGGTCGCAAGCACGACGTGATCCGCTCCCACGAAGTCCCCCGACTCCGTGCGCACACCCGCCACACGCCCGCCATCGGTTGCGACGCTGTCCACGCACACTCGCTCGCGCACGTCGACGCCCCGGTCCTTCGAGCGTGCCATGAGCGCGGTCACGAATCGGTAGGGGTCGAGCGTGCGAGCCTCGGGGTAATGCACGCCCCCGATCACCTTGTTTCCGAATTCAGGTTCTCTCCTCCGCAGCTCGCTACTGTCGACGACCTCGGGATGGTAGCCGCTCCGCTCGATGATCGACGCTTCATGCCGAACTCTGGCCATACCCTTCTCGGTCGTGCAGACTTCGAAGTACCCGTCGGCTCGGTACCCGCAGTCGATGTTCTCTTCCTCGATGAGCAGATCGAAGCTCTCGAGGGCATCGATACCGAGCGGCGCCATTATGCGCATGCACTGCTCGACGTGCGCGTCGGTACAGTGGCGCGCGAACGTGAGAAGCCAGCGCCACAAGGCGGGGTCCCAACGAGGGGGCACGTAGAGCGGGCTCTTCGGGTCGAGCATCTGCGAGATGGCCTGCTTGATCCGTCCCGGCCTGTTCAGGGGAGGATGTCCCGCCGATACGGTGCCCGCGTTGCCGCGTGACGCTCCGGCCGCGACCTCGTCACGCTCGAGCAGCACCACGTCGAGGCCCTCCCGCGCGAGTGCATAGGCGCAGCTCACGCCGATTACGCCTCCGCCCACCACAACGGCACGAGTACCGCTCATGCGCTCATGGTCCCGGTCGTCCTCCGGGCACTAAGGCGAGGGAGGAGTTTCTGGCTCACCGGCTGTCGGGGTTCACTTCGCAGACAGCGGTGATAAGCGGGGATCCAGCAGTACCTTGATCGACCCCGTGCGCCTCCGGTTGGCGGCAGTCGATAGGGCGTCGCGGTACTGCTCGAGCGGGTACACGTGGGTCACCATCGGTTCCACTGGTGCCCCCGTCTCGAGCAGCATGTCGTGTGTGATCTGGAAGGTGTGTACGCGCTCACCGCGCCAGTCTTCGATGCCGTAGCCGACGTACCCCTTCACGTCGAGCTCTCGCGCCCAGACAAAAGTGAGATCCAGCTTGGAGATCTCCGCGGCACAGCCCAGCATCACGATCCGGCCGCGGGGAGCTGCGTAGCGCAGACACTGTTTGACAGTGTGTCTACTGCCGACGCAGTCGAAGATGAGCGGGAATCCGCCGCCGGCGTACACTTCGTCGCCCACGATCGGCATGTAGGCGTTGGCGCCAGTGTTCACGAGGGCTTGGCGAGCTTCGTCACCCGGGGAAACCACCGAGCTCGCGCCAAGGCCCCGGGCGATCTCGGCCTCGTGCCCGCGTTTGATCTGCGCGACCAGCTCCCCCTCGTACCCGGCCGTACGCAAGGCCCAGATCGTGCCGAGTGCGATCGGGCCGCTCCCGATCACCAACACGGGCCCGTCCGCAAACGGCCGCGAGCCGAGCACCGCATGCATGCCCACGGCGAGCGGTTCAATCAGCGCCGCGGTACGGTCCGTCATGTCGTCGTCGACCGCGAACAGTTGGCTCTCGTGGGCGATCATGCGCTCCGCCCAACCGCCGGGCAACGACGCATGGTATCCGATGGTGGCGCCACGCTCGAGCGCGGCGCCGTCAACCGTCAACGCGCCTTCCTCTCCGCTGCGCTCGCAGGTGCAGTGAAGGCCTGCCGAGCAGGAGGGGCACCGAGCGTCGACCCCAAAGCCGCGCATCGTGCACGAGATCATCGGGTCGACCGCGACTCGCTGGCCCGGCTCGACAGAACGCACCTCTGGCCTGACCTCGAGGACCCGAGCCAGGATCTCGTGCCCGAGTACCGCGGGGAACGATCCGAAGGGCTCCATGGCGGGGCTCGCCTTGAACGTCAACGTGCCGATGTCGGTACCGCAGATTCCAGCCTTTAGGATCTCGAGCCGTACCCAGTCCTCCGCGGGCAAGGGCGGCTCGGACACGTCACCGAAACGGACGCCGCTAAGGCCGCCGAAGATGGCGGACTCCGTGAGCCCACCGAGCCCCTTCCCGATCAGAAAGCTCGGGACCGTAACGTTGAATGAGACGGCACGCATCCGCTATTCGCACGCTCCCCGGCGTCGCCGCGGGGGCTTCTCCGCAGACATGTCTTCGATGTGCGTGGCCATCTCCTCTCCTTCTTCGCTAACGCCGCCGCCAAGGATCCACGACGCGATTTCGACCCCGGTCACGGAACGTGACCCGAGAGAAGGCGCAACGCGAGGCGGAACGGACCAACGCTGCGCCCGAACACCGCTGCGATACGGTCCGGTGGAAGCGACGTGTCTGAACATGGTCGGCACGATATCATTCGCCGATGCGTGCGCCCCACTCCTATCGGTCCTCGGCCTCCTGGCCATGTTATCCCTGGTGGCGCCACAAGGTCCCCAATGGACATCGGTAGACGCGCCCTCACGCTTGTCCTCCTGACGCGCCCCATGAGGAGCCACCCATGAAGACCGCGATCATCGCCGGATGCCGCACCCCCTTCGCCCGCTCGGGAAGCGTTTTCGCCGACCTCACCGCCATCGAGCTCGGCAAGGTCGCGGTGCTAGACGCGCTCGGCCGCAGCGGGTTGAGAGGCGAGCGCGTCGACCAACTCGTGTACGGCACGGTCGTGCACGATACGCAGGCGCCGAACATCGCGCGCGAAGTCGGCCTCGCCGTTCTCCCGAAGACGGTGCCGGCTGTGACGGTCTCCCGGGCCTGCTCCTCGGCGAACCAAGCGATCACGGATGCGACTCAGCTAATCGAAGCCGGTCAGGCCGAGGTGGTCCTCGCCGGCGGGGCGGAGTCGTTGTCGCACATCCCGATCACAGTGAGTGACAAGCTCTCGAAGACGCTCGTCGTCGCTGCCAAGGGGAAGACGCTGGGGCAGCGCCTTTCTCCATTCTCGTCCGTGCGACCCAAGGACCTCATCCCGGTGACGCCTGCGATCGCGGAGCCGACCACGGGCGAAACGATGGGAGAGTCCGCTGAACGCATGGCGAAAGAGAACGGGATCTCACGGGAGGACCAGGACGCATGGGCGCTGCGCTCACATGAGCTCGCCGCCGCCGGGACGCAGGACGGACGACTCACGGCCGAGATCACCCCGGTGTATGTGCCACCCGAGTATGAGAGGGTCATCGAGCGGGACAACGGGGTCCGCACCGACTCTTCGCTCGAGAAGCTCGCCAAGCTTCGACCCGCTTTCGACCGCAGACACGGCTCCGTGACCGCAGGCAATTCGTCACCGCTCACCGACGGGGCATCGGCGGTGGTGCTGATGAACGCGGAGCTCGCGACTGCCGAGGGCATCAAACCGATGGGGTACGTGCGCAGTTGGGCGTGGACAGCCTTGGATCCCGCGGGGCAGCTACTGCAAGGACCCGCATACGCGGCCCCGCTGGCGCTCGAGCGCGCGGGACTCACCATGAAAGACATCGGCCTCTTGGAGATGCACGAGGCGTTCGCCGCCCAGGTGCTGTCCAACCTTCAGGCTCTCTCTTCCAAGCAGTTCGCTCAGGACGAGCTCGGCCGAAGCGACGCCGTGGGTCACCCGGACGTCGACGTCATCAACGTGATGGGCGGCTCGCTCTCGATCGGGCACCCCTTCGGAGCGACCGGAGGCCGACTCACCCTGACGCTCCTGAACGAGATGGCGCGGCGTGACGTGGAGTTCGGGTTGATCACCGTGTGCGCGGCCGGCGGCATGGGCTTCGCGATGGTGGTGGAGCGGCGGTAGTCCTGCCTGGTAGAGGTGCCTCAGTTCCCGCTTGCGACGACTCCCGCACGCGCCGGCCCGCCCACCGCACCGGCCCATCGGACCGCATTTTTCCACAGGGTCCCCGTGTCACCGCTCACGCAGCACGTCGTGGAATGCGCAGGGAATATGCTCACGCCGACCATGCGTTGGCCGACCGAGAGCGTCCTGTACCCGACCAGCGGCGTCCCGTCACTCCACGACGCGACGACCGTGGTGCCACCCAGGGCGGTCACGCCGCCCCAGAAGCCGCTGGAGGTTAGCGAGGTCAGGCCCTCGGTGAGGGGGTGCGACGACACCGTGCCGAGCGAGCCGTCCCGGTAGACCGCACCGCCGGTCGAGCTGAACGGGTCGAGGCCCTCGAGACCGCCCCAACCGGTCGTCTCCTTGCCGCTCCCGCTGCGGACCTGCCAATAGAAAGAGCCGAAGACGACATTGCCGCCGAGTTGCACGTACGACGTCAGCTCCGAGCCAAGGCTGTTCGACTCGTTGAAGAGCCCGTTGGCATAGAGCAGCACGACATCGTACTGCCTCAGCATGTCCAGCCCAGGCAGCGCATTGACGAAGAAGAAGGTTTCGACGGAGATCGCTGCGTCGCCGGCCAGCTGTGCGGCCGCGGCGCCGGTGTCGTCGAAGTCTAAGTCGCTACCAGAGACCACCAGCACCCTCACCGAGCACGGGTCGCTCCGGAGCACGAACCCAGCCACCAGCGACGTCGTGGCGGACTCTACCGTGATGCCCCGCTGCCCGGGGCACGCCAGCAGCTCGCCGGACGACGTCGGACGGGCTACATAGTCGCCAGGTAGGAGATCGATGAACAGAAACGAACCGTCAGCGGCGGTGACCGCATCCTCAACCAAGGCGCCATCACGCAGCAGCGACATGGTTACGCCGCCGATGCCGCCTCCCGTGGCATCGGCAACGCCTCCCCGCAGCCCCGGTCCGGTATAGCGAACGGATACATCGATCGACTGTTCTTCGGTTCCTCCCTCGACGGTCGCGGCAATCTCAGTGCGGAAGAGTTCGGTATCGCCCTGAAAGGCGATGATCTCGAGCGTGAGAATGCGCCCGATCGCGGAAGCCGGAAGGGAGATGTCGAGCGTGTGGGACGTGAGCCCCAGAGGGACGTCGATCACGATGTCCGCGATCACCTCGCGTGTAAGGCTGTCCGTCACGATGACCCGGTACTGCCGGAAGGGAGATGTCGAGCGTGTGGGACGTGAGCCCCAGAGGGACGTCGATCACGATGTCCGCGATCACCTCGCGTGTAAGGCTGTCCGTCACGATGACCCGGTACTGGTCGACCTTGTCGAACGCGCGTCCGAGTGCCTCGTGCTCGTTCGCCGAAATCGACGAGGCGGGCTTGACCGAGAAGAGCAGTGGGAACCCGTCCGCGCGGTTCGGCGAGACCGAATCGGAGCATGCGCCCGCAGCGATCGTCAAAAGCAGCGCGAGCGTTCGATGGCGGAGCCTCATGACCCACCCCCGCGTACCGACAACGCGATCGTGACCTGAGCACCGTCATAGTCGATCCCGTCCAATTCTCCCGAGAGCCGGCCCGCGCTCACCTCGAACTTCACAGGTCCAAATCCGAGGCCGAGCCCGCCCGCCAACGACGTGAGCCCGTCGTCCGAGGCGCTGTAACCTGCGCGCAGCGTCAGAAATCCGAGGCGCTGCTCGACGCCCGCGGACACTCGCTCATCCCAGGCATTGTGCTGCCGGCCACGGGGGGAAACGGCCACGCCGACGAGTTCGACACTAGAGCCTCCTTGACTCCAGCCAATGCCGGTCCGGATCGTCATGGGGAAGTACGACTGCTCGAAGAGCCCCCGAGAAGCCTCGAAGACCGCGAGGGAGACCCCCTGGGCCTCGACGGACATGTCCGCGAAGCGATCGATCAGCTCGGTGATATCGGAGTCGTCGAAGTCATCGTCGGAGAACACCGCCCTGGTGCGCGACCAACGTCTCGTCCCACGTCATGCGCTGCATGAAATTGGTACCGACCAAGGAGACCCGTACGCCCGCACCCAGGTCGAGCGCCATGCCCAGGTCCAAGCCATAGCCCGACCCACCGGAGGCCTCGACCGCCGCACCCGTGACGGCCAGCGTCCCTTCGTCCAGGTCGACGACCGGTTCGAAGAATCGTCCCTGGGAAAGGCCGTGCCCGTACCGAACGCACCCCGAGGCCCAATGCCAATCTCTCGCCGATCGTCACGCCGTAGCCCAGCGTGATCTCGGTGAACGACGCAGCCCGGAAGGCCGTGTTCCGAACCGCGTATTCTCGAATCCTCTCGGGGTTGTAGCCGTTCACCGTGAGGTCCGCGAGCTCGCGGCTCATGCTCGCTTCGGCCATGAGCCGGCTGCGAACCCGGAGCGCCACGGGTCCGATCGCGATGCCCACGGAGGGGATGGAAGACCCAACCTCGGGCAGGTCCGCAACCGAGGCAGCCCTGGCACCGGCAAAGCCTTCCAGCGTCGTGGAAAGCGTGAACCCATCGGCGGGCAGCCGGCTCACGACGGTAGCGTCCCCGTCCCCGCCGGCGCTCGCGATCTCGATCAGATCCTCGATCGTCGTCCCGGTAAGCAGGCCTGCCGCTCCGAACTCGAACAGTGAGACGTCCCAGCCGTTGGACCACGCCAAGTTGGCCGGATTCCACTCCACCGCGTCGAGCCCGGTCGCGAACACAAGACCGGCACCCGCCATGCCCGCTGAACGCGCCCCGGGGGAGAACTGAGCTCGCGCATCCTTCGTGCCCACCGTCATCGCAAGGCAAAGCGCCAGCGCGACGGAAACGCGGCGCGCGCTCATCCGCGGAGCCTCACGTGCATGATGACAGTCCCGGTCGTCGTGGAGCCGTCATCGTTATCGAGCTCGATTTCCTCTTCGATCCGGAGCGTGAGTAGCTCCCCAGTGGCGATACGCGTGAGCCCGAACTCGATCGTGTTCGAGCCGTCCCCCGAGATGCTCACGAAGTCCATTTGGTTGCCGGTTATCGTGACGCCAGTCACCGCGGCGTCGCCTCCGAAGCCGGTCACGCGGTTTTCGTCGAAACCGTAGCTCGTGACCGCCTGACCCAACCGCGCCTTCAACGTGCCCCCGACCGTGATCTCACCGACTGCGCTGGTCGGCTGCCCCGCCCCGTCGAAGCTGACGAAGTCGAGGTCGGTGAACACGGTCATGGACACCATCACCAGGGACTCACCAAGCCGGTCCCGCAGTGTCGGAGAGATCCATACGCGTACCAAGCCTGAGCTGAAGCAGCGTTGCGCGCCCGGCGAACAACTCGATGCATAACGAGTGTTCGCCTCGGCTATACGCACAGCGCCGGCGACCGTACTCGGGGCCCCGGAGAAGCTGCCACCGCCGAGCGTCGGAGGCACGCCGGCCTCGATATCGATAGCATCGAGCTCGACCACGGCCGCCACCGAGCCGAGCTGCTCCAAGGGCGCGGAGAGAAAGCCCGAGGTTGCGTCATACGCACCGGTCGAGGTGACGATCGAGCCGTCGGGCTTCAGGAGCGCGATGCCCAGAAGGAGAAGGCGTTGGTACGATGCGAGGCTGACATTATTCAAAAGTGCAGCCTAGAGGGAGGCGCTGCAATGAGTTTCTCGGTGCGCTTACCTCTCCTCTTCGAGCTCCCGATCGAACAGTTCGCGAACCTCGCGGCGCCTCTGTCCCTCCCGGTACCGGCGGCCGTCCTTGGGATCCGAAGTGTCTAGCGGTGGCACCCGACACGGACGGTGGGCGTCGTCGATCGCCACGAAGGTGAGCAAGCAGGTAGTCGTGTGCCGCTTCACGCCGGAGAGAAGGTTCTCGGCTTCGACTCGGACACCGACCTCCATCGACGTACGCCCGACGAAGTTCACCTGCGCCGTGCACGTCACCAGTTCGCCGGCGTGGATCGGCTCCTTGAAGTCGACACGGTCGATCGAGACGGTGACGGAGGGATGCCCAGAGTGACGCATGGCGGCGACAGCAGCGGCGCGGTCGACCATGGAGAGAACCACGCCACCGAAGACGTGCCCCAGATTGTTCACCTGGTGGGGCATCATCAGCTCGGAGACGACCGAGACAGAGTCGGCGGGCTTTCGGGGGGTCAGCTCGGGGGCGTTCACGGCCGGAAGAGCTGGTCGCCCGCGGCCGCACGAATTCGCTCTTCGAGCCGCCGCGGATAATCGCTACCGATGTACAACTCTCGATCACCAACCAATGTCAGCGCGACCGCTCGGTCCCCGCGTGCCGTCCACGCTCTCCTCTTGCCCCACCCGCGAATGCCCCAGCCCCCGAACTCCCGAATGGGGTGGTACTGGACAGAAGCGAGCTCGATGACATCGACGTATGGCACCTTAGTGCGAAGGAGGGGCGTCGAGCCGAGGTGGATGAAGATCCGGGTTGCCTGCACCAGCACGGTGAGCCCGCCGAGCACGAGTTTTGCGCCCACCGCGAACCCCATGATCGAGCCGACGATCGTCAGGCGAGCGCCGAACTCGAGGTCGATGTCCCAGCCCGCCAGCAACGGGTAGCACCCCACGATGAACGACCCCCAGAAGATGGCGTTCACCCACCCGGGCCAGGGCGTCGTCTCACGGTACTTGGTCTCTTCTTCGCCCATGCTGGATCTCGCACTAAGCCGACGCCGGCACGCGCAGCCGCTGCGGGTCGGCCGTTGAACTCCACATGTGGTGTACGTTTGCTTCCGCCGGACTCTTCCGCCAGACTCGGCGCCGAGTTACACGGATCGCCTCACCACCTCCTTCGCGCAGACTTCTTGGACGACACCACCAGCTCGGGCATCTACCGGCGGGCCCAGCGCCTCGGGCTGATCGGCGGCGGTCTGGTGTTCCTTGTCCTCTTGATGCTACCCGCGCCCGCGTCGCTGAGCGTGGAGGGCTGGCGCACCGCCGCGGTCGCCATCCTGATGGCGATCTGGTGGATGACCGAGGCGATTCCGATTCCGGCCACCGCGATCTTGCCGCTCGGGCTCTTCCCGATACTCGGAGTTCTCGACGCGGCAAACGCGAGCACGCCCTACGCGAACGAGCTCATCTTCCTCTTCATGGGCGGCTTCTTCCTCGCGGTCACCATAGAGAAGTGGGGGCTCCACAAGCGCATCGCGCTCCGAATCATGGCGTTCGTGGGAACCAGCCCCAACCGCTTGGTGCTCGGCTTCATGCTCGCGACCGCGTTTCTCTCCATGTGGATCAGCAACACAGCCACGACCGCGATGATGCTGCCCATCGCCCTCGCGGTTGGGGAGATGCTGCGGCCACGGGATCAGCAGGGGCCCTACGAGTTCGGAATCGCGCTCATGTTGGGAGTCGCCTACGCCGCATCGATCGGCGGCGTCTCCACGCTCATCGGCACGCCCCCGAACGCGGTGCTCGCGGGGGCGGCGAACGAACTCCTCGGCACGGAAATCGGCTTCGTCGAGTGGATGGGGGTCGGGCTCCCCTTGACGGTGCTGATGCTCCCGGCTGACGTGGATGCTGCTCACGCGCTTCCTGCATCCACCGGGTGACCTTTCGGGCGACGCTTCGGCGATCATCGAAAGCGAACGCAAGGGACTCGGCTCGATGAGCCGCGGCGAAAAGATGACCGCAGTCGTCTTTGCTCTGACTGCACTCGCTTGGGTCATGCGCTCCGAAAAGAACATCGGCGGTGTGACGATTCCGGGGCTCCAGACCATCTCGCCGAACCTTCGCGACTCGACGATTGCCATGACCGCCGCGGCAGTGCTCTTCATACTCCCGGTGAACTGGCGGAAGGGCGAGTTCGCTCTGGACTGGCGTACCGCACAACGCATCCCGTGGGGGGTGCTGGTGCTGTTCGGCGGCGGACTCTCTTTGGCACGCGCGATGGATCAGTCGGGTCTCGCGGTCTGGATCGGTGGCGTCGTCGGAGCGCTGGACACGGTACCTGTAGTCGTGATCATCGCGTTCGTTGCGACGCTGGTCGTCTTCCTCACGGAAGTCACGTCGGACACGGCGACCTCAACCATGGCGATGCCGATCATGGCCGGCGCCGCCATGGGACTGGGAATGGAGCCACTCCTCGTCATGGCGACCGCCGCGCTGTCCGCGTCGATGGCATTCATGCTCCCGGTCGCGACCCCCCCGAACGCGATCGTCTTCGCGTCTGGCTACATTACGATTCCGCAAATGAGCCGCGCAGGCATTGTACTCAACATGGTGGCGATCGTGCTCATCACGACGCTCGCCACACTTCTGATCCCGATCGTTCTGATCGGGTAGAAGCGCATGAAAGCTGTGGGGCCAGACACACGCCGGACTGAGCACCGTCCGGACCCGCATGGCGAGCGGTAGCCGAGTTCACGACCCACCGGAACGACTATGCGCTGCTCGCGACGTACTCATCGATGGCGACTCGTAGCGACCTGAGAATCCAGGCGCGCTTCTCGTCGTCGGCTTCCAGGAGCGTGGCGCGGAACCCGTGGTGCGCGCACTGGAAGCCAGTGAGCGGCACGACCACGATCCCTGTCGCCCCCATGAGATAGTACACGAAGCGCTTGTCTGGCTGTACGCCGTCCACCATTCCCTCGATGGTCGTCGCGATTCTCGCTTCGGGGATATCGAGGAACTGATCGTTCCCGAGAACGCCGTCTTTGAACATCACCGTGAAGTAGAACGCCCCGCCCGGCTTGTTCAGGATGACGTGCTCACAACTCTCGAGTGCTGCTGCCACCTCATCAGCCCGCTGGGAGAACATCTTCTCACGCGCGGCCAGATGGTCCGGGTATCTTGCGTCGCCCATCACGAGCGGAATCGACATTTGTGGCAAGGTCGTGGACGAAACCTCGAGTCGCTTGGCGGCGATCAGGCTGGCGACATAGCGAGAAAAGGCGGCGTCTCTTCCCTGGTTGAGGACTTCCAGCCACCCACAACGCGACCCAGGCCAAGGGTATTCCTTGCTGATTCCACGCATCGCGATACCCGGGACGTCGCCGATCCACTCACTCATGTGCAGACGACCTTGGCCGTCGTATACGATGTGGGCGTAGATCTCGTCGGCGATAATGAAGATGTCGTTCTCGCGCGCGATCGCCGCGATCTCCTCGAGCAGTTCCCTGGGATACACGGCCCCAGTGGGGTTATCCGGGGAGAGAAGCAGAATCCCGGCAATCGAGTCGTTGTACCTGACCTTGTTGCGAATATCCGTCAGGTCAGGGAGCCACCCATTGTAAGGATCCAGCTCATAGGTCACGTGCTCATAACCGGAATGGGCGGCTTCAGCGGAAGAGTGCGTGCTGTAGGCTGGCGAGGGCCCCAGAATTCGTGCCTCCCTACTTAGGAAGCCGTAGACCTTTGCGACCGCGTCGCCGAGGCCGTTGAAAAATATGATGTCGTCCGCAGTCACTCGTACGCCGTCACGTCGGTTGACCTCACTCGCCAAGAACTCGCGGACCTCGGGGATCCCCTGCGTATCGCAGTAGGCCCAGGACTCGGCATGGTCGACCAGGTCCGTGACCATTTCCCGAATCCACTTGGGTGGGGTCTCCCCCTTCTGCACGGGGTCTCCGATGTTCTCCCAGGTGATCTCCTTTCCAAGCGCCTCGATCTCACGGGCCGCACCTACGATCTCACGGATCTCGTACTTCAGGTTCTGCGCCCCGACGTGCAAGATGTTCCTACGCATGCTCCCCCCGTTGGAATCGGACGCCGGCCTTCGATGCCACCGAGGCCGAGCCCATCCTAGAGTGCGTCTGGTGCACCTCGGTTACGATTTCGTCTGGCGCGCGGCGCGAGTTGACGATGCCATGGGCGACGAAGAAGTTGCGCACTGCCGGAAATCGGCTGACTACCTCCGGGTTCGTCGCCACGCTCGAGAGCGTCTCGGCGGCCCCGACCCGCAGGTGTCCGTCGTCGGCACGGATACCGCCGAGCTCGTGGATTCGCCTGAGCGCGACGAGATGGCCCGGCTCGGAGAGCCCGTGCTTCATGTTCGGAATCACGTCGGTGCCACCGGCCACGTACATCGCGCCACCGGCATGTTCGCGCATGACTCCGACCGCGTGCGCAACCGTGTCCGGTCGGTGATACCGGAGCGGTGGTAGCCTCAGCACTTCATCGCTCCATCCCCCCGACGGCCTCGGGGTCGATCCGCGGGCGAGCCACGATGATTCCGTCCTGCCCGCTGATCCGCGGGATGCGGTCCGCAAGCGACAACTCACTTATCTGCACCTCTTCCCCGACGAGCGGCGCGTGCAGCAAATGGAGTGTACCGTCGACCCATAGAGCTAGGCCGGTATGCGCGACATCGAGACCCGGCACGGTACTCGTCGCGGCAATGATGTCCCCGTCCTGGATCCTCCCCGCCACTTCGTCGATGCGGTCCTCCGGCACGAAGTAGCGCCCGGTCTGCGTGAGCCGCTGCTCGGTCAGCTTCACCCGCGCCACGAACGACGCGTCGGCAAGCTGCCTATAGGAATCCGTGTGCGTGCTCATGAAGTCGATCGGCTCGGTGTCGTACACGCCGCCCAACTCTCGGCTGATGTCGCGGAGACGGCCGCCCCGGTCGTTTTCTCCAATCCAGTCGGTGAAGTAGTGCAGCCGACTCGGGTAGTCGTCGATCGTGCCGTCCCGGTAGCGCACGCTCCTGAGCAGCGACTCGTACCGATCCTCGGTGAGGGGCCGCTGAGCGAGCGTGCTCGCGGCGTCGGGCCCGAACGCTTGGCCGATCGCTCGGACGAAGCTCGAGAGCGCCCAGGTGTTCTCGACCAAGGTCACGCAGTCGAGACCTCGGAAGTTAATGACGAGTCGTTCCGGTCCTTCGACCTCGAGCGTGCCAGGCACGTAAGCAGCGCCCACGAACGAACGACCGATTTCTGCCATGGACCGGCCGAGCGGGAGGGTGTCGAGTCGCTGCTCGAGCGCCCATTGGACCTTGGACGCGAAGACGGCCCAATCCTCGTCGGCCCACCTGGGCTCGGCGGTCCCAGTCGTCTCGTCTCCCGATTCAGCCACCACTGGCGCTCTGTTCGGCTCGAAGGGTGACCAAAAAACCGCCACGAAGAAGATTCCGACCAAGGCCACGGGGCCGAGCAACGCCCGATAGCCCCTCAAGCGCCCAAGCGTCCCTTTCATCAGTCCTCCAGCACGGGTTCGGGAGCGAGCGCCGGAGCACCGGCGCCACTGGGTACACCGGGCTTGACAAGAGTAGCCGCCGCTCGAGCCGCCTCGATCTCGCGCCACACGTTGGGCGGTGAGAATGGCAGCCGGTCCATGCGCACGCCCACGGCGTCGTAGATCGCGTTGGCAATCACCCGGATCGACGGGTGCACTGGACCCTCGCCCGCCTCCTTGGCGCCGTACGGACCCTCCGGATCGATCGATTCGACGATCAGCGACTCGAACTCCGGGGTGTCGAGGCTCGTCGGAATCCAGTAGTCGAGCAGTGACGGCGCGTCGTGGAGGCCGGCTCTACCGTGCTCGGCGTCCTTGAAGACGTGCTCTTCCAGGCGCGCCTCCCCGAACTCCATGTACGCGGAGCCCTCTACCTTGCACATCGACGTGCCGATTAACTGCAAGTCGGACTTAGAGTTACTCCCGTTCACGATCATTTCACGACACCCTCGGCACTGCTCCCATTGTGGAACGCATCGGGCGGCACCGTTCGGGTCGAAAGCGTCCTAGCATCACCGTGCAAGCCTCGCGGTCACCCTTGTCGCACCCGTGCTTCGATCCCGTGAGACCGGGGTGACGGATCGGAGGGTTTCGAGCGAGGTGAAGTGGGTCGGCACACCGACTTCACGCCGGTCGCCGTTGACCGTGAGGCAGACCATCTCGGTACTCGTGGACATGAAGAAAAGGTCGCCGGAGGGGAAGGGGCCTGCAACACGACGCGTCCCGAACAGCCCCCGTGGAACACTACTTACAGCCCCCCTGGAACCCTACTTCAGGTTGGGGTAATCTTCTGTCCCCAGGCATGAAGATTCCGGTCGACCCCCCGGTGGAAGCACAGGAGAGCAAGGATGCCCTACCCAGAAATGATGGTCGCCCCGATGCGTGACGATCTGGTCCGTGTCGGGTTCGCCGAGATGCGGACGCCGGAAGATGTCGATTCGGTCCTCGGCACAGAGAAGCGCACAACGCTCGTCGCGGTGAACTCTGTATGCGGTTGCGCCGCCGCGATGATGCGCCCCGCCGTTTACATGTCGTTGCAGGGAGAGAAGAAGCCGGAGGTCCTGACCACGGTCTTCGCGGGACAAGATTTGGAAGCCACCGATCGGACGCGGGACTACATCGTAGGCTTTCCGCCCTCGTCCCCGTCGATCGCGCTCTTCAAGGATGGCGAGCTGGCCTACTTCATGGAGCGCCACCAAATCGAGGGGCGCCACCCCGAAGACATCGCGTCCGACCTGCGCGCCGCGTACGAGCAGCACTGCTGAGGGAACAAGCTTGCGGGCTGGGCCTGTCAATCCCATCGCCCCAGGGGGCTCCGCGCAGGACGCGAACGGCCGTTTGCACCTTCTGGGCCGGGTGGCCCGGGGACAATTCAAGGTGCTCGAGGTCTCGTCGGAGATCGCCAATACGATGCAAAGCCGAGCTCACGCACCGTCTCTTCGACTCGGTACTTGGTATCGAAGTGTGGGATGCCCGTGTCCTGGGCGGCAGAACCGACTGATGCGTACACGTAGTCCTCGACCCCGGCTTCCTTGGCGAGAGCCGAGCGAGGCGCTGCCGCTGCTCCTCCTCACCCTCGACGCGATGCCTCGTCGTCCACGTCCCCCGGAATCGCCTCGGCTCCCAGAGCGGCGAGCGCCTGCGCCTTCTTCGAGGTCGGATTCCGTGTTCTCGCGACCACCTTGTGTCCGTCGGCCAGCAGCGCCCGCGCCGTCGCACCTCCTTGCTGACCTGTCGCACCCGTAATCAGAATGGCATCTTGTCCCTTGTTCATGTGAAGCCTTCTCGATGCAACCCCTTTCAGGAAGCCTACACCATGTTCCGATTCCGTTCGCTGCCCATAGCCGTTCTTGTCGCTGCCACGACCGCGTGCGCCGCATCAGATTCCGAAGACACTTCGACGGCCGAGTCGGCGGCTGTGGCGTCCGGTCCCCGGGTCGCCCTCGCCCCGACCGCCGCCGGAGAGCTGCCCCCGGCGATCATCGGGGAGGGTGGTGGTCTCGGCGGCGAGGGCCTGGGCTATCTGGAGGGTGACGCGGCTACTCTGGGCTACCTCGCGGTCCCGGAGGGCGACGGGCCTTTCCCGGCTCTGGTAATCATTCATGAGTGGGACGGGCTGGTCGACCGGGTCCGGCAGGTCGCGGACGACTTCGCCGCCGAAGGGTACGTGACCATGGCCGCCGACCTCTACCAGGGCCGGACAGGCTCGAACCGTGAGGAGAACGTCTCGCTGATGCAGGAGGCGATGGCCGACATGCCCGCCGTCGTGGCCAACTTGAACGCGGCGGTGGCCTACCTGAAGGGTCGCTCAGATGTGACGGGTCGTGTCGGAGCCATGGGTTGGTGCTTCGGGGGCGGCATCGCGCTCTCCTACGGGCTGGACGGCGACGACCACGACGCCACCGCAATCTTCTACGGCCGCCTCGTCGAGGACCCCGAGGTCCTCGCGCGCATGGACCACGAGGTCTACGGCACGTTCGCGCGCTTGGACCGCGGACCGCCCCCGGAGCAAGTAGCCGTTTTTGAGACGGCTCTACGCACCGCCGGGATCGAGAACGACCTGCACATTTACGACGCTGTAAACCACGGTTTCTGGCTTCACGTGGACGGAGACCCGGACGTGCGAAGCGGTCCCGCCCTCGACGCATGGGAGCGCCTCAAAGCGTATCTGGATCGCTCGTTGGGCGACTAAAGCGTCGGTGCTGAGGGCGGCGCCCCTCAACCGTTGGACTTCGCACGTCTTCGAGCCAATAGACCGTCCAGGCTGAACGAACCACCTCCGTTGGCGGCGAGGAACAGGAAGATCCAACAGTACAGGACGGCCCGTTCACCGCGGTTCATGATTGAGACCCAACCGCCTGGAAAGTGCGCCTGGAAGAAGGCGACAGCCATCTCACCTGCGAGCAAGAACGCCACGGGACGCGTCCACAGTCCCAGCAGGACAAGGCCGCCGCCGTAGAGCTCGAGCACGCCAGCCCACCATCCCTGCGTCATGAACTCGACGGCAGCCTCTGCCCCGAAGACAGCAAAGAGCTTCTGCGCACCGTTCTGCATGAACATGAGGGCCACGACGATGCGTAGCGCGTTGAGGAAGAAGTGCGAAATGCCGGAGCGTGTGCCTTCACTGGTCATGGGTCGCTGCGTGGAAGGTCCGCGAGGATTCTAGAGAATCGACTTGCCCAACGCGGAGGCCACAAGGCCCACGGCCAGTAGCGCGGTGTGGTTCCTGTCGTCCAGAACCGGATTCAACTCCACGATTTCGAGGCTGAGCAGCCTGCCTGACCGGGCAGCCTTCTCGCACACGAGGTGCCCTTCGCGGTAGGTCAGACCGCCCTGGACGGGCGTCCCCACGCCGGGAGCGACTCGGGGATCGAGCACGTCGAGATCGAACGAGAGGTGAAAGCCTCTCGTGCCGGCGTTCGCGCGCTTCAGCGCCTCTTCCATGCACACACCCACCCCCCGCTCGTCGATCTCCGACATCGTGAAAACCCGCACACCCAATTCAGAGAGCAGAGCCTTCTCGCCGGAATCGAGCTCGCGCGCGCCCAGGACGCTCACGTTCTCAGCACGAACGTCTGGCGTGGCGCCGAAGAGCTCGACCAGGCTGGCATGACCGTGACCCAGCAGCACCGCCAGGCTCATGCCATGGATGTTCCCGCTCGGCGTGGTCTCGGGACGGTTCATGTCCGCGTGAGCATCGACCCATATCACGCCGATCGACTCGCCGCGTGCTCGGAAGTGTTCCGCGACAGCCCCCACGGAGCCGACGGAGAGGGAGTGGTCGCCCCCTAGAATGAGGGGAAGGCAGCCGTCTGCCATCCCCTCGCTGACCATCGCGCCCACCCGGCGCACCACCTCGACGATCTCCTCAAGGAATCGCGTCCTCATCTCGCCTTGATGTGTGGTCTCGAATCCGCCCGCGGTCACGGTGCCGATCTCGCTCACGGTGTAGCCGAGCGATTCGATGGTGTCGGTGATGCCAGCGATCCGGAGGGCCGAGGGGCCCATGTCGACGCCGCGACGACCCGCCCCCAGGTCGATCGAAACACTCACGATCGCAACGTCTCGCGACGGGGTGGCGAACCGTGACTTCCACGCCACCCATGACGGCGACGCCGGTGATTCTGAGCGTGGGAGCGTGCGGGTCCGGATCGTGATACTCATCAGCCAGGTGCTCGAATCCACCCATGATGGCGATGCCGTGACTCTCTACGTTGAGCCCGGGAGGGACAATGACTGATGGTGTCCCGCTGACAGTTGAAGGTGGTGGCGCCGGAGAGTCTCTTGGTTAGCCTGTCTTTCTCATTTCGGCAACCGGTTCATGGTCGTCGAGGTGGGCCCTGAGCATCCAGAGCTGGTCGTAGCCGATGATCCTCCGGTAGCTCTTCTCGGTTTCCACGAACGAGGCCGCAGCCCAGCGCAAGGCCATCGCTCCGTTCTTCCAGTTAGTCACCCTGCGGGTCTTCCGTCTTACGCCCGAGTGGGTGCTGTCGATCAGGTTGGTCGAGCCCAGGCACTTCCTCAGCCGCGGTGGGAGGCCGAGCCGGTTTATGGTGAACATCTCGCTGAGGCCTTCGCGCAGGCTGGCTGCGGCCGAGGGGTGGTCGCGCTCGAGCCATCGGGCGAGCTGCTCGAGCTTCTGCTCGCCCTGCTTCGCGTCCAGCTTCATCGCCGCCCGGAACGCCGCCTTCACCTGAGGATGCTGATCCTTCGGCAGATGACCCAGCACGTTGCGGAGCTTGTGGTTGCGGCAGCGCTGGATGGGGTGACGTTGGCCGAACACCTTCTCGATCGCCTTCCTGAGCGCTTTCGAGCCATCGATCACGAACAGCCGCCGCCTGCCCGGGTCCAGGCCGCGCTCGACCAGATCCTCTAGGAGCGCGCTGGTCACCTCGGCGTTCTCACTCGCTCCTTCCCTCACGCCCAGCACGTGCTTCTTTCCGTCTGAGTCCACGCCTACCGCAGCAAGCACGTGGTGCGAGCCCATCTGGATCCCGTCCAGGTAGATCACCAGGAGGTCCCACGCATCCAGCCGGCGCTCCATCAGCTCCTTCAGCACGCGCTCCGAGGCCTCGACCGTCTCACGGCTCACCGCCGACTTGCTCACCCCGACCGTGTCGGCCATCTCACCGATCACACGGCCGTACTTTCGCGTGCTCACCCCCGCCATCAGGACCTCGAGCATCCGATCCGCCACGGCGCCCGGTCTCCGCATCGCTGCGTACGCCGGCACCTCGACCTCGCCACCCTCCCCGGCGCCCCGGCGCCTGAGCCGTGGCCGCTCCACACGCACCTTCCGGTCCAACAGGTAAACCACACCACCCTGCCGGCCATACCACACCGTGTCGTCTTCCGCTCGTGACCGACCTGCCTGCTTCACGCCTGCCACACCCTCGGCGCTCATCTCCAGCACCGCTTCGATCGTCGCTCGTCCCATCACCTGGATGACTTCGTCGATCGCGACCTCCGTCTGCTCCACGAGCTCAAGCATCGGAAGCAGAAACTGCCCCTCCCGCTTCAGGAACTCCCTGATCGCTCGCTTGTCCGCCCGATCCCTTACCTCGTACGTTCTCTTCATCGTGGTGGCTCCGTGTTGGGGTTTTTGCCTACCCGAGCCTATCGGCCCGGGACCCCCGGAGCCACCACTTTTCTTTCTCCCCTATCAGGGACCTTCAACTACGGTTGGGACAGCTTCCAATGACTTCGACGCCGCCGCACACCGTGAAGACTTGCAGCTCGGTAAGCCCCGGACCCATCAGCGCGTCGCGGAAGTCGAGCTCGCATCCGCCCATGACGGCGATGGAGTAGTTCTTGCTTGCCGGACTCCAGCGACCCCTACGAGTACTGCCGCCCATGATGGCGACAATGAAGCCCGTCTTCTTCACCTGCCCAGCCGACGTGACAGTGTACTGGGGACTCGGCGCGGGCGTCGGAGTCGTCTGAGGCTCAACCACGACAGGGAGGCCACCGCCGCGTAGATCGCGCAGCAGTTTCTTGAGGGCGTCGACCGATGTAGCAGAATGCGCCGCGTCTACACGACGCTCGAACTCTTCGACGCTCATGACGTCGTTGGCGAAGTGCTCGCACAGCGTGTCGATCGTCACCTGCCGTGTGTTGGCAACGGGCTCCCGGCCCGAGTCGCTCTCGTTCTGCATCGATCGGTCGCTACCCCGCTCCCGGGACGCTCCTGAAACCGCCATTCGATCACCAACAGTGACGCCTATGCTACGCTTCCCGAGTCCTTCGGGTTCAAGCGGACGTTGAGCTTATCCGAGGCATTCCCGCGCGGCAAGAAACCGCGGATTATGAAGCGGGTGGCGAAGGACGGACCTGCCCGCCGGGCGCCAAAACCGGGTTCACCGAGTCCGTCGCGACCATCGCTCGGCAGAGCGCGACCGGGTCCCCGCGACTGGCTCGTTCGAGTACCTCAACACTCAAGCAGTCGTGCATGTCTTTCCTGCCGGAACAAGTTTCCGAGGGTGGCCCGCCGAAATCTGACAGTTCTCGACGGTGAGGCCGGTCGGGTGACAGCGTAAAGTGGTGTGAACAGTGCGGATACAGCTGACTGTCCCGAATGGTTGACGCGGCACGGTTCCTGCTGCAGTCAAGATACGGTCGGTACTACACCAGAGGGGTAAGATATGAGGAAGTTGACGGTCGGTCTGCTCAGCGCGGCAGCGCTCGCGACGACGATCCTCCTGGTGCGCCAGCAGAAGCAGCTGGAGACGCAGACGGCTCCGGCCATCCCGGCCGGAGAGAGCGAACCGGCAACCATTTCACTCGAGCGCATCCGGGAGCTCGGTCTGTAGGCGGGGACCTTCGAGGCCCCCGCCGCCTCTCAGCCTTGGGCCGGTACGGCGCAGTCGAAGTGCGTGTAGTTCTTGTCGATGAACTTTTTCCATTCGGCGGGCACGTCGGTATCCGGAAAAATCGCCTGAACCGGACACTCTGGTTCACAGGCACCGCAATCGATGCACTCGTCGGGATGTATATAGTACTGATCCTCTGCCTCATATATGCAATCGACCGGACACACCTCGACGCAGCTCGCGTCCTTGAGCTCGATGCATGGCTCGGCGATGATGTAGGTCATGGTCCAACAGGTCCTCTCATGTCATACCGTGTACGACGGGGCCCAAGGTGTAACCAAAGCCACTGTGGAAGGCAAGCACGTTACAGCCTCTTCGCGAACGTCCGGTGCCAGTGCCTATACCGTTGCGCCACCCGCTCGTGCGTGCGTTCGGCTACAGGGAGCCAAGCCCGCGTTGTCTCCTCATGGATCGCGGCCCACCACGCCTGATCCGGGTGCAGGTGCGCGTGGCGCAGCTGATCTAGGCGCTCGGAGAGCGCAGCGAGCCGCGAGGTCACCGGGAGTATAACGAGACGCTCTACGAGCCGTTCGTCTCCCGGGGCGGGGATCTCTGCGAGCACTCGGGCGACGTGCTCGCCGATCTCCGACTCGACCTGGGGCAAGGCCACACGCAGCGACTCGGACTCAGACTCCAGCAACGCGCTGGCGGCGAGAGACGCAGGGTCCGAGTGCCCGACGTCCTGTACGAGTATCAGCACGGACCGTCCTGGGTGCAGATAGGCCGAGTCATGGTCGTTTTCGAGCAGGTCAACCCTTGGTCTCATGGCCAGATCGTGGGCACGTCGGACCAGGTCGAGCGCATCGTTCGCGAGCCCGATCGCCCGCAACGCCTTCACCACGGACGTGGACATCGCGACCGCGCGGTCCACGCCGTTCAGTGGAAGCGAGCCACCATGTCAGGCGGCCGTCGAAATCAAGTGGCGTTCGAAATGCTGGATGGTGCGTCCCACCGCTTCGTCGAGCTCGGGCGGCGACGATTCGAAGGGGTGCCGAGCCTGAAACGTATGACCCGCGTCGTTGACGAGCATCATACGCGCATCCGCCGCCGCCTTGGCCAGAGCTCTTGCCTCGTCCGGCGGCACCGTCACGTCTTCGAGTCCGTGGAGAATCAGCCATGGCGACGCGATGCGGCTCGCCGCCGACGGGACATCCAGGCGCGCGCTGTTCGTCTCGTAGTCCTCGAGCAACGAAACGTCCAGAGGCATCTGCTGACCGGTGCGCGTGTTCATGGCCCAGAGCCGACCAAGCTCGCGCCACTCCTTCTTGGTCTCGTCCGACCAACGGTCGAAGTGAGAGACGGCCGCCCAGGTGACGAGCGCGTCGACGCGAGGCTCCTCCGCAGCCGCCAGAATAGCCTGCCCTCCGCCCCGGCTGTGACCGAGCAATCCGACCTTTCTCGGTGCGCGGGGCAGCAGGCTTCCTCCGAAGATCTCGTCGAGCATTAGACGTACCTCGTCCAACTCGATGCTGAACGTGTTGGTGCCGAAGCTGTCGAGCTCCGTGAACTCCAGAGGGTCTGAGCCAATGCCGTTCCGAGTGAAGTTGAAGGAGACCACGGCGTGTCCAGCCGCGGCGAGCTGCTGGCATAGGTGGGGGAAGAAGCACCAGTCCTTGAAGCCCTTGAAGCCGTGCACGACGACGACGGCGGATGTCGGTGGCGGCCCATCGGGAATACGGACTTCCCCACGGATCGTCTCTCCTCGGCGCGGATCGCGAGTGAAGGGGAGGTGGATCATGCCTCGTCGCCCGCCTTCTTCCATTCGACGTCCGGCGTGTGCGATCGATGATTCTCGAGACGAGCGAACGTAAAGAGTACATCGGAGAGGCGATTCAGGTACCGGACCAAGTCTTCGTTCACCGACTCTGCCTCGGCGAGCCGTACAAGCGTGCGCTCGGCGCGGCGG
Source organism: Longimicrobiales bacterium (assembly GCA_965197725.1). Classification (GTDB taxonomy): domain Bacteria; phylum Gemmatimonadota; class Gemmatimonadetes; order Longimicrobiales; family Gaopeijiaceae; genus UBA1138. Next base: position 29,984 of record CBDANQ010000020.1, read on the forward strand.
CACGTCGTCCGACTCAGATGCAGGGCGGCCGCGCCCGGCGTGCCACCTGGAAGCACGAACGCTCGTAGCTCGGACAGCTCACCGTCCGCCTCGTCCATCCACGACTCCATCTCCGATACACGAGCGACGGGGAGGCTCGGCGTGTCCGGGCGCCGGCGCCCGTCAGTCGGCGGCGGCGACGCCAGTTCCGCCCCCAGGGCAAAGAGATCGTGTTGCATCGCTCCGAGTCGTTGCACGATTCCGGCGTCTGTCACATGCGCCGCAGCCCACCCGAGCGTCGCATTCAGTTCGTCGACAGAGCCGCACGCCTCGATGCGCGCATGGGCCTTGGAGACGCGACCCGCTCCGAGGAGAGACGTCTCACCCCCGTCGCCGGTCTTCGTGTAGATCCTCACCGGAGCTTCGTGAGTTTACGGATCTGTTGGGCCTTTTCCAGCAGGGAGGTGGTTGTGTCCTTCTCTTCCGGCATCAGCAGATCACGGATGTCGAGCAGCAACTCCAACTCGAGCTGATCCCGCTGATACCCGGTGTCGAGGCGGGCCATCGCCTCGGCGTCACCGGCTTCCTCGGCAGCACTGAAGGCACCCCGATAGATCTTCTCGAGGCTCTGGAGCACTCGGTCACGACTGCGCATTGCTTCCCCCTCGCTACATGATCACGAGAAATCGGGAGCCCGGGCCCGATTCGTAGTAACCGCGAACGGTGGCACCGAGCTCGTCCAGACGATCCCTGAAGTAATGGTCCGACCCTGGTATGCGCACCAGCGTGATGTGCGCGCCCAACGGAGCGAGCAGCTTCGAGACCCTATCACCGGGACCGAACTCGTCGTTCTCTCCCTGTACGACGAGGATCGGCTTATCGGTCTCCGCGAGGAAGGAGTAGTCGTAACGATCCATGTCGACCGGCAGGCCGAGGCCAAAAACCGCGACCACGCGCTCGTCGTCCACTCCGACCGAGAGTCCGACCAAGGATCCGAAGGAAAAGCCGCCCGCGAAGAGCGGCAGCTCGGGGTACTCCGCCTCGAGCCAGTCGAGCGCCGTCTCGAGGTCGGCATGCTCTGCGATCCCTTCATCGTAGCTCCCCGTGCTCGCGCCCACGCCACGGAAGTTGAACCGTAGCGCCACGAGCCCCGCGTCGTTGAGGGCCCGGGCCGCCCGGTACACGGCCTTGGTATGCATCGTGCCGCCGTGAAGGGGGTGCGGGTGACACACGACCGCCGCACCGCGTGCGGGGCCCGCCGGCTCTTTCACCAGCGCTTCGAGTCGACCGTGTGAAGCCGGGATGTGCATGCGCGAGGGACCGCTCCATGAATGTGGCGCAAGCCGGTTCGTCGGCGGACTTCGCCGTGCAGTACCGGCAGAGCGAAGCTATCTTCATCGCACTGCCCGAAACGGTCAAGGCAACGACGGACATGACGGACACTTCTGAACGTGTGCAGGAAGCGGCCGCGGCTGCGAACGAGCTGTATTGGGGCTCCGAGCGTAGCGTAAATCAGATCGCCGAACAGCTCGACCTCTCGAAGGGTGCGCTGTACGGGATGATTCAGCCGCTACCCCGGGGCCTCGGCTGCCCCGTCTGTGGTGAAGAGGTCGTCTCCGCCAACCGTACGGCACGCGAACGGGGTGTGCTCTCGTGCGTGCAGTGCGCATGGAAAGGAGACGAAGATGAGACCGTCGCTGTTGGCGGAGAGGGAGCTGTGACGCTTCCGGTCTACGCGGAGGAGGACGAGGTCATCGTGCCGACACCGCTCGATCGCGGCCGCGCACGCACCCTCGCGGGCGGCGCTCTACTCGGTGCCGCGGCGGGGCTCGCGCTGGTCCTCTGGACGAGGAGAGGTAGTCGCGAGCCTAGATGACCACGGGCTGCTAGTGACCACGCGCTCGACGCACCGCGACCCTCGAATCCACGACCGCATCGTGGGCACGGTGGTCATCGGGGACGGAACCGAGAAGGTCGCCGATTGGGAGTCCGCTTTGTGAGCAAGGAATACTTCGATATCGAGGCCATTCCGGACACAGGCGACCTGGTCCGGAGCGTGGATGCCCGCTTCGAGCAACGCATCGTCATGGCGGTGCCCGACCGCCGAAACCCCAAGCTCCGTAAGGCGATGGAGCTCGTGAACGCGGACGACGACCTCTATGGGCTCTGGATCGCGGCCAACGTGAACGCGGTCGAGAGGCTGGGCATGACAGACCACGGCCCGGTGCACGTGAAGATCGTCATGAACATCGCGGTCCGCATGTTGCGCCTGCTCGTGGAAGCGGGTGTCGAGCCCGGAATCGTCCGCAACTACGAGATGGAAGCGACGGACGCCGAAGTCGTCGTCGCGCTCGCCGCGCTCTTGCACGACGTCGGCATGTCGATCCAGCGCGCGGACCACGAAGGGTTCAGTCTCTTCGTGGCCCAGGACAAGCTCGCGCGGATCTTGCGGGAGATCTACGACACACGCCACGCGACGATCGTCCGTGCGGAGATCCTCCACGCGATCATCTCCCACCGGTCTGGCGGCAAGCCGCTAACGCTCGAAGCGGGCGTGGTGCGCACTGCGGACGCGCTCGACATGGCAAAGGGGCGCTCGCGGATTCCCTTCTCGTCGGGCTCTCTCTCGATCCACTCGGTGTCCGCCGCCGCTGTGGAGAGCGTGAAGATCGAACCCGGAGGGAACAAGCCGATCCGCGTGACGGTGGAGCTCTCGAACTCGGCAGGCCTCTTCCAGTTGGACCAACTGCTCCGCAACAAGCTCAATGGCAGCGGGCTCGAGGAGTACCTGGAGATCCAGGCCACGGTGGGTGAAAAGGAGAAGCGCTTGCTCACCGACTTCAGCCTCTGACGGCCGGTCCATCAGCTCGCTATCGTGTCCCTCGAGGTCCAGGTATCGCTGCCGCTCGCATTCATCGCCGGCCTCGTTTCGTTCTTGTCTCCGTGCGTCCTGCCGGTGGTGCCGAGCTACCTGGCGTTCATCTCCGGGCTGACCCTCGAGGACCTTCGCGAGAACTCGGCCGCGCAGGCCCGCAGGGCGGCGCTGATCAACTCGGTGCTCTTCGTGGTGGGCTTCTCGGCGGTCTTCATGACCATGGGGTGGGTGGCCACCTCGTTCGGCCAGGCCGTGTCTCGCGCGCTTCCATGGCTCAGCCGCGCCGGAGGGATCGTGATGATCGTCTTCGGGCTGTATATGGTGGGAGCATTACGTATTCCGGCACTCGCCCGCGAGAGGCGTGTATATCTCTCGTCGCGACCGGCTGGGCCCTTGGGCTCACTCGTGGTGGGAATCGCGTTCGGCGCGGGGTGGACACCCTGCATCGGGCCCATTCTGGGTTCGATTTTGCTCTACGCGAGTCTCGAATCCACGATGGCGCACGGATCTTTGCTGCTCGCGACGTATGCTCTGGGGCTCGGGATCCCTTTCGTGATCGCGTCGGTGGCGTTCAACCGGTTCCTCACCGGGACGGAGCGTCTGAAAGGGTGGATGGTGCCGCTGGGGCGGGTGGCCGGAACTCTGCTCGTCGTGATCGGTCTTTTGATGGTTACAGGTCGGTTCGCGACCATGACTGCGTTTCTGGCCGGGTTGGGCCAGCTAATTAATCTGGATATGCCATGAGGCGATTGATCGTTCGACCCGTTGCGGTCGCGGCCGCGCTCACGGTCGCCGCGTGCGGATCGGAGAGCTCGGGCGCCCCCGACACGAGCGCGACGGCAGCGGGTCTGCTCAGCGGTACGCCGAGGGGCTCCTCGAGTCCGATGGGAAACGCCGACCTTCCTCCAGGCTCGGGCCGGACCATCGACCTCCCATCACTCGGCTACAACCTTGGAGACCCGGAGTCGCCCGTCCGCGTGCTGGAGATGTCCGACTACGGCTGCGGCTACTGCCGCAAGTTCCACCTCGAGACCTTTCCCACGCTGCTCTCGGAGTTCATCGAGTCCGGCATGGTAGAGTGGAAATTCATGCCCTTTATCACGGGTATGTTCGAGAACTCTCTGGCGGCAACTGAGGCCGCCGAGTGCGCACTCCTTCAGAGCCCTGAAGTGTTCGACCAGCTCAATGAGCGCCTGTGGACGGATCAGGTGGACTGGAAACGCAGCGGTGAACCCGAGGCCGTGGTGCGAACCATGGCCGGCGACGCCGGCGCCGATCTCGGCGAGCTCGACGCGTGTCTGGCCGACGACCGCCGAATGGATCGCATCGCAGGGGCGACGGGCTTGGCTCAGCAGGCGGGCGTCCGTGGAACCCCGACGTTCTTCATCTTCGGCTATCCGCCAGTCCAGGGAGCGCTGCCGACCGAAACCTTCCGCGAGATCCTGACCGCCGTGCACGCCGAGGCCACTCAGGGAGGCGGTAGCTGATCACGCCACCAAGCAAGCAGCACGCAGTCCTGCTCGCCGGTGCACTGTGGACCATGGCGTGCGGGACCGTTGCGACTGCCGGTCCGGGGTGTCGGCCGATGTCGTCCGGCATCGTGTTTCCGGACGAACTCCGCGAGTCGAGCGGTGTCGCGGTCAGCCTCCGTCACCCCGGTACCTTTTGGACGCACAACGACGCCGGCTCCGTGCTCTACGCGGTGAACCGTGAGGGATCGATCACGGCGCGCTTCCCGCTCGCCGATGGCCTACGCGATTGGGAGGACATCGCGGTTTCCACATGCCCGGAAGATGGCTCGTGCCTCTATCTGGCCGACATGGGCGACAACTACGAGGAGCGGCCCGCCGGGCGCATTCAGCTCCGCCGCGTCCCGGAACCGGACCCGACAGGCTCGGGTGCCGAAGTCGACGCTGACGGTCGGCTGCCGACGGAGTCATTCCCGATCCGCCTGCCCGACGGCCCCCGGGATATCGAAGCGTTGTTGGTCTTGCCGGGCGAGCGCGTGTACGTGGTCTCGAAGGGCCGCAATCACCCTGTTACCGTGTACCGCTATCCACCACCGCTGCGGCCCGATACCGTCACGCTCGAGGAAGTCCAGCAGCTGACCAGCCGTGCGCGGATCGTCCCGCGCCAGGTGACCGGCGGTGCGGTCGACCCGCGGGGGGCAGTGCTCGCGCTGCGGACGTATGAGTCACTGCAGTTCTACCGCATGGACGGAGACACGCTCGTGGCCATCGACGGAGCACTCGTCAACCTGCGCACACTCCAGGAGGCGCAGGGCGAGGCGGTCAGCATAGGGCTCGACGGACTCGTAGCGCTGACCTCGGAAGGTGGGCCCGTGGGCGATCCGGGGTCGATGACGCTCATGCGTTGCGGGCTAGGGCAACTCTAGCGGCCGGCAGGTTTGGGCCCGACCTGACGATCAAGCAACTCATCAATGAGGGACGCCGCTTCTGAACTTCGTGCTCGATGCGTCCATTGCGGCAGCCTGGTGCCTCGACGGCGAAGGCGACGTCTACTCGCTAGCGGCGCTCCGTTCACTCACAGCCGGCGGGGTCATCGCGCCTCACCTCTGGGGACTGGAGGTCGCGAACGTCCTGCTCACAGCCGAGCGGCGCGGGCGAATCTCCACGGAGGACGTCAATCGGGCCTGCACGAACCTTCTCAGCCTCCCGATCGCCGTCGATCCCGTGGCCCGGGACCGAGCACTCACGAGCGTCCTCCGACTCGCCCGACCGCATGGGCTGACATCATACGACGCCACCTATCTGGAGCTGGCCATGCGACACGACCTGCCGATCGCGACACTCGACGCGGCGCTGGCAATGGCCGCCGAGCCCGAGGGCGTGGCCCGCTGGCGACCGGAAGAGGCGCCAGCCTAGTCGGCCAACGGATTCTCGCAGGCAAGCCCGGGAAAGCGGGCGAAATCCCCGTCCGTCGAGCAGAGCTTCAGGCCGTTCTCGATAGCGAGCGCAGCCAGATGCGCGTCCGGAACCAGGTTCGGGCGATTCCCGATGCTCGGTACCAAGGCACTCATGACCTCTCGATGACGTTCCGTGGGGGCTGGCGTCCATACCGGCTCGCAATCCAACCACCGCTCGACCTGGAGCCAAGCTTCTTGCGTATTGAGCGGGCGCTCGAAGACCCGGCGGTTCGAGATCAGTCGGATGAACGCTAGTAGCGTCGGCCACGGGATGCCAACGCCGGTGACTCCGTTCAGTTGCTCATCGAGCCAGTTGCTGGCGATGGTGTGTTGCTCGAAGCACTCGACGCGTGCGTACAACAGGATGTTCGCGTCGAGCAGGATCACCGAAAGCCTTCACCCTCGGCCGCCGCGAGCGCTTCGGCTACGTCGTCGAGGCCTCCGATGAGGCACCGGCCCAGGTCGGACGTAGGGGTCGCGTAGCGTGGACGTTCGCGGGCGGGGGTGTTCATGGCCTGGAGGCCGCGTCGGAGGGCATCGTTGACCACGTCTTTTAGGCTACGGGCACTCGATGAACGGGCGCGTTCGATCAACGCGGCAACGTCGTCTTCGATGGTTAGCGTTGTTCTCATACATCATAACATCAAACCGCTGATGTGTTGATGTCAAGCGAGCGATCCTCAGAGGGATCGTGGGAATATGCTGTCGCGCTGCGCCTTCGACCAGCAACTTGAAGCCATGATCGTCGTCACCGGAGGAGCCGGCTTCATCGGCTCGAACATCGTGGCCGGGCTGGAGGCAGCCGGCGCCGGCCGGATCTGCGTCGTGGACCATCTTGGGACTGGTGACAAGTGGAAGAACTTGCGCCACAGGGAGCTCGCCGAGCTCGTCGATCCCGCGGGGCTCGACGACTTTCTCGACACACGGGCCCGCGAGATCGCCTACGTCGTCCACATGGGCGCGATCTCGGCGACCACTGAGAGCGACGCCGACCTCATCGTCGACAACAACCTGCGGCTTTCGCAGAGGATTTGGCGGTGGTGCGCGCAACACCACGTGCCCCTCATCTACGCGTCGTCCGCGGCAACGTACGGCGATGGCGCCCGGGGATTCGACGACGATGGGTCGCCCGAGGGCTTGGCGCAGCTCGTGCCCATGAACCCGTACGGATGGAGCAAACACCTCTTCGACCGGTGGGTCGCGCGCTCGGTCGCGAACCCCGGTCCGAAGCCACCGCAGTGGGTGGGCCTCAAGTTCTTCAACGTTTACGGGCCGAATGAGCACCACAAGGGCGACATGCGCAGCGTGGTCCTGAAGAACCACTGCTCAGCCGCTCGGGGCGACGCCGTCACGCTCTTCCGCTCGCACCACCCCGACTTCGAGGACGGCGAGCAGATGCGCGACTTCGTTTACGTGAAGGACTGCGAAGACGTGGTGCTCTGGCTGATGGAGAACCGTGATGTCAGCGGCCTCTTCAATCTCGGCACCGGACGAGCGCAGACGTGGCTCCGGCTGATGGCTGCCCTGTACTCGGCAGTCGGTCAGGAGCTACGGGTCGACTGGATGGATACTCCCCAGGAGATCCGCGCCCGGTACCAGTACTACACTCAGGCGGACATGGGACGCCTGCGCGCCGCGGGATACCACCGGCCGTTGAGATCCGTCGAAGAAGGCGTGGCGGACTACGTCGAGCGGCACCTCTCGTATGACGATCCGTATCGGTAGGTCGCTCGCGCGTCGCCTTGGCCACCGTATCGGCGCGCTCGTCAACCCAGGAGCGTCGCCAGCTTGTGGAGCACTTCCTCGGTGACGCGCGGGGGCACGCGGCCGATCGGCTCGCGCCGGGTCTGCGGATCGAAGTGTGCTAGAACCCTGCTTTCAGCCTTGCCGCGCCCGCTATGCAGCGCCCTCACCCTTGACCCGCGGTCCACACTCGATTAATAGTTGTATATGCCAACTACTATCGCCCACCCGGGACGCACCTCCCTCCCGCTGCCAATCGCGGATCCCACTGCAGATCGCATGGCAGACCCCACGTTGTGGGCTGACGCCGAACATCTGTCCGATGCGCTCGGCGAGCTCATTCGAGTCATCCAGTTCCGAGACCGCGACCGCGCATGCTGTTACGACATCAGCGTTAGCCAGTGCTACGCGCTCAAGCGAGTCATCGACGCGGGCGCGCTGACCGTCAACGACCTCGCGGCCCACCTGTACCTGGATAAGAGTACCGCCAGCCGCGTCGCGAACGGCCTGGTGGACAGAGGTCTGTTGCTTCGGGAGCGGGACCCGGACGACGGTCGGGTGGTGCGGCTGGTGGCGACGCCGGAGGGCGCATCCATGTGTTCGATCATCGAGTCGGACCTCACCAGCGGATACGCGGAGATGCTGTCCGACTTCGATCCCGAGATCCGGGCCGCGATCACCCGGTTGGTGGCGCGGCTGGGGAGGTCGTTCACGGCGCGTGTACAGGCGTCCGGTGGTAGCTGCTGCGTAGTGAGCTGACGAGCGACCCCGATGAGTCGCTCGGATTCTTTTGACAAACAAGTTGTCTCTCACAACTAAATGAAGGAGAAACACTATGACGACACATGCGAACGCAGACGTGAAGCAGGCGGTACGGCACCGGTATGCTCGTGCAGCCGAGGGCGCCGGGTGCTGTGAGCCCTCCTGCTGCGGTCCGGAGACAACGACGAAGGCCGACGAGATCAGTCAGTCGGTCGGCTACTCCGAGCAAGAGCTCGCTGACCTACCTAAAGACGCGAACCTCGGGCTCGGGTGCGGGAATCCAACTGCCATCGCCTCGCTGGAGGGGGGGGACACCGTGTTGGATCTGGGATCCGGCGCCGGCATCGACTGCTTCCTCGCCGCGACGCAGGTGGGGCCGAGCGGGAAGGTCATCGGTGTCGACATGACTCACGAGATGATCGACAGGGCCCGAGCCAACGCGTTGAGCGGGGGCTACGGCAACGTCGAGTTCAGACTCGGTGAGATCGAAGCGCTTCGCCTCGCTGATGCGACGGTCGACGTGATCATCTCGAACTGCGTGCTCAACCTCAGCCCCCGCAAGGACAAGGTGCTCGGCGAGGCGTGGCGCGTCCTGAAGCCCGGCGGACGGGTCGTGGTCTCGGACATGGTCTCCGAAGTGCCGGTGCCAGAGGTGCTGGCCGGCAACGTAGATGCGGTGGCTGCATGCCTGCCGCCCTTCCGTGACGATTACCTGCAGCAGTTCCGGGACGCTGGATTCGACGACGTGCGTATCACTTCGGAGAAGCCGTATCCGTCGAGCTTCATCCTCGGTGACCCGGGTGTGCAGCAGTACCTCGCCCGGCATCCCGGCAACGTCACGGAGCTAACCGAGTTCGCAGGCTCCATCACCGGCGCGCACTTCGAGGCAAGCAAAACGTAGGCCTACATCCGGGCCAGACAGACAATCTTCATCACCATCCCGCGATCGGAGGGGTTCCACACTCTCACGATTGCGGACCATCGAACAAAGATCGTAAGAGTGAAACGCCCAGGAGTATGGGCAGAGTCGGGAAGAAGCCGCATCCCCCGGGCTACCCCCAGATGTCGAAGAAGTCGACGCCCCCGGAGGAGGCCAGCGGGCCGGCCGGGGCCAGGTAGCCCAACAGCAGGTCTGTCGCCTCCTTGACGAGCACGGAACGGGGCAGCGCTTCACCGCTCCTCGGATCCTCCGCGTCGACGACGCCGAGCACGGCTAGCAGCCCGAGGCGGACGGCGAGCTCTGGCCTCAGATGATCGATCTCCTGCTTCCGAGCGAGCAGCAGCTCCGAGATGTCATCGAGCTGCTGCTTGCGGAAGGCCGTGTACGCTTCCTCGTTGCCGCGCGCCGCACGGTCGAGGACCTTCAGGTAGGACGACCGGGAGCGCTCGGCGTCGAAGAGCAGCCCCACAGACCCAGCTGCGAGCTCTCGCAGCTCCAGAACGGACCAGTCACGGGACTCCACGGCTTCGCTCCAACGCTCGAGCGTCTCCTGCCTAACCCGCGCACCCAGGTAGTCGAGCAGATCACTCTTGCCCTTGAAGCGGGCGTAAAAGGAGCCGACCGACGAGCCCGCGCGGGCCACGACCGCCTGGACCGTGAGCCCTGCCGGGCCCTGCTCATCCAGGATGCCGAGCGCGGCGCTGACGATCCGCTCCAACGTGCGACGCGATCTCGTCTGTTTGGGTGGGGTGAGCCTGATCTTCTCAGTCGAAGCGAAAGCCATCATCCTCCAATATGAAATAGAATATTTGTTCTATATAAGCTTGTGACGTGTTCTCTCGCAACATATTTCCAAGGCGTGGAGATCTTGACAGAAGGGGCCGTCAGTGACTGCTGCCATTCGCATCACCGTTCACGCAGAAGGCACGACCCGGCGCGGGCGCCCCGCCTCGTGTTTCTGCAGCGCATGCTCGAGTCCGGCCGGCTGGAGGTGCGCGCGGCGCCACTGGCGGGCTGGTCGCCCGACTTCTCGGTCTTCTCCAACGCGGGCGGACCGTCCGCGGTGCTCACAGGATTCCACTGGTTCGAGCGTCCGTACCCGCATCGCGGTCCGGCGCTCTCCTCCCTCCATTTCGCTGAGGCCGCACGGGTCGCGGGTCGCAGGCACGCGGAACTCTGGGAGACGGCACACGACATCGGGCCGCCCGTCTGGAGCATCCTTTCCAAGGCCCGCCCGCGCCAGTCCTTCGTCACTTCCGAGCCCGGTTGACAACCCCCGCGCAGTCGATCTCTATTTCCCTTTCTGCTCCGTACGGCAGTGTACGGTGCCGATCCGGCGTAGCTCAGTTGGTAGAGCAGCTGGCTGTTAACCAGCAGGTCACAGGTTCGAGTCCTGTCGCCGGAGTTGTCGTAAGAGCATCAGGGACAAACGGTTGTGCCGATCTCCCCAGGCCTCCGCGGAGGTCGGCGCTTGCGCGTTGTGTGCCTATAGTGTGCCTGGCTGAGCCCCACGGGAGCTTGATTGAAGCTGACCCAGCCGTAGTTGAAGGTCCCTGAAGAGGGAAAAGAAAAGTGGTGGCTCCGAGGGTGCCCGATCCGATAGGATCGGGTGCGCTAAAAACCCAAAAACGGAGCCACCACGATGAAGAGAACGTACGAAGTAGCGAGTGACACGGACAGGCGTGCGATGGCTGAGTTCGTGAAGCGAGAAGGCCAGTTCCTGCTGCCGATGGTCGAGCTCGTAGAGCACACGGAGCTCGCGATCGACGAAGTCGTCCAGGTGATGGGCCGAGCGACGATCGAGGCGGTACTCGAGATGAGCGCCGAAGGTGTGGCGGGCCCGAAGCAATCGGGCAAGGCACGCGAGGAGGGGGCGACGGTCTGGTACGGCCGCCAGGGCGGTCAGGTCTACCTGTCGGACCGAAAGGTCCGTATCCAGCGGCCTCGGCTGCGTGAGCGGACTGGCGGCCAGGGCGGCGAGGTCGAGGTGCCAGCGTACGAGGCGATGCGCAGGCCGGGCGCCATGGCGGACCGAATGTTGGAGATCCTGATGGCAGGTGTGAGCACCCGGAAATACGGCCAGGTGATCGGCGAGATGGCCGACACGGTGGGGGTGAGCAAGTCGTCGGTGAGCCGCGAGACGATCGAAGCGTCGGAGCGCGTGCTGAAGGAGCTGATGGAGCGGCGGCTGGACGCATGGGATCTGTTGGTGATCTACCTGGACGGTATCCAACTCGGTGCGCACCATGTACTTGCGGCTGTGGGCGTGGACACGGACGGCAAGAAGCACGTGCTGGGGATGCGGCAGGGAGCGAGTGAGAACACCGAAGTGACGACGGCCCTGCTGCAGGATCTGGTCGAGCGGGGTCTGGACCCCGAGCGTCGACGCCTGTTCGTGATCGATGGCTCGAAGGCGTTACGGAAGGCGATTGTTCAGGTGTTCGGCGCGGGCCACTCGGTCCAGAGATGCCGAAATCACAAGCTCAGAAACGTGCTCGCTCACCTACCGAAGGATCAGCACCCGCAGGTGAAGGCCGCGATCCGCGCAGCATGGAAGCTCGATGCGAGGGACGGCGTGCAGAAACTCGAGCAGCTCGCGCGGTGGCTTGAACGAGATCAGCCGTCGGCCGCAGCGAGCCTGAGGGAGGGGCTGGGTGAGATGTTCACAATCAACCGGCTTGGGCTACCGCCTCGGCTGAGGAAGTGCCTCGGCACCACGAACCTGATCGACAGCACCCACGCAGGCGTGAGGCAGAAGACCTATAGGGTGACGAACTGGAAGAACGGAGCGATGGCACTGAGATGGGCCGCTGCCTCCTTCGTCGAGACCGAGAAGAACTACCGACGCATCGTCGGCTTCGACCAACTCTGGATGCTCAAAGCTCACCTCGATGACCGCGAGCCGGTTGCCGAAATGAAGATGGCAGGTTAATCACGAAAGCCTCGGAGTCACCACCTTCAACTGAGCCGGGGACACCTTCGCTTGATTGGCTAACTTAAGCCCCGAAGGAATCCGACAGGCCGTCCGCCGATGAGCCTGTGATCCGGGCCAACCCCGTAGCGATGTGCTGCTGGTTCAGCCCACCCTTTCGCCTCATGAGCGATCGAGCCTTAAGTTGTCCCAACAGTGTGCAGTACAACACGGAGAGGCGTGCCATGAGGTCCGTGACGCGACTGGCTGGGGCTTTCGCGGTGCTGGTAATAGCAGGGTGCGGCGGCAGCCAGCTCTTGTACTGGGATGATGCGAACCTACAAAGGATCTCTCCCGGATGGAGCCGACAGCAGTTTTTGGGCCAATGGGCCAACCCCGACCCCAACGCCCAGGTCGTGCAGCCGGTCCTACGGGCAGCGAAGAACGACCAGGGCAAGGTCACCGAGGTGTTTACGCTGGACATGAGGGACCAGATGAGGGACCAGAATAGGCAAGCGACGACGTACTGGTTCGTTTTCGAGGGCGGCGTCCTACGACAATGGGGACGCCCTGGGGACTGGGCGCAGGTGGCTGCGACCTATGACATCAACTTCAATCCTTTCCAGACCGTCAGAACCCCGTTCTAACTACGGGAGCGCCGGAGCCGCCGCGCTAGGCGAGGTTAGGCCACCTCGTCCTCTCGACCATCCACCAGACCGACTGTACCGCAGAGCCCCAGCGCGCTGCTCGAGTCCTGTCGCCGGAGTTGAAGCGACTCGTACGCGAGCTATGCCCTCCCGGCCTCGCCGGGAGGGCGGAAACGCAAGCCGCCCGAAGGGGCGCCGCCCGCATGAGGCCCACCTGCTGCTTGAGAGGAGGGCTTTACTCGTGGGAGCCGAGCCTGTAACCACCCGGCTTGTTTGGGAGCGCGATGCGACGCACGGCAGCAGAAGAATTCGTGCGACGATCAACGAGGTGGGACACCTCGAGGAGCGACCCCATACGGACGGTCCTTTCACCGCTGCGGTTCGGGACCGTTTTCACGGCGCTTGGTGAACCCATCAGGCGGACATTGCAACCGTAGGCCCGCCACATCAGATCCTCTCCATGTTTCAGGTACGCTCGGAGGATCGCTCCAGACCGCGGTCCGTGCCGTACGCACTTCGACGTAGTGCGTACGCATGATTACGTAGAGCTACCGGTGGGCCTACATAGGTGTAGAACCGCGGCCCGAGGTCCATGGGGGGCTGCGTGCTGTTTAAGTGTCAGTCCGACCGCGTGTTACGACAGTCTCTGCGCGATCCACACGGTCCTGAAGATCGCAGTGCCCAGAGTGCCAATCGTGATGAGGCCCAGGACCCCGAGGAGCAGCGTGCCGGAGTGCCACGCCATCAACAGCGTCGCCGTGGGGTCGAACAGCGCGGCGAATCCGACGAGGAGCAGCCGTTCCGCTCGCTGCATGATGCCTAGTTTGCACAGGACGCCCACGCTCTCGCCGCGCGCCCGCGTATAACTGACCAGCAGCGAGCCGCCCAAAGCCGTCACGACCAGCGTCAGCGCCAAGGCCGACTCCCGGAAGAGCACGGCCAGTCCGACGAAGGCGCCGACTTCGGCAAAACGATCGAGAGTGGAATCAAGGAAGGCTCCGCGCTCGTTCGCCATGTCACGCGCCCGCGCGATGCGTCCGTCGAACACATCTGCCGCCCCCCCGAGCAGCACGCCCCAACCGCCGAGGGTCACGTGACCCGTCGCGAACGCGACGCCGGCCCCGATCCCTAACGCGACCCCGAGCACGTTGAAGAACGTGGGCGAGATCTTCAGGGCGAGGGAGAGCCGCACCAGGGGCCCGATGAACCAATAGAACCAGCTGCGCACGAAGTCCCCGAGCACGAAGCTGCCGCGATCAACCACTTCCTCCGGATCCGCGGTGGTGCGGGCGGCGCTCAACGCGTACACCGGCATCGTGGCAAGCGCGAGCCCGAGCACACCGAGCAGGACGGCGAGGTCCGGCGTCACCGGGAGACCTCTTTCGGCGGTCGAGTCAACAACACCTTGATCGCCCGCGGCCACAAGAAGATGAGTGGAAGTCGTCTCTCAAGTCGGGTGAGCTCGATGCGCTCACCGCGATGCCGCTCCACCTTGCGGACGACGTAGGGGAGCCAGTTGGCGAAGGTCGCCATGTGCTTGAACCATCTGACAGTTGCTCGGACCTTGGACTTCCGAAAGTGCCGACGCCACTTCCGCCGCAATGCCGCCGACGCTGGCCGGGCCAACTCGTAGGTAGTGAGCGCCCCCGGGTGGTCCCCCTCGGTGCCGATGCGCTCGACGAGCACGCCCTGCTTCACGCCGCGTGCCAGCACAGAGCCGAAGTGCTCTCGAAAGTGATCGGCCTGGCCTTCGAAGATCCGGGCCGCGCGCTGTCCAGACTCGGGCCGTAGCTCGCCCCGATAGCACACTTCCAGCATGCGTCGGCCCAGTCCCTCCGCATCGAGCGGCGCGTCGAGGTACGGCTCCAGCCATTCCAGAACCCGGTCACGGGCCGAAGCCAACAGCTGCTCGACCCACTCGGCGTCGTTTGGGGTCGCGCTGTAGACCGGACCGACCTTCTGAACCAGCCGGCCGAGCAGGAAGTGATCTGGAGGATTCGGCCCCAACCCCCGCTCCAGATGGGCGCGGCTCACGATGATGCACTTGGCGATCCCGTTGCGGGCGTGCTCGGGGGCGAAGGCGATGGCGTTCGGTGGCAGGAACCCGGCCATCATCGAAAGCAGCCACGTGGGCCGGTGTAGTTCACCGGCGGCGTTGAGTGCGGCATAGAACCGCCGGTATTGGTCGACGATAACCACGAAATCGACCGCGCTGTGCCGGTCTGGATTCGCGCCCAACATGTGCGACCCATACAGCAGGATCGACCTGATGGAGCCGGCGCCAATCCCGACGAGAGCTTCGGCTAGCTCGCTGGCCGCCGAGGCTGACGCGCCCCTCACGCGACCGAAGCCCCCCGCATCTCTGCGAGGTGATCGACCATCAACTGTCGGATCTCGCAGGTGAACGCCTCGTGGTCGGCCTTCGGATCCGACCAGTCGAACACGCCCAATAGCTCGATCCGTCCCTCGAGTCCGGCCATCCCGCCGAAGAAATCGAACAACCTCGGGTAACCCGAATAGCCGTCCACCACGAGAACATGAACCCGCCAAGGACGGGACCTCAGGATGAACCGTAGACCAGTCGTCATGAACGGACCGATCTCGCCGTCCCTGGTCCGAGTCCCTTCCGGAAAGATCATCACCGGCACCTGCGAAGCGCCGGCCCTAGCTTGGAGATCCTTCAACATCCTGCGGGCTTCGCCGGCCTTTGCCGTGGGGTTCACCACCGGGTATTGATAGAGCTTGAGCAAGTGCGAGATTAGCGGGATCCACCGCGTATAGCGCCGGCGGGTTACGATGAGGGGATACCCGCCTTCAATGCACCGCACCACGAGTGGGATGTCCACGAGTGATTGGTGGTTCATCAAGATCAGAACCCCCGGCTCGCAGGGGATCTTCAGGGGTTCGGGGGTCGAAGCTCCGCCGATCCAGGTCATCGGTTTCGTCACCATCAATGCCAGCCATTGAAGCCAAGCGGTAAGCACACGGTGGCGGTGGGAGGGAAAGAG
The DNA here is from genome assembly GCA_965197725.1 of Longimicrobiales bacterium. Lineage (GTDB taxonomy): Bacteria > Gemmatimonadota > Gemmatimonadetes > Longimicrobiales > Gaopeijiaceae > UBA1138. Next base: position 45,775 of record CBDANQ010000020.1, read on the forward strand.
CCAGCCCAAGGGAACGATCAAGAAACGCTGGATCGGATCGCAGAGCAGGATGCCCATGCAGACGACGGTGATTGCGAGGTAGCCGCGGAGCTTCAAACGAGACGCCTCTGAGAGCGCAGGACAAAGGACGATTCGCACGGACGTGCCATGGACGGCGAAGGCTAACCGATCGCGCCAACCAGCATCAAGACGAGCATCCACGTGAGCGACACGGAATACACCTACTACGGCTTCCGAAACTGCGTCGGAGCCTTCTTCGAGATGCCCACATCGGACGCCCGCAAGCTGCTGCCATCCCACCTCGAGCCGCTGGAGATGCAGCACGAACGGAGTATCCTCGCGCTCACCTGCTTCGAGTTCACGGAAAGCGAAGTAGGGCATTACTTCGAGATCGTGCTCGCGGTGATCGTGCCGCCGATGGTGGAGCCCGGCAAGCCGCTGCCGAAGGCTGCGTTCTTCCCGTTCTGCGTCGGGACCTCGTCGGAAGCATCGCGCTTGCACGCGATCGAGCGCTGGCATCTGCCGCACTACATGTCGGACCTGGACATCACGATGACAGAGTCCACCGATGCGATGGAGGTCACGGTCCGGGACGGCGACACCCCCGTACTCGACTTCACCGTCACCAAACACGAGTACGCGCCGACCAAGAACCTCTACAACGCATTCACCGTGGAAGACGGCGCCGACAGTAAGTTCAAGGCGAACATCTACATGGAGGCGCCGCACTCGGAGCATGAGGAAGAGAACGGTTCGCTCACGCTCCACGAGCACCCGATGACCGAGGGGCTCACGATCGACGACGTGAACACCTACCCGTTCCGTGAGCAGTGGTACCAAGCAGGCATGCAGACCTTCGAGCCCCTGCTCGAGCTCTGAGCGCCGTGCCGCGCCACTTCGTCATCTTCAATCCGGCGTCGGGCCGGGGGCGTGGCAGGCGGCGCATGGGAGTCTATCGGCAGTTGCTCGCCGAACAGCTCGACGATGTCACTTTCGCCGAGTCCGCAGGGCCGGGTGGAGAGGTCGCCCTCGCCGAACAGGCAGCAGCGGACGGGTACGATGTCGTCGTGGCAGTTGGTGGCGACGGCACGTTGAGCAATGTGGCGAACCGGCTCCTCGCGAAGGGACGCGACGATCTCACGCTCGGGATCTTGCCGAACGGTACGGGTAACGACTTCGGCCGGAGCGTCGGCCTGAACCCGTCCGACGCGGGGGAGGCGGTCAGGATCCTCGCGGCCGGCAACGTCGAGGTCGTCGACGTCGGGCGCGTCGAGACCGAAAGCGCCTCGGAACACGCGCCCGAGCACTGGGAGACGCGCTACTTCTTGAACCTGATCGGATTCGGCTTCGACATCGCGGTGATCGACGCGGCCACCGGCGCACGACTTCTCAAGGGTGAGCTGCTCTACAAGATCACAGCGCTGCAGCAACTCTTTCGCTTCCCGGGTCTCGAGCTGCGGCTGAAGAGCGAGGGCGGTGAAGAGCGCGACGGGCGATACCTGATGCTCACCGTATCGAACGCGCCGTTCTTCGGAGGCGGCTTCCCCATCGCACCGGAGGCGACTGTACAAGACGGACAGCTGCATGCGTGCCAGATCCTCGACGCACCTCCGCTTTCGCGCCTCTGGCTCTTCAACCTCGCCGAGCGCGGTCGACACGTGACCTCGGATCACGTAGAGGTGCTCGACGACAGCGGTTTTCGCATGGAGTTCTCCACCCCTCAGCGCTTCGAGGTAGACGGTGAAGTGCGGCGATCCGCCGGGCGCACGGTTGAGGCGCGTATTCTACCTGCCGCACTGAAGGTGATCGCGCCGAAGTCGACGTGACGGGTTGCCGATTGGAAGCGAATCCTGCTACTTTGTGACGCAGAGTACTTGCTCGTGTGCGAGCCGAGCCCCATGCTACATTCATGAACTTGCCCGCCCGAAAACTCAGTGATCCCGATCGGGGGCCTGCGGCTCTACACGATCGGGCGATGGACAATCTGCGTTTCATCCGCGAGACGATGCAGCGCTCAGCGTCCTTCACCCACGTCTCGGGGATCGGTGGCGTGCTGATGGGCCTGATCGCGATCGCCGCCGCGCTGATCGCGTCCCGGGCCGCCGGTGCCACGGAGTGGGTAATGACGTGGCTCGCGGCTGCGGTCAGTTCCCTTGCGGTCGCCACGCTCTTGATGGCGCGAAAGTCCGCTGCCGCCGGGGAGGGGCTGCTCACGGGCCCCGGCCGCAAATTCGCCTGGAACGTGATCCCGCCGTTGGCGGTCGGGGCGGTGCTCACCGTGGTATTCATCCGAGCCGCATTGCTCGACCAGCTGCCGGGAGCCTGGTTACTGCTCTATGGCACGGGCATCGTCACCGGTGGTTCGTACTCCGTTCGGCCTGTTCCGCTCATGGGTGCCGCGTTCATGGGTCTGGGAACCATCGCTTTCTTCGCCCCGCCCACGTGGGGGAACGCGTTCATGGCCGCCGGCTTCGGAGGCCTGCACATCTTGTTCGGTATCGTGATCTGGAGGAAACATGGCGGCTAGACAGGGTGCACTGCCCAAGGACGGAACACGTCCGCGGTCTGCCTCGTTGGCCGGAGTCCACGGACGGCACGCGCAGGCTGAAGCGTTAGGGCTCGATAGGCTGATTCACGAGCGGGTCCGGCTCGGTATCGTGAGCGCGCTCGCGGTAAACGGCTCGCTCACGTTCACCGACCTCAAGGAGTTGCTCGGAGCCACGGATGGCAACCTGAGCGCCCACGCTCGACGGCTCGAGGATGCCGGGTACGTGACGTGTGAAAAATCGTTCGAGGGCAGAATGCCGAGGACCGAGTACGCGTTGACGGAAGTGGGTCGGCGCGAGCTGCAACACTACCTGGATCACATGGAGGCCATCATCCAGGCGACGCGCGATGCCTGACGACCTCATCGCGACGTCCCCCGTTTTTTTTCGGAGCGAGACTCCATGACACAGAGTGCTCTTCGTACGGCCGACCGACACGGACTGCACGTGGCGATCATCATGGATGGGAACGGGCGGTGGGCCCGAGCGCGCGGACGCCGCCGCGAGTGGGGTCACCGCGAGGGCGCGAAGGCGGTCCGCCGCGTGGTCGAGGCATCACCCGGCCTCGGCATCGACGTGCTGACCCTGTACGCGTTTTCGTCCGACAACTGGCAGCGGCCAAAGCGGGAAGTCCGGCTGCTGATGAAGCTGTTCCGCCGATACTTGAAGACTGAGATCGCCGAACTGAAGGCCGAGGGCGTGCGCCTCCAGGTCATCGGCCGACGCGATCGCCTCGCGCCGGACCTGGTGCGGCTGATCGAGCAGTCGGAGAGAACCACCGCCATGGGTCGCCGACTTTCGCTACGACTAGCCGTGGACTACTCGAGCCGCGACCTGCTCGTGCGCGCCGTCCGCGCGGCAGCGGCCGGCACAGACCTCGATCGTGCTTCGCTCTCTCTGTTGCTCGGCCAAGCGATGCACACCGAGGAGCCCGCACCGGATGTCGACCTCCTGATACGAACGGGCGGCGAGAAGCGGTTGAGCGACTTCCTCTTATGGGAGTCTGCGTACGCGGAGCTCGTATTCACTGACCGTATGTGGCCGGATTTCCAGGGCGACGCCCTTGCGCGGGCGGTATCCGAGTTCTCCATCCGCGACCGACGGTTCGGACGGGTCGCCGAGGCTAGTTGAGAAGCCCTAATCCTAAGTCCGACCGCCAGTTACGGACACCGAAACGCCGCCTGAAAGCCCGAGAGGGAGTCGTAGCCCGGCGAACAGGGGACTTAGCCACTGCGGAGCTGTGCCGCTCGGCTCCATGGGTCTGACCTAGAGAGACCGACGCTCAGGCCTCTGGCGGAATCTGGACATCGAATTCTACGTCATCTCCGCAGTGGTGCTACGTCACCTTGCGTACGGCCTGAGGTGGCGGGATCCCGCAGAATAGGGGTCAAAAGCAGGAAACCCGTGGAGATTCCCGCCAGATGTCCTTTCAAGTCCACCCTGCGCGCCGTCTGCTCCGGCACCTTCGCAGCAGTCGCCCTGGAAGCGAGCGAAGCGTTATGCCTCACGAAGACGGGACAGGATTGTATCAACCTGTTAGCGGCCTTCCAATATTGCACACATGTTGGAGTGAACCCCTGAGGGTGGACAACGAGAGTTGGTCGGATTGACCAGTCAGTGGCTTCAAGCTGCATGAATGCCCTCGAATTCCTCAGGCGGCATGTAGCCGAGCGAGGAGTGCAAGCGTCTTCGATTGTACACCTCCTCAAGGAAGTGGGGGAGTCGGTTGGCTACGTCATCAATCGTGCTGTAGTTGTTTGCCAAGATCTCCTCGTGCTTCAGGGTTTTGAAGAAGCTCTCAACATGGGCGTTGTCGTACGGATTACCCCGCCGGGACATCGATCCTCGGACACCGTGCTTGGCGAGACGTGAACGGTACGCTTGGGATGCGTACTGCCTAGGTTCAAGCGGTCGTCGCAACAGTACCGTGTTGAAGGGTTTTCATGCGCCCCGATGTTGCTGGACACTAGGCTGGCGAGGGCGATGGGGTCCAGACAGAAAGAAGTCAGTTCTTGATGTCTCCCAACCCGAGGGAGTCAGAAGCGACCGAAGGTCGTTGAAGGCTGGAGATACGGGAGCGGTAGAGCATTTCAACGCAAGGTTGAGGTCTGGTCCTTTGATGACAACAGATTTTCCAAGGTTTCCGCCGGAGTTCTCCAACCGAGGGTCTTGCGGGGGCGGCTGTTGAGAGCGGCTGCGACGGCGGCGAGATCGTCAGCGGTATGTCTGCTGAGGTCGGTGCCCTTCGGGAAGTACTGTCTCAACAGGCCGTTCGTGTTTTCGTTCGTGCCGCGCTGCCACGGGCTCTGCGGGTCGCAGAAGTAGACGGCCAGGCCAGTATCGATGCGAAGCCGTTCGTGCTGAGCCATCTCTGTTCCCTGGTCCCATGTCAGAGACCGGCGGAGTTGCTCGGGCAGGGTCGTGATCGACGAAGCAATCGCGTCCCGGACGGCTTCGGCACCGTGTCCAGCCAACGCTGGACCGTTCTTGGTCCTGGGCTCGCCGTGTTTGTCAAGGCGGGGGAGGTGGAGCAGCATCGTAAACCGGGAGGCCCGCTCGACCAGCGTTCCGATCGCCGAACTGCCCAGTCCCAGGATCAGGTCGCCTTCCCAGTGCCCGGGAACGGCGCGGTCGTCTGCCTCGGCCGGTCGCTCACTGAGCATGATCTCGGGGTGAACGAACGTCTTGCCCCGTCCGCGGGTGCGAGCTCGAGGCACCCGTAGCGCGCGTCCCGTCCGAAGGCACGCTGTCAGCTCCCGTCGCAGCGCACCACGGCCCTGAACGTAGAGCGCCTGGTAGATGGCTTCGTGCGATATACGCATGGACTCATCGTCGGGGAAGTCGACCCGTAGCCTGTTGGCGATCTGCTCGGGACTCCACGAGACCGCCCACCGCCGGTCTTGTCGGCGACCGCGACGCCGTCCGATCCAGCGCACATCGGGGCCCGCCACGGCCGTACCATCTGAAGCCGCGATCAGGCCTCCGAGGCGATCCTGTACATACTGCCTCAGTTCACCGTTCGTAGCGAGCTTCGCAAGCTTGGGACGTTTCGCTCGCCGATCGGCGTGCCATTGAGCGGTCGTGGCCCGATACTCGAGATTGCCTCCCCGTGTAGCTGCGTTTCGCCCCAGTTCTCGCGAGATCGTCGAGGGTGAGCGGCCCAACTGCCGGGCGATCTCGCGCACGCCACGACCACGGGCTCGAAGAACGGCGATCTCTTCTCGCTCAACGAACGAAAGATAGCGCCGTGACTGGGGACGAAGATTGAGGGGTGCCATGCCACCACATTCGCGAAACCAGCGCACCCCGACAGCGGGGGACACACCCGCTGCCACGGCGGCCTCCTCGCTCGACAGACCTCGAGCGACCTCTTCCCAGAACCTCTGCCGATGCTCGCGGCGTCCCACCGGCGGACGGCCTGGTGAACGCATCTGTGGACGTAGAGCTCGATCCGCTCGTCGGCGCTTGCTTGCCTCCATCGCAACTCCTCCTCGAGGTGTTGCGACGACCGCTTGAATTCACCCTGGACGCCGCGATCGGAGTGGTGGACGAGGCCAGACCGCGGCTGCCGAAGTTCGAGTGCGGCATCGAGTGCGGCCAGGCAAAGACGCGCGTCCAGGAGATGGCTGATGGCGTAGCCAATGACACGCCGCGACCACACGTCGAGCACGACAGCTAGGAAAACAAAGCCGGTCGTGAGCCGGATGTACGTCAGATCGGCCACCCAGAGCTCGTCAGGCCCCTCGGGCGTAATCGAGGGCCTCAGGTTCGGGTAGACGCGCTGCTTGTGATTGCTGTTCGTCGTAGCAAGCCATGCGCGCACGCGGCGGGGCGTAAGCGCGTGTTCACGCATGACCCGAGCGACTCGCTTGTGATTGACTACCAGGCCGCGTCTCCGGAGCTCGTGCGTAACCCGTCGATATCCGTAGGCGGGGAACTCGGCGAGGATGTCTTCGATCCGCACGCGCAGGTCTGCGTCCGTTCTCTCCCGAGCGGTCTCGCAGGCCGCATCCGGTCGCTTGTAGAAGGTACTCCTCGGGATGTTCATGAGGCTGCATCCTCGTCGGACAGGGACACCCCTGGTCCGGAGATGATCGACGACCGCGCGCTTTTCTGTGACGGCTGTATCAGAGCCCTTTTTTTCATGGCGTCGAGTTCCATCGTCAACTGACCAATCTTGCGCTCGAGTGCCGCGATCTTGGCCTGGTCCTCGACAACTTGCTCCTGCAGGTGGATCTCCTCCGTAAGTTCGCCTTCCCCGTATTTCTTGACCCAGATCATGAGCAGGGAGTGAGGCACACCGTGTCGAGTAGCGATCGCCCTGGCACTGCCTTCTCCATCCAAGTACGCCTGGACCAGCTGGATCTTGAACTCCGTGCTGTACCTCGTGTGTCGTCGAACCGTCATCGAACCTCCCGAGTGATTACGGAAGGTCAATCCATCGCCCCCTCTGTGTCCACTTCGTGGGGTTCACTCCAACATCTGTCCAATTTTGCACGACCGGTAACATTGGTGGGGACATTATGGACGAAACGTACGGCGAGCTCGAGCTATCGAGATCCAAGACGCCTGCCGACCGAGGAGACGGGCTCAGTTTCCGGGAACGGGAAACCGCCGGGCAACTTCGGCTCCTGGATCCCCACCTCGCGGGTCTATACGAACGCGGGCTCGCGCTCGCACGTGAGATAGATGAGCCCGGAACCGCCTATATGGTGGCTCATGTTGGGCGTGAGCTCTCCCGCGGCGTCGTGCGGCTCCTGTTGAGGGATGAGGGTCTGGAGGTTACTGCGGAAGACCTTGAGAGTGTGTCTTCCAACGAAAGGAACCGGCCGCCCATCGCGAAGGCTCTTGGGTTGGAGCCAGATGACCCGCGCGTTGATGAATGGTTTTTTTTGGTAGGGCTGTTCTCGCGTAACCTAAAATGGCGATCCAGCGGTCCGAAGTCGGACACCGTGCGCGAAGCTTTTGAGCGGTTCACCAGCTTGCTGTACGGCCGCCTAGCGCCGTACTACGTCACGGAGGCCGAGTTGGATGCGCTTCTCAACGTCGAGACTCCAACTGGTGAACATGCGAATCAACTCCGTGACCTTCAGCTCCGTCATGGACAGCGGAACTACTTCTTCCAACGGCTAAGAAACCCGGGGTGGGTGAAGTACCTCGCGGCCGAGGGCTTCTTCACGAGCCCGCCAGGCCGGCAGCAGAACGCTGATGGCTCGTGGAGCCCCAGGCCATGGCCTGTAGGCAATTACCTCGTGTTAGCTGCAGCTGATGAACCGGCGGCAGTGCTGGAGGTTTTGAATTCAATCCCTTTGACGAACGATAACCCCTTCGTGTGGGATGTCGTGGCTAAGGCCGGCCGCCATCTTCCTCCCGATCTCGCCGCATGCATTGTTCCAACTCTAACGAACGCCCTCAAGACTGTACCGGCAACATCGGCGAGGATCTTCAGTGAGAGCGTGGTGGATCTTCTGGTCTGGCTCGCCGATACGGAACAGATAGAGGCGGCATTCGACCTCGCTGCTTATCTACTCCGAGTCGCGCGTCCGAGTGAGACGGAGGAAATCGAAGGACTATCCTTCTCAGTACGGACCGACTGGGTTTTCCCGCGTTTCGGGTGGAACAACTACGCTGAGCTCCTAGGACGCCTCGTGGATGCGCTCGAGGCTCTAGATGCTGCAAGAACTCTGGAGTTCCTGCTACCGAAGGTCCGGGGCGCGCAAAAGCTTACTGACCAGCTAGGGCGACCGCGAGCTAACTCGCTAGCTCGCAATCATAATCCGCGTGTCGGGGGTTCAAGTCCCTCGGGCCGCTTTTCTTGCCCCGTGTTACCGCTGTGTAACCGCTCGTGCCTGTTGGCCCCTGGCTCCCCCTTGGCACTGCAGCTGGCCAGAGCAGGGAGATCCACGGGAGCGTTTGTTGGCATTCTCTCCCCACGTGCGGCGTCCTGGCGATCCTCGCGGGGCGGCCTCCGGCCTCAGCAGGAAAGCGGGTACGTAACCGCCGATTAGCATGGCTTCGGCTCATGTCGACGCACAGCTCACGGAATCTCTCGAACAGCCCAGAATCGTAGCTCGCGAAGACGTCGTCGAGACACACGTGACGGGGGTTGGGCGGCGCAGAGGCGGATCACCCTTTGCTCATTGTGGGGCCTGTGGCTCTCTTGTGCACGAGCGGGACATCATCGTCTCGCTCGTTTCGCACGACCTATCCCGGAGATGACCGATGCGGATTCAATGCCTGAGCACGTTCGCCCTCCTGCTCGCGATTGCAGGCCTCACCAGCAACGCCGCCGCGCAAGCGGGGCGTGAGTACATCAACGCGCGCTCCACCACCGACGCGGCCGCGCCTCCGTTCAGTGGAGCGGTGCTGGCCGGTAATACGCTCTACCTGTCCGGAACGCTCGGGCTGGACTCGAACCAGCAAGTACCGTCCACTCCGGAGGCGGAAGCGAAGCTCGTCCTGGACAACCTCCGCAGCACGCTCACGGCCGCCGGCATGACAATGGACGACCTCGTCACCGTCCAGGTTTTCTGCTCCGATGTCGCTCACTACGACGCTTTTAACGCGGTGTACCGGACGTATTTCGAGGGTGAGTTTCCGGCTCGAGCCTTTGTCGGGGCCGGCACCCTGTTGTTCAATGCGCGCTTCGAGGTACAGGGAATCGCCGTGAGACGATAGCGTGAGCAACGACCACCGCAGGCCGGTAGGTGCCGCTCAACAGCGACCCCTCGAATGATAAGGGCCGTCTTGGTCCGGCCCCTTGATGGTGGTTTCCCACCGCACTATGCATGGCAGATCTTCGTGGAAGGCGTGGTGATCGTCGACCTAGAGCGATCCGCTCGCGCTCTGGTGACCTGCGCCGCATCTTGAGCGCATGAGCGACCCCATCACCCGCCTGAACGCAGCCCTGGAGGGCCGATACCGCATCGAGCGTGAGCTAGGCAAGGGTGGGATGGCCACGGTCTACCTGGCCGACGACATCAAGCACGAGCGAAACGTCGTGCTGCTCAGAATCGAGCCGGCGCGCTAGCGGTCGCCGGCGTCGACACTACAAGGAGAACCGCAATGAAGTGCAAAGTGATAGGACTCATCCGGGTCTCCGCACTGGCGGTATTGGCTCTTCTGCCGGCGTCCACTGCTTTGGCGGAGGTCGTGCGGATCGAGGTGGAGTCGCGCGTCGACCTCGCCGGTGGCATGGCCTTCGGGCTGGTCGGCGCGTACGAGCGGATCATCGGCACGATCTACTTCGCCGTCGATCCCTCGAACCCGGCCAACCGGATCGTCACTGACATCGACCTGGCCCCGCGCAACGCCGACGGTAAAGTCGAGTTCTCAGCCAACTTCTTCCTGATCAAGCCCAAGGACATCGCTCTCGGTAACGGCACGGTTCTCTACGAAGTGTCCAATCGCGGCGGCAAAGGCATGCTGCGGTACTTCAACCGGGGCCAGGGCGGCAACGATCCCATGACCGAAGCCCAAATGGGCGACGGGTTCCTGATGCGAGAGGGCTTCACCTTGCTGTGGCTGGGGTGGCAGTTCGACCCGCCGCTGCGCGACGGACTCATGCGCCTGACGGCGCCCATCGCGACCGACGACGGACGTCCGATCCGCGGAGTGGTTCGTAGCGAAATCATCGTCTCGAGTCCCGCCGCCGACCGCTCGCTCGCCGACCGCAACCACGTGCCGTACGAGGTCGCCGACCCGCAGGATCTGTCCAACACGATGACGGTGCGGAGCTCGGTCGACGGAACGAGGCTCATCGTCCCCCGGAGCCAGTGGCGGTTCGCCCGTGTCGAGAACGGCGACGTGGTGGCAGACCGAGGACGGGTGTGGCTCGAAGCAGGATTCGAGGCCCACAAGATCTACGAGGTCGTCTACGTCGCCGAGGACCCGACGCTGGTGGGCCTCGGGCCGGCCGCGGTGCGCGATGCTGTCTCTCAGATCAAGAACGGTGGGGGCGGACGAGCTCGGGATCGGCGACGGGGACATCCAGCGCGCGCTCGGCTTCGGGATCTCACAGAGCGGGCGCTTCCTGCGCACGTTCCTCTACTACGGGTTCAACCGGGACGAAGGAAACCGCAAGGGCATTCGACGGCATCATCTCACACGTCGCTGGCGCCGGGCGGGGCAGCTTCAACCATCGCTTCGCGCAGCCCTCGCGCGACGGCCACCCGTTCCTGAACAAGCTCTATCCGACCGACATCTTTCCCTTCACCGACGTCACGCAGACCGATCCCATCAGCCGCGCGACCGACGGGCTGCTCGCCCGCCTCGACACCGAGCTCGAGCCGAAGATCTTCTACACCAACTCGTCGTACGAGTATTGGGGACGCGCGGCGTCGCTGATCCATACCTCGCTCGATGGGCAGCGTGACGTCGATCCGCCGGAGAACGTCCGCATCTACTCGTTCGCCGGCGGCCAGCACGGACCGGCTGGGTTCCCGCCCCGGCAGGGCAGCGGGCAGCAGCCCAGCAACCCGAACGACTACTCGTGGTTCATGCGCAGCCTGCTGCTGGCGATGAACCGGTGGACGACCGACACCGCGCCGCCGCCGGCCAGCAGCTATCCGCGTATCGACAGGAGGGAGCTGGTGCTGCCTACGGCGCTGGCGTTTCCCGGCCTTCCCGGCGTGGGGCAGCCGGCGACCCCGCACCGGGCCTTTCGTGTGAGCTACGGGTCGGACTTCGCCACCAGGGGCATCGTAAGCATCCAGCCCCCCGAGGTCGGCCCGGCGTTCCCCATCCTCGTGCCTCAGGTCGACGCCGACGGCAACGAGGTCGGCGGCTTGAAGATGCCAGAGGTGTCGGTGCCTCTGGCAACCTACACCGGCTGGAACCTCTTCCGGCCCGGGGCGGGCCCGACCGATGTCCTTTCGAGCATGCAGGGCTCGTACGTCGTCTTCCCACGCACCGTCGCCGAGCGGCAGGCCGCAGGCGACCCACGGGCTTCCATCGAGGAACGCTATGACGGACCGGACGAGTACGTCGGGCTGGTGTCGGCCGCTGCACAGCCGTTGATCGACGACGGCTATCTGCTCGCCGACGATCTCCCGGAGATCCTCACTCAGGCGGAGCGGCACTGGAGCTACGTGATGTCAAATCGTCCGCGATGAGGAGAGACGGGTTCCTGGTCTCCGCATGCGTCATGCTGGCGGCCGCCGTCCCCGGTCCGGCGTTGCAGGCACAAGCGGCCGTACCGCGTCGTCGCCGATCGAGAGGTCGCGCTACCGCAGTGTCCGCGCGGATGACGCCCCGCGCGCCCACCACCACGGCGGGTTGGTTGCATGACGCAGCAATGAACGATCACTTACGAACGTGCACGCTGCCGAACCTGCGGAGGACGTCGATGAGCGTTAAGCCGCCCACTCGATTCTTGTTGATGCTCCTGGGGATTTCCTTCCTCGGAGCGCCCCTCGCTGCCCAGAACGTGCCGAGGCTCGACTCCTATGACGGGGTGGTGGTCCGGATCCTCCAGAGCAACAACGCCGGTGATGTCCAGCACATCATCGATCCGCTGACGAACGAAGTGGTGGGGGTCATCGAGGGGTGTCCGCGACCCCACAACCTCTTCGCCCATCCCGAAGGGCGGTACTACTACTGCACCAACGAGACCGAGAGCACTCTCGATGTCTTCGACACGATGACGCTGCGACTGGTCGAGCAGCTCCCGCTCACGGCCAGACCGAACAAGGGTGCCATCAACAAGAAGCACCGTAAGATCTATGTCGGGATCTCCGCGGCGCCGTTCGTCGACGTGTTCAACCTCGACACGCACGAGAAGATCACGAGCGTCTCCGTGACGACCGGCATTCACAACGTTTATGTGAGCCCGGACGGCAACTGGGTCGTCGCGGGCCTGAACGCGCGGTCTGAGGGGTCGATCGAGATCATCGACCCCAACACGGATGAGGTCGTCGGATCGATCACGCTGGTGGACGATAGGGGGGAGCCCCACACCGTGCGGCCCATGGCGTTCTTGGCCGGGGACGACGGCTCGACGAACAAGATCTTCGCGCAAGGCTCCGGAGTGAACGGAGTATGGGTGATCGACTGGGAGACGGGGCAGAAGGAGACGATCCTCTTCCCGCCGACCCTGCCGGCATGGATGCGGAACGCGGATGGTAACCAAGGCGCGCCGATGCACGGCCTCGAAGTGCTTCCGGATCGCTCGGCGGTATGGGCCTCGAGCCGCCTCGACAGCCGGATCTACGGCTGGTCGCTTCCGGATCTGGAGTACATCGGCGCGGTCGAGGTGGGGCCGACGGCGAACTGGATGACGTCGACGCCCGACAGCCGGTACATGTATGTCGCGATCTCGGGATCCGACCACACCATCGCCGTAGACCTGCAGACTCTCGAGATCGTCGCGAGGATGAAGACGGGCGCACGGCCCGCCAGGATCGACGTGGCGGTCCTCCCGCGGGATCGTGTGCGCACTCCGGGGGGTCGCTAGTCCGAGAGGACGGATGCTAATGATCGAACGACGAGATTCGTCGCCTGAGGCGACGGCGGATTGGCCCGGAGGTAGCTCAAGATGAGCTCAGAAAACGGACCGCGGAGGCGGGAGGCGCGGGTGATGGCCCTTGCCGTGTGCGCTGGCGCCGGGGTCTTTGGGGCGCTGGGCCTGACAGCATCGCCCGAGGCCACGCCTCGGCGCGACTTCGATTTCTATCGGCAGAACATCGAGCCGATGTTCGCGAGGCCACGGGGCTACCCCAACGGTGGGGGAAGCCCCGCGTGCGTGATGTGCCACACGTGGCAGACGAGCCTTCGTCTGGCCCTCGAAGACATGACCGAGACGCCGGATGGCTGGGGCTGGACCGAAGGGCAGTCCGTGCTCAACTACGACGTCGTGACCAGGCTCGTCGACGCCTCGGACCCCGCCAGCAGCAAGCTCCTCAAGAAGCCGCTCTCGACCCAGGCAGGGGGCGAGGGTCACACTGGCGGCACATACTGGCAGTCGACGGACGACCCGGAGTACCGGGTCGTGCTCGAGTGGATCGAGATGCTGCCAGCCGCGCAGTTCACGCCGTCCCCTGAGCCGACGCTCGACTTCGATTTCTACCGCACGTGCGTTCAGGAGATCTTCGCGAACCCGCTATACGGCCAGCTTTCGTGCACACGGTGTCACGCCGGCGGCTCGAGAGGCTTCGCTCCCCGCCCCGCGAATGGCTCGTTCTGGACCGAGGTGGAGGCTCGTCGGGGCTTCGGGGTGATCCAACGCCTGATCGTGCCAGGTAACCCGGTGCAGAGCCGGTGGCTGCTCAAGCCTCTTCACCCGGACGGCGGCGGATCGTACTCGCACAATGGCGTCAGGCGCTGGCAGTCGCGGGACGATCCGGAGTGGCAGATGCTCGCGGCGTGGGTGCGCGGCGAAAGAAGCGGTAACGACTGTTCCATGTAGGCTGATTGCTTAACCAGTCAGCCGGGAGCAGGAGGTCGCAAGGACTCGCGAGGCCGGCCGGAGAGAAGGACGAATCATGGCAGGTGAGATACTGGTGCCACCACCTCAGGGAGAGGACCCGGAGGACTAGCGGCCACCGCTCAATCGACCCAGACCTACACCGACCATCACCCCGTCAACGGACTCGATCAGACCCCAGTCGATCATCCACAACGAATCGGCCCGGGCCGGCATCTGGATCGGAAACAGGGTTTCTGCACTCATCACTGCGGTCTCGTCGATGATCCCGTTCTTCCAGAGGAGGTAGGCAGTGATGGCGTAGACATCATCGTCGGACAGCGATCCGGGCCGATCGGACGGCATGGCCCTGCGCACATAGTCGAAAACGGTGGTAGCGTATGGCCAGTAGTTGCCGATCGCCCTCGTCGAGCTAGGCACGTCCCCGTCTGGGAACCCCAAGGCATCCGGCGCCGGTACCAGCCGGTCTCCGAGGGGCGTCCCTTGCAGATCCACGCCGTGACACGCGATGCAAGAGGAGGCGTAGATCTTGGCGCCGTCCGCGGCGGTTCCCCGCCCCTGCGGAAGTCCGTTCCGTCCGGCATGATATCGATATCGAGCGCCGAAATGTCTCCCTCGGTCGCGGCGCGGCCGACGCCGAAGCGGGCGGGCAGCGGATGTGATGCGGGCCTGGCGGCCACGACTGCTGGAGCCGATCCCAAAGTCGCCCGATCGTTCGGGACGCTTGGGTCGCATCCGGTCGAGAACGCCACACCCATAGCCGCAAGCAGGATCAAAGGTCGATCCCGCGCCATCGACCTCATTCCCAGGCCTCCGTCCGGTATATGACCTGTCCGTCGGCCCGGATCCGGACGCCGGTAATCGGATTCCGGTGATAGGGACCCGAGTAGGGCCCTCGCGCATCGATGAACTCGCGCAGACTCGGCTGCACGTATCCCGTCTCGTCAACAGCGCGGCTCATGACCGTGGTCTCCGCGCCATCCCACCGCCACAGGTATCGGAAGCGGGTGTGAGCCTTCGATAGTACAGGCTCCTGAAGCTCGGCGGCCACCCAGGTGTCTCCCTCGTCGAAGGACAGCTCGGCTCGCGCGATTCGTCCGCGTCCGCTCCAGGCGAGCCCACCCACTTCGTTCCACCCTTGTTCCACGTGAGCCGGGTAGCTGGGGTGAGTGATCACCGAGCGGGCGTCCATGACGAAGCTGAACTGACGGGCCTTCCCACCCTTGATCCCTTCGGTGTACTTCGACGTCTCCTCGCGTGACATGAACGGGCGGTCCGCCAACTCCAGCCGCCGCAGCCACTTCACGCTCGTGTTCCCCTCCCACCCGGGCAGGAGGAGCCGAACCGGATACCCGTTCGCGGGCCGAATCGCCTCCCCGTTTTGAGCGTAGACGAGCAACGCGTCGTCGTAGGCCTTCTCCAAAGGGACGCTGCGCGAGAGCACCGCTGCGTCCATTCCCTCCGCAAGGAACCACGAGGCGCCGGCTTGCACGCCGGCCTCATTCAAGACGACCGAAAGCGGGACAACCTGTCCATTCGCTTTGGCTCGTGAGACCGCAAAGGGACTGAGCGGTGGTCTCCTCAGGCCCGTTGAGCCGTAAGTTGCCCGAGCACTCCAGGAAGCAGATTCGGGTGACGGCCGGTAGGCTCTTCAAGTCCTGCAGCGAGAAAACAGACGGGCGCTCCACCATTCCGTGGACCAGGAGCTCGTACCGATCCGGATCGATGGTCGGGATGCCACCGTGATGACGCTCATAGTGGAGATCGGCCGGTGTAATCGTGCCTTCCAGCTCGTGAAGCGGTGTCCTGGACGAGGAGGAGGACGCGTGCTCTCGGACCGGGGTCTCGAAGGCGGAGCGTGCTCCGGTGTCCCCGGCCGGCGCGCCAGGGACCTTGGTCGGATCCGGTGGGGCTGACGGGACCGAGGGCGCTTCCTGCGCGGCGATGCCCGGGGCCCCGAGCTCACGTAACGCCGATGCCGCGGCGATCGCCGCCGCACCAGCCAAGAGATCACGTCGAGTGACGTGGGGCACAGGTTCGGGCGCTGCCGACTCAGTCGGCGGGAGAGCTTCGGGAGTGTCGATCATGGTTCCCCCATGTGTTGTGAGCCCCAGCAGAATGCCGTCTGGTCTCAGATGCGGTCAAGCTGACCTACCCTCGTGCCCGTGGGGTCGCCGGGTCGACGACGTAGGTCGGATGAAGTTGCTCGTCAGCTAGCGTGCCCCCCGCAGGAAGCGCACCGCTTCCTGGTAGCCCGCGAACGATGAGCGGCCCGCCCACACTTCGGTGAGCTGCGTATAGGCTTGGGCTGCGCCCTCTTGGTTTCCAGTGGCGGCGAGCGCCCTGGCCAACCCGAGCAACGAGCGCGGCCTGTTCGGCATGCGCACGAGGGCGGTCTCGAATTTCTCGGCCGCCTCGGCGGGCCGATCGAGGTCGAGAAGGATCTCTCCGTACAGCTCGAAAACGGGCTTGATGGGTGACGCGGAGCCCCGCGGCGGCGCCATTTCCAAAATGGCAGCTTCAGCCTGGTCCATGAGGCCCGTGGCCACGCCGGCGTGTCCCATGCCCGCCTGGAGGAGCGCGCCCGCCATCTGTTGCATGATCTCGGTCGGGCCTCCGCCGGCTCGACCCAGGGCGGCCTCGGCCTGCCTGAGCTTCGCTTGATCGCCCAGACGCGCGGCACTGAGCGCGGTCGCCAGCAGCTCGTGCGCGGTCGACTCATCCGTGATGGGCAGAATCTTCCAGTCCTCAGTTTCCACCGTGTAACGGGCCTTCAACAGGGAGAGCGTGTTGACCGCTCGTGCCACGCCCGCCTGGCCGCGGGGGCCGCCCTCGAGGAAGCCTCCCTCGCTCGACATCGCTTCGATCCGCTCGATCCACAAGCGCGCCTTTGCGTAGTCCCCGAGTTGGAGGTCGCCGTACTGACCCCAGTCTAGGGGGTGGATCGCATCACCGAGGCTGTCGCCGGGCTTCCACAGCGCACGGGCCGCATCGTAGGAGGACTGGTTGTTGCTGGAGACGCGGTCCCACATCCCATGCTGAATGAAGATGTGCGTCGGCATGTGTATCGCGTGCGCGACTTCCGGCGCGATCTCCGAGAAACGGTAAGCAGACTCCAGAGCGAGCGGTGCGTGCTCCGGATCGTCGAAGGAGTGGATCGCGTAGTGCGGCGCTCCCGGGTGGTTCGGGTTGTCGGCGAAGAGGCCGAGAGCGATCGTGCCGGCCCGGGACCTTGAGTCGCATGCCCAGGTCGCCTGTGGCGGCCACCGCGCTCAGAATCGAGAGCGCATAGAAGGCGGCCACCTCGGAGTCGTCCGGATACTGCCCGTAGAGTTCCTCCATCGCCTCCATGTATCCGACGCGGCGAGCAACGTGGTCGTCCTCACCCCACAGCACCTCGACAGCGTGCAAGAAGCCCCTCTCACGATCGGTCGGCGCCTTCGCCATACGCTCGGCTTTGCTCGAACCCAGCCGCTGTAGCACCTTGCGCGGCTCGTCGGGGTTCATCTGCGAGAGCAGCGGGTGGTTGTACGCCAGCGACTCGCCCCAATAGGCCATCGCGAAATCCGGATCGAGCGCTTGCGCCTCCTGGAACTGTTCAATGGCCTGATTCCAGCCGAAGCTGTGAAGAATCGCGACGCCGCGAAGGAAGTGCTGCTCGACATCACCTGTCGAGGAGGT
>CBDANQ010000021.1:0-59947 GCA_965197725.1 Longimicrobiales bacterium
CCGATTGTCCGCGTAGCACTCACGGCATGCCTCTTCCGCGAACTCGTCAAACCCGCTTTTCGCCAGAAGCTCGTTCAAGGCCCAGTAGAACGGGTTGTCCAAGGCCCGAATCTCGCTCGCCACCACGAACATCTCGCCCTGCCGAGCCTCGGGCCGCTTGCCTACCGCCATCGCCGTCCTCGCTGCAAAAACCCTCGTGTCCTCCTGATTTAACACAACAGCGATGACCGGACTTTATCCACGGTCTGATAGGCCGTGAGGGGACGTCGCTCGACGTGGATGGCCGGCAAGGACGTCGTGCCGGGTGAGGAGCGATCCGGAGGCAGGACGAGGGGGTGATACGGGCGAGTCGCCAAGGGCTCGAGGAGCAGTCGTTCACGCTCGAAGCGATCGAGGGGCCGCTCCTTCAGCGTTCCGTGGCTGCGCACATTGGCTTCCGTCTCAAGCCAATGAAGGGCCTGCGCGTTGAGATCGTCGTCCGACGTGAAGGTGCGCCCGTAGAAGAAGCTCTCCCTGAGGTAGCGGATCGGCCGCTCCACCTTGCCCTTGGTCTGAGCCCGATAGGGTCGGCACGCTCGGATCCTGAAGTTCCAGTGGTAGGCGTAGCGCATGAACTCCGGGTTCTCGACGAGGGCACCATCGTCGTATCGACCGTCCTCGATGACGACCGCCTTCATTTGGTCGAACAGAAGCTCTGAGGGCACGCCGCCGAAGTAGGAAAACGAAGACTCCAGGCCATGCATCAGGGCCTTCATGGTCTGCCGGGTGTAGAACTGAACCCACAGCAGCCTCGAGTAGCCCAGCACGACGATTAGTGCGTAACGCTTGCCCCACGGTAGCCGGAAGTGGGCGAAGTCCACCTGGCCCTGACGCCCAGGCGCCGTCTCGAAGCGCACGACCGGCTCCTCTGGGGGTCGAGGCCGGACCTTGCGTACATAGCGCTTCACTTGGTTGTAACTGCCCGGGTAGCCAGCGGCCCGGACCTCCTTGAAGAGCCGTACAGCCGTGAGCTTCGGGTACTCCTTGAGACGCGTGTCGATCAACGGCTTGTACGGATCCAGCTTCGACGGCATCAGACATCTCGGACCGTACCCGACACGCTCTTCGTCCAACTCCCGGTCCAGTTGACCGGTCTCTATCCAGTGGTACACGGTACGGCGACTGACCCCCTAGGTCAAAGCGCCAAGTGTGCAATTTTCGATGGCCACATGTGTGCAATATTGGAAGGCCGCTAACACCGTTTGGCTCGGCCAGATCTTCCCGTCGGCTTCTACGCTTGGCTCGCCTCGATGCAGCCCCGGGAGCGATGACGTAGGTTTCGCCACGAATCGGGACCACTCGGCCGACCGAGGGCACCATGACAGACCGCGCCAGCACTCTCCTGAGCGGGCGTCGCGAACGCCTGGAACGCATCCTGGAGCGGGAGCTCCAACCCCCCATGACGGGCCCCAGTTCTTTCCTCCCGCCTCATGTTCGCGAGTTTCTGCGCGAGGAGGCGGAGGACCTGTACTGGAACGAGCTCGAGTGGGAGAACATCACCTACGAGGAGGCCCTCGAGGGCGGACCGCTCACCGAGCTCGCCTTCCCCGGCTTCCTCGCTTTCATGCGTGGGCTCCTACTGACCGAGGTGATGCACGACGCGCTTGCACCCGCATCACCACGTCCGCAAGTCGTCGAGGACACTTTGGGCTTCTTGTGCGGACGTGTCGTCGAGCTCGAGGAGGGACTCGCCGCGGGCGGCGGTGACGAGCCGGAGAAGGCTCGGTCGGAGATGGAAATGACGAGCCGGCTCATCGACTTCGTCATTGTATTGCTTCCATGAACTGGCTCCCGCGGAAATAGAGCGGGTGGAAGCCGGCAGGCGCACTTCCGCGTAACCGGCAGGTGACCTAGGCGTGGTGACCTCGCGGCCAGGGCGCACGTATCTCGCTGGAGCGCCCATGCTCGTGGCGCACCGCGGCGGATCGAAGCTCGCGCCCGAAAACACCATGGCTGCCTTCCGCCGGGCAGTCGACTGGTGGGGCGCCGACATGCTCGAACTGGACGTTCGACTCACCCGGGACGGACACGTCGTGGTCATTCACGACGAAACGCTGGACCGGACCACGGACGGTGAGGGTCCGGTGGCGGCGAGCACGCTCGACGACATCCACGCTCTCGATGCCGGGTACCGGTTCGAGGATTCCGATGGCCGCCGCTCCTTCCGCGGCACGGGGGTGGTCGTTCCGACCTTCGTGGAGGTTCTGACAGCATTCCCGGACACTCGTATCAACGTAGAAACCAAGGAGCCGCAGGCTGCCGGCCCGCTCGTCGAAGTCATTCGACGTCATCACGCCGAGCACCGCGTACTCGTCGCAGCGGAGTTCGAGCGGTCCCGAAGGGATGCCCGCGGCTACGCGGGCCCCTGGGGTGCAAGCCGCCATCAGGTCCTCTTATTCTGGGCACTGCACCGACTTCCGGGAGGCGGTCCCTACCTGGCGCGCGCGGACATCTTTCAGGTCCCCGAGCTGTGGAGGGGGATGAGAATCGTCTCTCAGGCCTTCGTTCGAGCCGCGCACCGTCGAAATATCCCCGTGCAGGTCTGGACCGTCGACGATCCAGAGTCGATGAAACGTTTGCTGTCGTGGGGTGTCGACGGCATCCAGAGTGACCGACCCGATGTACTCGCCCAAGTCCTGACCGAGGTTACTGGTCGGCCGCCGCCCCCAGGCCCGGTGGAGGGAGCCGCATGAGTGGTGTGACGACCGAACTGAGAAGCCGCTTTCCCGAGGTCGTGCAAGCTGCTCGAGGTGGGATCCTTCGGGACGGAGGGCTCGTCGTAGCGACGTCGGGAGGACTCGACTCGATGGCTCTCCTCCACCTGTTCCGCTTCGGCTCGCCATCCACAGGTATCCCTATCTATGTGGCGCACTTCGATCACCGCATGCGAGAGGGCTCGCTCTCGGACGCCGAATGGGTGTGCGGGGTCGCCCGCGCCTGGGGGCTCCCATTCTTCGTTGAGCGTGCTCAGGAGCCACTACGGTCCGAGGAGTCGGCTAGAAACGCGCGCTACGCGTTCCTCGAGTCGGTCAGACGGGAGGTCGACGCGGACGTCGTGGTGACGGGCCACCACGCCGACGATCAGGCCGAGACGGTCCTGTTTCGCTTGCTGAGGGGCGGCGGCTCGGTGGGGCTCTCCGGCATTGCTGGGTTCCGTGAGCCGGGGCTCTGGCGCCCACTGCTCCCGTTCTGGAGGAAGGAGCTCGTCGAGTACACCGACTCGGTGAGGCTCGGGTGGCGGGAGGATCCATCGAACCTTGAATCGGCCTTCGCGCGCAACGTCATCCGTAACCGGATCATTCCCGAAGTGGAGTCGTCGGTGGCACCCGGTGCACGCCGCGCGCTCGTGCGCTTGGCCGAACACGCACAGGGCGACGTCGAAGTGTGGCAGTATCTCATGCCGCGGCTTTTGGAAACGTTGGATCCGGAGCAGGCCGACAACGCACTCTCCGTCGACCATGAGCAGCTACTTCGATTGCCGACGCCCCTTCGCGGGCGCGTGCTGCGTTGGCTCAGCGAACGGCTTGGGGCGCGGCTCGACGCGGTGGGAACCCGCTCCCTGGCCGAGTTTACCAGCTCGGGCCAAAGCGGCCGGCGTCTGGACCTCGCTTCGGGTGTCGTCGTGAAGCGCGAACTCGACCGGATCGTGTTGGTCCGTGAGCCGTTGGTCCACGACAGACCGCTGATGATCCCCAGTGCTCGGGCTGGCTCGGGGAGCGTGACCCTCGGTGGCCGCACGTTCACCGTGCGCTGGGGAGGTCCGGAGCTGTCCGCCTCGGCGCGCGACTCGGTTGCCGTGACGGCGCCGCACTTTCCGCTGACGGTGCGGGCGAAGGAGTCCGGAGATCGGATTCAACTTCCGTACGGCTCCAAGAAGCTGAAAAAGCTACTGCTCGAGGCGAGGATTCCGGAGTCGCTACGCGGGCGGTTGCCCGTATTCGTAGACGCGCGAGGAAAAGTACTTTGGATCCCGGGCGTTGCGACTGCCGTAGGGCCGGAAGATCGGGCCGACGGGTCGCATGTGCTTCACCTTGGAATCGATGATGGCGACACTCAGTGAGGACACCCAGCTCGGCGGGCAGGAGCTGAAGCGCATCGCGTTCTCCGCGGACGATGTTCAGGGCCGCATTCGCGAGTTGGGACGTGAGATCACGGCGGCGTACACCGCGTCGGACCGGCTGCTCGTGCTGGGGCTGCTTAAGGGCTCTTTCCTGTTCATGGCCGACCTCGTACGGGCCATCGAGCTGCCACTGCACGTCGACTTCATGGTGGCGGCGAGCTACGGCGCAGACAAGGTTTCGAGCGGTGACGTGCGGCTGTTATACGATCCCGCAGCCTCTCTGAAGGGCCGTTCGGTGTTGGTCGTAGAGGATATCATTGACAGTGGGAACACGCTCACCCGCCTCATTCCACGGCTCCAAGCCCGTAATCCCTCCTCGTTGGACGTCTGCGCTTTGCTTCACAAGAGACTCACGACTCTGGACCCCGAAGCACGTTGGGTCGGCTTCGATGCACCCAACGAGTTCCTTGTGGGGTATGGACTTGATTACGCTGAAGACTTCCGTCACTTGCCATATATCGCGAGCCTGTAGGGGGGCCTCGGCCTCCGGTGCCACGCGAGAGTAGAAAGCAGCATGCCAGAACCTGATCCGAACCGCCCCGACGGCAGCAACCGTCTCGGCCGTGTGTCCAAGAACGCCGCGTTCTTGATGATGATGGTGTTGATGCTGCTGCTGGCGGTGCAGTTCGTCCGCAGGCAGGAGCCGACGCGCACGGAGATCACGTACACGAACTTCATGCGCCAACTCAACACCGGGAACGTGTTCGAAGTGACCGTGATCGATCGCAGGATCGAGGGCGAGCTACGCGCGCCCATCATGGAGCAGGAGTTGGAGGTCACCCGCTTCGAGGTCACGCTGCCGAGCGAGGTCACCGACGGCCTGCTCGAGGCGTTCCAGGCCAACGATGTCATTATCCAGGCCGAGTCTCCAGAGGCGGGTTGGGGCACGCTCCTCATCGGGGCGCTTCCGTGGCTCCTCTTCATCGCCTTCTGGATCTGGATTTTCAGAGCCATGCAGGGCGGTGGGAACCGCGCGTTCCAGTTCGGCCGCTCCAAAGCGAAGCTGATTTCGCCGGACACCCCCAAGGTCACCTTCGCAGACGTCGCAGGGGCGGACGAAGCGAAGGAAGAACTTCAGGAAATCATCGAGTTCCTCAAGGACCCGGCCAAGTTCACGCGTCTCGGCGGACGTCTGCCGAAGGGCGTCTTGCTCGTCGGTCCTCCAGGAACCGGAAAGACGCTGCTCGCCCGGGCCGTCGCCGGCGAGGCCGGCCGACCGTTCTTCCAGATGTCCGGTTCGGATTTCGTCGAGATGTTCGTGGGTGTCGGTGCGTCGCGCGTTCGCGACTTGTTCGAGCAGGGCAAGGCACATGCTCCGTGCATCATCTTCGTCGACGAGATCGACGCGGTGGGTCGCCACCGGGGTGCCGGCCTGGGCGGTGGCCACGACGAACGCGAGCAAACGCTCAACGCGCTGCTGGTCGAGATGGATGGCTTCGAGTCCAACGAAGGAGTCATCCTGCTCGCGGCGACGAACCGTCCGGACGTTCTCGATCCGGCGCTGCTCCGTCCTGGGCGCTTCGACCGACAGGTGGTGGTGGACATGCCCGACTTGAAGGGGCGTGAGGGCATCCTTCGCGTTCACGCCAAGAAACTCCCGCTGGCGGAGAACGTCGGGTTGCAACTCATCGCGCGGGGTACCCCCGGCATGAGTGGTGCGGATCTCGAGAACATCTGCAACGAGGCGGCGCTTCAGGCGGCTCGCCGCGACGCCGACAAGGTCTCGATGGATGATTTCGACGAGGCGAAGGACAAGGTCATGCTGGGAGCGGAACGTCGTTCCCTGGTGCTGAACGAGGATGAGCGGAAGCTCACCGCGTATCACGAGGCCGGCCACACGGTCGTCGCCCTGAAGATTCCGGGGCTCGACCCGGTGCACAAGGTCACCATCATGCCCAGGGGCAGGGCTCTGGGAATCACGGCGAGCCTACCCGAGGAAGACCGCCATGCGTACCGCAAGGAGTGGATGGAGGGTCAGCTCGCGATGCTCTTCGGTGGGCGGGTGGCGGAAGAGATGATTTTCGGTCCCGAGGCCGTGACGACGGGGGCCGGCAACGACATCGAGCAGGCTACGGGCATGGCGCGCAAGATGGTCACCGCCTTCGGCATGAGCGAAGCCATCGGTTTGGTGGCGATCGGCGAGGCCGAGCATGAGATCTTCCTCGGCCGCGACATCTCGCAGCGTCGGACCGTGTCGGAACACACTTCGCGGCTCGTGGACCAGGAAGTGAAGCGCATTCTGGACGAGGCCCACGAACGCGCACGCGAAGTTCTGGAAGCGAATAAGGCTCTTCTGGAGATCTTTGCTCAGACACTGCTCGAGCGCGAGACGCTCGATCGCGAAGCGATCGAGACGCTGGAGCGAGGCGAGCAGCTCCCGCCGCCCGAGCTACCGGAGCCGGAGTCGCTGGCTCCCCTCGCCGCGGGGTCGCCACCGGTGCCGGAGAGAGCGCCGCCACTGGGGCTGCCCGGCGCCGAGGGACCGCTTCCGGGACCCGCACCGGGGGTGTACGCCGGAGATGAGGACGAACCGCTGACTTGATGCCATCGGCCGAGCGCGGACCAACATTGGCGGAGCGGGGCCCGACCAAGGAGACACAGCGGTGAGCCGGATCTGGGAACAGCTCCAGTTCTTCAGGCCGGGGTGGACCGACCTGGTCGAGATCCTGATCGTGGCGTTCCTGCTCTATCGGATCCTCCTCGTGATCCAGCGCACTCGCGCAATGCAGATCATGCTGGGCGTGGCCCTGCTCGCCTTCACCTATGGCCTGGCGCGCCTGCTGGACCTGATCCTGATTCGCAGGCTGCTGGAAGCGAGCTTCGCGTACGGGGCCATCGCCGCACTCATCGTCTTTCAGCCGGAGCTCCGCTCGGCGCTCGCACGCCTGGGCCGCAGCCGCATGATCCGTGTCTTCCAGCCCCTGGAAGAGGGCCGAGCTGCGGAGGAGGTCGTCGCAGCCGCGGTGAGGCTTGCTCGTGCCCGCCACGGAGCGATCATCGCCATCGAGCGGGATGTCGGGCTGGAAGAGTATGCCGAGACGGGGAGCCCGGTGGACGCGCGCGTCTCGGCGGAGATGCTGACCACGATCTTCACGCCTTACTCGCCGTTGCACGACGGCGCCGTGCTCATCACGGGGGACCAGATCCGAACCGCAGGCGCGATCCTGCCACTTACGCAGTCCTCGGTGAGGGACCGCTCACTGGGGACCCGGCATCGGGCTGCTCTCGGCCTGAGCGAAGAGACAGACGCTCTCATCATCGTCGTCAGCGAGGAGACCGCCAAGATCTCTTTGGCCGTGGACGGTCGACTGGAGCGCGACGTCGATCCCGAGCGGCTACGGGAGGCTGTGGTGGGCAGCGTGTCCCAACACGATCCGAAGCTCGCCCCGGCGCTGAAATCCCCGCATTTCCAGAGCTAGACACGACAGGACACGCGCGTTGACACCTTCACGGCATCGCGCCTAGATTCCCCACATCTCACAATCATATTCCAGGAGTTGGCCTTCGTGGCTACCCAGTATCAACTGATGACCCTCTTTGCGGACGGCGGGTGGATGATGTATCCACTCGTGCTCTGCTCGCTCGTCGCCCTGGGTGTGATCATCGCCAAGTTGTGGACTCTGTGGATCGCTCATCGGGGTACGGCACGTGTGCTGCGCGATGTCGAGGAGGCCGCCCTGCAAGGTGATCTCCAGGGTGCGTTCGAGATCGCTCGGGACACGCCGGGACCAGCCGCTGCCATTCTCCTCGCGGGCCTGCGGCGCATCCGGAGCGGGAAGATGATGGCTGGCGAGCTGGAGTCCGCCATCTCGACCACAGGTGCCATCGAGCTCAGCTTCCTGGAGCGGGGCCTGGTGATTCTTGCGACCATCGCCAACGTGGCGCCTCTCATGGGCTTCCTCGGCACCGTGGCGGGCATGATCCTCGCCTTCGCCGCGATCGAGGAGGCTGGAACGGTCGAACCGACTCTGGTGGCGGGTGGTATCAAGGTGGCGTTGCTCACGACGGCCTCGGGGTTGATCGTCGCGGTACCGATCAATATCACGTACAATTTTTTCGTCGCCCGTATCGATGGGCTCATCGTGGACATGGAGCAGGGTGCGCAAAAGATCCTCAACCTTGCTTGGGATCTCGAGAAGCAAGGTCGGCTCGAAATCATCAAGCCCGACCTGGACGAGAGGCTTCCGGTCGCGGCGGCTGACGAAGCCGAATAACCTTTCGCAGGCAGCACGACTACCTCAGACAAGCGAGACCGGGGCAAAAATATGGCGATTCTAGGCAAGAAGAAGGCGAAGGTCAGTGACAGCGTCCCGATGTCGTCGACGGCGGACATCGCATTCCTGCTGCTGATTTTCTTCCTGGTGACGACCACCTTCCCAAAGGACAAGGGCCTCTCGATCGTGCTGCCAGAGCCCGGTGAGGAAGCCCAGGTCAGCCAGAGGAATATCCTTCACTTGATCATTCAGCCGACCGGGATCGTCGACGTAAAGCGTGGCGAGAGCCCGCAGGTGGTGCAGATGCGGCCTTCCGAGATCGATGGGCTGTGGCGGCAGGAAGTCTCGGCGAATCCCAACATGATCGCAGCGGTGAAGACGCATCCGGACGCGCCCTACAAGTTCATGGTCGACGTGCTGGACGCGCTCAAGACCGCCAACGCTGAGCGCATCTCGCTTCAGGTTCTGGAGAACTAGCCTACATGTCGATCAAGGGTGGTGGTTTTCAGAAGAACTCGCAGGCGTCGGGTGAGGTGCCAACCTCGTCGCTTGCCGATATCGCGTTTTTGCTTCTGATCTTTTTCATGGTGACGACGGTCTTCCAGACCGACCGCGACCGCCCGATCGAGTGGACGCGAGCTGAGTCCGCCGAGAAGATCGACGAGAAGCAGAAGAACATCTTGAACATCTGGATGGAGCGGGACGGTGTGGTCTACATCAACGACCGGCCGCACACCATGGTGGAGGCGACGACCGTTGTCGCGCCGCTCTACGCCGCATCGGAGCGTGCCCTGGTGATTTCCATTCGGGGCGACCGTGAGATTCCGTACCGGTTCATGGATCAGCTGCAGACCGCGCTGGTCAACGCCGGTGTGGTTCGTGTGGTCTTCGCCACACAATTGGAGCAAAGCATGCAGAGGGAGAGACGATGACCGCAGAAGCCGTACCGGCAGAGGTTCACGAGACTGCGAATGAGCGCCTCAAGCGGAATTTCAAGTCCTGGTTCTGGGGGGGGATGATTGCCGCCACTGTGATGCACTTCGTTGCGTTTGCGTTCTGGCCCCAGCTGACCGCGGAGGACTTCTCGTTCGAGGACACGGAGCTCGAAACGATCGAGCTCCCGCCCGAGATCGAGATTCCGCCGCCGCCGCGACAGATCTCGCGTCCCGCGACGCCCATCATCGCGAGCGGCGCGGATATCGACGAGGATATCACGATTGCGCCGACTACCTTCGAGGACAACCCGGTGGAGGATCTTCCGCCGCCCCCTGAGGAGGCCGAGATCGACATCGCCGCGGCGCCGACGTTCACGCCGTTCACGGTGGCTCCGTCCATCTTGAACCGGAGTGATGTCGTGCGGGCCATGGAGCGGGAGTATCCGCCGCTTCTGAGGGATGCCGGCATCGGTGGCACGGTCCGCGTCTTCTTCTTCATCGACGAAAATGGCCGCGTGCAGGACCGGCGGATCGATGATAGTTCTGGCCACCAGGCGCTGGACGACGCCGCGATGGCGGTCTCGGAGATCTACAGGTTTTCCGCGGCGCTGAACCGTGACAAGCAAGTTCCGGTCTGGGTGTCGTTCCCGATTACCTTCCAGGTCCGCTAGCACGGAGCCCGAGAGGCCCTTGTTGGGGACCCCGCCGGCGCTCCGGTGGGGTCCCTTTCTTGTGGTGGGCCCGGCATGGGCGATGACTTGGAGGTGAAAGTCCTCCCGGAACCTGGTCGCAGGGACCGAAGGGAAGCGCAAGGCGTTCGTCGTGAGGCGTACGCTGAACGAAGCGTGAAACGAACCCGTGAGTCGACGAACAGGAACCGGATACGAGGCGCTGCGGACCGGGGCGAGCGGACCACTGACCGCGAAGCTCCTGCGACCAAGGGGAAGCGGCGTAGATCCGGCGATTGTGCGGGGAAGGTCATCGTTCTTACCCGGGGAGGTCTCGCCTGACGCCTGAAAGGGCGATGCCGGCATTGCGCTGTTGGGCCTGCCGGCGGAGCGAGAAGTCAGCAGAGGCCATAGTAGGCCGACGAAGTGCATGATGCGCTTGGACCCAGCTTTGTCGGACGAAGGGCCGAACGGAGAGGAGAGTGTGACGACCGTGGATCTCGAGAAGGCCATGCGCCAGGAGTCCAGGCAACTGGAGCTCCCGCTGGAGGATAGGGGTGAAGCCCCGAAGGTAGAGGGGAGTGGCGAAGCCGGAACGGTGGCCCATGGAGACGAGCGCTCAGGAAGCGAGCATCTCCTGATGGAGGAGGTGGTCGGGCGTGCCAACCTCGTAGGAGCGTTGAAACGCGTGCGGCAGAATAAGGGCAGTCCGGGCATCGACGGGATGAGCGTGGAGGAGCTGCCAGAGTACTTGCGCAGGCACTGGGGGGAGATCCGACAGCGGTTGCTGGCGGGGACCTACCAACCGAAGCCGGTACGAAGGCAGGAGATACCGAAGAGTGGGGGAGGGGTCCGGGAGTTGGGGATTCCGACCGTGCTGGACCGGTTCATCCAACAAGCCATCCTGCAGGTGCTGCAACCGAGGTTCGACCCGACGTTCAGTCGGCACAGCCACGGCTTCCGGCCTGGGCGCCGAGCACACGATGCGGTGCGCGAAGCGCAGCAATACATCCAGGAAGGGAGACGATGGGTGGTGGATGTGGACCTGGAGAAGTTTTTCGACCGGGTGAACCACGACGTGCTGATGGGGCGGCTGGCAAAGCGGATCGAGGATAAGGCGATGCTGCGGATCCTCCGTCGCTACCTGGAAGCCGGAGTCATGGCGAACGGGGTGGTGATGGAGCGGCACATGGGGACGCCTCAGGGCGGACCGTTGTCGCCGTTGCTGGCGAACGTGCTCCTGGACGAAGTGGACAAGGAGTTGGAGCTACGCGGACACGCGTTTGTCCGGTACGCCGATGACTGCAATGTATACGTGCGGTCGAGGCGGGCAGGACAACGTGTGATGCAGGCGCTGAGGCACTTGTACGGGAAACTTCGGCTTCAGGTCAACGAGGAAAAGAGCGCGGGGGCGCGAGTGTGGGATCGACAGTTCCTGGGCTACAGCTTCTGGGTAGCGGCAGGGAAGGTCGTGAAGTGCCGGGTCAGCAAGAAGGCCCTGACGAAGTTCAAGGAGCGAGTCCGGCAGATTACAAGCCGGAGTGGCGGGCGGAGCCTGCAACAGGTGGCGGAAGAGCTACGGCGCTACGTGCTGGGGTGGAAGGCATACTTCGGCTTAGCGGATACACCGGGGGTTTTCCGAGACCTGGACCAATGGATCCACCGCCGGCTGCGTACGTTGCAATTACGCCAGTGGAAACGGGGAAGGACAGCGTACCGGGAGTTGAGGGCTCGCGGTGTGAGCGAGAACCTCGCCTGGCGCGCTGCTTGGTTCGCGCGAAGCTGGTGGCACGTGGCCGCGCACCACGCCCTGCACACGGCCTTGCCAGGGGCGTACTTCGACGAGCTGGGTGTGCCCCGGCTCACGCCGTACTGACCTCAACTCACCGAACCGCCAGGTGCGGACCCGCATGCCTGGTGGTGTGGGAGGGGAAGGACCGGGATCGCCGGTCCTCCCCTATCCCGATTTACCAATTCATGTCGACGACAGATGCAACGATGACCACGGCTTATGCCGAGCGCCTGGCCGACACGATACCTCGTGTACGCGACCGCATCGCGGAGGCGGTAGATGCCCGGGGACGCGACGGAGCTTCCGTGCGCCTCATCGCGGTGACCAAGGCACACCCGCTCGAGGCCGTCGAGGCAGCGTTGCAGGGCGGGCTGAGGGACCTGGGAGAAAACAGGGTCGAGGAGCTCGAGGGCAAGGTGGGTGCGCTCGGACGAGGAGCTGCGACCTGGCACATGATCGGCCACTTGCAGAGCCGAAAGGCACGACAGGCGCTAGGTCTCTCGGACCTGATCCACTCGGTGGATTCGGTGAAGCTTGCGGAGCGGCTTGCACGGATGGCTCACGAAGACGGCCGCGTCGTGCACGTGTTGGCGCAGGTGAACAGTTCCGGGGAAGCCGCAAAGAGCGGCTTCGATCTCTCTCGCGCGGTGGAGGACGTGCTACCCCTCGCGGAGCTGCCCGGACTGAAGATGGACGGTTTGATGACCATGGCACCCTTCGGCGCCGAAGAGGCCGTCCTGTCGCGAGCATTCGGGGGGCTGCGCGAGATTCACGAGCAGCTGAGAGCTCAGGGCGCCCGAATCGGTCCGGAGCTGTCCATGGGAATGACAAACGATCTGGAGATCGCGATCCGGGAAGGTAGTACGATGGTGCGCATCGGCACGGCGCTCTTCGGGCCGCGAGCCCAGAAGGCCTTTTCAGGAGCCGGACAATGATCGATCTGACACCACTCGACGTACGCAACAAGCGTGGGGACTTCAAGAAGCTGATGCGGGGCTACGACCCTAAGGAGGTTGATGTCTTTCTGGAGATCGCCGCGGAGCGTCTCGAAGAGCTCGTCCGGGAGAACATCGTGTTGCGGGAGCATTCCGAGAGCCTGGAGCGACAGGTGGGCGCGCAATCCGGCCGCGAACAGGCGGTTCAGGAGGCGCTCGTGACCGCTCAGGAGTTGAGCGCCGACATTCAGTCTCAGGCGCAACGCGAGGCGGACCACCTGGTCCATGAGTCCGAGGCCGAAGCGCGCCGGCTTGCGGCGGAAGCCGAGGCGAATGTGCGGAACCTACTTCGAGACGCCGAGCGGAGGCTCGAGTTGGGCAGGGATGCGCTCGAGGAGATGGAGCGGCGCAGAACCCGGTTCCTCAAGGCGTTTCGCCAACTGCTGGAGCGGGAGCTCGACGTTGTCGACGTCGAGGATGAGCGGGCGCCGCTCGAGGAGCGGCCGATCAACCTCGACCTCGGGGGTGGGCGCTTGTCCAGGGACGAACCCGACTCCGAACAGGCGGAGTCGGAGGAGGCTCAGGAGGACACCGACGCGGCGTTGCTTCTCGCTTTCGATTCGGACGCCCCGGACGAGGACGATCGGGCCTGAAGCTCGACGCCTCTCAACGCCTGCTCCCGTGACGGAACGCCAAGGCCTGACCCAACGTGTGGATGCGGCGGTGGCCGCGGTGCACGAGCAGACGATCCATGAGCCGCGAGTCGGTATCGTGCTCGGCACCGGCCTCGGTGGTCTCGTCGACGAAGTGCGCGCCGAAGCCGTGGTCCCGTACGGGCCGATTCCGGGCTTTCCCGATCCCACGGTAGAAAGCCACTCCGGGCGGCTTGTGCTCGGCTGGCTCGGCGAGACGCCGGTCGTCGTCATGCAGGGGCGTTTCCACAAGTACGAGGGGTACTCGCTCCAGCGGGCGACCTTCCCGATTCGCGTGTTGAAGCGGCTGGGGGCCGAGACGCTCATCGTCACGAATGTTTCCGGTGGCATGAACCCGCTGTGGCGTGCCGGTGAGCTGGTGCTGATCGACGACCACATCAACCTGCTGGGGGACAACCCGCTCGTCGGGCCGAACGATGGAGCGTTCGGGCCGCGGTTCCCGGACATGTCCGAGCCGTACGACCGGGGACTGCAGCGGATCACGATGTCGGCGGCCATGGACCTCGGAATTCGACTCAACCGCGGCGTCTACGTGGCGTGGACCGGACCCGCGCTCGAAACACGGGCGGAATATCGAATGCTGCGGGCGATGGGTGCCGACGTCGTCGGCATGTCGACGGTGCCCGAAGTGATCGTCGCGCGCCACATGGGGATGACCGTGCTGGGAGTCAGCATCATCACCGACGAGTGCTTTCCCGATGCGTTGGAGGTCGCCGTCCTGTCCGAGATCATCGGGAACGCGACGAAGGCTGAACCGGATCTGACCCGGCTGATCACCCGCGTCGTCGAACAGCTATGACCTATCCCGAACGACCTGAGAGCCTGCTCGACATCGAAGAGGCGATGCTGGAGCGATGGCGTACGGAGGATCTCTTTCGCCAGACGCTCGCCGCAAACGAGGACGGCGAGCCTTTCGTCTTCTACGAAGGTCCGCCCACGGCGAACGGCCGCCCCGGCCTTCACCACGTCATCGGTCGCACCATCAAAGACCTCGTCTGCCGTCACCACGCGATGCAAGGGCGGAGCATCACGCGCATCGCGGGTTGGGACACGCATGGCCTCCCGGTAGAGATCGAAGCCGAGAAGAAACTCGGCATCAGCGGCAAGCCCGAGATCGAAGCGCTCGGCATTGCCGAGTTCAACCAGGTCTGCAGGGATTCGGTCTTCACATACAAGGAAGAGTGGAAGGAGCTGAGCGAGCGCATCGCATACTGGCTGGAGTACTGGCGGCCTTACGTCACCTTCGAGCCGGAGTACATCGAGTCCGTCTGGTGGATCTTGAAGTCCTTCGCGGACAAGGACTTGCTCTATCGTGGGCACAAGAGCGTCCCGTACTGCCCCCGCTGCGGCACGACGCTCTCATCGCACGAGGTGGCGCAGGGGTACAAGGATATCGAAGACCCGTCCCTGACGTTCGTCGCGGAGGTCTTGCACGACGATGGCGCACCGGACGGTCGCGTGCTCCTCGCCTGGACGACGACCCCGTGGACTGTGCCATCCAACACCGGGCTCGCGGTGCATCCAGAGCTCACGTACGTCGAGGTCGCGCGCGATGATCGTCGCTACATCGTCGCCGAGGCGCGGGCCGAGGCGCTCTTCGGGAAAAACGCCGAGATCGTCGGTACTCTCAAGGGCGCGGACCTGGTTGGCTTGCGTTACCGCCGCCCGTTGGAAGTCGTACCCATGCCCGACGATCCGGAAAACGGTTGGACGGTCGTCGGCGAGGACTTCGTCAGTGCCCAGGACGGCACGGGCATCGTGCACATGGCGCCGGCGTTCGGGGCCGACGACTACGCGGTGGGGCAGAAACACGGCCTGCCGATGCTCAATCCGATCGACGACGCGGGCCGCTTCCACGACTACGTCGACCTCGTGGCCGGCCGATTCGTGAAGGACGCGGACCCGGTCTTGGTCGACGCGCTGCGTGATCGCGGTCTGCTCTTCGATATCGGACGGATCACGCACAGCTATCCGCACTGCTGGCGGTGCGACTCGCCGCTGCTGTACATGGCCCGCGATTCATGGTTCATCCGCACGTCCAGCCTGAAGGAGCAGTTGCTTGCCAACAACGAGCAGGTCGCCTGGTATCCAAGCGAAGTGGGCGAGAACCGCTTCGGGGAGTGGCTGCGTGGCAACGTTGACTGGGCGCTGTCACGAGACCGCTACTGGGGCACGCCGCTGCCCGCCTGGGTGTGTGACGGAGACGACAGACATACGCATTGGGTCGGTTCGCTCGCTGAGCTGGCGGAGGCGGCGGGCGAGCTGCGGGATGACTTCGATCCGCACCGCCCCTTCATCGATGAACTGACATGGGGGTGCGCCGAGTGCGACGGCACGATGCGCCGCACGCCCGAGGTCATCGACGTTTGGTTCGATTCCGGCGCGATGCCGTTCGCGCAGTGGCACTACCCTTTCGAGAACACCGACGAGTTCCGTCGGCACTTCCCGGCCGACTTCATCAGCGAGGGGCTCGACCAGACGCGGGGGTGGTTCTACTCGCTGTTGGCGATCTCGACGCTGCTCGGTCGAGGCCCATGCTATCGCAACGTGATCGTGAACGACATGATCCTGGACCCCGAAGGGCAGAAGATGTCCAAGTCCAAGGGCAACCTCGTGAACCCGTGGGACGCGATCGCCCAACACGGTGCCGATGCCCTGCGCTGGTACTTCATCACGTCATCCAACCCGTGGGTTCCGAAGCGATACGACTCGGAGGCTGTGAAAGAGGCCGCGAGGAAGTTCTTCGACACGCTCTTGAACACGTACCACTTCTTCAGGCTGTACGCATCAGTGGAAGAGTGGTCGCCGTCGGACACCGACCCCGTGGCGGCCGACCGCCCGCTGCTGGATCAGTGGCTGCTCTCGCGGCTCGACTCGGTGGTCCGGGGCGTCAGGCAGGAGCTGGACGGCTATCAGATCACGAGGGCGTACCGCTTGCTGGGAGACTTCGTCGTCGAAGACCTCTCGAACTGGTATGTGCGCCGGAGCCGATCGCGCTTCTGGGGCAACAGCGAAGCGGACGACATGCGCGCGGCCTTTCGTACGCTCTGGGATGCGTTGCGTCAGGCCTCGCTGCTCGCGGCGCCCGTCGTGCCGTTCGTGGCCGATTGGCTACATCGCGCACTGACCGGAAACAGCGTCCATCTCGAGCGCTATCCCCAGCCGTCGGATCTGCTCGACGAGGGACTCGAGGCCGACATGGCCGCTGCCCGGACGCTCGTATCGCTGGGCCGTGCCGCGCGTGAGGAGGGACGGATTCGTGTACGACAGCCGCTGCGTCGGGCGGAGGCGGTACTGCCAGGGTCTCGGACGCTCTCCGGGGAGGTGCTCGACGTCGTGCGCGAGGAGCTGAACGTGAAGGAGGTCGACTTCCTCACCGATGCCGACGAGCTGGTCACGCTCGTGCCGCGGCCGAACTACCGCGCGCTGGGGCCGCGGTTCGGCACGAAGACGAACGAGGCGGCGAATGTCCTGCGCGCGTTGTCCCAGGAGGCGCTGGCGGCGTACCTGGACCGACAGGCGGTGGAGTTCGAGGTCGAGGGTCAGATG
This sequence comes from Longimicrobiales bacterium, assembly GCA_965197725.1. Taxonomy (GTDB): domain Bacteria; phylum Gemmatimonadota; class Gemmatimonadetes; order Longimicrobiales; family Gaopeijiaceae; genus UBA1138. Next base: position 16,966 of record CBDANQ010000021.1, read on the forward strand.
CACGCGCTCGAGCCGGGCGACCTCGAGATCGTCCAGGAGGCGTTGGGTGACCTGATCGTGAAGGGTGAGGGTGCGACCACCATCGCGCTCGATGCGACACTCGACGACGAACTCATCGCCGAGGGCCTCGCGCGCGAGCTCGTGAACCGAATTCAGCGGCTGCGTAGGGATGTGGACCTCGAGATCACCGATCGCATCGACCTGCTGATCACGGGCCCGCAACGTGTCCGTGAGGTGGCGACCATACACCGCGACTTCATTGGGGGAGAAACGCTAGCCCTGACCGTCGCGGTGGAGGATGACGTCAGCGACGGGACCTTCGAGCATGTGCGGGACGTCGACCTGGACGGCACGCCGGCGAAGATCGCGCTCCGGACGGTCTCCGCCTAGTGGAAGGCCTGGAAGGCACCACACACAGGCTCACCGTCGCTGAGGGGGAGGTAGGTCGCCTCGACTCCTTCATCGCCGAACAGCTCGCGCTCTCCCGTACCCGAGCGCAGAAGCTACTCGCGTCCGGCTTGGTACTGTTGGATGGTCAGGCGGCCAAGAAGTCCGATGCCGTCTCCGCCGGTGCGGTCGTCGAGGTCCAGGTGCCGCGGCCCGAGTCGGTCGAGATCGAGGCGGAAGACCTCCCGCTCGACATCGTCTACGAGGACAACACGCTGGTGGTGGTGAACAAGGCCGCGGGCATGGTAGTCCATCCGGCGCCTGGGCACCGCTCGGGCACGCTGGTGAACGCGCTGATGCATCATATCCGGGATCTCTCCGGCGTGGGCGGCCGTCTCCGGCCCGGCATCGTACACAGGCTCGATCGCCACACGTCCGGGCTGCTTGTGGTCGCGAAGAACGACGAGGCGCATCACGTGCTCTCAGATGCCCTCCGCGGTCACGGGGTGAAGCGTCAGTATCAAGCCGCTGTGTGGGGACATCTGCCTGATGACGAGGTGACGATCGACGCCCCCATCGGCCGAGACCGCAAGGACCGGAAGCGGATGGCCGTCATGGACGACGGCCGCGCCGCGCTCTCGCGTGTCGTCGTCAGCGAGCGCTGGACCCGGGTCGACTTCCTGCGCGTGGCGCTCGAGACAGGGCGCACTCACCAGATTCGTGTGCACCTGAAGCACATCGGGCATCCCGTTGTCGGCGATGCCGTCTACGGAGTCGGTTGGGAGCGGGGGATGGGGGGGCCTCAGCGGGCGTGGGCGCAGGAGTTCGCTCGACGGGTCCCGAGGCAGTTCTTGCACGCCGCGGAATTGGTCTTCGACCACCCGATTTCGGGCGACAGAATGCACTTCGAGGCCCCTCTGCCGCAGGAGCTGGCGCATGCCGCGGCCTGGGCGCGAGGTGACCCCCGGTAGGGTCGGGATCGGCCCTTTTTTTCGCGGCCTCTCTCCCCGATACTTATCGTCTATTTTTGTGCCCACCAACCACGGTATCTCAGGAGTCTCCGCGACATCGGTTTATGACGGATCTCGATGCCAAACTGACCTTCGACTCCTTCGTAGTCGGGCCAGCCAACCGGCTGGCCTCGGCGGCTGCGAAGCGCGCGGCGGAGTCTCCCGGCACGGGTTACAATCCCCTCTTCGTGTATTCGGCGTCCGGGCTGGGCAAGTCTCACATCCTCACGGCCATCGCGCATCACGCAGGCAAGCTCGATGCGGTGGGCGACGTCGAGTACATGGGCCTCGAGGAATACCTTGAGGAGCTCGCAGCTGCCATCGAGGGGGGTGGCAGCGACGGATTCAAGGACCGCTACAACGATCTCGCGATCCTGCTGCTGGACGACGTTCAGTTCCTCACCGGGCAGCGCGAGGCACAGGAGATGTTGCTGCGCACGCTCGACGACCTTTCCGCGGCGGGAGGTCAGATCGTGTTGGCGAGTGACCGCCCACCGGCGGACATTGACGGCTTGGACGCACGTCTGCTGTCGCGCTTCTCCGGTGGGTTGATCGTCGACATCGGTGCTCCCCAATACGAGACGCGGGTCGCGATCATCCGGAAGAAAGCGGAGGAGAGAGACCAACCGTTGCAGACCGGAGTCGCCGAGGCGCTCGCACGCTATCCGTTCAGGAACGTACGTGAGCTCGGGGGAGCCCTGAACAAGGTTTTCGCGACGCAGGACCTGGGGGAGCGCGAAGTCGCCGCCGAGGAGATCGCCGAGATGATGGGCGAGTTGGGCCTCGACACCAGCGCGGGTGAGAATTCCAGCGAGTTCGGCACTTTCTTGGACGATCTACAGGAAACCGTCGCTGAGACCGTCGAAGAGAGGGAGGAGCCGTGGCGGAAAGCGATTCGCGAGGCCGTCGACGCTGCCGAGCGGGAAGGCTTCGAGGTAAAGCGATTGCTGGCCTACCAGGACGGAAGCGAGCCTGACGGGTGGCAGGGCATCGTGGATGCGTTCAAGGCCGACGTGCAGCGCCTGCGCGACATCGACAATCAGCTGGACGCCCTCGGCAATCCTTGGCCGGAGGCCGCGGCGGGGATTCTCAAGAACCCGGAGACGCTCGACGAGGCCGAGGCTCTGTTGACGACGGTGCGCGAGCGCCAGCGCCGGTTCCCCAGGCTCGGAGAAGGGCCGTCCCTCGATGACCTGAAGGGCTTCCCTCCGATGGCCGTGAACGCGGCGCGACAGCTCGTCGCAGCCGAGAAGCCCGAGTACAACCCCCTGTACGTGTGGTCCTCCAAGCCCGAACTCGGGCGAACGCTACTCGGCGCGGCCGGTTGTACGCATCAAGCGAGTGCGGGCCCGGAGGTCAGGGCCGCGGTGACTTCCGTCGCCGAGTTCTCGGAGGACTTCATCAGGGCTCTGGGCGAGGGGGTGGCGGGTGCGTGGCGGGAGCGGTGGTGGACCGTGGACATGCTCATGGTGCACGGCATGGATGCGCTTTCCGAGACCGAGCGGGCGCAGGACGAGTTCTTCCATCTCTTCGAGGCGCTCAAGCGGCGCGGTGCTCGCATCATGCTCGTCGGTGACCGCCCTCCTTCGGGCATCGAGGGCATCGACGAGCGCCTTCGCTCCCGCTTCGAGGGTGGCCTGGTCGTGGAGGTCGACGCCGGGACTAGTGCCGGCGAGCTCGAGCTGGTCGGGGCGCCAGGGTCTGAGGAGGGCTCGTACATCCCAGCGCCGGACGACCGCATGGATGCGAGCACTCCGGGTGATGGCGCTTCGGCGCACCAGCCCGTGCCGATCGTGACGCAAGCGCCTACCAAGGGCGGCGCCTGGTTCCCTTCGGCGGAGAACGTGGTTCTCATGTGGCCGAAGATCGATGACCTCCTGATCGAAGAGCTCGACTGATGGCCATCGAGGGCGCGCTCCAGGACGTCAGCCTCGCTGACATCTGCCAACTGCTGGGCATGGGAATGAAGACCGGGTGCCTGAGCATCACGGACCGGTCGAACTTCGGGTACATCTACTTCAAGAAGGGTCGGGTCATCCACGCTTCCGTGCTCAAACGCCCGGATCGCTTGGGTGAACTGCTGGTCCGGAACCACATCATCACGCGGAAGGACCTTTCGGCCGCCATGGAGCGGCAGGCGCTCGAGAAGGGGAAGCGCCTCGGTGAGCTCTTGGTAGAGCAGGAGAGCATCACCGAAGAGAAGCTCCAGACGTACATCCAGATGCAGATCGAGGAGGCGGTGTACCACCTCTTCACCTGGCACCAGGGCTCATTCCACTTCGACACCGATCAGGCGCCTGACGAGGAGGGAATCTTCCTGGTCAACGTGCCGCCCGAGGCGCTGCTCATGGAGGGTGCCCGGCGCGTCGATGAGTGGAGTCAAGTCGAGAAGAAGATCCCGTCGTTCGACGTGGTCTTTCAGCTTGACAAGCATCCCGACGAGGCTGACGAAGACGTCGAGCTGACCAAGGATCAGAAGAAGATTCTGCCGTTCGTGGACGGCGTACGCACGGTCGATGAAGTCATGAACGAGGCGGGTCTGGTCGAGTTCGAGACCGGAAAGGCGCTGTACGGTCTCATCCTGGCGGGCTTCGTCAGCCGAGCCGGCGAGCGAAGCACGGAGGAGGAGACCGGGGGCGACGAGGCGCTGCAACAGCACCTCAACGTGGGCATCGCCTTCTACCGCTCGGGCATGTTGGAAGATGCCGCGCGCGAGTTCGAGCAGGCACTCGAGATCGACCCCAAGCAGGCGCGCGCGAACTTCATGCTCGGGCTGATGGCGTTTCGGCAAGGAAGGCTCGAGGATGCGGTCCAGTGCTTCGGCTCGATGCCCGCATTGCGCGACAGCTATGCGGTGCAGCGCAACCAGGCCCTCTCTCTGGAGCTTCTTGGGCGCTACGACGAAGCGCTCGAGGCGCTCGACGCCGCCTCGTTGGCGAAGCCGGATGACCACTACGTGCATCTCGCCCGCGGCATTCTGCACCTGAAGGCTCGGGATGCGGCTCGGTCGCTCGACTCTCTGCGCCAGTACCGGACCTCGGCGACCGTGAGCAAGCCGTCGGCGGCGTACTATTCCTACACCGTGCTCGCGTCTGCCGTCGCGGGCGACCTGGACTACGCGGTAGCCGTGGGCCGCGAGGGCATGGGGCTCTACCCCGAGTCTGCCCCGATCCTAGTGAATACAGGGGTTGTTCTCGAGCGCAGGGGTGAGGTCGAGGCGGCGGAGGCGCTCTACAAGCGCGCGGTCGCGGTGGACCCGCCACCTCCCCAGGCGCACAAGAACCTCGGTGACCAGGCATACGCGCACGGAGACTACGACGGGGCCCGGATCCAGTACGAGAAAGCGGTGAAGTTGTCGCCGCGGCTCGGAGACGATGTCTATCTGCGATTGGGCACGATGGCGTTCAAGGACAACGACCGGGACGTCGCGCTTCTCCTCTGGCGTCGCGCGTCGGACCTCAATCCGCACAACGAGGCAGTGAGCACCAATCTGGAGTTGCTGTCTGGCGAGTGAGTCTGCGCTCACTTCCCGCCGCACGAGCGGCCCTCGTCGCCGCTCTCTTCTTCCCCCTTGGTGGGGGCACGCAGGAAGTTCCCGATTCGCTCGACGGCGAGCGGTACTCGCGGCTCGAGGGCGTGCGCGTGGATGTGTATCACGCACAGCGGGATTCACGGGTCGCGCGTGAGGTCCTGGAGTTCCTCGACGAACAGAGGTCGCTGCCCGGCCTTCCCGATTCCGCGCCCGACCAGGTTCGCGCAGTCTTGGCGCACACGTCCGCGGCCTTCGACGAGCTGACCGGAGGGGTGGTGCCGGAGTGGCGGGCGGGCGTGGCGATCCCGAGTCGACGGATGTTGGTTGTGCCCACGCGTGGGGGACCCAGTGTGCTCAGCACCGAAGGGCGCCGCACACTCAGGCACGAATGGGCTCACCTCGGACTCTCCTCGGAGCTGGAGGGGCTGCGCGCGCCACGCTGGTTCAACGAAGGGTACGCCCAGTGGGCCTCGGGTGGCTTCGATGCCACCGAGGTGTGGCGGCTCCGGGTGCTGCTAGCGCTGGGTCGTACCCCGCCGATGGATTCGTTGGAATTGCGATGGCCATCCGGCCGAACGCAGGCGGAGCTCGCATACCTACTCTCCGCGAGCGCGATTACCTACCTCCTCGCCGGCAGCGGTGACCGGGGACTCGCGGTCTTCATCGAGCGCTGGAAGGGCCTTCGTTCCTTTGAGAGGGCGTTCCGCTCGACGTTCGGCGTAACAACCGCCCAATTCGAGGAGGACTGGAAGAAGCACATCAGGAAACGGTACGGGTGGCTGTTCGTGCTCAGTCATTCCACGGTTTTCTGGATGCTTCTGGCACTGGTCGTGCTCGTCATGGTACACGTGCGTCAGGGCCGCAACCGTGAGCACCTGGCGCGCCTGCGAGCTGGGGAACTGCCCGACGAGCCGGCGTTCTGGATCGACGATCCGGACGAGGGCGGATCCGGAGACAGCCCTCCTGGGGTAGAAGCGGAACCATGAGTCAACGAATACTGGTCGTCGACGACGACGCCGATGCGCTCGAGGTCTACAAGACCCGACTGACGCATGCGGGGTTCGAGGTCGAAACCGCCGAGAGCGCTGAAAAGGCCCTTGCGCGTGTGAAGGCCTTCGACCCGGCGCTCATCGTGACGGACGTGCGCATGTCCGGCATGAGTGGCCTCGACCTCCTCGACAAGGTGCAGGGTGCGATGGAGGGGGTCGACGTCGTCGTGATGACCGGCCACGACGACATGGAGACGGCGATCACGGCCATGAAGTCCGGCGCTTTCGACTTTCTGGTCAAGCCGGTCGATCCGAAGGCTCTGCAAGGGCTCGCCGAGCGTTGCTTCCGGGAGCAGGAGCTCGCGGTGCAAGCCGCGGACGACAACGTCGCTCCCGAGACCGAAGCCCTGCCACGGGGGCAGCTCATCGGGCGGGACGCGCGTATGATCGAGATCTACAAGACGATCGGGGTGCTGGCCCGAAACCGGGCCACCGTGCTCATTCGCGGTGAGACCGGCACGGGGAAGGAAGTGATCGCTCGGGCGATCCACGAGCACTCGGTGCACGCCGAGCAGCCGTTCATCGCCGTGAACTGCACCGCGTTGACCGACACGCTGCTCGAGTCCGAGCTGTTCGGTCACGTAAAGGGTGCGTTCACCGGAGCGGTCGGCACCAGAAAGGGATACTTCGAGCTCGCGGGGGAGGGCACCATCTTCCTCGACGAGATCGGGGACACCAGCCCCGAGTTTCAGACGAAGCTGCTGCGCGTGTTGCAGGAGCGGCGCTACTACCCGGTGGGTGGGGAGCAGCCGCGCACGACCGAGGCGCGGGTGATCGCGGCGACACATCGGCCGGTCGAGCAGCTGATCGAGCAAGGGCGCTTTCGCGAGGACCTCTACTTCCGCCTCAGGGTCATCGAAATCGCGGTGCCTCCGCTCCGGGAGCGTCCCGGAGATATCGAGCTCGTGGCGAATGCGCTGCTCAGCCGCATCCGCGAGGAGACGTATCGGGACATCCGGCGTATCTCCGACGAAGCGATCGAGCGGCTTCTGTCGTACGATTGGCCCGGCAACGTTCGCGAGCTCCAGAATGCTCTCATGAGAGCGGCGATCGTCGCGCGGGGAACGGTCATCGGGTCGGACCATCTCGTGCTGGGACAGGAGATGCGACGCGCGGACGGAGACCTGTCTCTGGACCGTGCGATCCGGCGTCACGTGAGGCATGTCGTGGACCTCCTCGATGGTGACGAGACGTCGGCCGCGCAGCGACTCGGGATCAGCAAGAAGGCACTGAAGGAGCACCTGGCGAGCGATTGACCCGATCGGCTCGCTCGGATAGCGTTACCGCCATGGCGAAGAAGAGGAAGAACGCAGCCACGCGGTCTGCGCCCCTGAAGTTCACGAAGGTGAACGCGATGCTGGGCGGGGCCGGAATCGCGTGCTTGGCACTCGGCTATGCGCTGCTCGCCCAGGGATCGATCACCGCGGCGCCGCTGCTGCTCGTGTTTGCCTACGTGGTCCTGCTGCCGATGGCGATCATCAAATAGGTCGCGCTCGCGCAGAGTGTGCAGCCGCGCTCCGACGTGGACGCGAGCATCACATTTCCAGCTCGAAGTCACATCGACGGTCACGTCCGGCGGTCCGGAGCCCAGCGCCTCGAGCGCGCGTCGATGCCCTGCCTTCACCAACGGTCGAGTAGCCACCGCCAGATTCCCTGGCGTGCGCGTCTTCGTGGAAGGCGTGGCTAGAACCTGACCGAGAACCCGAGTGCAAGCCGACTGTCACGCTGCGGGGTGAGGCTCACCCGCAGTCGCTCGAGGGGCACCTCCTCCCAGCGGTAGGACGTTATCAAGGCGCCCACTCCAGCCCCGAGGAGCGTACCCGCGGCGCCACCAAGGAGAAGTCCCAGCGCTGCAAACCCTACCTGGTCGCAAGACCAAGCCCCGCAGAAGTCATACCACGCAGCGCCAAGGAACACTCCGGCGGCGAGACCCCCAAAACTCCCAACCAGGGCTCCCTTCCCTAAGCGCCTTTGCCGTCCCCGGTGCACATCCAGCCTCGTGAGGGAAGCCAGTGGACATTCGGTCGTGAGGAAGACGAGCATGTCACCACGGAACGCCTGATATGTTCTCGCCTGCTCGCGAAGCCCGCAGTCAGGGGCCGTCACCCTTACCCGAGCGCCGGGCTGCAGTGGCTCCTGTGCTGCCATCTCGGTCGGAGGACCGAAGATGCAGATGAGTGCAACGGCCACCGAGTGTATAGGAGCCGGATCCGTTCTCACTATAGCCCCACGGCGCCCAGGATCTCGTCCATGCGGGGATCGCGGCTCAGCTCCTCCCACCAGAAGTTGTGTCGGACGAAGACCACGGCGCCGGTGCGGGCCTCGACGGCTCGTTCCAGCCGCTCGACCGCCTCGTCGATACGACCGAGGGCGATGAGGACGCCGATGAAGTCGAAATGGAGGCTGTGTTCCGGGCTGGTCCGCTCCAGCTCCTCGAGCTCCGCAAGGTACCCCAGCGCCTCCTCCGTCTGGCCCGCCCGCGCGAAGATGCGCTCTACGGAGCCCAGGCCCCCCACACCTCCGGGCGTCAACGCACGATAACGCAGGACCTCTTCGATGGCCCGGTCGTGTTCTCCCAGGAGGTCGTAGGCGAAGGCACGCCCCTCGATGGCGGTGCGGAAGGTGGGCTCGATTTCGAGTGCGCGATCGTAGTGGATCAGGCTTTCCCTGGGCCTTCCCGCGCAGAGGTTCGCGCGACCCAGACCCTCCAGGGCGAACAGCGAGAGCGGGTCGAGCGACGCGGCGACCTGTGCGGTTTCGAGAAACTCGTCGAAGTGCCCCGAGGCCATGTAGCAGTGGCCGGCCCAGTGGCGCGCTTCCACGGATCCCGGGTTCATTTCGATGGCACGCTCCAGGCAGTTCCGGGCCGCCGCCAGGTCCCAGTCGTAGAAGAGCCTCACCAGCCCCAGCGACACGTGACCCATGGCGATCTCCGGATCTAGCTCGATGGCGCGCTGGGCGGCCTCGTGTGCGGCGGGGTAGGCCTCTTGGCTGGGGAGTCGGCCCTGGGCCCCGAGGTGGACGTAGCAGCGAGCGACCCCGGTGTGGGCGAGGGCGAAGTCCGGGTCCAGCGCCAGGGCATCGCGGAAATGGCGGAGCGCCTCCTGAGTCGTATTCGGCGTCCACTGGTTCCAGCAGTGCAGACCCCGGAGGTATCGGCTGTAGGCCTCGGTGCTCTCGGTGGGCTTGCGCACCGTGGTCGGCGTCTGCGCTCCCGCAACGGGCAACAGGACGCGCAACTCCCGCGCGATGGTGTGGGCGATCTCGTCCTGGACCGCAAAGATGTCCTCGAGCACCCGGTCGTAGCTGTTGCTGAAGAGGTGGTAGCCGTCGGCGGTGTCGATGAGCTGCGCGGTGATGCGCAGGCGGTTCCCCGCTTTGCGGACGCTGCCCTCGAGCACGGCCCCGACGCTCAGCGTCCGGCCGATCTCCCGAACGTCCTCGTGCTTCCCCTTGAAGACGAAGGACGACGTGCGCGCGGTCACCTTCAGGTCGTCGAACTTGACCAGCGCGTTGAGAATCTCCTCGGTGATCCCGTCGGTGAAATATTCGTTCTCGAGGTCCGAGCTCACATTGACGAAGGGGAGCACTGCGATGGCCTTCTGGGCGCGGTCTCCGCTGGACGACAGATCGGCGGGCGAAGGAACTGCGAGCGCGGACACGGCCACGGCGTGGATGCCCAGAGGCGTCTTGACGTTCTTGAGCTCGAAGTCCCCCAGGGCTCTCGTGGGAAGGCGGGGATGGTTCTTGAGCTCCTCGTAGACCCCGCCCGAGATGAGCACCGATCCCGGAACCGCAAGCCCCTGCACGCGGGCGGCCACGTTGACACCGTCGCCGTACACGCCGTCCTGGTCGTGGACGATGTCGCCGATATGGACGCCGACCCGGACGGGGATGGGGGGGGGGGCCAGCTGGAAGCGACGCTGGCGACGTCGATCGACTTGTCCGGTGTCTCGAGGCCCACGAGGGTGGCATGCGACGACATCCTGAAGATTCCGAAGTGGCCGGAGGAAGCCGATATCGGCGTCAGGAATGACACCTCATTCTTCCAAATCACGGTTCGGCGCATGTTGAAGCCCCAGACCTGCGGTCCTGATCCGGCGTAGCGCAAGGATCTGAAGGGGATGACCATCTCGAAGGTCCACCCTTGGTCGAATCGCCCCGCCCTTACCTCCCATACCGGGTTCCAGTCCGTGTTCGGGTTGCCCTCGTCCGTGACTTCCAAGTCGCGCAACACCCCGAGTGGATTTGTCTGAAAGTAGAACCCGTTCCGGTTGTCATTGAACGTGTCGAAAACAATGGCGATGTTTTGGCCTTGGTTGATCTGGCGCCCATCGCGCCGCAACTCACTGGCCACCATCCGTTCGGGTTGACTGTCCCAGGCGCGGGCGGAGACGTAGATGTTCCGGTCGTCGAAGAAGATCCACGCTTCGGTCTTCTCCGTGGCCGCCTCGCCCTCGAGCGGCAGCTGCTGGATGAAGTCGTCAGCCGGAGGCACCACGCCGTAGATGAGCTCGTCCAGCCGGCCGTCGGTACGCAGGGGCTCTTCCAAGCGAATCGCCCGCAGCGTCACCCTCCCGTCGCTGTCACGCGTCAATGTCGGCTCGACGCTCCGAGCTGGAGCAGGAGGCGCCGGGTCGGTGGGGGGCGACGAGATCTGGGCCAGACCGCGAGCGGGCATGAACGCCCAGCCAGCCGCGCATAGGAGCGTCGCCGCGAGGTGCGAGGGGACCCGCGCCTGGTGATTTCTGTAGGCTGGCACGATTCGATGACGAGGGTGGTGTCGAAGGGGGCCATGTCGGGGTTCTCGACACTGAGCTGATCGGCTACCTAGACGGTGGTAACACCACCCTCCCCGAGCTCGAGCCCGATGCGGTCGCAGCCTTGAGGGTGGCGTGTCAGTGAGGTCGTTGGACATCACTATCCGGTCAGAGGCTCAGTAAGGCACAAAGGCAAGATCCAAGCGGCAGCCGGGCGGCACAAGGAAGCGGGGGTGTCCGAACCCGTCCACGTACGGCGAGACGCGGCATGGGACCACGAACGAGAAGGGGAGGGGGTCGTTGCCGTGGCGGAGGCCGAGGGCCCGGTTTTCCGCTTTCTCCCCGCCGTTCCCGGCTTTGCTACGGCATCCCACCGTACGCCCAAGAGGCCCATACGGGGCGTTAGCGGACCCGAACTTACCCGCGAACCTACCCGTTCTCACATCGCCTTCTACGGACGCTGGAGGAGGTGGTTCGTTCAACCCAACCAGTCCGACACGGTCGGCCTGGCTTCTTGTTCACATGGTCCGCGACGCCTAGGATTTCCGATCCCTCGGGAACGCTAACCGGCGCACACTGATGAAGGAGCATCCATGTTTGAGAAAGTGCTAGTTTCCATGGTCCTCTCACCGGCTACCGAGGCCCTCGTATCGGCACTTCCTAGTTTGCGAGAGTTCGGTACTGAAGAGCTTACTCTTGTCCACGTAGCCAAGCCGTTCCGAGGTCCGACCTCCCAGTCGCTGGACCGCGTAAAGGAACTCCGCGCCCGTTTAGAAGGTCTAGCGGATCAACTGAGAGAAGTTGGGTTTTCCGTCACCGTTCACGTCCCGAGCGGCCCCCCGGCCGCAGAGGTCGTGAAAGCGGCGGAAACCAGAGATCCTGATGTCGTCCTGATGGGGTCTCGGAGTCGCACGTTAATCCGGGACGCCTTCATTGGTAGTGTGGCGTGGGACATTGTCCGATCAGCCGGCCGTCCCGTCCTCGTCCAGAGAATAGAACCAAACCGCAAGGACCCCGAAGCGGCCTTGGAGACTCATGGATCGGGCCTTCCCCAGCACGTGGTCTATCCCACGGACTTCTCTGATACGGCAGACAGGGCCCTACCATGGCTACTGGGCCTAATCAAGGTTGGCGCGCCATCTTTCACTCTCCTTCACGTCATCCCCCCAGCGTCCGGGGAAGGAAGGAAGGAGGCCGAAAGCCGCTTGGAGGAGCTAGCCCGAGCGCTTCATGAGCGAGGGGCTAAAGACGTCAGCTGCCGGGTGCGAACCGGCACGGCCTACGAAGAGATCCTGAACGCGGGCGGTAACAGGGTGGATGCGTTGGTCGTGATGGGCACGCACGGCAGGGGATTCCTCCCGGGCGTGGTGATGGGGAGCGTGGGCCGACAAGTGCTTCGCCGCGCCTCCGCTCGGGTTCTCCTCATCCCCCCGGAGAAGACGGAAGCCTAAGAGTTGCGAGTGCGACGCGGTGCTATCGAGGCCCACGGAGTTCATGTTCCCGAAGGAAAGCGAAGGCCCGTGCGAGCACGGTCCGTCGAGGTGAGCTGCCGGTGGCTTCGCTACGCCTTTAACTGGGCGACCCGGTGGCGGACCTCCGGCGGGTTCTACCTGATGCGCGAGAACCCCGTCCGTGGTTATGAGCTGCCGAGCGAAAAGAACCCTCGGCGCCCCGTGGCGAGCGCAGATAGGTATGAGGCGATCAGGATGGTCTCTGACGACGTGGCGATGAGGATCCGGTGGGGGAAGGCCCCGGAGCAGCGGAGCTACCTCTCCGAGATCTTGGACATCATCTACGGGAGCGGCCGACGCCTTTCCGCCGTTTGCGGGCTGAAGTACGAGGATCTGAGGCTACAGGAACCTCCGCACGGCGCGATCCGATGGCCGGCCGACACGGACAAGATGGGCCGGGAGGCTGTTGTGCCGGTCAGCCCTGTCGTCCGTGCGGCGATCGACCGCGTTTTCCGGGAGCGGCCGGGGATCGGCCCCGAGCCCTTGTTCCCGTCGAGGGATGACCTACGGAAGCCGGTCTCACGACACGTCGTGGACGCTTGGCTCCGGAAGGCGGAGAAGCTAACGAGGCTGGAACCCCAAGAGGGCAGTCTATGGCACGCGTACCGGAGGGGATGGGCCACGGCCCGGAAGACCTTGCCCGTGCAGGATGTCGCGGCGGCCGGCGGTTGGAAGAGCCACGTTGTGGTCCGCGACATCTACACCCAGGCCGACGCCGAGACTATTTTGGACGTCGTCCTACACGTCGGCGAAGTGAGAGAGGCCCGGTGATTCGCGTACTTACCCGCCGAACTTACCCGCTGTATTGGACGGTGGTCGGCGGTGTCGGTGAAAACCCGCGCCGTAGCTGGAAGAAGTACCTCGGGGCGCTTAGCTCAGCTTGGTTAGAGCACCTGCCTTACAAGCAGGGGGTCGCTGGTTCGAGTCCGGCAGCGCCCATTGAAACACAGGGGGTTTCGAGGGTTCGCGCTTTGGGGTGTCGGTTACTCCCCTCCCGTCGCATCCCCGACAACGGTGCGCCGACGCTGGAGTGCGTGCCGCATCGCGTCCAGGCTAGCAGTCCGTGGAAGAAATAGGTTCCCAGCGGATGATGGGTGGGAGAGAAGGCAGACACGCGGGGGCTGTGTTGTTGTGCAAGAAGCGGGTTTTGGGGTCTGACGAGGCGATATTCGGCCCAAGGAAGGCGAAATAGCGCCGAATACGGCGGAAAAAGCGCGAGACGCGGGTTGTAACCTGAGTTGCGAGCGCAGCTTGTACGGTAGCGAGGCCCTGTAACGCACGGGGGGTTCCAACCCCGAACCGCTTGCGCATGAGAAGGCCGAGGTTGAAGGCCGCCGCGTGGATCAACATCCGTTTTCGAATCTCCTCCTGGCCCCGTATGTGGACGCGACGCAGCCCTCCGGTCACAAGCAAGTGCGCAAACCCCCGCTCCACCTTCTCGCCGCGCTGGCGCAGCAGCCGCATCCCCCGGTTGCCGCGGATCCGGCGGCGGTTGTCGTAGGTCGGCGTCTGCGCGTCCCGGTTGTTCTTCCATTTCCGGCGCCCGCGGTTGGGCTCGCTCACATAGCTGCGCAGCTCCCGCTCCTTCACGCCCGTCATGGTCTTGTTCGAGTGGTAGCCTTTGTCGGCCACCACTTCCTCGGGCTCTACCTGCACTACTTCCAGCTGCCGCTCTGCCTCGTCCAGCGTGTTGGGCAGCGACGCCACATCTCCCCCGTCCATCGTCTGCACCGTCACCGCCACAAGCGCACCGGTCTCCATGTCGACCGCCTGCTCCAACTTGTGCGCCAGGCGCGTCCTGCCGTCCTTCATCTTCGTGATCCGCGCCTCCGGGTCGTGCGGATGCACCCAGTCCTTGTTCGAGCCCTTCTTCGGACGCTTCCGGTCCAGCGTCGTCAGATCCTTGCGCGTCGGCGTCTCGATCCCCGACGCCCGGGCCACCTGCTGCAGCCATTCATCGTAGCCCAACCCGTCGTCGCGCCGCACGATCGTGCGCATCGCCGCATTCGCCTCCAGCGTCGTCGAGTCGACGCCCAGCGTCTTGCCGCTCAGCAACCCCGACCCCTTCAGCAGCTCCAGCACCCGCCCGAACACCGCCGCGTGCGCTTCCACGCTCAGGCGCTTGCGCGTCTTCGACAGGGTCGAATGCTCCGGCGGGTTCTTCGCCCACCCGTATCCCAGAAACTCACGCAACGACAACGAGTCCCCACACCGCCAGGCAATGCCCCGCTCCGAGCCGATCCCTTCCAGGTAGCCCACCATCATCATTCGGAAATACACCCCGGGAGCAATCCCCGGCCGACCCCGATTGTCCGCGTAGCACTCACGGCATGCCTCTTCCGCGAACTCGTCAAACCCGCTTTTCGCCAGAAGCTCGTTCAAGGCCCAGTAGAACGGGTTGTCCAAGGCCCGAATCTCGCTCGCCACCACGAACATCTCGCCCTGCCGAGCCTCGGGCCGCTTGCCTACCGCCATCGCCGTCCTCGCTGCAAAAACCCTCGTGTCCTCCTGATTTAACACAACAGCGATGACCGGACTTTATCCACGGTCTGCTAGGCGGTGAGTCGCTTGAGGCGGGCAAACTCGTCCTGTTGCATGCAGGCCGCCCACTGGAAGGCTTGGTGACGCACGGGAGGTTCCTCTCGTCTCATTGCCGATTCCGGGCCTGACCAGGACATCGGAGGTGAACCAGATGCGCAGGCGGTGGCGCGCACGGATCGGGATCGAGAGCAGCCCGTTCTAGAGCTGGAGAAAGGGGAGTGCTGCGAAATCGCTAGGGACACCGGTTTCGTAGCCGCCGCCGTCGACAAAGGGACCGGATGATGAGGGCCAGTGGCCCTTGCGTCACGATGTATACTCACGCACACGCTTCGGACCGCTCATGAACGAGGGCTTCTATGCGTTTCGCCGCCGCGACAGGGTCTTCGTGTTCCCATATCCTCAGCACCACCCAGCCGGCCTTGGACAGAGTCTCCTCGACTCGACGATCTCGGGCGATGTTGTCAGCGATCTTGTTGGCCCAGAAGGCCTCGTTGCTCTTCGAACGAGTCGCATGCTCCGGGCAGCCGTGCCAGAAGCAGCCATCGACGTACACCGCCACGCGCACCCGAGCGAAGACCAAGTCCGCCCGCGATCGGATGTCGGGGAAGGGTTTGGTGTTCTTGCGATAACGAAGGCCTCGCGCATGAGCCGCTCGACGGACTGCGAGCTCGGGTCTAGTATCGTGCTGCCGCACACTGCGCATCCGCCGACGCGTTTCTGGAGAAGGTGGCGAGATCCGATGTTTGCTGGTAGTCAAGGAACGCCCACTATCGAAGAAGGGGGGGTACGGTAAATTGTGCGCGTGAAGCTAGACGAACCCACCTCACTACGTCCAACGACCCACGTGGGCTGCCCGCGCGACGATTCTTCGGTCGGATTGGATGCGGTGGGGCTCTTTGCAGGTATAGGGGCTCTGGACTTGGGGTTCGAGCGCGCTGGACATCGGACTCTCCTTCTCTGCGAGTTGATGCCGGAGGCTCGAGCCCTGTTGTCTGCCGCCCAGGGCAGCGATTGGGGCGCGTTCGACGGTGCCGACTTAGCCGAAGACCTGACCGACCACGGCTTCGAGCGCCGATTGCCCGAGCGCTTCGATATCCTCACGGCTGGCTTCCCCTGCCAGGACCTGAGCCAAGCAGGATCGACAAAGGGGATCGACGGCACTCGCTCGGGTCTGATTTCCCATGTGCTCGACATGATCGGGCGTTGACCGCCCCCAAGACGCCCACGTTGGATCATTCTTGAGAACGTTCCGTTCATGCGGCATCTGGAGCGCGGGAAGGCGATGGGGGTCGTGATGTCCAAGCTATCGGGCCTGGGTTACTCATGGGCTTACCGAGAGATCGATACCCTCGCCTTCGGACTCCCTCACAGGAGGAGACGGCTCTTCATTGTCGCCTGCTTGAATGGGCCAGGAGACCCCCGGGTTGTCCGGTTAGAAGGAGACGCCAATCCCGACCCGAGCTATCGTGGGCCGGGATGGCAGGAAGGACGAGCCTGTGGCTTCTACTGGACCGAAGGGAATCGCGGCCTCGGATGGGCCGATGATGCGATTCCGACCCTAAAGGGCGGTTCGGGCCTTGGGATCCCGTCGCCACCAGCGATCATCCTGCCGCCCGAAGGTGCACTCATTCTCCCGACTATCCGAGATGCCGAGCGTCTACAGGGGCTACCTCGGGGGTGGACTGAAGCAGCAGCAACAGCTGGGCCCAGAGCAGGTCGTATTCGCTGGCAGCTCGTTGGGAATGCGGTGTCGATTCCAGCGGCAGAGTGGATAGGCACACGGGTACGCGATGCAAATGGACTCAGGTGTGACCGGGACGATGAGGTGCTCTCTCCCGATTCGAAGTGGCCGTCCGCAGCTTGGCAGATGGATCCAGAGGGCCATCGTTTCGTCGCGAGGGTCGGGCCGTGGCCTTGTCGCCAAACGAGAATCCCACTCTTCGACTTGATCCGGGAAGAGGAGGGTGATCGACGCCAGTTATCCGCAAAGGCCACTGCCGGCTTTCTCACCCGCTTCTCTGCCAGCACTCTCCTGACTCGTGACCCGAGGCATCGGTCAGCGTTGATATGCGCCCTCCGCAGGCATCGAGATGTTCTCGCCGCCGGGTAGCGACTACTGGTCATCTTTCGAGAGTGACCTGTTTCGGCGCTTGACCGACATTGAGCTCACGAGTCGAAGTTCAAACAAGTTCGAACCCCTCGTGGCATGGTTGGCCAACCAGTGGGGGCTGGAGACAGGTTCGGTAGCCTGCAAATACGTTCAACACCCGAAGAACCGATGGAACAGACTCAGAGAAGCTCTTCGACGTAATCCCGCCGCGATCCTGCTTCTCTTCGAGGGAGAAGACGACGGTGTGATTGAGGAACGAGTGTCTCAAGGGGCGGTTCTCTCGCCAAGTCTTGCGCTGGTGGTCGTGTTGGTTCGACCACTAAACCGCGAGTGGCGCTTCTGCCGAATTCTCTATCGCCATTTCGCTTCGCTTCCGCACGTACTGAGAAGTTGTGCTGGACTCCGGACCACCCAATTCTCGGTACCCCAGCGCACCACTCCCCGTGGCGCTCCACGGCCGACTCCCGATCCCTCGGTTGATCTCGAGGAGGCTCTGAGAGGACTAGCGCTCATCGCGCATGAGCCGAAGAGCAAGCAACGCTCGGACATCGCAGACTCGATAGCCGCCTTCACGGGCCTGCAGCCCGACTCGATCGGGTTCAAGACCATCCCCTCAACCAAGAACCTCGGCAACCGGCTGGGCGAGGCACTCGGCCTAAGCTCCCAGCATCCTCGTGGTCGTCTGTCCAGAGTTGCTCGAAGACCGAGTGGTCGAGGAAATCGATCGCTGGCCGGTAGCTGCGAGAGTGCCGCTGATCATGGTCCTCCAGGGAGAGCGGATTGGGGTTCGCTTACACGGACAGCACGAGACCCTCGCCCGTCTGCTGGGCAGCGCAGCACACACTGGTTCCGTAGAGGACCCCACTCCTGCGGTTGAGCCGGCCGTATTGGTTGACGAGGCAGCTCCGGATCCGGTTGTCCCGCCTGTCACTCGGGGTGCGTGGTCGTACGTGGATTGGAACGAGCGGCTAGTAGATTACACTCTGGGGGAGCATGACGGGAACTCCGGCCCCGTAGAACGCATTGCAGCTACTCCCGAGGAGCTCGCACTCGTAGCCGGGGTCAATGCCGACGATGCCAACGCAGTCGCCCTGACCTTCGCGGACGCTTGCAAGGCCGCGCTGTCCTCCCGTGTCTCCCTTTGTGGTTTCTGTCAGGATCGATCCGGGCGTCTCCTGGCCGCCAATCGCAATTGGACGCCGCAGGCAACCGACGCACCGCCATTCTTCGCGATGCTATGGTTCACGTGCCTGGTCGCGTACGGCTATCCAGACGCCGAGGGGGGACTGCACAATCGGTTAAGGCGGTTGCTGGGAAGCACAAGTTTTCCACATTGCTTGCCTTCTGTCTGGGCGGAGGCACGCGCGTGGACACGTGTTCGACGTGCAGCCGACGACCCGATTAGAGAGCTAGGGGCAAGCGCCGTACCACTCCGACCGGCTCTCCAAACGACGTCCTCATAGGTCCGTATCCGGCGGTGCACAAAGGACTTAGGGGTCTAACAGACCGTGGATAAAGTCCGGTCATCGCTGTTGTGTTAAATCAGGAGGACACGAGGGTTTTTGCAGCGAGGACGGCGATGGCGGTAGGCAAGCGGCCCGAGGCTCGGCAGGGCGAGATGTTCGTGGTGGCGAGCGAGATTCGGGCCTTGGACAACCCGTTCTACTGGGCCTTGAACGAGCTTCTGGCGAAAAGCGGGTTTGACGAGTTCGCGGAAGAGGCATGCCGTGAGTTCTACGCGGACAATCGGGGTCGGCCGGGGATTGCTCCCGGGGTGTATTTCCGAATGATGATGGTGGGCTACCTGGAAGGGATCGGCTCGGAGCGGGGCATTGCCTGGCGGTGTGGGGACTCGTTGTCGTTGCGTGAGTTTCTGGGATACGGGTGGGCGAAGAACCCGCCGGAGCATTCGACCCTGTCGAAGACGCGCAAGCGCCTGAGCGTGGAAGCGCACGCGGCGGTGTTCGGGCGGGTGCTGGAGCTGCTGAAGGGGTCGGGGTTGCTGAGCGGCAAGACGCTGGGCGTCGACTCGACGACGCTGGAGGCGAATGCGGCGATGCGCACGATCGTGCGGCGCGACGACGGGTTGGGCTACGATGAATGGCTGCAGCAGGTGGCCCGGGCGTCGGGGATCGAGACGCCGACGCGCAAGGATCTGACGACGCTGGACCGGAAGCGTCCGAAGAAGGGCTCGAACAAGGACTGGGTGCATCCGCACGACCCGGAGGCGCGGATCACGAAGATGAAGGACGGCAGGACGCGCCTGGCGCACAAGTTGGAGCAGGCGGTCGACATGGAGACCGGTGCGCTTGTGGCGGTGACGGTGCAGACGATGGACGGGGGAGATGTGGCGTCGCTGCCCAACACGCTGGACGAGGCAGAGCGGCAGCTGGAAGTAGTGCAGGTAGAGCCCGAGGAAGTGGTGGCCGACAAAGGCTACCACTCGAACAAGACCATGACGGGCGTGAAGGAGCGGGAGCTGCGCAGCTATGTGAGCGAGCCCAACCGCGGGCGCCGGAAATGGAAGAACAACCGGGACGCGCAGACGCCGACCTACGACAACCGCCGCCGGATCCGCGGCAACCGGGGGATGCGGCTGCTGCGCCAGCGCGGCGAGAAGGTGGAGCGGGGGTTTGCGCACTTGCTTGTGACCGGAGGGCTGCGTCGCGTCCACATACGGGGCCAGGAGGAGATTCGAAAACGGATGTTGATCCACGCGGCGGCCTTCAACCTCGGCCTTCTCATGCGCAAGCGGTTCGGGGTTGGAACCCCCCGTGCGTTACAGGGCCTCGCTACCGTACCAGCTGCGCTCGCAACTCAGGTTACAACCCGCGTCTCGCGCTTTTTCCGCCGTATTCGGCGCTATTTCGCCTTCCTTGGGCCGAATATCGCCTCGTCAGACCCCAAAACCCGCTTCTTGCACAACAACACAGCCCCCGCGTGTCTGCCTTCTCTCCCACCCATCATCCGCTGGGAACCTATTTCTTCCACGGACTGCTAGGTACGCAGCAGGTTCGGGTTGAGATTCGACCGAACGAGACCGCGCGGCTCGACATCGAGTACGAACCCACCCCTTCTCGCCCCTAGACTCAAACGAAAGACCGGAGGTGCGCTATGAAAGGCTCAGCTGCTCTCATGCTCCTGGTGACCGTTGCAGCCCTCTTTGGCGAGGCTGCCGAGGGCCAAGAGGCCACGCCGCGGAGGCAGCCGGGGGCTGCCATGACCCTGTACACGCCCGAACAGCACGATCTCTACGACGGCCGCTGGGTCCTCTCCGCTGGCCGCGTACATCAGGTCGGAGGTCTCCGGGACGCGCCTGGATGGGACCACATCGGCAACGACGGGGCGGGCGTGCACGCCGTGGGCGGCACGGTCGAGATCGACGTGAATGAGATCGACAACACCGGGCGGTTCGTGGCCCGGCTGGAGGTCCCGGAGGGAGAGCTCTCCATTGACATGGATCGATTCAACGAATTCAGCCCGTGTCAGGACGGAGGAATCGCCGCCTACATCTTCGAGCACGGCGACTCCGGATGCGGTGATACCAACTGGCCCAAGACGCTGCTTTACGTGGCAGGTTGGGGTATGGGTCACGCGACCCTGAACGGGGCGACGCTCCATGAGGACTACCAGATACATTTCATGGTGACGCAGGGCATGCGCGACCGGGAAACCCTCGAGGTGAACTATCCACTTCTGAACAAGAGCTCCGCGGCGGGCGCCGTGAATCCTGCGGCAATCCAACTCGACTTCTTCATACGCAGCCCGGAGGGAGACGCCAGAAACAACCCCACGCGCGCGGTCTTCGATCATTTCTTCGCCATGGAAGGATGGTGTCCCGCTGACAGTTGAAGGTGGTGGCGCCGGAGAGTCTCTTGGTTAGCCTGTCTTTCTCATTTCGGCAACCGGTTCATGGTCGTCGAGGTGGGCCCTGAGCATCCAGAGCTGGTCGTAGCCGATGATCCTCCGGTAGCTCTTCTCGGTTTCCACGAACGAGGCCGCAGCCCAGCGCAAGGCCATCGCTCCGTTCTTCCAGTTAGTCACCCTGCGGGTCTTCCGTCTTACGCCCGAGTGGGTGCTGTCGATCAGGTTGGTCGAGCCCAGGCACTTCCTCAGCCGCGGTGGGAGGCCGAGCCGGTTTATGGTGAACATCTCGCTGAGGCCTTCGCGCAGGCTGGCTGCGGCCGAGGGGTGGTCGCGCTCGAGCCATCGGGCGAGCTGCTCGAGCTTCTGCTCGCCCTGCTTCGCGTCCAGCTTCATCGCCGCCCGGAACGCCGCCTTCACCTGAGGATGCTGATCCTTCGGCAGATGACCCAGCACGTTGCGGAGCTTGTGGTTGCGGCAGCGCTGGATGGGGTGACGTTGGCCGAACACCTTCTCGATCGCCTTCCTGAGCGCTTTCGAGCCATCGATCACGAACAGCCGCCGCCTGCCCGGGTCCAGGCCGCGCTCGACCAGATCCTCTAGGAGCGCGCTGGTCACCTCGGCGTTCTCACTCGCTCCTTCCCTCACGCCCAGCACGTGCTTCTTTCCGTCTGAGTCCACGCCTACCGCAGCAAGCACGTGGTGCGAGCCCATCTGGATCCCGTCCAGGTAGATCACCAGGAGGTCCCACGCATCCAGCCGGCGCTCCATCAGCTCCTTCAGCACGCGCTCCGAGGCCTCGACCGTCTCACGGCTCACCGCCGACTTGCTCACCCCGACCGTGTCGGCCATCTCACCGATCACACGGCCGTACTTCCGCGTGCTCACCCCCGCCATCAGGACCTCGAGCATCCGATCCGCCACGGCGCCCGGTCTCCGCATCGCTGCGTACGCCGGCACCTCGACCTCGCCACCCTCCCCGGCGCCCCGGCGCCTGAGCCGTGGCCGCTCCACACGCACCTTCCGGTCCAACAGGTAAACCACACCACCCTGCCGGCCATACCACACCGTGTCGTCTTCCGCTCGTGACCGACCTGCCTGCTTCACGCCTGCCACACCCTCGGCGCTCATCTCCAGCACCGCTTCGATCGTCGCTCGTCCCATCACCTGGATGACTTCGTCGATCGCGACCTCCGTCTGCTCCACGAGCTCAAGCATCGGAAGCAGAAACTGCCCCTCCCGCTTCAGGAACTCCCTGATCGCGCGCTTGTCCGCCCGATCCCTTACCTCGTACGTTCTCTTCATCGTGGTGGCTCCGTGTTGGGGTTTTTGCCTACCCGAGCCTATCGGCCCGGGACCCCCGGAGCCACCACTTTTCTTTCTCCCCTATCAGGGACCTTCAACTACGGTTGGGACAGCTTCCATGGAAGTGACGTGGAGGTAGAGCGTCGCTGTCGGTAGCGGGGGCCGGCGTGGGATCGACGGGGCATCGAAAACGCACTTGGAGCTGTCCCCCATCGGTTCGGGAGTGATCGGGTGCCCCAGATCAAGCTGCGGCGGCAGCAAGCGAGCAGCGCTTGGCCTTTCAAACAAGCTGGCGAAGGGACTCGAACCCCCAACCTGCTGGTTACAAAGAAGACATCGTACCACCCCATTCCGGTGGTTTTCGCCGGCTCTTGGGCTTTCAGGGCTTGGATTCGGTGATTGGACGCCCAGAATAACCGAATCTCACCGGATTCTGAGATGCAATCTGGATGCAATCGCCGACGGTCGCGGCTCACCTACAGCGTCATCGGGTGAAGCCACTTCTGCTGCTTGATTTCGACGAAGCGGTCAGCCGCGCTTCCGTGCTCGTGCCCGGTGGAGAATCACCGACGTTGAGAAGCATCCGTTCCGCTCGATGGGCTTCGAGCGTGCCACGTGACGAGTGTAACGAATTCCGCCCTTGGCTCACTCACTGGCAACTGGTAGACGACCAGTACCGTCGGCGAGCCGGCGGTTGACCATAGATTTGGTGAGGGGTGACTACAATGATCAGGCGAACGCTCTACACGGCATTACTAGCACTATGCGTCGGAGGTTTGGCGGGGGTGCCACTACAGGCACAGACCCAGGAACAGGGCGTTCCAGCCGCCCAAGACGAACGGGCTCCTGACCGAGTCGGCCAGCCGGTCACGGTGCACGTGAGGAACAACAACTGGTTGGACATGCGGATCTACGTAGAGACTACGACTGTGGGCCGTTGGCCCCTCGGCAACGTCACGGGGCTGAGCACGGCGCGCTTCAAGATCCCCGGCCACCTGAGGGCTGAGCTGAGTGATGTGACCCTGATCGCGGTGGCCGTCGGTTCCCGCCAGCTGCGGTCAACCGATCCTCTTCACACGTGGCCGGGAGCTGTCGTGGACTGGACTATCGGTGCCACGCTGGGCATTTCGTTCGCGACGGTTTCCTAAGGCCCCGCAACTTCGGGGCGGCCCGTCCCGGGCCGCTCCGGAGTGACATCCGGCCTCATCGGCCGGGAGCTGCTTGTCGCGGTTGATCCCGTTCGTGCATCGTCTTGCGACTCAGATTCCACGGTTGGAGGTCCTCCATCCAGCACCGGCACGACCAATCTGCCGATCCCAGTGCCAGCGCGCGAGCCCATGCGCCGAGGGCCAGACAAGGCCCAGGCCAAGCCTCCCCATCTCGCCATCCTCGCGTCCCGATAACCCTGACATCTTCACCACGTCGAGAGACGGAAGTGACTCCTCGACTGGGTCGGGTATGATGGATGGCTGATCCGCGTCGTCCTCTTCGTCACCGATTTGCTCGGCGGTGTGTGAAGGCTCGCTGCTGCACCCTGAACCGATTACTGCTGTCGCGGGAGAGCGTGCGGGTCGCGCGCATCGCTCGGGGTCGGCAGATTGGGCACACGGCAGAATCGCAGATTCGTTCGAGAGGCTGAAGAAACACTGTGCCCTCGCGGTTGACAGAAGTGCCCAATGGACTCTCGGACGTCGGCCCGCCAGGGGGCGAATTTGCTCGATTCCCGATGCGCTTCGTCACCCCAGTGTCCCTCGGTGACGCGTCGGGCACCGTCGATCCGGTCGCCACGAATAATGGCACGATGACGCTCCTCCAGCTTCCAGGTCGGCGTGTCGGCGTCACCTGCCATCACGTAATCGAAGCGTATCGGGAGCAGCGGCTGATGAGCCCGAGCCGTGCGTTCAAAGCAGGTGACCATGAGCTGGACCCCGTGGATCGACTCGTTTCCGAGGACCCGATTCTCGATCTCGCGGTCCTCGATCTAGACGATGTAGACCCGGAATGGTTGTCGACCGGGTCCCGTGAGCTCGAGTTCTTCGAGCCGGCCGTGTGGCCCCTCGGAACCGCCGAACCCGGAGAGCCCATCGCCTTGGGCGGATACCCCAGCTTCTATCGCGCGTTGAGCTCTGACTCCGACTGGGACCTCGGCGTCTTTACTCTCGGGACGACGCGCGTGATCGACGTCGGTATCGAGAACATCGTCTGCGGACTTGGCTGGGAGTATTGGATCGAAGGCAGCGGCCCCCACCGGATGGACGAGCACGCGGATCTGGGCGGGCTGAGCGGTGGGCCAGGGTTCGTATGGCGGGGCTCAGAGTTTCGTTTCGCGGGAGTCATCTTCGCCGTCGCTCAGAACCGAGAGTACCTCAGGCTGAGACCGGCTCGCTTCATCAGGCAGGATGCGACGCTTTGGCGGGCTTGAGGCCACACTAACGCCTGCGAACTCACCGGTTCACGCTCGGATCGACTCCATGTCGGTTCGCCTGGTATCGTGAGTCAGTATCCCTGCGCCATCATGACGCCAAAGAGTGTGCCGGCAAGCAGGCCCGCCATCATTTCCAGCCACGCATTCGAAGACGGCAGGCGTTGCTTACCGCGATGTAGCAGCGGAACCGCCACTCCGGTCACAATGCCGATTCCAGCGCCTACGATCACATCCGACGGGAAGTGCTGGCCTGCCTGAACACGCAGCGCCGACGTTGCGCCGGCCAGAGCTCCCCCCAAGAATCCGATGCCGGCCCGCTCGATCCTGCTCGCGCTAGGCCGTCGCAGCAGGTGTTCTGTGAGGCCTAGCGGCAATGCGACGGCTGCATCAGCCGTCCAATCGCTGGCTCGATCCGCGCTTAGGCTCTGGTGGCCGATGATCCCGCGGTCGAGGGACCATGCGATCTCGATCGGGTCCAACCCCTCTCGGGGTACGGCACCACCGGCGACCGGCACCAGATAGCGAGCGGCCAGGAGGCCCGCGCCCACGCTCGAGAGGGTGATTTCGCGTCGCTTTCCCAGATCGGGATAGGGGCGCCCTGGGGAGACGTCGACAGCACCGCCCACCGAATCGACGCGCTGTGCAACTTGGCAGCGCACACCCGGGGGCATGAAACCGGCCAGTAGCAGCGACGTCACCACGAGGTAAGGGACGCGCCTCGTGCATTGAAGCACGTGAGGCACTCGTTTCGTCACCTGGGCGAGGGGCAGGCGCGCCACCCGCACCTACCTCACGTCCGAGAAAGCGACCGAGTAGCGTCCGGGGGCGTCATGGCGAGCGGTAGTCGCGATCTGCCCGGCTGCGAGTCGAAACACCGCCGTTTCCCCCACGAACACCTCGATCCGCCGCGCGTCCCGGGGAATCGTGATCCGGAAGTCCGTTGTGGTCGCCGCCTCGACGACGAGCTGGTCGGCACGCGAGTCGAACGTCACCGGCCCGTTCGCTGCCTCCACCGTCACTTCGGACGCTTCGACGAGGACGATGCTGATCGTTCCGGACTGCTGCGGTGGGAGCTCGATCGCCAGCCTTTCGTCGAACGGAACCACGATGCCCGCAACGTCGGGGGATGCCGCCCGGCTCTCGGGAACCCGGCCGGCTCCGTGACTGAAGACGCCGCTCAAGGCTTCGATCCACCGTGGCACGGGCGAACCGGGGGCTGCGTAGACAGCGCCCGCTGCCCCGAATGTCAGCAGCACCGCTGCGGCCCAGCGGCCGAAGCCGGCCGGGCGCCGCCGCTCCGCTCGCGCGATGAGGTCGCCAGGGTTCACCGCCGGGACCGGATGGTCCAAGTACGCGAGCACTTGGAAGAGTTCGTTTTCTTCGAGCCGGCCTCGGCACGTATCGCACGACTCCAGGTGGTCCTCGGCTGTGATCTGCTCCTCAAGCCCGAGGCCACCGCTCAGCAGCCTCTCCAGAGTGTCTCGGTCAAGGTGCATTCGGAGCCTCCTTGTAGGCTGCGCGGAACGCCTCTTTGGCGCGGCGCAAGAGCGTCCCGACGCTCGTCTGACCCAGCCCGAGAATCGCCGAAATCTCCCGGTAGCTGTGTCCTTCAGCCGCCAGGAGGAGCAGGCTCTTTTCCCGGTCCTTCAGTCCATCCAGGGCGAGCCGGACGCGTCGCCTGGCCTCTTCGGCCTCGCTCTCTTCGTCGGGAGCCTTGACGGGGTCCGAGTGAGCCCACAGGCCTCGTTGGGGAGTTAGGAGGCGCGCACGATTCCCGCGCTTCGTCTTGGCATTTCGAAATAGATTCGTTGCCACTGTAAAGAGCCATGCATTCGGGTCGTCCGGGAGCGACCGCCGCCTGTACAGCCGCACGAACGCATCCTGCGCGAGCTCTGACGCGAGATCGTGGTCCCCAGACAAGCGGTTGAGGTAACGGTATAGCGGCTCGAAGGACTCGTGGAAGAGCACGACGAACTTGTCCCGTTTGCTCGATTCGGACCGAGCTGGGCCTTCCTCCCCTATTGAGCGGGCTCCGCGCTCACCGAATACCGGCGCATGCGACAGTTCGGTCATGTTATCCACTGAGAAGTCGCTTCCACGGCCCAAGAGCACTTCAGGTAGTGGTCTTGTGACACCTGAGCCCTGCGGGCGCCGGCTAGAACGCCAGCTCGCACCCAATCACGAGCGGGGAAAAGGGCAGCATGTCGATCGGATCAGCTGAGCCAGTGAGCGGGTCGATAACGAAGTTCAGCGTGTTGGCACGGTTCAGGATGTTCGCGAGCGTGGCGTGCACCGCGAGCATCGCGTCTCGACCGGCGAATCCGACGTGCCAGTGCTTCCGGAGCCCGAGGTCGGTTCTCATGTAGGGGCCCGGTCGGCTCTCGCCCAGCGCTTCCCCGTGGGGTGGAGCCCCTGCGAGCTCGCAGCCGCCCTCGGCCAGATTGCAAGCCTCCCACTCGATCGCTCCGAGGAGGGCGGTCGCGCTCCGGCCCCAGATACCCGTGGTGGCCAGGCGCAAGGACATTGTCGGCGATACGTGGTAGACAACGCCCATCTGCGCTCGGTGTGCCGGCGCGTAGGACGGTACGTAGGCGCGCTCTGGCACTCGGTTTCGGACTCGCTGGAACCCGTAGCTGGCGACCACCCCGTACCGTGAGCCACTCAGGGCGGCGTCGACAGAGATCCCCTTGACGTCTGCCGACCCCACGTCGAACGCGCCGGACGAGAACAAGGACCCCGTGCGCGACGCGACGAAAATGACCGACTCGAGGGCCCGCACGTACGCTCGACCTACGATGCCCAGACCTGGTAGTGGACGGTACTCCGCCCGGAGGGTCGCCTCGTCGGCCCGGGCCGTGGGCACCCCGGCGGCTCCCGCCGAAACGAAGAGGTCGGCCGGGAAAACGGCCCCGAGCACCGTCTCTTCATTTCGCATGGATTGCACAAACTGATGCCGCCTCGATACGGCGGCCGACAACGTGACCGCTCGACCGAGGCGCGATTGCAACGTGAGCACTGGGGAGACTCTCGTACCGAGCGACGAGGCGGTCACGTCGACTTCCCCACGGAGCCGAGCTCCGCTCGCGACTGCGGCCTCGTAGCCGAGAAGAAGCGCTCCGGTCGAGAGCACTCCCACCGATTCGAAGCGGTCGGACGAACCGCTGTGATATAGAGTCGATCCCCTGGTCAGTCGTGCTCCCACGAGGAAAGCCGACTCATTCGGCCGGCCGGGTGAGCGTCGCCATGACGCCACGCTCGGATCGGTCATTGCGCACCTCATTCGCATCCCCGCTTTCAGTCAGCAGCGACGCATAGCCCGCGCCCCGGGAGTCCCAAGCTCGGACGGATACTTGCCAGAACCCAAGGGTCTTGTCCCACGTCGCCCCGAAGGACTGAGTCCGCCACTCGAATCCGTTACGAGTGACTGGGAGTGCATCGAGTAGGGGTTCTGCGATCGCGCCCGACGTGAGCTCGTTCTCGCTCTCGTATCCAAGGACCTTTAGGCCACCGCCAAGGAGCTGGAACTCGACCTTCGCCAGCACGTCTCCCGACTCGCCCCGGATCTTGGCCGGATCGCGCCGAGTGGAGACGCCGCTCGGAAAACCCCTTCGAACGCTGAATACGTAGCCCATGCCGCCTGAGGAGAGCGGTCCGTCGACCGTTATGCGAGCATGAGTGGTGCTCACGGCCGCGGTCCCACGCGCGACGCTCCCAGCGGCCTTTGTCACGCCGACCACCGTGCCCGACAGGCTGGGTAGCACGCCGCCGGATGCGCGGGTCAGGTAGACGCTGGTGAGCGCGTCCGGATTCCAAGCGCTGAAGAGGCCCGCTGCATGGAGCGGCGTGAGAACGGGGATACCATCGATCTCGTACGCCATGTGGCTGGAAGCGCCTCCTCGCACGTGAAGGCCAGCAGGCGACTCCGGCAACACGGCGACGTCCCCGCCCTCCAATACCCTGAATACGTCCGCTTCGGCGAGCAGCGGATGATTGCGGACGGCCGCGAGACTGATCGCCTCAGCTGGTCCGCCGGTCGGCCGTAAGTCCTCTACACCGCGGATCGCCAATCGCGGCGCGACGACAAGGCCGTCGAGCTCCACCGGAGCTGGCTGGAGGGCGACGTTCAGCTCGACCTGGCCGGCACGTGGGACGAGCGCATGGAGCGTACGCGATTCGAAGCCCTGACGCGCGATGGTGACGTGGTGTGGCCCCGGGGATAGCTCGTGAAAATCGAAACGACCCTCGCGGTCGGTCAGAACCTCCCGGTCGAGATCGGAAAGAGTGACCAACGCGTCCGCCAGCGGATGACCGGTGAGCTCGTCACGGACCGTGCCGCTCACGCTGGACTGAGCGACCTGAACGACGAGCAGCAGTGCTAGCGGGACGGACATGAGCGACCCTCGACCCTCGGCAGATCACGAACGAAGGCGCGACCACGCCTTCGATGAGTGTAGTCCGCCGCCAGACCGAGGGTTCCAGTGAGAGCCGGCGGGAGACCCACCGACCCTGCGCGATCTGTCACAAAACCGTGGACCAGCCTGCTCCTCAGGGTGGATGCACGAACCCACTGGGCAGCAGGCCTCACGAATGTACTCTACTCGCGGATCCAACGTTGAGCCGAGCGCCCCAATGCCATCGATTCTTGGAGGTACCATGCGCCATCGATCTCTCACTCGCTCCGCCTTGGTCGCGTGGTTTTCCTTGTCGGCCGGGGGCTGCGGGTTGTTGCTCGTGAGCGGGCCGCCGGCGGGGCACGAGAGCCTGGAGTATTTCAGTTGTACAGAGTCCAGGGCGCTGCCGATGCTCGACGTGATATGGGGCGGCCTGAGCCTGGCTGGTCTCGGGATAGTCGTGTCAGACGAAGACGAGTCGGACGAAGACGAGTCAGGTGAAAACGAGCTCGACGATGACGATACGAAGGCGGTCATCGGGATCGCGGTGGCGTCGGTGGCGCTCTCCAGCTGGGCCGCCTACCGTGGAAAGAAGAAGGTCGACGCGTGCAGGGATGCTAAGCTTCACCTCGCCCAGAGGAGCGGAGAGGCGGCGGAGCTAGCCCGAGTGAAGATCCAGTCGGATTCGACCAGGAGCGAAGAAAGCCCTCGGACGACGCCCGCGTTCATAGGGGCGCGAAGGTGAGATCCCGCCTCACGATGTACCACGCCCGAGCGCGAGTCGCGCTCTTGCTCGCACTTGTGCCGCCGCCCTGCGTCGTCCGCGCTCGCTCCACGCCCAGGCCGCCCTCTCCATCACCGGGCGAGTCGTCGACGCGATCACCGGCCGCCCGGTCTCGGGTGCGGAGGTCTCCCTCGACGACGGGAGCGCGCGTGTCTCGACCGGCGCGGGCGGGGAGCCCTTTGAGATCATGTTGTCGCCGGCCGCGTCCCATTTTGGACCCATCACGGGAGTCTGGCGGAGCGGGCCTGGACGCTAGTCTGCCTTTCCGAACCAGACACTCGTCTTCGGCTCAAGGCAAGCGAGCCAAGCAGAAGACACGCCGAGGAGGAAGCGGTGCACGGCCAAAAAGGGGCCTGCTGCCGTTCGCGATAGATGCGTGGGGACGGATTTCGACGCCTCGCACTACCTAACAGGGCTACAGGATGGTTCGTATAAGCTGCTGGATGGGGGGGACGGGGGTCTCCACAAGTCGGATATGGGACCCGGACAAGGCGTGCATCGGGAGCGCAATCAGCGCGCCGCGTCCGCTGGCGAGAGAGCGTCGCCACAGTCTGCTTTCAGCCTCAACCGTCCCATTCTTCCGCTTTTACACCGTCCAACGGAAGACTCATGGAAGACTTAGCCAGGTTCTGAGAAGCCGAATAGCTCCTAAACGTTGCAGTTACTGAAGCTGGCGAAGGGACTCGAACCCCCAACCTGCTGATTACAAATCAGCTGCTCTACCAGTTGAGCTACGCCAGCGTGGGCAAGAAAGCTACGGGTCAGCGACCCATCGTCCAGAGCAAGGCACCGATCGCGCCGGCCGCCAGCACGAACGTGGCCCAAAGCCTTCCCGGACCCGCGTCGTACGAGGGGTCGGCGGTTGCATCCTCCGGCGTCTTCTCGATGCCTTCAGGCGAAACATCGTAGATCCACGCCAGCACGATCGCGGCCGGAAACCCCAGCACCGCCACACCCAGCACGAGACGGAGGGTCCAGGCGGGCGCGCCGAGGCCGGGCAGCCACAATTCTGCGGCCTGGACAACGGCGAACGCCGCGGCCACATAGGCCGCCGCGACTCGAAGTACGCGACGGCGCTCGAGCTCCTCCCACGCGCCGACAGGACCCTCGGGGTCTCGTCTCACGATCTACCTCCCACCACCTTCCAGCGCGTCCCGCCCGGACCGTCCTCCAGGATGATTCCCTTGCCCGCCAGTTCGTCCCGGATCGCGTCCGAGGTCGCAAAGTCCTTGTTCGCCCTCGCCTCGGCACGCTCCTGGATCCTCCGCTCGACGTAGGCAGCCAGATCATCGTCGATTACCCGGGAGGCGTGCGCGACTTCGAGTAGCGCGAGCACCGCGTCCATAGAATGGAGCGCGTCGAGCGCGGCATCACGATCCGAGGCACAAATCGCCCCGTGGTGGTCCAACGCGCCGTTCACCGAGCTGACGAACACGAAGACCACCGCGAGAGCGTCAGCCGAGTTGAAGTCGTTGTCCATGGCGGCACGGAATGACTCCAGCGCCTGCCTCGCGGCTTCGGGAAGCCCCGACGGATCCGCCGTGGCATCCACCTCGATCCCCTTCAAGCGGCTCTCGAAGTCGAGCAGGCGCTGCAATGCGGCGCCCGAGGCCTCCAGACCCTGGCGCGTGAAGTTCAGGTCTCCACGGTAGTGCGACGAGATGAGCAGATGCCGGATCGCCGCGGGGTCGTGACCTTCGTCGAACAGCTCACGCAGCGTGATGAAGTTGCCGAGGGACTTCGACATCTTCTTGCCTTCGACGAACAGGTGCTTCACATGCATCCAGTTGCGAACGAAAGGACGCCCGGTCGCAGCCTCGGACTGTGCGATCTCGTTCTCATGATGGGGGAAGACGAGGTCCTCACCCCCCAGGTGCATGTCGAGGGTGTCGCCTAGCTCGGTCGTGCTCATCACCGAGCATTCGAGATGCCAACCCGGCCGACCCCGGCCCCATGGCGAGTCCCACGCGGCCTCGACCTGCTCGTCCTCGGCCGTCGCGGCCTTCCAGAGCGCGAAGTCGCGGGCATCCTCCTTGTCGTACTGGTCGTGCGCGACGCGTGCGCCCACCTTGAGCGTCGAGGTGTCGATGCCCTTCAGCTTCCCATACTCCGCAAAGCTCGCAATCGAGAAGTACACCGCTCCGTCGTCCGCGCGATATGCGTGCCCACCGTCGACCAAGCGCTGCACGAAGTCGACCATCCTGTCAATGTAGTCCGTCGCCCTGGGATAGCACTCGGCCGGGCGGATGCCGAGAGTCCTCGAGTCCGCAAGAAAGACCTCGCCAAAGGGTGTCGTCTTCTCGGTGACCGTCATCCCCGACTCGACGGCCGACTCGATGACCTTGTCGTCCACGTCCGTGAGGTTCATGACGAAGTGAACGTCGTACCTGCTCCACTCCAGATATCGGTGCACCAGGTCGAAGAAGAGGAATGTTCGGAAATTGCCGATGTGCGCGTGGTCGTAGATCGTTGGACCGCAGCCGTACACGCGTACGGTACCGGCCTCGAGCGGCTCGAAGTCCTGGAATGATCGCTTGGCGGTGTCGTGGACTCTAAGAGTCATCCGACCCCCGTCTTGCACTTCGATTCGCTGTGAGTGTGGCGGATCATGCCTCGCTGGGCTGCCCTTCCGTCAGCTCGGCGAGCAGCGCCGCTAGGGCCGCGACCGGATCGTCGGACTGCGTGACCGGCCGCCCGACTACCAGGTAGTCGGCACCCGCCGAAACCGCATCGGCGGGCGTGGCTACCCGCCTCTGATCGCCACGATCAGCGCCCGCGGGCCGGATTCCGGGCGTGACGATCAGGAAGTCCTGCTCGACGCGGTTCCGTATCCATGAGGCCTCAACGGCCGACGCGACAACGCCGTCGAGCTCGCACGCGACAGCCAGATCGGTAAGTCGCCCGACCTCCTCGCGAATCGATCCGATCTCCCTTCCCCAAACGACTTCCAGCTCGGCCGGCGTGAAAGAGGTGAGTAGGGTTACGCCGAGAATCCTCATGTGGGGTCCCGATGCCCCTGCCGCCGCTTCGAGCATCGCGGGGCCCCCTGCGGTGTGCACCGTCAGAAGGTCCACGCCCAACTCCGAAGCGGAGCGCACGGCGCCCGCGACCGTATTGGGGATATCGTGTAGCTTGAGGTCGAGAAAGACCCGCTTGCCCAGCGCCGCTAGCGACTCTACGAAGCTGGGGCCACCACGAGTGTACAGCTCGAGTCCGACCTTGTAGAACGTCGCGGGTTGAGCCAGCTGCTCGACCATCGCGAGCGCCTCGTCGGCCGACGGGTAGTCCAGCGCCACGATTACTTCTGCCACGCACTTTCTCGGTTGGGGGATTCCCGCCACAAGGTCCGTCCACGCGCTGACTCGGTGCCGGCGTCCCCACCGCGCGAGGCCGGCGACGACCCTCTGTGCCGCGCGGGGCGCAGCAAATGTCGCGGTCCCGAGCTGAACGAGCGAGGCCCCCGCACGAGCATAGGCGACCGCGTCCTCCGCGGCCAGCACCCCACCGACGCCAAGGAGCGGCAGGTTCGTCGCCTTCCGAGCCTCTTGCACCGCCCTCAAGCCGACCGGTCTGAGCGCGGGACCACTCACTCCCCCCAGCCCTGCTCCCAACTCGGGCTCGCCCGTATCACCGCGTAGCAGGATACCGGGGAGAGTGTTCACGAGCGTGAGTCCATCGGCACCCGAGTCGGTGGCGACGCGCGCGGTCCCGGCCAAGTCCGGGTCATTCGGGGTCAACTTGGCGAGAAGCGGCCGCTGGGTTCGCGCCCGGCACCCCGCGAGGATCTCGGCGACGGCCGTGGCGTCGAGCGCGAAGGGCGGTCCTCCTCGCTTGGCGTCGTTGGGGCACGACAAGTTCACCTCGAAGCCTAGAAAGCCGTCTTCGCCGTCGAGGCCCTCGATCAGCTCGAAGTACTGCTCGACCGTATGACCAGCGAGACTCACGAGGACCTGAGCGTTGCGCACGTTGCTTCGTAACCAGGGCAGCTTGTCACGCTTGGTACCTGCGAGGCCTGGATTCGTGAGACCGATGGAGTTGAGCATCCCCCCGCCGAACTCGGTCACACGGGGCGCCGCGTTCCCTTCGCGCGGCTCCACCGTCACTGACTTGGTGACGAAGCCGCCGAGCGATTCCAGATCGACGACCTCACTCACCTCTTGACCGAAACCGCACGTGCCTGCCGCCAGAAGCACCGGATTTTGGAAGCGGACGCCGAACAGCTCGGTCTCCAACCTCATCGGTTCTTCATCTCCCTCAGCCGCAGCGCCAAATCCTCCTCGAGCGCTTCGAAGCCCGGCGCGGGCGCGCCCCGGGCGGCCAGAACGTAAGGGCTCACGGCATGCGTCTCCAGACGCCCCAGGAGCCAGGCACGGTCGGTGTCGTCGGACGCAACGGCGAGCGCCGCAAGCAGTGCCTTCGGCACCCAAGGATCGTCCGGATCGGCGTCGGCATAGGCGAGGAACAGGCCTCGTGCCAACGGACGCGCCTCCAGGTCGTCCCGCGCGATCTCAGCCGCCGCAAACCACCCGAGCGGATCCGTTAGTCCCAGGCTCGTGAAGTCGTCGAGCACGCCCAAAGCGTCGAGCAGCGGCGCCACACCCTGATGTTCTTCGGCAGGCAACAGGATCTCCTCAACCTCCACGAGCGCGGCGAGGTCATATGCCAGTTCCAGGCGCCACCGCGCGATTTGGACCCGCGCCTCGGCAGCTGCCACCCCTACCCCGCGCGCGACGGCCCATGCGGCTGCGCTGGCCGCGGCGGTGTCACCCCCCCGATGGAACAGGCGAGCCCTGCCGAGCGCGATCCGACCACGCCCGGCCCTTCCCCAGCGCGCGGTATCCGCGCCCGACAGGAGCCTCGCAACCCCGCCTGGACTCCATTCCTCCGCGGCTCGGTTGGCGAGCGCGACTACCGTATCCAGCCGCTCCCCGGCTTCCGAATACGAGAGCAAGAGCGTGAAGGCCTCTCCCGCGCGCGGGCGCTCATCGTAATGGATCGCCCAACGCAGTCGGGTCAGCGCTGCCTCGACGCGAACGCGCCGGTCGAGCTGCCGCGCTCGATCCAAGTCGGACCACGCGTTGTCCGCCTGGCCTTGGGAGAGCAGGATCTGACCGCGAAGCAGGTGCGCTTGGGCCAGAGCGGGTCCGACGCTCAATCCGCTCAACGCACGATTGACGAGGGGTAGCGCAGCTTGCAGGTCCCCGGATTCCACGTGCGCGAGGGCGAGGTAGACGAGGACCGCGAGGCGCATCTCGGCATTCTCCGACCGCTCCGCCGCCTCCTCTAGCGCCGCACGCGCGGCTCTGATCTCGCCGAGGCGAAGGCGCGCTCGGCCGAGCAGGAAGCGCGCATCATCCCCCCATTCCCCTTCCGGGTCTCTGCGGTACCCACGGGCAGCCTTCCGGACCACATCTTGGTACCGTTGGCTCGCGAGCGAGTCGCGACCGGCTCGGCGATGAGCTTCCGCTTCGTCGTAGGACCGCTCCGCGTTGTAGATGGCGTTGTAGTACGCACACCCACTTGTAAAGAGCATGACGCCGAGCAAGCCGGCGCCGCGCCGGCTCACACGCCGTCTCCCGGTCCTCCGGTTCCGCTGCCTGGAGGGTACCGCTCGAAGAACCTGACGACTGCGCGGGTGATCGATCTCGCGGCTTCATCCTGAAAAGTGGGTTGGCCGAGCAGCGGCCCCTCGTCCTCGTTCGACAGGTAGCCGACCTCGACCAGCACAGAGGGCATCAACGCGTTGGTGAGTACCGCGAGCAGGCCCTGCTTCACGCCACGGTTTGGGCCCGGATGGAACTTGGCCATCTCCGTCTGGACCATCTCAGCGAGCATCGAAGACCAGTGTTGATGATCGAGAGCCTTCAGCTCCCGCAGGATGAATTCGAGGTCGGGCTCCGCATCCGCGTCAACGGCCTGCCCCCCGGCGCTCAGAGGCGCATTCTCGATTGCCGAGACCCTACGCTCGTGATCGTTTCTCGCTTCGGCCAAGAAATAGGTCTCGAATCCGCGCGCCGAGCGGTGGGTCGGAAACGAGTTCGCGTGGATCGAAATGAAGACTGCGGGGCGGTCCTCTTTCCATTCGGTCGCGAGATCGCCGCGGTCCCAGATCGGCACGAACGTGTCGTCGTCCCTCGTGAGATACACCTCGAAGTCGGGCTCGCGCTCGAGCAGGTCGGCGATCGCTCGCGCGATACCCAGAGCGACGCTCTTTTCGCGGACTCCTCTCAGGCCGAGAGCTCCCGGATCACCCCCGCCGTGCCCGGCATCGACCACCACGACCCGCGGACCCTCGTAGCGTCCCGCACCAGGCCCCGCGAGGGGCGGCATTCCGATAGTCACAGGCGCCGCACCGGCCGTGTCCGTCCCTTCCCCGATCGAGTCAGAACTCCCTGGCGTCTCGGTGCCCGGACGCAACCGCACCACGGTCGTGCCAGGCCAATCCTCGGCCTGCGCGGCCTGCAGTGTCAGAGTGGGCCCGTCGAAGGAGTACAGCTCAGGCAAGCGCTTGGGGAGGAAATCCGCGAGCAGCTGGACCGGAACCAGGGTCTCTCCGGCGTCGCGATATGGAACGTCCGCGAGCTGTAGCACCTCGTCGTCCCAGGTGAAGAATGGAGATCCGATCGTGAGTGACATCGCGACCCCGTACGGTCCCAGCATCGCGATCGCCCCGTCGAGCTCCGCCACGGCCCAACCGAGTTCCTCGAAGAGCGTCAGGCGGACCGCGGCGAAGCCCATTTCGAGATCGAGTGCCCGCACGTCCACGGCGCCTTCGGCACGCTCGATCGTCAGCTCAGGGACCCCCTGACCCACGAGCGGACGCACCGCCACCGTGGCAAGAAGCGTCACGACGACAAGCCCAATGCGTCCCACCACATCTCGCCTCATCGGACGCTCATCTGTCATCGAGCCTCCATCGCGCGTTTCGCCTCCAAGTCTTGCTGGCTCCGCTTCAGGTCCTCGCGCTTGTCGTACAACTTCTTTCCGCGGGCGAGCGCCAGGCCGACCTTGGCATAGCCCCGCAAAAAGTAGATCTCCAGCGGGACGATCGTCAGCCCTTTCTCTTTGATCTTGCCGACCAGACGCCGGATCTCCTGACGGTGCAAGAGGAGTCGCCGGGCGCGGACCGGATCTACGTTGAATCGGTTCGCCTGTTCGTAGGGGCTGATGTGCACGCTGTGCAGCCACAACTCCCCGCGTTGCACACGCGCGTGCGCGTCCTGGAAGGAGACGTTCCCGGCTCGCAGAGACTTCACTTCGGGACCCTTCAGCTCGATACCGGCCTCGAACGTCTCGAGGATTTTGAACTCGTGCCGAGCCTTTCGATTCCGTGCGACAACCTTTCTCCCCGGCTCGGACGCATCGCGGGCCATCGTCAGAAGACCAGGACCGGTGTACCGATGTCGACCATGTGCATCAGCGTGCGCGCGGCCTCGTTGGTGAGCCGGATGCAGCCGTGCGACACGCGCCGCGCTTCCGGGTCGGGGTCGAGCAGCAACTCAGGCTGACTCGTCCCGTGAATCGCGATGCCGTCGCCGAGGTAGATCGCGGTATTTCCCATCACGCCCGGCATGAGACGAGAAGGATCGTTGTCGGGCGGAATCGGAAGGCCCGCCTCGACGAAATGCCAGTCGGGCGCCTCCCAGAGAGGATCCTTTTCCATGCGCTGGATCCGGAACAGCCCGCGCGGTGTCGAGAACTTCCACCGATGTCGCTCGGTGTCGAGCCGGAATCCGGTGCCTGTGCCGGCCGGTGCCGACCAAAGCGAGCGGGCTCCTTCGAAGACGAACACGCGATTCTCCGCCAGATGCACCACGACGTATGGGCCGTGGTGCCGCACGAGGGGACGATCGGCCACGACCTCGCGTTCTACCGCATCCCAGGAGAACGAGAAGTCGCCGTTGCCGGAGTCGAAGAGCTGAGCGGACGCGGGCTGGGTCATCGCCGCAATGCCCGCGGCGTACACGATCAGCCTTCTCACGGCGCGGCCTCGAAGCTCATCACTCCTGCTCGACTCGCGTTTCGCATGGTGTATACCTGGGCTACTTCGCCGCCCAAAATAAACACTATCGCCCCGTAATAGATCCAGAAAAACAGCACCGCGACGGTTGCGAGATTCCCGAGCGCGGATCCGTAGTCCGCGATCTCCGTCGCGTACCAGGAAAAGCCCCATTTGAGGGCCTCGTGCAGGAGCGCGGAGAACGTCGCCGCGACCCACGCGGTCCGCCAGGGAATCCGGCGTGCCGGCAGGTATCGGTAAGCGATGAGGAAGAGGGTCTAGATGGAGCCGAGCGCGAGCCCGTGCCCGAGCAAGCGCTCCACAAGCGAGAACGTGTTGCCATCGACGCCGACGATCCCGACGCCGTAGTCCATCGTGGCCTCGAACGCTACGGTCACTCCCAGGTTCAGCGTCAGCAGTGAGACGCCAATCAGGACCGCCTGGATATCGAAGAGCTTGCCCATCAGGACTCCGCGCTGCTGTCCGATGTCGAAGATCTCCCGGAGAGCGATGCGTAGGGTTGCGACGAGCCTGGTGCTGATCCAGACGAGGAAAAACGCGCCGAGCACCGTGAAGCCCGTGCGTCTCTCGACGAGCGAGGACACGGGTGTACGAAACGCCTCGACAAGCGCGACCCCGTCGCCGGCTTGGGGAAGGTTGTCCGCAACGAGCGAGAGCACCGCGTCCGTCGGGTCACCGAAGCGAGCGCTGAGCATGTACCCGGTAAGCCCAATGCCGAGGATCAAGAGCGGCACGAGCGCGACGAGCACGTTGAAGGCGATCGCGCCGGCCATGAAGAAGACTTCATCCTCGGCGGACTTCTGCCAGACGCGGCGGAGGAACTCCCAAAGGGAGGGGATCAGTCGCCTGCCTCCGCGTCTTCGTCACCCTCGGCACCGGCGACGGTTTCCCGAGCGGCGTCGATGCCCGCGCGATACGCCGCCTTGGAGGTCTCGAGTTTCTTCTCGAGCTCGCCGCGCGCCTCGCGCGCGGCCTCGCGGCCAGCGTCCAACGCGCTCTTGACCGACTCAACCCGCTCTTGCACACCCTCTCGAGCGACGTCCAACCGCTCCTCCAGCTGTTTCTGGGCCTCGCGCATCCGCTCCTCGGCGGTACCGCGAAGACGCCGCGCGCGCTCCTTCAACTCTTCCTGCGTCTCCGCCCCCGACTTGGGGGCGAACAGCAACGCCAACCCCGCACCCACGAGCGCTCCTATGACGAAGGAGCCGACCTGGCTGCTGCCATCTTTTTCGATGACGATGTAGGGAACCTCGTCGTGATCACGCATGCCTGCCTCCCCGCCATTCTCAGCCGGGCTCGAAATGACCCCAACTCTCGATTCGAATCTAACGGCGCCGGCACGAGCTATCTACCAGTCCGACCATGAGTTGCAAGCGCTCACAACACCCAACGCCGGTCGGCCTCGGCGATCTCGGGGGCTGGCACACCGCTTCGCCCCATGAGCCCATAGGTGAGTTGTTTCCCGAGCTCGACGCCAGGCTGGTTCATCGGATCCACGCCGTAGAGTGAACCCGCGAGCACGGTGGCGACCTGCAACAGCATTATGAGTTGGCCGAGCGCTTGGGCGTTGACGGTGGGTAGGTGGATCGTCGCATTGGGACGCCCCGCACGCCGCAGGGCCTCGGCCGTCGCGGTGCGCTCCGCGGCCAGCAACTCACCGAGGGAGTGACCGCCGAGGTACGACAGCGCGTCGATTTCGGAATGCCGCCCCGGGATGCGCACGGAGGCCTCGGGATTGTCGACTCCGATAAACAGCACGACCTTGTCGGCCGGGCCCTCCATCAGCAACTGGAGTAGCGAATGCTGATCGGTCGCACCCAGCGCGGCGAGCGGTGTCGGGCCGGTGGGCTTGTCTTCTCCAAAAAGCGTCGTGCTCTTGCCCAGGCTCTCGGCCCACAGCTGTTGGAACCAGAGCGCGGTCGAGCGCAGCCGGTCCGCATAAGGCATCATCACATGGATCGGACGACCTTGTCCCGTGTCCGCGTGGTGCAACAAACACGCGAGCATTCCCGCCGGGTTCGAGTTCAGCGCGTTCGAGCGGCACCGGGACTCCATCTCGGCCGCTCCCGAGAGCAACGCCCCGATGTCGGCGCCGCACACCGCGGCAGGCAGAAGTCCGACCGGCGAGAGGACCGAAAAGCGCCCACCCACGTTGTCCGGCACGGGCAGCATCGCAATCCCGTCGGCGTCGCCGATCTGCCGCAGCGGGCCAATGGTGGAATCCGTCGTGAAAAGGAAGTGGCTCCTCGCCTCGTCCGGTCCCACGAGTGCATCGAGCCGCTCACGCACCACCAGGTACTGAGCCATCGTCTCTGCGGTGGCGCCTGACTTGCTGACGACGTTGAAGAGCGCTCGAGCGGGGTCGATTCGCTTCATCAGGCACCGGAAGGTGTGCGGGTCCGGATTGTCCAGAACGTGAAGCCGGGGAAACTGGTCACGCTCCTCAGCCGAACGCTGATTCCAGAACGGTCCCAGCAAGGCGTCGCGCAATGCGATGGCGCCGAGGCCCGAACCACCGATCCCGAGCACCACGATGTCATCGAACGATTGGCCGAATCGGTCCGCCACTTCGGTGACCCGCTCGGCGCTATCGGTCGCATACGGAAGATCCAGGAAGCCCAGGTCGCCTTCTTCGCGCCAGGCGGAAACCGCGGCGAGCGCCGCCTCGAACGCCGACGCCATGCGAGCCGACAGCGCGCTCGGATCGACACCGCCGGGCAGGCGCGGCGCCATGAAGTTGCCGTAGTCGAGCCGGATCGCTTCCACTAGTCGATCTCCACGGTCAAACCGTCATACGCCGGCAACACGCCGTCGGGCAGACGCGCCTCGAGCTCCGCGTGCGTTACCCTGTGAGTGAGGTGCGTCAGATAGGTCCTCGCCGCGCCGACCTCCCGTGCGGCCTCGATCGCTTCTTCGACATTGAAGTGCGACGGATGAGGACGTCCGAACCAGAGAGCGTTCAGCACCAGCACATTGACTCCCTCGAGAGCCGCAAGCGTCTCGGGCGGAAGGCTCTTGCCGTCCGTGATGTACCCGAGGCTACCGACACGGAAGCCATACACCGAGCTCGGGCCGTGAGGCACCTCCAAGGGCATGAAGTCCTGACCTATGATCTCGACTGGCCGGCCCGCCTCGATCTCCTTGAGTTGGACCCGTGGTTTCGAGCTGCCCGTCGGGGGTTCGTACGCGTCGTCGAAGATGTATTGGAAGTAGCGCGAGATCATGGGCCGGTACTCCGACGCCACGTACGCGGGCAGGTCACGCCGTCCACGAACTGTAAAGATCCGCACGTCGTCGATGCCGTGCACATGGTCGGCGTGCAAGTGCGTGAACCACACGGCCTCGATATCGGAGATCCCGGAGGCGAGCAGTTGCAGACGGAGCTCGGGCGGCGTGTCGACGAGCAGCCGCCGTCCACCGACGTCGACCACCGCGCCGTGGCGTGTGCGTCGGTCCCGGGCATCGTCTGAAGTGCAGGCGTTGCAGTCGCACCCCACGACCGGGACGCCGAAAGAAGTGCCGGTACCGAGAAAGGTCAGCTTCAAGAGAGGTCAGCTCAGAGGCGTTCGAGGCGCATCGTGTTCGTCGATCCGGACTCATGGAACGGGAAGCCGGAGGTGACCGCGACGGACGCGCCCGGTTCACCGACGCCGCTGTCCAGCACGCATTGCCGTCCGAACTCCACCTGGCGCTCGTAGGTCATCTCGAGTCGCTCGGCCAGCACGGGGCGGACCCCCCACACCGCGGCCAAGTGGCGATGCGTGTGCGCGTCAGGGGTGACCGCGAAGACCGGCACCGTCGGCCGGTACGACGTGACGAGGCGGGCAGAAAAGCCCGACTTCGTGAGCACGATGATCGCGGGAGCATTCACCTGGCGGACCGCATCCACGGTCGCTGCCGCGACTGCGTGCTCGCGTGGAGAAGCGCCGCCGCGCGAGTGCAGCCCGGGACGCGTCAGGTAACGTGGCCCACGCTCCAGGAACCCGCTGCGCTCGATCTCGGTGCCGATATTCACGATCGCCTCGAGCGCGTTCAGCGGGAATTTTCCCACGGCGGTCTCGCCGGACAGCATGACAGCATCGGTTCCATCGAGAATCGCGTTCGCGACGTCGGAGGCCTCCGCGCGGGTGGGCCGCGGATGCCCGATCATGGACTCGAGCATCTGCGTCGCGGTGATGACCGGCCGAGCGTAGAAGTTCGAGAGTTGGATGATGCGTTTTTGCGCGAGCGGTACGCGCTCGAAAGGGAGCTCCACCCCGAGATCGCCCCGAGCAACCATCACGGCGTCCGTCTCGGGTAGGATCTCCTCGATCGCGCGCAACGCCTGGACTTTCTCGATCTTAGACACGACCAACGCCCGGTTCCTCACGCGAGCCTTGAGGGCGACCACGTCGTCGGCACGCCGCACGAACGAGAGTGCGATGTACTCGACACCCTCTTCGAGGGCGAAGTCCAGGTCGGAGAGGTCCTTTTCGGTAAGGGGAGGGGTGGAGGGGCACGCAGGTTGACCAACGGCAAGTTGATGCCCTTGCGGGGCTTGAGCAGACCTCCCCGAACCACCTCCAGCCTGGTGCGATCACCCTCCGCGCCAGTGCAACGGAGTTCCAACAGACCGTCGTCGAGCAGCACCTGGTCCCCGGGCTGGATCTCCTCGGCGAGTGGCGCATACGTCGTCGGGATTTCTCCCCCGGTGGCACTCTTCTCCGGAGCCATCACCACGGTCTGGCCGGCCTCGAGCCGCAACGGAGCTTCGAGCTCGCCCACACGGATCTTCGGACCCGAGAGATCGACCATGATGCCGACTGGACGTCCTACTTCCCCGGAAGCCGCACGCACCGCGGCTATCGAGGCCCGATGATCGTCGCGACTCCCGTGCGACATGTTCACGCGCGCCAGATCCATGCCCCGCTTCACCATTTCGAGGATCACCTCGGGTGAGGAGCTCGCGGGGCCCAGGGTGCAGACCACCTTGGTACGGAGCATGAATCGCTACCAGGAGAAGGGGCGACGCGGTCCCGCCGGCGGCGGGTCCACGAATTGTGGTCTCCACCCGGAGGGGGGGCAACACCCCTGGGGTGGCGCCCGACGGCCCGCGCCGTTTCTTTTTTCGCGCTGTTCGTTTTCATTGTGACGTAGGGACGCCGCAGGCGCATGAGCTATATCCATATCGAAAGCGACAGCGACGCCAGCGGCCTAGCGGACGACCTGCGCTCGGGGGGGCGCATCGCGCTCGACTGCGAGGCGGCGGGCTTCCATCGCTACGCGGACCGGCTCTGCCTCGTTCAGGTCTCGA
>CBDANQ010000022.1:0-7630 GCA_965197725.1 Longimicrobiales bacterium
CATCATCTGGCCCGACGGCTCGATCCACTGGATCGAGGGGAAGGGGCAAGTATACCGCGCCGAGGATGGCCACCCGGTCCGAATGACGGGGACGGGCACGGACGTGACGGAGCGCAAGAACGCCGAGTTGGTGCAAGAGGCGCTGAATCGGAGGATGGGTCGGATGCAGCAGCTTGAGAGCCCTCGGGGTCCTCGCGGGAGGAGTGGCGCACGACTTCAACAACATCTTCGTGAGCTTGATCGGGCACGCCGATCTGGCGTTGATGGACACGCCGTCCGACTCACGGGCGCGTCGGCACATCGAGGAATTGCACACCTCGGCGCTTCGTGCCTCCGAGCTCACGAACCAGTTGCTCGCCTACTCCGGCAAGGGCCAGTTCCGTCTCGAGAGCCTGGACCTCAACCGGGTCGTGGAGGAGAACCTCCCGCTCCTGCACAACTCGCTGCCGAAGAGGGCTCGGTTGGCGCTCAAGCTCGAGGCCGAGAACACGGCTGTTTTCGTGGACGTA
The DNA here is from genome assembly GCA_965197725.1 of Longimicrobiales bacterium. Lineage (GTDB taxonomy): Bacteria > Gemmatimonadota > Gemmatimonadetes > Longimicrobiales > Gaopeijiaceae > UBA1138. The sequence continues at coordinate 510 of CBDANQ010000022.1, forward strand.
GCTCAGATCCAGCCAGGTCCTCGTCAACCTCGTGACGAACGCGGGTGAGGCTCTGGACGGGCCAGAGGGGACTGTGACGATCCGGACCGCGGTCATCGACGCAGACCGTGCCTTTCTCGCGAGCGGCGCCAGCGAGGCGGAGTTGGCAGAGGGACGGTACGTCCTGCTCGAGGTAGCCGACGACGGCGTGGGCATGGACGACGAGACGCGCGCGAAAGTGTTCGATCCGTTCTTCAGCACCCGGTTCACTGGTCGGGGGCTTGGGCTCGCAGCTGTCCTCGGGATCATGCACGGGCATCACGGTACGGTGCGCGTGACGTCTCAGCCCGGCACGGGCACGGGGGTACAGATCCTGTTCCCGGAGTCATCGACACTTCCCGTTTCCGCCAAGCCGGAGCTGCTCTCAGAGTCGCGATCCGAGTCGGACGCGGGCTCAGGCGTCGTGCTGGTCGTCGACGATGAGGGAGCCGGTACGCCGCGTTGCACAAGCCACTCTGGAGCGAGCCGGGTTCAGTGTGGTTACGGCGAAGGATGGCCGGGACGGACTCAAGCGTTTTCGGGAACGTCGACGTGACATCGTGGCCATTCTGCTCGACGCCACCATGCCGGTGATGGGTGGCGAAGAGACGTTGCGCGAGATCAGGGGCTTGGACGACCGTGTGCCGGTTGTCTTCACGAGCGGGTACAGCGAGCGGCAGCTGGGTCCCGAGCTCGGTGCGACCGATTCGCTCCGGTTCCTGCCGAAACCCTTCCGGCCTCAATCGCTGGTCGAGGAGATCCGGGCAGCCACGTCAGGATCACATTTGGTCGGTGACTAGAATCTTCTTGCCACGCTACGACCACCCTACGCACGTTTTGCCGACGACTAGCATCAAATCTCGGCAGCGGGGTTTTCCGTCGGCCTTTGCACAGGCTACTTGGCGGGCAGCGAAAGCACGAACGCGAGTCCGCGGTCGATCCACGACGAGAGCCCCTCCGTCGTCTCGAAGCCCTCAGGAGCCACGTAAACGAACCCCTTCATAGCCCGGCCCGTGAAGTCCATCTCTCGCGCGTGGGTCTGGGCCAGGGCGTCCGCATACCCATCCGGACCGACTCGCACCATCAGCTCGTCCCCGTTCACACCCACGCACATGTGGCCGCGGACCATGTAGGCCATGCCTCCGAACATCCGCTTCTGGATGACGTCCGGGCGGTCGGCGAGCGTGTCCTCGATACGCGCGGCGACCCCTTCGTCAAACGCCATGCGCGACCTGCGCCGTCACGGCTTCTCGACGCGCACCGGGCAGACCTTCAGCTCCGCGGTGTCGGTCATCGGATCGTAGCCCCCCCCGGTGAGCACGTTGACTGGCGCGTCGTTGAAGCTGAACGACGCGAAGACCGTGCCGCGTGGCGAGCGGTCCGTTGCTTCGACTTTGACCATGATGCACCCGCGCGCGCTCGTCATCTTGGCCCACTCCCCATTTTCGAGCCCCCACGCCGCGACATCGTCGGGGTGGGCCTCCAGGCGTTCTTCTGGAAGGAGATAATCGATCCCTGCGGCCCGCCCCGTTTGCGTCCTCGTATGATACGAGGCCAGCCTTCGGCCGGTCGTCAGCCAGGTCGGGAAATCGTCGCTCGTGACCTCCGCGGGGTCCCGGTACTGGATCAGCTTCAAGATGCCACGGCCGTTCTCGAACACCCCCTGGTGGAGGATCGGCGTGCCGGGGTGGTCTTTGTGGGGGACGGGCCACATGTACTCGCTCTTGTCGATGCGGTCCCAATCAAGCCCCTGATAGATCGGCGAGAGCTCACAGATCTCGTTGAAGACGTCCTTGGCGCTCTCGTACTCGAAGCCCGGGATGCCCATGCGCTTCGCGATCTGGGACACAATCCACCAGTCCGGCATCGCTTCGCCCGGAGGATCCAGTGCCTTGCGCAGGCGCTGGACGCGCCTCTCGGTGTTCGTCTGTACGCCGTCGGTCTCGCCCCAGGCGGTAGCGGGAAGGACGACGTCGGCGAGTTGCGCCGTCTCGGTGAGGAAGATGTCGATGACGACGAGCTGGTCGAGGCTCCGGAGCGCATGCTCGCAGTGCTCCCGCTCCGGATCCGTTACGACGGTGTTCTCGCCGTTGATGATCATCGCGCGGATGCGATCTCCGGCCTGCTCGAGGGCGCGCGGCTTCGTGAGCCCTCTCTCGAGGTCCACCTTCCGGCCGTACGCGCGTTCGAACTTCTCCTGGAAGGCCGGATCGCCGACCGATTGAAAGCCCACGTAGTTGTTCGGAAGCGCTCCGCAGTCGCCTGCGCCCTGAATGTTGTTCTGACCGCGCATCGGGTTCACACCCGTGCCCTCTCGCCCGATGTTGCCGGTCATCAAAGCCAGGTTGCACAGACTCTGGACGTTGTCGACGCCACAGATGTGCTCGGTGATGCCCAGCGTGTAGTAGATCGCCCCGCGCTCCGCGCGACCGAACCAGAGGGCTGCCTGCTCGATGTCTGCCGCGGGCACGCCGGTGATGCTCTCGGCCCACTCTGGTGTGAAGCCCTTCACGTGCTCGAGGGAAGGCCTCCGCCTCCGTCGTGCGCTCCGCCATGAAGGCCTGGTCAACGAGCCCTTCGCGTTGGATGACGTGGGCCATGCCAAGGAGCAGCGCCGAGTCGGAGCCGACCCGGAGCGGGAGATAGACGTCAGCCAGCTCCGCGAGGCCGATCCTGCGCGGATCGGCGGTGATGAGCTTGGCGCCGCGGGCGATCGCCTTCTTGAGGCGAGTGGCCGCGACGGGGTGGCACTCGGTCATGTTGGTCCCGATGCAGAAGATCACATCGGGCTTTTCCATGTCCTCCAGCGGGTTCGACATGGCGCCGCGCCCAATCGTTGCCGCCAGACCGGCGACTGTGGGAGCGTGTCAGGCACGGCTACAGTTGTCGATGTAATTGGTCCCGAACCCCGCCCGGATGAACTTCTGCATCGTATAGGCGGCTTCGTGGGGTGCCCGCCCCGACGCGACTCCGTAGACGCTGTGTCTGCCGTGCTTCTCCACGGCATCGGTGAAGCCCTTCGCGGCGCGATCCAGGGCATCGTCCCACGTGGCCTGGTGCAGCTCGCCGTCTTTTCTGCGGACCAGCGGATGGGCGAGACGGTCGGGGTGTTGGACGAAGTCGAACGCGAACTGGCCTTTGACGCACAGCGCTCCGTGGTTCGCGGGGCCGTCCATGGCGGGCTGCACGCCGATCAGCTGGTTGCCGCGGGTCAGGAGATCAACGGAGCAGCCGACCCCGCAGTAGGGGCAGATCGTACGTGTTTTCTCGGTGTCCCCGGGGACGTCTTTGTTGGCCAACGCTTTGAGGTCACCGAGCGCTCCCGTGGGACATGTTTGCACGCACTGCCCGCAGAACGTGCATGCCGAGTCCTTCAGGTGCCCGTCGAACTCCACCGTGATCTGCGTCTCGAATCCACGCCCCTTCACTGAGATCGCATAGTCGCCCTCATGCTCGGCGCATACGCGAATGCATCGGTAACAGGAGATGCAGTTGGCGTAGTCCCGCATGATGAATGGGTTCGGATCGTCGGGGCGGCTCGTCCCGGACTTGCGACCCTCGAAGCGCCCCGTGCGCGCGTCGTAGCGGTCCACGAGCTCACGCATCTCCTGGGCGGCAAGGCTCGTGAGCTCGTCGACCTCGACCTCACGGTTTTCTGACGCGAGCAGCTCCATGAGCACCCGCCGATGCACCTCCACGCGGGCGGTCCGTGTCTTCACCGCCATGCCCGCTCGGCACTTGGCCGTGCACGAAGCCACCGGGTTCCGCGCTCCTTCGACCTCCACCACGCACATGCGGCATCCGCCGAAGGGCTCGAGGCGGGGGTCGTAGCACAGTGTTGGAATGTCCTTCCCGTGCCGCTCGGCGACTTCGTAGATCGTCTCGCCCGGCGAAAAGGCGACCTTGTCTCCGTCGAGAACGATGGTGGGCTGTTGGCCGTTGGTGCTCATCGAGACGATCCCTCTCCTGAAAAAGAGCCGCCTCGGAGGCGACCAGGTCTCCTAAACTTAGTCGGTAGCGCGTCTTCCTGGGAAGTAGAGTGACGTGACTCCGAGGCTGCTACCCGAACAAGAGCATGGAAATTTTAGGGGATTATAAAGCTGGCTTGACGGCGGGACCGTCCGGCTTGACCTTCCCCGGTGGTGTGACAGACCGCTCGGCCCGCTCTTCCGAACCCTTCTTGGGATGCAACAGCGCCCTCGCTACGTCGCTCATCATCGCGCCCTTGTAGCGCGGGTTCACGGCCTTCACGTCGAAGGGCTTTCGCTTCTTGGCCATTAGAACAGGCTTCCTTGCTCTAGAGGTTTTCCAGTATACGGGTCGCTCATAATCGGCATACGTGGCAGCCGGTCATCAAAATAATCCGAGATCGACCATAGTTGCGTACGGCGATACTCCTCCCGCGTGAGGGATGCAGAGAAGATACGATCTATATTACGACACTACAAGCATGACGGGACACTAGTGTCGCGTCACTCATCGAATGTCGGATAGAGCCGAGCGAGCTTGATCCGTGCGTCGGGTGTGGTGAACTGCCAATTGACGCGTGCGTTCTTGTTGTCTCGGAAGGACTGCCACGCTTCGACCTCGCGTCGGACCACGTTGATGTCGTCGATTCTCCTGTCCAGACACTGCGTGCTGAGCACGTTCAACTCGATTTCGGCCACATTCAGCCAGCTTCCGTGCTTCGGGGTGTAGACGAAATCGAAGCGATCCCATAGCGCCTTGGCTTTGTCCGGGGCAAATGCCTCGTACAGCGATCCCGGCACGTGGGTATTCAGGTTGTCCATGACCAGCGTGATCTTCTCCGCGCTTTCGTACTGGTCTGCGATCTCCTCAAGGAAATGGGCCCAGTCCCGCTTTGTTCTTCTTTCCGTGATCCTGACCATGCGCTTTCCGGCCAAGGGCTCGCTTGCGAGGAACACCGTGCATACACCGCAGCGCCTGTATTCGTAGTCGTGTCTGGCCACCCGTCCCGGCAACCCAGGAATCGGGACCCTCGTCTCGGCGATCAGTTGCTTGGGAGATTCGTCCATGCAGACCACGGGACGCAGGGGATCGAACGGTCGCTTGTAGACGTCCAACACCCTCTCCATATGAGCGACGAAACTGCTGTTGTGCTCCGGCGGAATCACCCATCCCTTCCGCCGCCAGGGCTTGAGTTCGTTTTTTTTAGAACGCGGCGGACGGTTTCGTGCGAGACGCTGTCGATGTAGCCGAGCTCGACGACTTGGTCCGCCAACAACCTCAGAGACCACCTCGCAAAGCCTTCCGGCGGGTCACTGCAACTCAGCGCCACCAGATGAGCTTCAAGGTCCCCGTCCGCTTTCTTCGCGTAGACGCGGCTCCCCTTCGTCCCGTTCAGGCACACCTCAAGACCGTCAACGACGAAGCGCCTCTTCACTCGATCGATCTTCCGCATGCTGATCTTCAGCACGACTCCGCGCTCGTTCCCGAAGCCGACAGTGCACCCACGGCGTCGGTCCCCACCGAGGTGTCACCGGTGGTGATCGTCGCGTCCGTCGACCGGTAGTAGCGCAGCGTCGTGGCTGCCGAACCTCCGTCGCCATCGTTACGCACCGTCGCCGACAGCGTGAACGAGCCTCCCGTCTCCGGGCTGCTGTCGTCGACCGAAGGCGACCCCACCACCAGATCCGGAGCGTTTTCGCTTTGCGCGGCGGACTCCTCCAGTCCCACGGTGACGGCGATCTGCTGTGTCGCGGTCAATCCGCCGGGGTCGGTGGCCTGGACCGAGACCATAGCGGCACCGGCACCTACCGGGGTCAGCGCCAAAGTGCTTCCCGAAATGCTGGCGCTCATGACGCCCACATCACTCGAAACCGCAGCATACGTGAGCATGTCGCCATCCGGGTCGACGAAGTACGGCGCCACGTCCATCGTCGAAGGGACCTGCTCAACCGTCTGCTATATATAGATTCCAATACAATCCATATGTGTCTGATAAGATTCTTTAACTATAGCTATCACAGTGAGTTATGTAGGATACTACCGGTTGCACTGTCGCTGTGTGTCCACTATGTTCCCGTATATAACATACGATACTTTATACGGGGACTCCCGAATTGGATTTGCCCAAACACCGAGGCAGGCGCCCGCATAACGCACTCAGCGCGGCCTTCGTGCGCAGCGCCAAGCCCGGATACTACTGCGATGGGAACGGCCTCTATCTGCGCGTGGACCGATCGGGCGCGCGCCGATGGGAGCAGCGTCTGCGGATCCAGGGTCGAAACCGCACGCTGGGGCTCGGGGGCTACCAGTTGGTATCGCTGGCCGAGGCGCGCGAGAAGGCATTCATGAACCGCAAGATCGCGCGCTCGGGCGGTGATCCGCGTACCGAGCGGCACAAGGTCCGGGACATGCCCACGTTCGCCGAAGCGGCCGCCCGCGTTCTGGAACAGCTGCGGCCGGGCTGGCGCAGCGCCAGGCATGCAAAGGACTGGGTCTCCAGCCTGCGCGTCTATGCGTTCCCACAGCTGGGCCATCGACCGGTTGGCGAGATAACGACAGCCGACATCCTGGCAGTGCTGACACCGATCTGGCACGACAAGCAGGTGACTGCCCGGCGGGTGCGCCAGCGCATCGGGGCGGTGATGAAGTGGGCGGTGGCGATGGGGCTTCGGCCGGACAACCCCGCCAGCGATGTGCTCGGTCAAGCGCTTGGCCGACAGCAAGCCGTAGTCCGGCACATGCGCGCGTTGCATCACTCGAAGGTCGCGGGCGCGATGGAGACGGTGCGGAAGTCGCACGCTTACCCGGCCACGAAACTCGCCTTCGAGTTCCTGGTGTTGACGGCGGCCCGCTCGGGAGAGGTTCGCTCGGCGCACTGGGATGAAATCGACATGGAGGATCGAGAGTGGACGGTTCCCGCCGAACGCACGAAGGCCCATCGCCCCCACAGGGTGCCGCTGTCCGGGCGCGCTGTGGAGATACTGAGCGAGGCGCGGACGCTCGGCGGCGGCAGCGGTCTCGTTTTCCCGTCGCCGGAGGGCCGCGCATCTGCCCACAGCAGACTCTCCACGCTGCTTCGAGACCTGGGTATCGCGGCCGTGCCGCACGGCTTTCGTTCCAGCTTCAGGGACTGG
>CBDANQ010000023.1:0-38731 GCA_965197725.1 Longimicrobiales bacterium
GACCACGGATGACCCGCTCAAGCAGCGGGCGGGTGTGAGTGGTGGGCTCACCATCGATGCGTCGGGCGCGGAGACGCACACCACGATCATCTCGATCGGTCCGAGCACGCTCGAGCGAGGCCTGATCTGGGTCGGCACCGACGACGGTAACGTTCAGATCACGCAAGACGGTGGAGAGCGCTGGCAAAACGTGCGCGACAACATCGTGGGGCTCCCACACGGTATCTGGATCCCGGACGTGCAACCATCCAAGCACGAGCCTGGTCGCGCATACGTCGTGGCAGAGGACCACCGGCGGGGCAACTGGGCGCCGCACGTGTATGTGACCGAGGACTTCGGGGCGACGTGGACGTCACTGAGCTCACCCAGCATTGCCGGCTTCGTGCACGCCATCGAGGAGGACCCGGAAAACCCGAACCTGCTCTTCCTGGGCACCGAGTTCGGGCTGCGTGTGAGCTTCGACCGAGACAAAGCTGGGAGAAGTACACTTCGGGCGTGCCTGCAGTCCCCATTCGCGACCTTGTCGTGCATGCGCGCGATGCTGACCTGGTGCTGGGCACGCACGGCCGAGCGCTGATCGTGTTGGACGACATCCGGCCGCTGCGTGAGTTGGCGGAGGACCCGTCGATCCGTGGCGCTACGGTGCACGTGTTCGGCCCGCCTCCGGCGTACGACCGTAGCATCGCGGAGGCGATCGGCTACCCGCTCCACCGGGCATGCCATGCAGCAGGCCCAGACTCGGGCGAACGGCGCGATCCTCACGTTTTGGACAGCCGAGGGTGGGAGCTGCCGATGTGGCAATCACCAACGAGGAGGGGACGCTCGTCTACTCGCGCCCCCTGTCGGCAACCGCTGGAACGAACCGCTTCGTATGGGATCTGCTCCCGGGAGGAGACTCGGACGAGGCCGTATTTCCACGCCAGATGCCGGTCTTTCCGGGCACGTATCAGGTCGCGGTGACCGCCGGAGACCTGACTTCCGCGACCAGTCTCAGCGTGATGGGCGACCCGCGGAACCCGGTCAGCACGGAAGACCTGGTCGCGAAACGGGACGCGCTGCTCGAGATGTCGGCGATCATCCAACGAGAGAGGGACGCGCGTCAGGAGCTCACGCGTCTTGTGCGCGCCGTCGAGACCGTGCTCGAGACGCTCGAAGAAGACGCCGAGGCGCTGCGCGAGCAGGGTGAAAGGTTGCAGGGCGAACTCCAGGCGCTGAACGAAAGGCTCTTTACCGGCCCCGAGTGTCAGGGTGGGTGCGGTGGGGACGTCGTGGCCGACTTGATCGACCGTCCCATGTCACGGATCACGGGTGAGACGGGTGGGCCCTCTCCCAACACCGTCCGCATGATGAACCAGGCCCGCGCAGCCGCAGGCACCATCGAAAACGAGCTCGCGGCGATCTCGGACGGACCGGTCGCAGCCTACAGCGCGGCGCTACAGGCGGCGGGTTACACACCGTTCGGAGGCGAGCCAAGTCGATGATGGGTAAAGCGCTGCTCTGGGCTTCCACGAACCCTCTGCTCGCCGAACGGCTCCCGCGATACGCCTTCGTGCGACGTGCGACCCGGCGCTTTCTGGCAGGTGAGACGCTGGACGAAGCACTGAACGAAGCGGCCCGACTCGCCGACAGTTCGATCACCGGCACGGCGACGCTGCTCGGCGAGGATATCAAGGCCGAGGAAGAAGCCGACGCAGTGCTCGAGCACTACCTCGGGGCCCTAAAGTCAATCGGCGAGCGCGGCCTCGATGTGGAGATCTCCGTCAAGCCGACGCAGCTCGGGCTCGACTTCAGCGTAGACCGGACACAGGCGCGCATCGTTCGGCTGCTCGAGGCGTCTACGGCGCCTTTGTGGATCGACATGGAGAGGTCCGGCCATGTAGACGCAACGCTCGACATCTTCAAGAGCGTGCTTACAAAATACGGCGACGTCGGGCTTTGCCTGCAGTCGTATCTCCACCGCACCACGGAAGACCTGGAAGCACTACTGCCGCTCGACGCCTCCATTCGGCTGGTGAAGGGCGCCTACGCCGAACCTGCCAGCGCCGCCTATCCAAAAAAGGCGGACGTCGACCAGAACTTCGTCCGACTCACAGGCATGCTCATGCGCGCTCGAGCGAGCGGAGGGAAGGGACGTCCCGTCATCGGCACGCACGACCCGCGCATGGTCGGTGAAGCCACTCGGCTGGCGTACGAGCTCAACCTGGAGAAGGGCAGCTACGAGTTCGCGATGCTCTACGGCATCGATCGGGCTCAGCAGGTGCGGCTGGCACGTGGGGGGCACAGAATGCGCGTGCTGCTCAGCTACGGCCCGTCGTGGTTCCCATGGTATATGCGTCGCCTGGCTGAACGGCCCGCCAACGTGTTCTTCGTCTTGAAGCAGCTCATCCGGTAGTGGCTGGGCCTGGGGACACGGACGCCGACCCCGGACGGTGGCGCGCGCTCGCGCTGGTCTCGGTGGCGATGATGCTTTCGCTATCGGCGTGGATGGCGGCGACCGCTGTGGGCCCCGAGCTCCAGCGGCGCTGGGGACTCAGCGCGAGTCAGGTGGGGTGGCTCACCACCGTCGTGCAGCTCGGCTTCGTAGCCGGCACCGCGGTCGGTGCGCTCCTGAACCTCGCCGACGTGCTCTCCTCGCGCGCCTACTTCGCCACCTCGGCACTGCTGGCCGCCGTGGCGAATGCCCTCCTTTTGGTGGTGCCGGGCTTCGGCTTGGCGCTGGCGGCACGCTTCGCGACTGGTTTCTTCCTTGCCGGTGTGTATCCACCCGGCATGAAGATGATCTCCACGTGGTTCGTATCGGCTCGCGGCTTCGCCATCGGGACGGTCGTGGGGGCCCTCACGGTGGGGAAGGCGACCCCATACCTGCTGAAGTCTCTCGGCGGGCCGACCGTGACCGAGGTGGTCGCGGGCGCGTCGATCGCCGGGCTTGCCGCCGCCGTCCTCATCGCGGTCGGCTACCGGGACGGGCCCCATCCGTTCCCGCGGCGTGCCTTCGAACGGACACGTGTAGCGCGGCTGCTCAGGCATCGTGAGACGATGCTCGCGACCGCTGGCTATCTAGGTCACATGTGGGAGCTGTACGCTATGTGGACCTGGGTCCCGGCCTTTCTGGTGGCAGCGGCCGGAGCCGACGTCTCCCAGCCCGCCATTGACCTCGTCGCTTTCGGCGCGATCGCGGCCAGCGGCCTCGGTTGCGTCTGGGGCGGTGTTGCCGCGGACAAGATGGGTCGACCGCGTGTCGTGCACTTTGCGATGACGGTCAGCGGAGTCTGCTGCATCGTCGCGGGCTTCGCTTTCGACGGCCCGTTCGTGTTGCTGGCCCTGCTGACCTGGGTCTGGGGCCTCTTCGTGGTCGCCGATTCGGCGCAGTTCAGCGCCATCGTCACGGAGGTCGCGCCGCCCGACTCCGTGGGTACAGCTCTGATGCTGCAAACCTCCGCGGGCTTTCTCCTGACCATGGTCACGATCCAGGCTGTGCCGCCTATGGTCGAGGCCGTCGAATGGCGCTGGGCCTTCGCCTTCCTTGCCCTCGGCCCAGTCGTCGGTATCATGAGCATCCTTCGTCTCGCCCGCGTGCGACCTTCGTCTACACCGGCGGGTTGAACATCGAGATAGGTTCTAGGCGAGTCTCGCTGATCCGACCTACCGCACGGAGGACGAAAAATGGCCGGCCTTCCAGACAACTGGCTGACCTTGATTGCCGGTCTCCTGATCCTCGTCGTCGTCATGGGACTCTCCGATTGGCTCACGACGAGAATCATTCAGGCCACGGTGCGCCGGGTCGCCGCTCGCACCAAGTCGACCTGGGACGATCGGATCATCGAGAGGAAGGTCTTCGCCCGGATAGCGCACGTCGTGCCGGCGGTCCTCGCGTACTACGGGATCGGCCTGGCGCTGGGAGTCACGCCGGCCGACATCGTGAGCGCCACGGACCCGAGCGCCCTCACCACGACACCGGCCGCCCTCATACTCCTGACGACGTTGGTGCAGCGCACCTCGCTCGCGTTCATCGTGGTGACGGTTGCGGTGGCTTTCGCCTCGTTGCTGGAGGCAGCGAACGACATTTACAACGAGTCGTACACGGACGCGAAGAGTCGCCCGATCAAGGGCTACTTGCAGGTCGTGAGCTTGCTCTCCTACATCGCCGCCGGAGTGGTGGTCGTCTCGGTGCTCGCACAGGTTTCGCCCGTTGCCTTTCTCTCCGGGCTCGGCGCGCTCACCGCGGTACTCATGCTCGTGTTCAAGGACACGATCCTGTCGCTGGTGGCGAGCATCCAAATCATGTCGAACGACATGATCCGGATCGGAGACTGGGTCGAAGTGCCCCAGTCGAATGCCGACGGCGACATCATCGACATCGCGCTACACACGGTCAAGATCCAGAACTGGGACAAGACGATCTCGACCATACCCACGCACAAGTTCATCGGGGAGTCGTTCAAGAACTGGCGAGGAATGAGCGAGTCCGGTGGGCGGCGCATCAAACGCGCGATCAAGCTCGACGTGAACACCATCCGCTTCCTCACCGAGGAGGAGATCGAACGCCTATCGCGCTTCGAGGTGCTGCGCGGCTACATGAGGCAGAAGAGGGAGGCGCTCGCGGAGCATGACGCGTCCAGCGAAGGCTCAGACTCCGACCTGATCCCGGAGCGACGCAGGCTCACCAACATCGGGACGTTCCGCGCCTACGTCCTCAACTATCTGAAGGCGCACCCGAGCATCCACGACGGTATGACGCTGCTCGTGCGTCAGCTCGTGCCGGACCCTCAGGGTGTCCCGATCGAGATCTACTGCTTTTCGAATGATACCGACTGGGGGAACTACGAAGATCTGCAGGGGGACATCTTCGACCACCTCTTCGCGCTTCTGCCCGAGTTCGGGCTGCGAGCGTTCCAGGAGCCGGCAGGCAGCGACTTCGCGAAGCTCGGTTAGCGGCCCACTGCGCGGGCTGCTAGCCTAGCCCCCGAGGCGTCACCGAGCGTTCGGCGACGCTCAACGCCCCATCCACGAGTAGAGCCAATACGGCCGCCGGGATGGCGCCGGAGAGGATCATGTGCGTGTTCGAGAGCGCCAGCCCGGCCACGATCGGATCACCGAGTCCCCCGGCACCGATGAAGGCGGCCAAGGTCGCCGTACCGACGTTGATGACCGCCGCGGTCCGAATGCCTGCCATGATTACGGACGCCGCGAGCGGGAGCCGGACGTATCGCAGCAGCTGGAGCTCGGTCATGCCGAGGGCGCGAGCCGAAGCCACCGCGGCTGGGTCGGCATCCCGGACTCCGGTATAGGTATTTCGGACCATCGGGAGCAGCGAGTATAGGAAGAGCGCTGCCACGGCCGGCGCCACGCCGATGCCGAGGAACGGGATCATGAACGCCAGCAGCGCGATGCTCGGGATCGTCTGCAGCAGCCCGACCGCCCGGATCGTACCCTCCGCCGCTCGGCGCACCCGCTCCAGGAGCAGCGCGAGCGGCACGGCCACCAGGATGCCCGCGATCATCGATAGCGCGACCAGCAGCAGATGCCTCCGGGCCTGCCCAGCGGTTTCGGCTCGTCGGGACCAGAGGTAAGCGAGCAGCGAACCGTCTCGTGCCACCAAACCGGACTCCACCTCGCCCCCGGCCCCGACCAGCCCAAGGACCGAAAGCGCATCGTGCGCGACGGCGCCGACATCCTCACCGTCGACCTCGACGCGGCGGTTCAGTTCCCTCATCGTCACCTCGTCGATACGGCCGGAAAGCTCCGTCAGCGCGGCGAGGGCCGCCGGCCGTTCCTCGGCCAGGCTCGAGCCGACGAGCGCCGCGGCGTCGTAGGGCGGAAAGAATTGGCGGTCGTCTCGCAGGACCGTGAAGCCGTAGCGCGCGATCTGTCCGTCGGTTCCGTACCCGTCGATGACATCGACTTCCGCGGCCTCCAGCGCCTGATATTTCACGGCCTGCAGGAGCGCTCTCACCTCCCGCGGCTCGAAGCCGTACTCGGCTCGCAGGCCGGGAAGGCCGTCCGCCCGCCCAATGAAGTCCGGACTGAGGCCCGCGATCAACACTCCCCCCTCCCGGGCCAAGTCCGAGAGCGTGGACAAACCCAGCGAGTCGGCCGTCGAGCTTCGCACCGCGATCGCATAAGTGTTCTCGAACCCGAGTGGCGGCAACCAGCGCACGCCCCATCGGGCACGGAACGCTTCGGCCACGCGTCTGTACGCCTCTTCACCCGTGGGTGGCGGGTCTTCGCCCAGGATCGCGAGCAAGCCGGTGCCGGTGTATTCGGGATACACGTCGATGTCACCCTGGCGCAGCGCGTCGAATGCGATTTGCGTCGCGCCGAGGCCCGGTCGGCGCTCGACGGCGAAGCCCCGCGCTTCCAGCAGGCGGGCAAACATCTCACCGAGAATGAACGACTCCGCGAACGGCTTCGTGGCCACCACGATCGAGCGATCCGTCTGGGCCCCGAGCGCGAGCACGGCACCCGGGAAGAACGACGCAGCTATCAACCACGTGTAAACGCGCCGAACGCGCATGCCCGCCTTCACGCCACCCCCACCGTTTCGAGCAACGCGCGGACGTACGGTGTTGCGGGGGTCCCACGCACATCGGCCGGGCTCGCGACCTGTTCGATCCCGCCGGCGCGCATCACCGCGACTTCGTCGGCGAGCTCAAAGGCCTCACGCAGGTCGTGCGTCACGAGCAGCACCGTGATGCGAATCTCCTCTCGCAGACGGGCAAAGGTACGCTGCACGTCGACACGGGTGATCGCATCGAGCGCCCCGAAGGGCTCATCGAGCAGAAGAGTGCCAGGCTCGTCGGCGAGAGCCCGGGCGAACGCCGCGCGTTGACGCTGACCCCCCGAGAGTTCTCGCGGCCACCGGCCGCCGAAGTCCTCGACGGGCAAGCCGACCATGTCCAGAGCTCGAGACGCAACGGCGTTGGCCTCCGTACGGCCGCGCAGCCAGGGCACCATCTCCACGTTGCGCAACACGCTCCAGTGCGGAAGCAATCCAGCGTCCTGCTGCACATAGCCGAGCGAGCGGCGGAGCTCACCCGTGTCGCGGGCCGAGACGTCGGCGCCGCCCACGAGCACGCTCCCCGAATCCGGCTCCACCATGCGGTTGAAGCAGCGGAGCAGCGTGGTCTTGCCCGAGCCGCTCTCACCGACCAGTGCGACGCACGAACCGGTAGCCACGGTCAGCGACACCCCGGCCAGCGCCGGCACGTCGCCGTAACGCTTGCTGACGTCGTGGGCCTCGAGTGCCGCAGTAGTTTCGACCATCGCGTGCCTACGGAACCTCGCCGCAAGTGGGAACCAGATCACCATGGGGATCGTTACCTTACCCAGTCCCGCGCACTTCCTCCATACATCGCCATGGATATCCACGTCGGCCGCCGACTCACCAGTGCCGAGATCTCGAGCCTCCTTTCCGAAGCCCGTAGCCGCACACTCCTGCTCACGGGCGTGCTCTCGGACGAGGACCTGCGTCTTCAGCACGACACGCTCATGAGCCCGATCGTGTGGGACCTAGGACATATCGGACACTTCGAAGAAACTTGGCTCGTCGACAACATGGCGAATGGGAGTACCGGCTCCGAGGGACTGCGCGGGATCTACAATCCGTTTGCGAATGCGCGTGCGCTCCGGCACGACCTGCCGCTGCCGAGCCGGTCCGAGTGTCGCGGTTACCTGGACACGGTGCGCCGAACGGTCCTGGAACGCTTGGCCTCGACCGACCTCGGGGCCGATGAGCCGTTGCTCCGTGACTCGTTCGTATACCGTATGGTCCTCCAGCACGAGTACCAGCACAACGAGACGATCCTGCAGACGCTTCAGCTCAAGCGAGGCGATCCGTATGCTGCCCCGGAGCGGGGCGAGGCTCCGGCGGTGGAGACCGACGCGCCGCTCCCTGGCACCATGGTACGCTTCCCCGGCGGCAGTGTCGTGTTGGGTACCGACGATCGCTCGATCGCGTACGACAACGAACGGCCGCGGCACGAGGTCACGCTCGAAGCGTTCCGGATCGACGTGCATCCGGTCACCAACGGAGAGTACCTGGGCTTCCTCGAGGACGCGGGCTACGAACGTCGCGACTTCTGGTCCGACGCGGGCTGGGCGTGGAAGCAAGAGGCGGACTTGGTCGCGCCCGCGTCCTGGCTGCGACGGGGCGATGACTGGTACGAGCGCTCCATGGACCAAACGGTATGCCTGGAGCCCACGATCCCGGTCTGTCACATCTGCTACTGGGAGGCCGAGGCGTACGCGGCCTGGGCGGGCAAGCGGCTCCCGACCGAAGCGGAATGGGAGGCGGCGTCCTCGTGGGACCCGGGGACCGGCACGAAGCGCCTCTACCCATGGGGCAACGTGGCGCCGAGTGGAGAGCGAGCGAACCTCGATGCGATGCTCTTCCGACCGGCGAAGGTGGGCAGCTATCCCCAGGGGGTCTCGCCGATCGGATGCTGGGGGATGATGGGCGACGTGTGGGAATGGACCTCGACGGACTTTTGCCCATACCCGGGCTACGAGACGTTCCCGTACCCCGAATACTCGGAGGTCTTCTTCGGCAACGAGTACAAGGTGCTGAGGGGCGGAGCGTGGGCGACGCGCTTCGGGGCGATTCGGAACACGTTCCGCAATTGGGACTACCCCATCCGCAGGCAGATCTTCAGCGGAGTGCGGTGTGCGCGAGACGACTGAGGGATTAGCGAGTGACACGGGGGTACGCGTGCGGATGCCGAGCGATCCTCATGAGCGGTCGGTGATGCTCGCCGATGTGCTCGCTGGGCTCCGCCTTCCTCAGAAAGAGCTGTCGCCGAAGTACTTCTACGATACGCGTGGCTCGGAACTCTTCGAGCGGATCACGCGCCTGGACGAGTATTACCCGACCCGGACCGAACGCGCCCTGCTCGAGCGATGGATGCCGATGTGGGTGAACGAGCTCCGCCCAGCGGCACTAGTCGAGCTCGGAGCAGGCAGTGCGGAAAAGTCGAGGATCGTGCTCGACGCGATGAGCGCCCACGAGACCGGCAATCTGTACGTGCCCCTCGACGTCAGCGGCGAGTTCCTGCACGAAACCGCGCAGCGCCTGCGCATCGAATATGACGGCCTGCAGGTCGAGCCGGAGGTCGCGGACATCACCGAGCCTCTCGAGATTTCGGTACCGCTGCCTCGACCGTCCTGGCTGGCTCTGCTGGGCAGCACCATCGGGAATTTCGATCCCACGAGCGCCGTGCGACTGCTGCGCCGGGTCGCTCGTCAGCTGCGGCCCGGTGACCGATTCCTCATGGGCACGGACCTCCGCCCAGGTAACAGAAAGACCGTGCGAAGGGTCGAGCTGGCCTACAACGACGCGGCCGGCGTCACGGCAGACTTCAACCTCAACGTGCTTCGTGTCCTCAATCGCGAGCTCGGAACCGACTTCGATCTCGACGCCTTCGAGCACCGAGCCTTCTACGCGGCCGATCATGGCCGCATCGAGATGCACCTCGAGGCGCGCCGCCCACAAGTCGTGACATTTCCCAACGGTGCTGGATCCGTTCGCATCGCACGCGGTGAGTCGATCCGAACCGAGATCAGCTGCAAGTACGATCGCCCTGCCATAGAACGCCTTTTCTCCGCCGCGGGACTCATCGTTGAGCGTTGGGTGGAGGACTCACAGGGCTTCTTCGCGCTGATCTTGGGGACGCGGGCGTAGGGGCAGCGTCCACCGCACCCCCCCTAGAAGAACAGCCCCTCGCCGCGCACGTCTATGTCCGGACCGATCTCGAGCCAACTGTGTCCGTCGACAGCTTCCCACGCCGCGCCCGGATCAAGGCGCTCCGAGGCGAGCACGATACCGTCGGGCGCAAAAGGCGGGCGCTTCGCGAAGTACAAGGAGTTCGTCTCCAGCACCGTCCCGCTGCGCACTGCGGCGATCCTCTCTCCGTCGCTCAGCACCATGTTCATCTGCGCTTCGGTCTCTCGCCCTACGCGGTCGAAAACCGCCTTCGCCGCGCGTTCGAGTGCCTCGGGAAGAGTCGCGCCCCCGCGGACGGCCGCCACCGCCAGCAGGAAGAGCGTCTCCGAGTCCGAGGACCCGCGCAGCTCGGCGTACAGGTCGTCCGGGAGCTCGGCGCGTAGCGCGCGCATGTGCCGCGAGCGGAAGTCCGGCACGAAGCCGTTGAGCATGAAACTCCACTTGTCGAATACGAGGGGCGGCACTCCGGAGCGGTCGAGCGGGATTCCCGGCGTAACATTTCGTAGCCCTGCCAACACACAAGTCGAAGACAGTGAGGACAGCGTGGTGCGGAGGTCGGTGTCGTACCAGATGGGACGTAGCTCGGCCAACCGGGCGGGTCGTCCTTCGGCGTACCAGACGACGCCGTACCCGTCCGCATTGACGGTGCCGGAGAGTAGTTCCTGGGGCGCCCAGCTCTGTTCGTAGAGGGAATGCGATCCACCGAAGACGAGGTGCGCGGGCGTCAACGGGGCACCGAGATAGGCGACCAGCCTACACATCTAGTCGATTCCCTTCACACAACAGCGTGCAGAGCAAAGCGTCTGTGACCGCGGCATCGGCGTCCTGTGGACCGCCGACACGATGCGGGCATGGGCCTGAGTGAAGCGGGCTAAGTCGAAGCGCGGTGCGTTCATGGCGGGCCATGATGCCGATTGTCACACGCCACCGCCACCCTTCGGCCGCCCTCCGGAAACGCCGGAAGTCGTTGGCGAGCACAACGAATCGGGGTATAGTTTCGCGCCAGGAATTCTTCGGGGAGCGTCCATGACTACGACCGAAGCCAAGAGCCCCATCACACTCCGCTGCGCCTTCTGCGACACGAAGAATCGCGTGGACTTAGCCCGCGCTGCTGACCGTCCGACTTGTGGTGAATGCGGCAGGCCGATGCTGCTCGACCGGCCAGTGAAGGTCACGCGAGACGACTTCGACGATACGGTTCTTAAGGCGTCCGTGCCCGTCCTGGTGGACTTCTACGCGGACTGGTGCGGGCCCTGCAAGATGGTCGCACCGCTGGTGGACGAGCTCGCGCACCAGCACATCGGCAAGATCCTGTTCGCCAAGGTCGATATCGATCGGGCCTCTGAAGTCGCCGCCAAGTATGGCATCCGGAGCATCCCTACTTTGATCATCTTCCGCGATGGCGTGGAAGTCGAGCGCAGCAACGGCTTCGAGCCCGAGCGCCTACGTACCCTCGCCGAGGAGGCGGCGGCGTGAGCAAGCGCCACCGTCACGCGCTGATCCTCCAGGTGCTCAAGAGCCATCGGGTCACGAGCCAGGAGTCGCTGCGAGAGCTGCTGCAAGAGCAGGGTACCGACGTGACCCAGGCCACGCTTTCCCGCGACATCCGTGAGCTGCGCCTCGTGAAAGTGCCCGGTGCCGACGGGACGTCCAACTATTCCGTGCCGGAGGAGTGGCAGAGCACCCCGTCGTTGCAATCTCTTCTTCCCACGCTCTTCCAGTCCGCCGAGGGAGTCGACCACCTTCTGGTGGTGCATACCATGAAAGGCGGTGCGCAGACCGTCGCGGCCGGCATCGACTGGGAAGAGTGGCATGAGGTCCTGGGCACCCTCGCCGGGGACGACACCATTCTCATCATCCTGCGCCGGCCCGAATTCCTCCCGGCCGTTCAGGCCCGCCTCGAACGGATGGCACGTGCCTCTGGCTTGACATAATGCATACACGGTGAATATTTATTCTTCGTGACCGGCACTGTCGGCCATGAAAGCCTGAACTTAGAAAAGGGGACCGGGGCGAAAGTTAGGAGCAGGTGCCCCCAGAGCTTTGGCGGGAAGACTCCGGTCTTCCAACCCCCGGCCCTGGTTTTTTACTCGCGCGACCGATGCGCGGTCTGAGGAAATCATCATGAAGGTCGTTCTCGGGTACTCCGGCGGGCTCGATACCTCCGTCATCGTGCCTTGGCTCACGGAGAACTACGCAGCCGAAGTCATCTGCATGGCAGGCGACGTCGGCCAGCAAGGCGGGCTGGACGGTCTCGAGGCCAAGGCCGTCGCGACCGGCGCGAGCGGCTTCTACGGCGAGGACCTGCGTCAACCATTCGTGGAGGACTTCGTCTGGCCCACGTTGAAAATGGGTGCAGTATACGGCCGTAAGTACTTGCTGGGCACGGCGATGGCGCGGCCGATTCTCGGACGACGTCAGGTCGAGATCGCCAGGCTGGTCGGCGCGGATGCGGTTGCGCACGGGTGCACCGGCAAAGGAAACGATCAGGTCCGCTTCGAGCTCAGCTACGCGGCGCTCGCCCCTGACCTGAAGGTCATCGCGCCGTGGCGGGAATGGGAGCTAACGTCCCGTGAGGACGCGCTCGCGTATGCGCACGCGCGCGACATCCCTCTCGAGGGCGTGGACGAGGGCAAGCTCTTTTCGAGGGACGAGAACCTCTGGCACATCTCGCACGAGGGTGGCCCCCTAGAGGACCTGGCATTCGAGCCGGAGGAGTCGATGTTCCTTTGGACCTTGGCGCCGGAGCTGGCGCCGGACAAAGCTGAGTACGTCGAGATCGCCTTCGAAGGCGGCGTACCGGTGTCGGTGAACGGCGAGGCGATGGGCGCCGTGCAGCTGCTCGAGACACTCAACGAGCTCGGCGCACGGCACGGTGTCGGGCGAACCGATCTGGTCGAGAACCGTCTCGTCGGCATGAAGTCGCGCGGAGTGTACGAAACGCCGGGCGGAACCTTGCTCTATGCGGCCATCAAGGATCTGGAGTCGATCACCCTGGACCGCCGGGCCGAAGGCCTCAAGGACGAGATCGCTCAGCGGTGGGCCGACATGCTCTACGACGGCCGCTGGTGGACGCCGGAGCGTGAAGCGATGCAGGCCATGTCCGACGTTCTGTCGAGTAACGTGACGGGCATCGGTGAAGCTCAAGCTCTTCAAGGGCTCGTGCGCCGTGACCTCCAGGAAGAGCCCGGTGTCGCTGTACCGCGAAGACCTCGCGAGCTTTGGCCATGCCGTCACGTACGATCACGCGGACGCATCAGGCTTCATCCAACTGTTCGGCCTGCCCATTCGGGCCGCCGCGCGCCTGGCGGGCCAGGACCAGACCGGTGAACAGGCCGCCTCCAAGCTGATCGAAGAGGTGGTCGAGGCCGGCGCGCTCTGACCGAACCAATCCCCGCTCCTCCAGTGCCCGCTTCCCTGTGGGGGGGGCGCTTCGAGGTCGGGATGGCCGCCGAGATGGTCCCACTCAACCTCAGCTTGCGTGTCGACCAGCGCCTGTGGCGTGAGGACATCCGCGGGAGCAAGGCGTGGGCACGCGCGCTTTACGGGGCCGAAGTCCTGACGGACGCGGAGGTCGAGGCGATCCTTTCCGGTCTGGACGCCGTGGAAGTCCGGATCGCCGAACACGGCCTGGGGGACGCGCGGGAAGAAGATATCCACTCGGTCGTCGAGCGCATGCTCGGGGAAGAGGCCGGTGATGTCGCCGGCAAGCTCCACACGGGACGCTCCCGGAACGATCAGTCCTCAACGGGAGTCAGGGCGTACGGCATGAGGGCCGCCGAGCGCATCGAAGGCCACTTGAGAGGACTGTGCCGGGCGCTGCACGACCTCGCGGCGAAGGGCATCGACGCGGTGATGCCGGGCTACACTCACCTCCAGCAAGCACAGCCGATCCGCGCCGCACACTGGGCGCTCGCGCACGTGTTCCCGTTTCTGCGCGACATCGAGAGAGTGCAGCGCGCTGGGCACGCCGCGGCCGTATTGCCGCTGGGCTCGGGTGCGCTCGCCGGCTGCCCCTTTCCTGTGGACCGGGAAGCGCTGCGCATGGAGCTCGGCTTCGATCGCGTGAGCGAAAACTCGATCGATGCCGTCGCGGATCGGGACTGGATCTGCGACCTCTTGTACGCGGGCGCGATGATCGGAGTCCACCTTTCACGCCTCTGTGAGGACCTAGTGCTCTTTTCGAGCGCGGAGTTCGGTTTTGTCCGGCTGTCAGACGGCTACAGCACCGGCTCGAGTCTCATGCCCCAGAAGCGGAATCCCGATGTCGCGGAGCTCGCGCGGGCGAAGTCGGGGCGCCTGGCAGGCAACCTGACGACCATGATCACGCTGCTGAAGGGCCTTCCGACCGGATACAACCGGGATCTGCAGGAGGACAAGGAGGCGCTCTTCGACACCGTGGATACCCTGGACCTTACATTGCCTCCGGTCGCGGGCGCCGTGGAGACCACCACGTTCGTTCCGGAGCGCATGCGCGAGGTCATGAACGCGCAACTCCTCGCCACGGATCTGGCGGACTACCTGGTGCGTCGGGGCGTGCCGTTCCGCACCACCCACGAGATCGTGGGACGTCTCGTCCGCAAATCCGAGGAGTCGCGTGTCTCTCTCTCGGAGCTTCCGCTCGCCGCGCTGAAGGCGGAGCACGACGCGTTCGAGGAAGACGTGAGCGATGTCTTCGACTGGTTTCGATCCGCGGACGCACGTGACTCCGACGGTGGCACGTCACTGCGCGCCGTCCGCGATCAGCTCGATGAAGTAGACGCTCGCCTCGCCGAACTCGAACAACCCTGACACTTCCCACATACATGACCCCGATCCTCGTGACCGCGGCCCGTGCTCTCTTTTTCCTGTCGCTCGGGGTCGCGTGCAGCGCGCCCGTTCGACTCGTGGCCCAAAACGGCGCGGCGGTCGCGAAAGCGACCCGGGTGGAAAAGGCGCCGACCATCGATGGCATTCTGGATGACGCCTCGTGGACGGAAGCGAGTCGGCTCGGGGACTTCGTGCAGCGTGATCCCGTCGAGGGAGAACCTGTCAGCGAGCGCACCGAAGTGCGGATCACGTACGACGACCAGGCCGTGTACATCGGAGCCTGGCTCTTCGATCGGGACCCGAATGGCATCGTGTACGGGGAGACCCGTCGAGATGCCGATCCTAAGGACTCGGACGCCTTGCTGCTCGTCTTCGACACCTACCTCGACCGGCAGAAGGGCTTCCTCTTCGCGACGACCCCCGCCGGCATCGAGTACGATGGGCAGATCACGCGTGAGGGGCAGGGCGGCGCTAGGGGCCCAAGGGCCCGGCAACGGATCGGATCCGGAGGGGGGTTCAACGTCAACTGGGACGGCAGCTGGCAAGTGGCGACGACTCGCGATGGCGAGGGCTGGTACGCCGAATTCCGGATTCCGTTCTCCACTCTTCGCTACACCTCCGGCGGCGCACAGAGGTGGGGCTTCAACGTGGCGCGCCGGATCCGGCGCAACAGCGAAGAATCCTTCTGGTCGCCGGTGGCACGGCAGTTCAACGTCTTCCGCGTATCGAGCGCCGGCGTACTCGAGGGGTTCGACGCTCCCGCGCGTAGAACGGCCACGTTCACACCCTACTTGCTCGGTTCCGGGCGCCGGGACTACACGGTCTCCTCAGGCCCGGACGACGACCTCGACGGTGATGTCGGCTTCGACGTGAAGCTCGTATCAGCTTCGAGCATGACGCTCGACCTCACCTACAACACCGACTTCGCTCAAGTCGAGGTGGACGAACAGGAGGTCAACCTCACGCGCTTCAGTCTATATCTTCCCCGAGAAGAGGCCCTTCTTCCTGGAAAACGCTGGCACTTTCGCCATCGGGACCCCGCAGAGCAACGAGCTCTTCTTCAGCCGACGCATCGGGATCGCAGGCGGTCAGGCAGTCCCAATTCTGGGCGGCGGACGTCTTACAGGCCGAGTGGCCGGACTCACGGTGGGATGGCTCGACATCCAGACCGAGTCTGTGGGAGGAGCCGTCCCAGCGAACAACTTCGGCGTCGCACGGATCATGAAGGAGTTACCCAATCGGACTCGGCTCGGAGCGGCGTTCGTGAGCCGCTACAACACCGACGACACGGACGACTACAACTTCACGACAGCGCTGGACGGACGGCTCGGTATCGGGGAAGCGCTCACGTTCGACGCGTATGTCGCCGCGAGTACCACACCCGGCATCGAGAATGACGAGACGTCTCTTGAGCTGTCTGGTTCGTGGACCTCGCGCGACTGGGACTTCGGGACCTCGTATCGACGTGTCGGCGGGGCTTCAATCCGGAGGTCGGGTTCTCGCCGCGTGGTGAGCATCAGTTCAGAAGCCTGCGCGGGTTGCGCCGCGTCCGCACGGAAGGAGTCGAGTGGTTCAAGGAGCTGCGGCCTCACGCCTCCTATATGGAGCACCTATCACTGGACGGCTTCAGCGAGACGCGCTCGTGGCACCTCGACTCCCACTTCGAGTTCGCCAACGGGGCCTTCTTCCAGTTTCCAGGCATCAACTTCCGCCGAGAGGGCTTGCGGGAGCCCTTCGAGATCTCCGATGGCATCTTCGTACCGGCGGGGACATACGACAACCTGGACTGGGGCTTCCGCTACAACACGGACTTGAGCGCACCGCTTTCCGTGCAGGGCACCATCGACATCGGTGGCTTCTACAACGGCACGCGGCACGGGACCGGGACGACCGCGAACGTGAGGGTGAGCGACACGTTCGTGGCGAGCCTGCGCTTCAACTGGTTCGACGTCAATCTGGACCAGGGCGACTTTCAGACGTCACTGATCAGCTTGAAGGCGGCGTATTCCTTCACGCCGAGCATCTATCTGCAGTCGCTACTGCAGTACAGTGATCAAACGGACTCCTTCTCCGGCAACATCCGCTTCGGCTGGCTCAACACCGCCGGCACCGGGCTTTTCCTCGTTTACAACGACCTGCGCCACACGGGCTCGTTTCTCGAAACCGGCATCCCGAAGGGCCCGCTCGACCGTTCCTTCGTGGTCAAGTTCACGCGGCTTCTGAACCTGAGCGGGTAGCGAGTCCGCGGCCTGCCGCTGCCACGAAGGGACGGAGGCCGTCCATGAACGCATCGAACTCCGCGAAGTCGAGCGACTGATCCCCGTCCGAGGTGGCGGTTTCCGGATCCGGGTGGACCTCGACGATCAACCCATCGGCGCCAGCGGCGATCGCCGCGTACGATAGCGGAGCGACCAAATGGCGGCGGCCACCGGCGTGCGAGGGGTCTGCGATGACCGGGAGGTGCGTCTCCAGCTTGAGGACCGGAATCGCGGCCAGGTCGAAGGTATTCCGAGTCTCGGTGGTAAAGGTTCTGATCCCACGTTCGCACAGGATGACGTTCGAGTTGCCCTGTCTCATCACGTACTCAGCGGCGAGCAGCAGGTCCTTCAGCGTGGCCGACATTCCACGCTTCAGAAGCACCGGGCGCCGGAGCCGACCCACTTCGGTCAAGAGCGAAAAATTCTGCATGTTGCGCGCCCCGATCTGAAGCACATCCGCGTACGAGGCCACCAGGTCGACCTGACGGGTGTCCATGACCTCGGTGACAACCGGTAGGCCCGTCTCGCTACGCACATCCGCGAGCATCTTGAGGCCGTCCTCACCCATTCCCTGGAACGAGTAGGGAGACGAGCGGGGCTTGAACGCGCCACCCCGCAGCGCCCGACCGCCGGCCGCGTGCACGTGCCGCGCCGTGGAGGCCAGCATGTCGCCGCCTTCCACGGAACAGGGTCCGGCGATGACCACGATGTCGTTTCCACCCATCGCGGAGTCGCCCAGCGTTACCTCGGTAGGCTCCGCCGAAAATTCCTTGGAGGCGAGCTTGTACGGCTTGAGCACCTCGTGCACGGCCTCGACCCCCGGGATGGAGAGCAGCGGAACGTGCTCGAGCACGGCCTCGTCGCCCACACACCCGATGACGGTCCGCTGCTCGCCCCGAGACATGTGCGTGCGCAGTCCGAGCGACTCGATGCGCTCTCGGATATGATCGAGCTCGTCTTGTGTTACGTCCTTCTTCGTCACGATGATCATTCTGGCCGTCCTCTGAAACAATAAAAGGCCCCCGACGGGTGTCGGGAGCCTCGGTCGCCGCTTGTGTCTGCTCAGTCGCTATACGCGCGGACTCCGGGCCCCCCTCCTGGGAGCAAACCAATAATACCGATACCCGCGCGCGTGCCTGTGCATGGCGCAATGTTCGCGGGGGCCACCAAGGGTGTCAAGCACGGCCGGCCACGCCTAGTAACGGCCCTCGGCGGCCCCTATATTGCGGCGGCTTTTTCGCCGGAAGGATACGGGGAGCGAGATGGAACTCACGCCAGAGGAATCATTGAAGCGTCAGGCGGCCGAGCGAGCGCTCGGGTACGTCGAGAGTGGAATGGTTCTGGGCCTGGGTACCGGAAGCACCGTGGCACATTTCCTCGATCTGCTTGCGACGAAGCTCTCCCAGGGTGGGCTCTCTGACATCGTGGGCGTGCCCACTTCCATTTGGACCGGCCGCGAGGCGCGGAAGGCTGGATTAGAGGTCATCGGCCTGGCCGATCGGGAGAAGGTAGATCTGACGGTGGACGGGGCCGACGAGGTGTCGCCCGAGCTGGACCTCATCAAGGGAATGGGGGGCGCGTTACTCCGCGAGAAGATGGTCGCGCAGGCCTCGCACCACGTGGTGATCATCGCGGACGGAAGCAAGGCGGTGGACCGTCTCGGTACCGTGTCACCGCTCCCGCTGGAGATCGTCGATTGGGCCGCGGGAACACACGCCAGGTTCCTGGAGGGCCTGGGCGCGGAGGTCCGGACGCGAACGTCGGATGATGGCATGCCGCTCCGGAGCGACAACGGGAACCTATTGTTGGACTGTCGATTTTCCGCCGGTATCGATGATCCGGCGGCGCTGGACGCGGCACTTCAGAGTAGGGCAGGCGTGGTTGAGACGGGCTTCTTCCTCGGGCTCGCCGACGCCGCGATCCTCGCCTTCGCCGACGGCATCGAGCTCCGGGAGCGCCACGCATGAAGATCGCGCCATCCATCCTTTCCTGTGACTTCTCACGCCTGGCGGACGAAATCCAGGCGGTCGAATCGGGGGGAGCCGACTGGATTCACGTCGACGTCATGGACGGCCACTTCGTGCCGAACATCACGATCGGTCCTGTAATCACCGCAGGTGCCCGCAAGGCGACCGATCTTCCGCTCGACGTTCACCTGATGATCGAGCAGCCCGATCGTTACCTCGAGGCCTTTGTCAGCGCTGGCGCAGACTGGCTGACCGTCCATGCGGAGGCGTGCAAACACCTCCACCGAACCGTTGAACGAATCCGTGAGCTAGGTGCCCGACCAGGCGTCGCGATCAACCCAGCCACCCCGCTCGCTTCGGTGACCGACGTTGTTCCGTACATCGACCTGTTGCTCGTGATGTCCGTGAACCCCGGCTTCGGGGGGCAGTCCTACATCACCACGAGCACCGCGAAGGTTCAGCACGCGCGCGCGCTTCTGGATGAGATGGGGAGCGCCGCCCAACTGGAGGTCGATGGTGGCGTGGATCCTGGCAACGTAGGGGACATTCAGGCGGCCGGTGCCACTGTGGTAGTCGCGGGATCCGCGGTATATGGACACGCTGAGGGTGCGGGGACCGGCGTACGATCCATCCGTGACGCGCTGAGCGGCAAGGCGTAGCGACGAAGGCGCGCGCAAGCTAGACTTTGAGCGATTTCCGTCCGTCCCCCCAACGGGGACGGGCATGGCGACTCGCACCTCCCGACAATGACCGATTCGACGAACCTGGATCCGGCTGCGATGGCGCGCCTCCGCGAGTGGGGTGGCGACAAGCTCGCGGGCCAAATGGTCAGGCTCTTTCTCGACAATTCGGGGACGCGCATGGACCAGATCCGCGCCGGCGCCACCGGAGATGACGTAAGCGAGGCGGAGAAGGGCTCCCACTCGCTCAAGTCGAGCGCGGCCAACGTTGGGGCGCACGTGTTGCGAGCGCTGGCCGGTGAAATCGAAAGCGCCGCGGCAAGCGGAGACGTGGACGCAATCCGAACAATCGTGCCGGGCCTGGAGGACGCCTACAGCCGGGCGATTGCGGATCTGGAAACCATCATGGACGGAATTGAGGCTAACGAATGACCTACAAGATCGCCGTCGTCGAGGATAATCCGGACAATCGGATGCTCGTGCAGGCCCTTCTCGAGGACACGTACGAGATCTCCGAGTACGAGACCGGGGTCGAAGCGATAAACGGACTAGGAGACGACATTCCCGATCTGATCCTGCTCGACATCTCTCTCCCGGAGATGGACGGGACGGAGGTGTTGGCGTGGATCCGAGACCAGGACGCGCTCAAGGACATTCCGGTGATCGCCCTTACCGCCCATGCGATGTCGGGCGACCGCGAGAAGTTCCTCGCGTCGGGCTTCAACGGCTATGTCACGAAACCGATCGTTGACGAGGACGTCCTCTTCGGAGCCATCGAGCGTTGCTTGCCGACGGACTGATCCCTGATTCCGAGCCCCCGAGAGAGCCCACGACGGCCTGGAACGAAGCGGGTGCGAGGGATTCCCTCGGCATCACGACAGAGGACGAGTTAGCAGGGCCTGACCGCTCCGCGGAACGGATCACCATCTACTGGATCCTGTTCCTCTTGCTGCTCGGCGGATCGCTTCTCATCGGGAACGATGTTCTCTGGGCCACGAACGCCTCCATCCACACCGTGATGGAGGCGATCGCCACGTTGCTGGCGTTCATAATCGGCGCGCTGGCGTTGGTTCGCTTCTACAGTCGCAAGCGGGTCACCTTCTTGTACATCGGCACCGGCTTCATCGGTGCCGGCCTGCTGGACCTCAATCACGCGTGGCTCACCAGCGACTACTTCATGGGCGTGGACGTCAACGCCCCGGAGCTGTTCGCCTGGAGCTGGACGTCGGAGCGGGTCTTCTTGTCGCTCTTCCTCGCGGTCAGTTTGCTGGCGTGGCGCCAGGAAGCACGCCGCGAGATCGAATGGAGCGGAGAGTTCTCAGTCTTCGCGACCGCTCTCGTGCTGACGCTGATCAACCTCCTCTTCTTCCAATACGTTCCGCTGACTCGCGCGAACTTCCCGGGGCTCCCGATCAGCCGTCCCGGCGAACTCCTGCCAGCCATGTTCTTCGCGTTGGCTGCCTTCGGGTTCATCTACAAAGGAGGGTGGCGTCGCGACGCTTTCGAGCACTGGCTCGTGATCTCGCTTGTGATCTCCGCGCTCTGCCACGCCTCGTTCATGTCGGCCTCAGGACAGCGGTACGACGCAATGTTCGACGTCGCGCATATGCTCAAGATCGCGAGCTACTTTGCGGTCCTGACCGGCCTCCTCTCCAGTGTATACCTGACCTTCACGCGTGAGGGACACGGACTAGAGGCGCTCAGGGGCAGCAACGAGGCGCTCGCTCATGAGATCGAGGTACGGGCCGAAACAGAGCAGGCGGTGAAGCAGAGCAGCGCCCGACTGCAGGATTTTCTCGACAACGCGAACGACCTGATCCAGAGCGTCGATCCGACCGGCAAGTTCCTGTATGTGCACAGCTCTTGGAAACGCGTTCTCGGATACGCGGATGACGAGCTCGACCACCTGAACTTCTTCGAACTCCTAAACCCAGTGAAACGGCCGCATCTCGAGGAGCAGTTTAAACGAGCGCTCGCGGGCGAGGCGGCCCAGCGGTTCACCGTGGAGTATCTCGCGTCCGACGGGGCGTATCGTGATCCTGTCCGGGAGCGCACAGGCACAGTACGTACGCGGCACCGCGGTCGCGACTCAGGGCATCTTCAGGGACGTTACGGAGCAGAGCATCGCCGAGCGGCAACTCGCGGAATCTCGCGCGAATTTGGGCGCGCTCGTCGAGAACACGGGCGACACGATCTGGTCGGTGGACCGGGATCAACGGCTCATCACTTTCAACTCGGCCTTCGCGCTCGCGGTCGAGGCGCGATCCGGCAAGGAGCCCAAGGTGGGCGGTCTAGCTGCCGACATGCATCCGCCGGAGGATGTCGCTTGGTACGGGGACCTCTATTCGAAGACGTTGGGCGGTGAGCGTCACGTCGTGCTACGCACCGACCAGGGTGAGGGCCAGGACCGCTATTTCGAGGTGTACGCGAACCCGATTCAGGCCTTCGAGGGAGTGTCCGGCGCGGTCTTCTTCGGGAAAGACGTCACACCGCGCGTGCGCGCCGAGGAAGCTGTGCAGGTCGCCAAGGAAGAAGCCATCGCGGCCAACAAGGCGAAGAGCGACTTCCTGGCGAATATGAGCCACGAGCTGCGCACGCCGCTCAATTCGATCATCGGGTTCACGAATATCCTGCTCAAGAACAAGGACGAGCGGCTGAACGAAAAGGATGTCGGCTTTCTCACTCGGGTGACGTCCAATGGGAGACACCTGCTCGCGTTGATCAACGAGGTGTTGGACCTGGCGAAGGTAGAGGCCGGCCGGATGGAGTTGATCATCGAGCAGATCGATCTCGCGCACCTCTGTGTCGAGACCGTTCAGCAGCTCGAGGGGCAGGCCAAAGCGAAGGACGGCAACGTTGGTCTGATCGCCGACGTGCCCGAGGAGGTCGCACTCGTCGAGACGGACTCCGCCAAACTCAAGCAGGTGATCATCAACCTCGTCGGCAACGCGCTCAAGTTCACGCACGAGGGGTCGGTCACTGTCCGTCTCGAAACCGGTCCGGACGGGAGGACTCCCACGGCGATCTCTGTCGTCGAGACGGGTATTGGCATCCCGGCAGATCGACTCGTGACGATCTTCGAGGCATTCCAACAGGCTGAAGCCGGTACGTCCCGAAAATATGGGGGTACCGGTCTTGGACTGGCGTTGTCTCGCTCGATCTGCGTGCTCATGGGCTACGAGCTGATCGTGGAGTCCGAGGAAGGGAAGGGCTCGACGTTCAAGATCGTGATGGGCGAGCGCACGAGGCGGCAGGAAAAGGCGGACGAGGCGGGCAGCGACGCACTGATGGAGGCAGCGGAACCGACGACGGCCATCGAGGCGACTTCGGCGGCGGCGGTTGCCGACGGCGTCACCCCCCCAGCGGCATCCGGGGACGGAGCGGTCGCCGAGCTCAAAGCGGGCTCCGCCACCACCATGAGAGACTTCCAGGTCCTGGTAGTTGACGACGAGAAGGACTCCCGTGTCCTCATGGCCCACTACCTCGAGGAGTTCGGCTGTCGGGTCATCACCGCCGAGGGTGGCAAGCAGGGCATCGCCGCGGCCCACAAGTACAAGCCGGACCTCATTACGCTCGACCTCGTGATGCCCGGCATGACCGGATGGGAGGTGCTCAAGCGACTCAAGGCGGATCCGGAGCTCAAGCAGATTCCGGTCGTGATCGTCTCCATCGTGGCGGGTGAGGGTGCTGGTGGTGGACGACGAGGCTGACATGCGCACCATGCTCACCGAATACCTCGCTGGCGTCGGCCTCGAAGCGGTCACGGCGGTCGACGGGCAGGATGCGTTGGAAAAGGTACGTAGCGAGGCTCCGGACGCGGTCATCCTCGACCTGATGATGCCGGTAATGGGCGGTTTGGGCTTCCTGAAGAAGCTCCGGAAGGATCCGTTGCATACGGGGCTGCCCGTCTTCGTGCTGACGGGCAAGGCGGTTACCGACGCCGAATCCGAGCTGCTCGGCGAGCTGGCCTCCGCCGTGCTTCTCAAGGAAGACGCTCCCAGCTGCTCGGCGAGCTCCTCGGATCGATCTTCAACCTCGCGGACGCCCAAGGGTGATGGAGTAGCGTTCAGCGTTCTCCGTGAGGAACCGTCATGCTGGATGACCTGAGGTCCACGCTCATCCCGGATCTTCGGACCGCGCTGTGGTCGTGCGCGTTGGCGGTGAGCGTCGCGCTCACGGCGGGCGCGCTCGCGGCATACGGGCGCCGACGCGGCCTAGCGGTCCCCTACACCCGTAAGATCTTCCACTTTGGAGTCTTCTCGGGTGCCGCGGCCACACATTCACTATGGGGCTTGCCCGGGACCAATGCCTTCGGTGCGGTACTCGCATGCGTCGTCCTCGTGGCGGTACTCCGGGGCGACCGGGATCCGATCTACCGTGTCTTGGCCCGTGAGACCGATCGTCCCCGCCGCACGCTCTTCATCCTCGTGCCGCTGGTCACGACCGCGCTCGGGGGCCTCGGAAGCGCACTGCTGACCGGACCCTACGCGACGGTCGGATACCTCGTGAGCGGGTGGGGCGATGCCGTCGGTGAACCGGTCGGTACGCGGTGGGGGAAGCACAAGTACCGAGTGCCGTCACTCGGGGGAGTGCCCGCTACGCGCTCCCCTAGAAGGGTCCACCGCGGTCTTTCTGGTTGCTTGGGCCGCTGCCACGGTCGCGCTCTGGAATCTGGCTGACCCATCGCAGGCTGTGCTCGTGGCGCTCGCCTGCGCAGCCGTCGGCGCGCTCGTCGAGGGGTTGAGCAATCACGGTCTCGACAACCTCACCGTGCAACTCGCAGCTTCCGGAACGGCTTGGATGTTGATGTCATGACACGACTCACGTACCGCACCGAGCTCGTCCACCACGATCCCGAAACCGTCTTCGCCTGGCACGAACGTCCTGGGGCGCTCGAGCGTCTGACTCCACCTTGGGCAATCGTCGACGTCCTTGAAAAAGAGGGCGGAATCCGGGATGGCGGGAAGGTCGCGCTGCGCGTGCACCGGGGGCCTACGAGCTTCAGGTGGGTGCTCCGGCACAAGGACTATGTCGAGAACGAGCAGTTCCGGGCCGAACAGGTATCCGGACCCTTGAAGTCCTGGGTGCATACGCATCGCTTCGCTCCCATCGACGGTGGCGGCACGAAGCTGGAAGACGAGATCGATCTCGAGGCGCCACTCGGCGCCCCCATCGGGCCAGGCTTGGTCAATCGCGAGCTGGGCCGCCTGTTCCGCTTCCGATATCGCCGACTCTTCACCGATCTCGCACGGCACGCCCAGCACGCTTCGAAGCCGCCCTTGACCGTGGCGATCACCGGGGCGTCCGGGCTGATCGGTAGCAACCTCGCCGACTTCCTGACCACCGGTGGCCACAGGGTCATCCGTCTCGTGCGGGACAGCCGCCAGCTGGGCGACGACTCGATCTTCTGGAATCCCGCGACCGGAGAGATCGACGTCGAAGGCCTCGAAGGTGCCGACGCGATCGTGCACCTCGCCGGCTCGTCGATCGCGAGCGGCCGCTGGACCGCCGCCCGCAAGAGGTCGATAAAGCAGAGCAGGGTGAGGGGGACCGAGCTGATCGCACGTACGCTCGCGACCATGTCCGGCGGCCCGCGCATTCTCGTGTCGGCGTCGGCGGTAGGCTTCTACGGCGACCGCGGCAGCGAACGGATCGACGAGACCGCACCTGCCGGGGAGGGATTCCTAGCCGAGGTGTGTCGCGCGTGGGAAGGCGCGCTGAAACCGGCGGAGCGGGCAGGCGTGCGTGTGACGACGTTGCGGACCGGCGTGACGCTCTCGCGGGCGGGTGGGGCGCTCGGGCAGATGCTTCCGCCATTCAGGATGGGTGCCGGAGGCCGATTGGGATCCGGCAAGCAGTACCTGAGCTGGATCGACAACGACGACCTCACCGCGGCGATCCATCACGTCCTGATGACCGACTCCATCCGAGGTCCCGTGAACGCCACCGCCCCCCACCCAGTGACGAACTCGACTTTCACGGCGGCGCTGGGTCGGGCACTCGGGCGACCGACCGTGCTGCCCCTGCCCGCGCTCGCCGTGAAGGCGGCCTTTGGTCAGCTTGGCACGGAAGCGCTGCTCTGGGGGCAGCGGGTGCTGCCCAGGAAGCTCACCGAGTCCGGTTTCACCTTCTTCTACGAGGGTGTGGAAGAGTCGATGCGCTTCCAGCTGGGGCGGGCAGAGTAGGAGGCGCTCTCCGGCGACCTACTCCCGAATCAGATCCCCGTCCGAGGTGAGTTTCGGGTATGGGCGTCCCTCGCGGCGGCGCTTGGAAGCGATCGACGGCCAGGCCCACTCGAACAGATGTCGCTCGAAGTCATCGGGCGAAAGCCGGCTGTGAGAGTACATCCCGGCTTCGTCCCGCTGGCGCATCGCTTCGAAGAGCAGGATGCACGTCGCGACCGACACGTTCAGCGATCGCACCATGCCGAGCATGGGCACCGAGACGTGTGCGTCGGCGAGCTCCAGGCCTTCTGCGGAAACGCCGTCGAGTTCGGCGCCGATGAGGACCGCGGTCGGCTGCCTGTAGTCGATCTCCCTGTAGTCGACAGCGTCGTCGGACGGATGGGCGGCGATCACGTGGAACCCCGACGCATGCAGATGCGAGATCGCGCTCGCGAGCTCTTGGTGTAGACGCACCCGCACCCACTTCTTGGTGCCCGCCGAGGTGCCGTGGTGTAAGGCCAGGCCCTGCTCCGGCGGGACAACGTGTGCCTCGAGCACACCTACGGCGTCGCAGTTGCGCAGGATCGCCGAGAAGTTGTGGGACTTGTTCACCCGGTCCATGAGCACGGTCAAGTCTGGCTGACGGCGGGCGAGAACATCTCGAATGCGCCGGAATCGTTCGCTTCGCATTTGCGTATATTCTCGCTGACTCGCACAAGAATCCATCCCACCCCTCCCGGGAGGACCCTCTGCCTCGCTCGACACGACTGCTGATGGTCGCGCTGCTCACCATCCCCCTCATTGCGTGCGACCAAGTAGGCGACATCACGTTCTTGCCGGAATTCGACCTGACCTACTCCTTCGAGTCCGGTCTGGAAGGGTGGTTCGGAAACGGTGTCGACCTCACGGACCCGATCGTGACATGGTCCGTGGAGCCATCGAGCGAACAGTCCTCCAGCGGCGCGAGCTCCGTGAGGCTCTACGTCGAGAATTTCAACGGGATGGCCAAGGTCTGGCTCGAGCGCGCAGTCAACGTCGCGCCGAGCGTTGCCTACGACGTCGACATCAGCTTCGACTTCGGGACCGCCGACTTCGGCGAGGTTAATCTGTGGCGGATCCTGTCCGGCGCGCACACTAACCCACCCGGAACCGCCGCGGCGCTCACGGTGCAGGACGCGACCGGCAACGGTTCCCCATCGAACGTCGGCGTGCAGTGGCTCCAGAAGCGCTATCGCGTGCCTGCGTCCTCGGACGCCGGGGGTCGCTTGCAAATCGTCATCGGCGTCTGGGGGACTTGGGAGACGCCGCGCACCTACTACATCGACAACGTGCGCTTGCTCTTTACGCGGGCGAGTTGAGCCGCGCCGCTTCTCCGCGTGCGGGGGCGGCCCGCATCCACGGCGGGCGCAAACCGCTCTCGGAGACGGACGAGACGCTGCTGGAGGACTTGAACCGGATGCTGGATCCGGTGACGCGCCACGATCCCATGTCCCCGCTGCGCTGGACCTGCAAGGGCGCGCTTCACGCGGAGTTGGATGAGACCGACTACGAGACCGGCAAGGCCGTCTCTCTCTCCCCACGATAGCGGTGCGCGACGATTTGTTCGGTTTATTATGAGTAGCTTGTCGGTTTGGCAATGTGGGTAGGACGAGCAAGCCTTAGGGTGGCCTTTCAGCGGCCCAGGGGGTCCCGCCGAACCACACCCAGGACCGCGCTGGCCCAAACGTCAGGCACGATCGATGAGCGGTCACAGTGACACGAGCGCCCGTCAAGATCCACTGTAATCACTCATTCCTGGAGGCACTAATGATTCGGTCTGCGGCGTTGCTGCTATTCGCCATGTTGCTCATCCCTCATGCCGCCGAAGCGCAGCGCTCGGGAAGGCCTGGAGTCGCCAACGGCAATCCCATCGATCCAAACGCGCCCAGGCCGATCGACGCGCTTGAGTCGGTGTGGATCGAAGAACTCACCTTCATGGAAGTGCGCGACGCGATCCGTTCCGGGAAGACGACGGCGATCATACCCACGGGAGGGGTAGAGCAGAACGGTCCCTATGTCGCCGGTGGCAAGCACAACTACATCCTGCGCCAGACGGCAGAGGCGGTTGCCAGGAAGCTCGGCAACGCGCTGGTCACGCCGATCGTTGCGTTCGTGCCCGAGGGGGACATCGACCTGGCCCCCGGTACGATGCGCTACCCGGGCACGATCGGCATCACCGACGATACGTTCAAGCGCCTCCTGAGTGATATTGCCACGAGCCTGCGCGCAAACGGGTTCCGCCACATCGTCCTGATTGGGGACAGCGGTGGCAACCAGCAACCGCAGCTTGAGGTCGCCGAGCACTTGTCGGCCCGGTGGACCGACGGCAAGACGAAGATCTTCCATATTCCTGAGTACTACAATTGGGATGCGCGGCAGGAATGGCTCCGGAAGCGCGGAATCAACGAGGTGGTGCAGCCTGTGGGGATTCACGAGGAATTCAGCGGCACTGCCATCATGATGCTGGAAGATCCCACGACGGTACGCATGCAGCAGCGGCTCCGCGCAGGGCACTTTACGGTCAACGGGGTGGACCTGGCCCCGATAGCGCGTACCCTCGCCCTCGGAAGAGAGCTCGTCGACTGGGTCGCCGGTCTGACGGTGACCGCCATTCATGAGGCCATTGGAGGGTGAAAAAGCCCAATGGCTGAGCTACTCGACCAGTTTCGATCAGTGGTTGCGCGTCAACGCCGCACGGCACTAGCTTTTTGGTCACAGAATTTATGGGTGGGTGTGGCACAAGGCATGAGCATTTCCCGCAACCGTCGGGCAGTTCAAGCAGTGATGCCGTTGCACACCCGGGACGACAACTTCGACGGGACGCCGATATCGAATTCAGCCCACTATTCGGGCGATCGCCAGGCGTAACCGGGTCGCGGCCAAGCACAAAAGGGAGTGGAGACGTATGAAGATCCGCCTATCGTTAAACATCGTGGGTGCCCTCGTGCTGGTGGCGCTGATCTCCACCGAAGCGACTTCGGCGGTGGTTCAGGGATCGCCCTCCGAGTGGCCCGTCGTCGATGCGGCCCAACGCGGGGACGTGGCGGCGCTGCGGGAGCTGATCAGACAGGGCGCGGACGCCAATCAGGCGTCAGGGGACGGAATGACCGCGCTGCACTGGGCTGCGGAGCGAGGCGAGGCGCAGGTGGCGACGTTGCTGCTTGGCGCCGGAGGGAACGTGCATGCGGGCACCAGGATCGGGAGCTACACACCGCTTCACCTTGCGAGCAGGTCCGGAACCGCATCGGTCGTCAAGGTGCTGCTCGAGGCTGGAAGCGACGCGAACGCCACCACGACCAATAGTGGGACGAGCCCGCTGCACTTGGCGGCCCGGGCGGGCAACCCTGAGGCCGTCGGTCTTCTGCTGGACCACGGCGCGGACATTCACGCCCGCGAGCCGGAGTGGGGACATACGCCGCTGTTCTTCGCCGCGGACCGCAACCGCGCGGCGGCGATCAAAGTGTTGCTGGAGCGTGGTGCGGACCCGGAGATGACCGCACCGGTCATTGATGTTCCTTTCCGGGCCGCCGTGGATCAGGCGTCGGCGCGAACCATGTGGGAGTTGCTGAGCCAGTTCCAGCAGGAGGAGGCAGAGGCGAGTGGGAATCCGGAGCGACTCAGCATCAGCGAGATATCGAGTGGGGGTCTGTGGCGACCCACCCCCGGGCAGTTGCGGGTGGCGGTTGAAGCAATGCGGGACTTTCAGCGAGCCGGTGAGGCAAACGTAGAAGAGGAGCAGGCCTTTAACCGGCCGGCTTTCTTTGGGGACGACGGGGACGCTCTGTCGAGTCGGGTGAAGCATAGCAAGGCGAAGCTCGTCGGCACGATGGGCGGCCTGACCGCCCTGCACCACGCGGCTAGAAACGGGTTTGTAGAGGCCACGCTGGCGCTGCTCGACGGGGACGCCGACATCAACGGAGTCAGTGCGGCGGACGGGAGCAGCCCCTTGCTGGTGGCCGCGGTCAATGGCCAGTTCGACTTAGCCATGGTCCTGCTGGAGCGTGGTGCGGATCACTCGCTGGCCAGTTCTCATACGGGCTTGCGTCCCCTGTACGCGGTCATCGACATCAAATGGTCACCCAAGTCGCACTATGCACAGCCGCCGACCCCTGAAAGGCAGAGGGTGACCCACCTGGAGCTGATGAAGGCGCTGCTGGATGCTGGAGCAGATCCGAACGCCCGGCTCACGGGTGACCATCAGGTGTGGTACACCTTGGGCAGGTTCGACCCCGGTAGTTTGGGCGCGTCGCCGTTCTACCGGTCCGCGTTGGCCTTGGACGTGGATGCCATGCGCATGCTGGTCGCCTACGGGGCGGATCACACCGTTGGCACTAAGAAGGCACCGCCCAGGCCAATTCAGTTACCGCAGAGGGTGCTAAAGGAGTGGCCACCCGACCCCACCGGGCTGCCTGAGATTCCCGCGGGTGGGCCGGCCGCGTACCCGATCCACGCGGCGACGGGCCTGGAATACGGTCTGAGCTCCGTCGGGAACACGCATCGGTTCGTGCCGGACAACTGGCTACACGCGGTGAAGTACCTCGTCGAGGAACTCGGCCACGACGTGAACCTCAGAGACGACAAGGGCACCACTCCCCTGCACAACGCCGCCGCGAGGGGAGATAACGAGCTGATCTTGTACCTTATCGAGCAAGGCGCCGACGTAATGCTCGAGAATCGCCGGGCTCAGAGCGTGGCCGACTTCGCCAACGGGCCCCACATACGCGCGCCTCCGTTGCCAGAGACGGTACGGCTACTGGAATCCCTGGGCTCGATCAACAACCACAACTGTATAACATGCTGAAGTGACTGCGACCGCAGGGTGGGCGCGCCGGGCCAGGTGACGACGGAGGGGGAGGAGACGACCCCACTTCGTCGTCACCCCGGGCCAGGTCAGCGGAAAATCCTCAACAAGGTCACAGACCGAAACCCCTCAGCACCGCTGGCTCGGGGACGTCCGGGGGTTGTGGTAGGGTATTTGGAGGGGTGCCACCTCCGAAGAGGCCCTTGGCTACCAAAACGAGCGCGCCCGCGCCGAGGACCGCCATCCCCCCACCGAGCAGCGCTGAACGGTTACGGGCCCGCTCGCGCACTTCGATGCCGACGATGTCGTCCACGTCCACGATGACTCGCTGCCGCAGGCCGCGGTCGGGCGTGCCATCCACGGTGGGAGACCGTGCGGAAACCATAACGTCCTCGGCCCATCGAAGCAGTTCCCCGCTGACCTCCGCCCGGGGCGTGCCGGTCGACTCCTCCAGGCGTTCGGCGCCCTCGTTCGACAGCCGAAGCCGGACCTCCGCGCCAACGGGGACTGCCCCGATTCGGGCCGGGACCCATCGAGAGCAACCGACAAGGCAAACCACCAGGGCCATCATCAGACTGGTACGTGCCATAACCTACCTCCAATGTCGAGTCCGGAGGCACGGCACGCGCGTCGGGCGGGACAGCTACGCGCGTCGGCCCCCGCTCGCGCGCAGCGCCCCGAGGGTACACGTTATCGTCCGAGGCGTATCGCCCGAGGGTGGCTCTCTGGAACCCTGAAACCTGAAAAAGGATGCCCGATATCGCGCACAAAAATACGTCGCTGTTGACACGCTGGCCAGAGTGCGCCTCCTGGAAGACCGGCGCTCCTCGGGGGCTGGAGGAGAGCGCCGATCCCAATATCATAGCTCCCGTATCATAGCTCCGCTCCCTAAGGTCAGCATCCTTTAAGTGAGCATGCTTAGCGGTTGTTTGTAGGCGCCTACCCCAGTAGGTTGTCCCAGAGGGAAAAACAGGCGGCTTGCGCTTCTGTAGTCCTTGAGCCGGTGAATCATCACGAGGTGCAACCGGCGTCCTTGAGCCGGTGAATCACCTGGGGTGAAACCGTGAAACTTCTCGTCGCAGGAATCGGGATCGCTGGTGTAACGCTCGTGTTGGGCGCTCCGAGCACAGACGGCGGCTCGGACTTGTACGAGCGAGCGCAACAGCCGTCCCCGGTTGCGGTCGCCGGCGCGACCCGCGCCGCGGCAGACTACCATGCCGCGCCCGGCTACAGCTCGGGGTCGTTGGCCCTCAGCGGTTCCCCGGCCAGCACGAGCCAAGCGGACCGGGAGTTCCGCGCAGGATCCGGGGAGGTGCCCGACGTTCCGCCCGAGGGCCTCAACGATGTGATCCAGCGGTACTGCCAGGGATGCCATAACGACAGGCGGCTGAGGGGTAACATGTCTCTCGAGGGGTTCGACGTTGGGGCCGCTGGGGAGCGGTGGGAGACGGCGGAGAAGATGATCCAGAAGCTCCGGACGGCCATGATGCCGCCGCCGGGCAGGCGGCGACCGGGTGCGGATACCCTACTGGCGCTAGTCGAGACGCTGGAGCGGACGATCGACAAGTTCGCCGACGACAACCCGAATCCTGGCGGCCGAAGCTTCCAGCGGCTCAACCGGGCTGAGTATGAAAGGGCCATCCACGACCTGTTCGGGCTCGACGTGGACGCGGCAAGGTGGCTGCCGCCCGACCCGTACCTGCACAACTTCGACCACATGGCGGTCTCCCAGACCCTGTCAGCGACGCTGCTCAACGCCTACCTGAATGCCGCCAACGACGTCAGCCGAATGGTGCTTGGCCAACCCGATGCCAGGCCGGATTCCGAAATGTACCTGGTCCCTACCCGTGCGTCCCAACACGAGTGGGATCGCGTCGAGGGCGCGCCGTACGGGACGCGGGGCGGGATCGTGGTGGACCACCATTTCCCAGCGGATGGCGAGTACGTCTTCGTGATGTGGTTCTGGGCCGGAGATCATGAGCGGTTCGCGAACATGGATATTTCCATCGATGGCGAGCGAGTCGCCTACCTGGGTATAGAGCCGCTGCACAGGGATTCCGATTTGGGACCCAACTGGATGCAGTTGACGGATCCTATCTTCGTTCGAGCGGGACAGCACCGAGTGGCGGCCGCGTTCATCCGGAAGGCCGACGGGCCGTACGCCGACCTGCAGCAGCCGTTCGGTTGGTCCAACTCCGGCACGCGGCACGCACTCGGAACGGGTTTTGTGGTGCTGACGCACCTGCGGGATTTGAGCATCCAAGGGCCGGTAGACGCCCAGGGGGTCTCGGAGACCCCGAGCCGGCAGCGGGTGTTCACCTGCCGACCGACCTCTCCGGACGAAGCGCGGCCGTGCGCCCAAGAGATCGTCTCCCGGCTGGCGAGGCAGGCGTACCGGCGGCCGCTCAACGACTCGGACCTGGAAGGGCTGATGTCGTTCTACGACACCGGTGTGGCCGAGGGTGGGTTCGAGATCGGTGTGCGGACGGCGCTGGAAGCGATGCTGTCGAGCCCGCACTTCGTTTTTCGTGTGGAAGAGGCGCCGGCGGGTGACCGCCGTCCGGGTGAGAACTA
The DNA here is from genome assembly GCA_965197725.1 of Longimicrobiales bacterium. Taxonomy (GTDB): domain Bacteria; phylum Gemmatimonadota; class Gemmatimonadetes; order Longimicrobiales; family Gaopeijiaceae; genus UBA1138. The sequence continues at coordinate 33,011 of CBDANQ010000023.1, forward strand.
TCGGCTGAGCGAGTTGGCCCTCGCTTCGCGCCTGTCGTACTTCCTGTGGGGCACGCAGCCGGATGACGAGCTCGTGGCGCTGGCGAGTGACGGGAAGCTCTCGGATTCGAAGGAACTGGAGCGGCAGGCGAGGCGCATGTTGGCCGATCCCCGCTCGGAGACGTTGTCCACGCGCTTCGCGACCCAGTGGCTACGGTTGCAGGATCTGGACATGGTCCAGCCGGACGCGTTCTGGTCCGCCGATTTCAATGAGCAGCTCAGAGCGGCCATGCGACGTGAGACGGAGCTGTTCTTCCACAGCCTGGTCCGCGAGGACCGGAGTGTGCTGGAGCTTTACCGCGCGGACTACACCTTCCTGAACGAGCGCCTTGCCGAGCACTACGGGATTCCGGGCGTGGTGGGCGAGAGCTTCCGGAAGGTTGAGTACCCCCAGGGCGTGGCGCGGCAAGGGCTGCTGGGCCACGGCAGCGTGCTGATGTCTACGTCGATGGGCTCGCGGACCTCGCCGGTGTTGCGTGGCAAGTGGGTGATGGAGGTGCTGCTCAACGCCCCACCTCCACCGCCTCCACCGAACATACCGGCCCTGGAGGAGACGGAGGGGGAGGAGGACGGGAGGCTGCTCACCACGCGGGAGCGGCTCGAGATCCATCGCCGGAGCCCGGTCTGTGCGTCCTGCCACCAGTACATGGACCCCATCGGGGTGGCAATGGAGAACTTTGGCATCACTGGGGAGTGGCGGATTCGCGAGAGCGGCTCGCCTCTCGACGCGCAGGGCCAGATGTACGATGGCACCCCACTGAACAGTGCGGTGCAGCTTTCCAATGCGTTGCTGAGCCGTCCCATCCCGTTGGTGCGAACGTTCACGATGAACCTTCTGGCCTACGCCCTGGCCCGGCGCATCGAGTACTACGACGGGCCCACGATTAGGGCCATCAGCCGGGAAGCCGAGGCGAATGACTACGGAGTTTCATCCCTAGTCCTCGGCGTGGTGAAAAGCGACGCCTTCCGGATGAAGCGGGAAGCGGGAGACGTCAGCGCGGGGGAGAGGTAGCAAGAAACAAAAAAGCAAGAAACAAGAAAGAAGGACGGCAGCGGCAGCGCTCAATCTCAACGGACGAAAGGCTATCATGACCATGCAAATCATCACTGGAAGACACATTCCCCGCCGCACCTTCATCCGCGGCATGGGCGCGACGGTGGCGTTGCCGTTCTTGGACGCGATGATCCCGGCCGGGCGCCGGCGGTGGGGGAGCGTGGCAGCCGAGCTCGACGCTCGCACGCGACTGGTGTGCATCGAGGAGGTGCACGGCTTGCCAGGGTGCAGCAAGTGGGGGGCGAGCCAGCACCTCTTCGCGCCGGCGACGATCGGGCGTGACTTCGAGATGAACGATCTCAACGTGCTGAAATCGCTCGAGCCGTTCCAGGACTATCTGACGATCATCAGCAACACCGACGTTCGACTGGCGGAGGCGTGGAAGCCTAGGGAGATCGGAGGAGACCATTTTCGTTCGACGGCGGTCTTCCTGACGCAAAGCCACCCGAAGCAGACCCAGGGCTCCGACATCTACGTGGGGGCTTCCCTGGACCAGATGCACGCGCAGCGGTTCGGACAGGACACGGCGCTTCCGTCGCTGCAGCTCTGCATCGAGAACCTGGGCCAAGGGGGTGGTTGCTGGTACAACTACCACTGCGCGTACACGGATGCGTTGAGCTGGGCGTCGGCGAGCGAGCCGCTTCCCATGATCCGCGATCCGCGGGCGGCGTTCGATCTTCTGTTCGGCGCGGGCGGAAGCAATCAGGAGCGGGCGATCCGGCGGCGGACCAACCAGGGCATCCTCGACTGGATCACGGAAGAGCTTGTGGCGCTGAAGCGGAGCGTGGGGACCCAGGACGGTCACCGGTTGGACCAGTACCTGGAGAACGTCCAGGAGGTGGAGCGGAGAATCCAGAAGGTCGAGGCGTTCAACACGAGTGGAGAGCAGCGGGAACTGCCGGAGGCGCCGGCCGGGGTGCCGGACTCCTACGGGGAGCACATGGAGATCATGTTCGATCTCCAGGTGCTGGCGTTCCAGACAGACATGACCCGGGTGGTGTCGTTCAAGACGGGGCGGGACGCCTCGAACCGGATCCACCCGGAGAGCGGCGTGAACACGCCGTTCCATGCGGTATCGCACCACGGGGACAAAGAGGAGACGATTCTGGACTTCAACGAGATTATGCGACATCGCCTCAGCCCAGTCCCGTACTTCCTGGAGAAGCTGAAGGGGAGCATGGAGGGCGACACCCATCTGCTCGACAAGACGGCGATCATCTGGGGTTCCCCGATGGCCGACGCCAATCTCCATTCCCATCGGCGGTGTCCGCTCATCCTGCTCGGCCATGCCAACGGCCAGCTCGAGGGCAACCTTCACCTGAAAGCGCCGCCAGGAACGCCGATGGCGAACGCGTTCCTGGACCTGTTGCACAGGCTCGGTCACGACATGGAGAGCTTCGGCGACAGCACGGGCGAGTTCCCGTTGGGCTTCAACGCCGTCACCGCCGCGGAGGCGTCATGAGGAAGCAAGCGAAGAACGCCCGCACGAAGGACACCCGCCTACGCGTGAATGTGATGGGCGCATTGGGCATGGTGGCGATACTGTGGGGTGCCGCCAGCCCTGACTGGCCCGTGGCCGATGCGGCGATGCGGGGCGACGTGGATGCGGTGCGGGCGTTGCTCCAGCAGGGCGCCGATGCGAGCGAGGCCCAGGGTGATGGCATGACGGGGCTGCACTGGGCAGCACAGCGAGGCCATCTCGAGATGGCGGAGCTGTTGATCACCGCCGGGGCGAACGTGCATGCCGGAACCAGGATCGGCCACTACACACCCCTTCACCTCGCGAGTCGGGCCGGCAGCGCGCCGCTGGCCGTCGCGCTGCTCGCTGCGGGCAGCGACGTGCACGCAGTGACGACCAACAGTGGCGTGACGCCGCTCCACCTGGCGGCTGAGTCGGGCAGTGCGGACGCCATTCGGGTGCTGGTGGAGCACGGCGGGGACGCGAACGCCCGCGAGGGCGCGTGGGACCAGACGCCGCTGATCTTCGCGGCGGCCCACAACCGTCCGGAGGCGATCCGTACGCTCCTGGAACTGGGAGCGGATGCCTCGTTGGCCGAGAGCGTCATCGAGGACGTGGCCCGGCACGCATTGGTGAACGCCTCGGCCCGTTACCGATTCTATGAGGCGCTGCTGGAGTTCCGTCCGGACTGGATCAACAATGACCCGACCTCCCAGGGATGGGGCCCCGTGGATTTGGGCGAGCGCCCCACCCCCGGCCAGTTGGAGGTGGCGATCCGGGCCGCGCGCGAGGGGCAGCGGAACGGAGAGGTGCAGGACATACAGTGGAGAGGGGCGGGGGGAGGGGGCCGGACACAGGCGTCTCTGGTGGGGAAGTGGGGTGGCCTGACTCCACTCCTGCACGCGGCCCGGGCAGGGCATGTAAAGGCTGTGCTGGCGCTCCTAGACGGGGGAGCGGACATCAACCAGTCGAGTGGGGATGGGACCAGCCCGTTGCTGATTGCCATGCTCAACGGCCGTTTTGACCTAGCGTTACAGCTTCTGGCGCAGGGTGCGGATCCGAACGTTGCCAGTGAATCCGGGGCTGCCCCGTTGTATGCCGTCATCAACGTGCAGTGGTCAGGCAAGTCGTTCTACCCGCAGCCGCGAGCGCATGAGCAGCAGAAAACCAATCACTTGGAGGTGATGCAGGCACTGCTCGAGGCTGGAGCGGATCCGAACGTGCGCCTGACCAAAGATCTGTGGTGGTCCCATCGGCGTTTCGTAACCGCGGACCTCGAGGGGACGACGCCGTTCTTCCGCGCCGCGTTGGGCCTGGATGTCGCTGCCATGCGCCTGCTGGTGGCACACGGCGCCGATCCGTCCATCGCCAGCAGCAGGCCAGACGATGGGGGAAACAAGTTTGGGGACGAAGAAAGATTCTACCCGGAGGAGGATCCCAGCGGTGTGCCGCCCGTACCTGTGGGCGGGCCCAGCTGGTACCCGATCCACGCGGCAACGGGCCTGGGATACGACATGCGGGCGGCGAATGAACACCGCCACGTACCAGGCGCGTGGCTATCGGCGCTCAAGTACCTGGTCGAGGAGATGGGAGCGGACGTGAACGCGAGGGATGTGGACGCCAGTACGCCGCTCCACAACGCCGCCTCGCGCGGGGACATCGACGTCGTCCTCTATCTGCTGGAGAAGGGTGCCGATGTGATGGCGGTGAACCGGCTGGCGCAAACGACCGTCGACATTGCGAACAGCCCGAGCTATAATGTGCGGCCGTTTCCGGAGATGATCGCGTTGCTGGAGAGCCTGGGAGTAAAGAACAACCAGAGGTGCAAGGTGTGCTGATTTCAGCCCAGCCCTACGATGGGCGGTGAAGTTTGAGCCACACCCGAACCACTGGAGCAGTGAAGTTTGAGCCACACCCGAACCACTGGAGCAGTGAAGTTTGAGCCACACCCGAACCACAATATTCACAATATTAAGGAGGTATAACATGCAAGTTCCTAGTTTGATGCTGAAGTTGATGAGCATCACAGCGATAACATGCGCCATGGCGTTCACCGTGGCGCCACTGTCCGCGCAGGAGGGTACCGTCGTCGGGCAAGTCACGGCGGCCGGTACGTTGCGGCCTCTGGAGAGCGTGCAGGTGAGCGTCACGGCGCTGAATCTAGGAGGTCTGACCAACGTCAGCGGTCGCTTCGTCCTCGTCGGCATCCCAGTCGGGACGCACGTGCTCGAGGTCCGTTACCTCGGCTACGCGCTCGAGACTCGGGAGATCACGGTGACGGCTGGCGAGACGGTGGTCGTGGACGTCGAGATGCAAAGCCAGGCGATCGCGCTCGACGAGCTGATCGTCACCGGCACCGGCGTTGTGACCGAGCGTCGCCGTCTCGGCCAGACGGTGGCCACCCTCGGCGGCGAGGCGCTGGTCGAATCGGGCGCGGCCAATGTCTCGGAAGCGCTTCAGGGGCGGATCAGTGGTTTGTCGCCTTCACCGTCACGGCGGATGGGCAACTCTTCGTTTATCGTCTTGCGAGGGGGTGCGAGCATCAGCCAGCGCAACGAGCCGATCATCTACGTCGACGGTGTGCGCATGGACAACACGCGCAGTCAGGCGTGGAGTAATCTAATCTCGCCCATCGACGAGATTAACCCGGCCGATATCGAGCGGATCGAGGTAATCAAGGGCGCCGCCGCCGCGACCCTCTACGGCACCGAGGCGTCCGCCGGCGTGATCCAGATCATCACGAAACGCGGGACCGCCGGTACTCCTGTCTACACGGTCGAGATCGGGCAGGAGGTGACGTCGTCGCCGAACTCGCGGATCGAGAGCAACTTTGGTTACGACTTCAACTCGAAGCAGGTCCTGGAGGATCGCCCGTTCGACCGTTTTATGGGGACCGGCTACCAGCAGAATTACGCCGTTTCCGCCCGGGGTGGAACGCAAACCGTGCAGTACTTCGCATCGGCGCGCCTCAACGACGAACGCGGTAAGATGCGCACGGACATCAACAAGACTGGATTGAGGTCTGGCCGCTTGGATATCACGTTCAAGCCCACGGACAAATTAGAGACTCGCGCGGGCTTGTCCGTATCGACGCGCTTGCTCAGGGTGCCCGCGGGGCGCACCAACTTCGTGTGGCCGACCATTCTCGCTAACCCGGCACTGAAAGACG
>CBDANQ010000024.1:0-60623 GCA_965197725.1 Longimicrobiales bacterium
GGGGCGATCAACGAGATGCTCGTCCACATACTCGACCTCGCGCTCTGGTACTTCGGAGATGCCAGCGAAGTGGTGGTGCACCGGCGTGAGCTGTTACAGCCCCATCGTGTGATCGACGGAGTGGAGCATGCCGTGGATGCCGAGGACTACGTAGTGGTGAGCGTGCGAACCGAGAGTGGGGTGGAGGTGCTCATCCAGGCCGACCTCATCACGCCGGCATTCAGCCAGTCCGTCGAGGTCCAGGGCGCCAATGGCACGTTTCGTGGCTCGATCACCTCCGACGCACCCTCGTTCGTGCAGACCCTGGAGGCGGTCGACGGGTGGCCCGCTGGCCGCAACCTGATCGAGACCACACGAATCGATTTCTTCCAGGCCGAAGTCCGCACGTTCGTCGAGGCCGTGAGGGAAGGGCGATCCTCTGCCCGGGGCAGTGTGCTGGACGCCGTGCGACTCATGCGGGTCGTCGAAGAAATTAGGACAGCACCTGTTCAATGACGCACAGGAAAGAGCTCTCGATCGCGAAGATCGAGCTTACGGAGTACGAGATCGCGGCCGCGACAGGGGTGCTTCGCTCCGGGGCGCTACGCCAGGGCGAGCAGTGCGCAGCCTTCGAGGCCGAGTATGCGGAGTACGTGGGGGCGGAGCACGCGGTCACGTGCGCCAACGGCTCGGCCGCGCTGCACCTGCCGTTCTTCTGCATGCTCGAGCCGGGGGACGAGGTGATCGTGCCGTCGTTCACCTTCATCGCGACCGCGAGCATGGTGGCGCTTACCCGGCGCGAAACCGGTGTTCTGCGACGTCGATGCGGACTCATTCCTGCTCGATTTGCGGCTGGCGGAGCATCTCGTCACCGAGCGCACGAAGATGGTGGTGCCTGTGCACTTGTTCGGGAATCCGTGCTCGCGGCGGGACACGCGGGCCTTTGCGGATCGCCATGGGCTCGCGGTCGTGTGGGACGCCGCCCAGGCCCACGGAGCCACGCTGGAGGGCTCCGACGTGGGTGCGTGGGACGACGCGGTTACGTACTCGTTCTACCCCTCGAAGAACATGTTCGTCGGCGAAGGCGGCATAGTGTGCACAAACGACACGTATCTCGCCGGGCGCCTGCGCGAAGCTCGTGCCCACGGGCAGACGCGCAAGTACTACCACACTTCGCTTGGCTTCAACTACCGGATGACGGATGTAGAGGCCGCCATCGGACGCGCCCAGCTGACGAGGCTCGACTCGATGCTGGAAGCGCGCCGGAGCGCAGCGGCGATCTTGCTCGAAGGACTCGCAGGGGTCTCGGGGGTTACGCCGCAGCGGGTGACGCCCGGGTCTTCTCACGCGTGGCACCAGTTCTGCGTGACAGTGGATCCCGAGGTCACGGGCGTGACCCGGGAGGTTCTCGCTGAGCGCTTGCTCGCAATGGGGGTGAGCACGGCGGTGCACTATCCGCGCGGGCTCCACCAGCAGCCGATCTTTCGTGAGATGTATGGCGATGTCGAGATGCCGGTCACGGACCGGCTCGCGGACCGGATCCTAGCGCTGCCGGTACACCACGGGCTGACTCCCGACGACGCTCACTACGTCGTCGCTTGCGTGCTCCGGGCGGTGTCGGGGGCATAGTGGTGTAGTGGCCGGGAGCCCGAGACACACATGAGCATCGACCGGGGACGAGAGGAGGCCCGCATCCGCGCGATTTACGCGCAGCGAGATCGAAGCGGCAAGCGAGCACTGTCCGCCCTGTAGCGACCCGAGAACTTTTGGCGAGCCCGACGTGAGCAGGTCGCGCGCGCCTTGCTCGCCGACGCCGGCTACGGTGACCTCTCGAGCGCCGAAGTGCTCGACGTGGGCTGCGGAGCAGGGGACTGGCTCCGCACACTTTGTGCTTGGGGAGCCGACGAGGGAAAGCTCCACGGAATCGATCTGCTCGAGGATCGCATTGAGGCGGCACGCGCGGCTGCGCCGGTCATCGACTTTCGTATTGGCAGTGGCTGGGCGCTGCCGTTCGAGCGGGGGAGCATGGATCTCGTGTGCGCCAACACCGTATTTTCGTCGATTCCCGACCCGGATGCTCGGGATGTGCTAGCCGGCGAGATCCGGCGTGTGATGAAGCCGGACGGTTGGGCGCTCATCTACGACTTCCGCGTGAGTCACCCGCGCAATCCGGACACCGTCGGGATAGGGAGATCCGAGGTGCGTCGTCTCTTCACCTCCCTCGAAGCACGCACTCGTTCGCTGACCTTGGCTCCGCCGATCGCGCGCCCACTGACGCGGGTGTCCGTAGGCTTGGCGCGTTTGGTGGAGGCCGGAGCGCCCTTCCTACGTACGCACGCCGTGCACTTGCTTGGTATCCCCCTTCCCCCCACCGCCCCCTAGCGCCACCGTTCCCACATGGACCGCAACTTGAGGCTCGCGCGTCAGATCGTCGCCCGGGGCGTCGGCGCCTGGGAACGGGATGACTTCGAGGCCGCGCTCAAGACGTTTCTCGGCGTGCTGGAGGACTTCCCGCGCTTCGCCGACGTGCGCAACAAGGCCGGGCTGTGCGAGGCGATGTTGGGCCGGCTGGAGAAGGCTCTTCTCCACTTCGACGCCGCGCTGGAAGAGAACCCCGCGTACGCCGAGGCGCACCTCAACCGTGGCATCGTCCTGAACGAGCTGGGTCGACACGAGGAGGCGCGCGAGGCGTTCGACCAGGCGGGTGAGATCGACACGCGCGACTCGAGGGCGTTCCCGTCCGACGTGGGGAATCGCATCGCCATCACGCACGCGCAGCTCGGCGACCTGTACCTGACCGTGAACCGTGCGGAGGAAGCCGCCACGCACTACGAGGCCGCGATCAACGTGCGGCCTCGCTTCATGGATATCCGCACCAAGTTCGCCGAATCTCTCATCAACGCCGGCGATCTCGACAAGGCGAAGACCGAGCTGCAGATCATCCTCGAGTCACGCCCCGGATTCGTAGGCGCTCGCATCCGGCTCGGGGTAGTGCTTCAGCGCACCGGGGACCCCGAGGGTGCGATTCGCGAGTGGAAACGGTGTGCGGTCGACGATCCGGAGGACATGCGTCCTCGTGCGTACCTCGCATCCGTGGGCGTGACGTTCCCGCATGAGCACCGCAACCCAGACGGGAACGCGTCGGGCGCGGACGGGGAGAGGGGCGCCCCCTAGGGAACCTCTGCACAAGTAGGGCGCGCCGCGCGCAGGGGTCTCGCGAGTTCAATAGTAGGAAGGACGACGAGTCGTAGCCGTAGCTACGGCGAGGAGGAGGGACGACCTATTGGGCCGCGACCCCCCTGCGCCCAACACCAAGTGTGACGATACTTACCGGTTCGTGGGTTACGGTGGCACGGTCCCATCTCCGTCGTTGGAGCTCCTAGCCGTAGCGACGGCTATGGCGTCGTCCCCCGCCTAGGATCTGGGGCCGTGGCACGGTAACGCGGCGTGCCCTACTTGTGCAGAGGTTCCCTAGAGCAGTCCGTGGAAGAAATAGGTTCCCAGCGGATGATGGGTGGGAGAGAAGGCAGACACGCGGGGGCTGTGTTGTTGTGCAAGAAGCGGGTTTTGGGGTCTGACGAGGCGATATTCGGCCCAAGGAAGGCGAAATAGCGCCGAATACGGCGGAAAAAGCGCGAGACGCGGGTTGTAACCTGAGTTGCGAGCGCAGCTTGTACGGTAGCGAGGCCCTGTAACGCACGGGGGGTTCCAACCCCGAACCGCTTGCGCATGAGAAGGCCGAGGTTGAAGGCCGCCGCGTGGATCAACATCCGTTTTCGAATCTCCTCCTGGCCCCGTATGTGGACGCGACGCAGCCCTCCGGTCACAAGCAAGTGCGCAAACCCCCGCTCCACCTTCTCGCCGCGCTGGCGCAGCAGCCGCATCCCCCGGTTGCCGCGGATCCGGCGGCGGTTGTCGTAGGTCGGCGTCTGCGCGTCCCGGTTGTTCTTCCATTTCCGGCGCCCGCGGTTGGGCTCGCTCACATAGCTGCGCAGCTCCCGCTCCTTCACGCCCGTCATGGTCTTGTTCGAGTGGTAGCCTTTGTCGGCCACCACTTCCTCGGGCTCTACCTGCACTACTTCCAGCTGCCGCTCTGCCTCGTCCAGCGTGTTGGGCAGCGACGCCACATCTCCCCCGTCCATCGTCTGCACCGTCACCGCCACAAGCGCACCGGTCTCCATGTCGACCGCCTGCTCCAACTTGTGCGCCAGGCGCGTCCTGCCGTCCTTCATCTTCGTGATCCGCGCCTCCGGGTCGTGCGGATGCACCCAGTCCTTGTTCGAGCCCTTCTTCGGACGCTTCCGGTCCAGCGTCGTCAGATCCTTGCGCGTCGGCGTCTCGATCCCCGACGCCCGGGCCACCTGCTGCAGCCATTCATCGTAGCCCAACCCGTCGTCGCGCCGCACGATCGTGCGCATCGCCGCATTCGCCTCCAGCGTCGTCGAGTCGACGCCCAGCGTCTTGCCGCTCAGCAACCCCGACCCCTTCAGCAGCTCCAGCACCCACCCGAACACCGCCGCGTGCGCTTCCACGCTCAGGCGCTTGCGCGTCTTCGACAGGGTCGAATGCTCCGGCGGGTTCTTCGCCCACCCGTATCCCAGAAACTCACGCAACGACAACGAGTCCCCACACCGCCAGGCAATGCCCCGCTCCGAGCCGATCCCTTCCAGGTAGCCCACCATCATCATTCGGAAATACACCCCGGGAGCAATCCCCGGCCGACCCCGATTGTCCGCGTAGAACTCACGGCATGCCTCTTCCGCGAACTCGTCAAACCCGCTTTTCGCCAGAAGCTCGTTCAAGGCCCAGTAGAACGGGTTGTCCAAGGCCCGAATCTCGCTCGCCACCACGAACATCTCGCCCTGCCGAGCCTCGGGCCGCTTGCCTACCGCCATCGCCGTCCTCGCTGCAAAAACCCTCGTGTCCTCCTGATTTAACACAACAGCGATGACCGGACTTTATCCACGGTCTGCTAGCGGCCCGATCCTTGCTGATACCCACTCCCATGACGTTGCGCCGCTTCCTCACCCTTGCCGCGATGTGCGGACTCACCGTCGCCGGGTGCACCACGCGCGCGATCGAGGAGAGCGCGGTGCGCAGGGGCGACCAGGCGTTCGCGCTCGGCAACTACGAAGAAGCTCTCGCCGAGTACCGGCTCGCGGTACGACAGGGTGCCGACGACCCGGGCACCACGGTGAGGGTGGCGCACACGTACGCGATCATGGGTCGGGTCGACGATGCGGGCGCCTACTACGTCGAGGCGGCGTCGAAAGAAGACGGGCTCGCGGATCAAGCGGTCGCCGACCTCATGCGACTCGCGCGCGAGGCGCTCGCCAACGGGGACCGCTTCGCGATGGCGACCGCCGTCGAGACCTCGCTGCGGCTCCGCCCCGGGCTCGGTGTCGGAGAGATGTCACTGCCGCTCGCGCGCCACTACTTCCGGAGCGGAGAGTATGGCCGGGCCTTGCCGTTCTACCAGAAGGCGATGGCCGAGGCAACCGATTCCGTTCCCGAGATCGTCTTCGAGGTGGGACTAGCGTACGAGGAGATCCGTGATTGCCGACATGCGCTGATCTACTTCGAGCGGTTCCGGGAGATGGTACGGCCGTGGGAGCGCGGCGAGGTCGATTGGTACATCGGATCGTGTGCTTTCAATCTAGCGCGCGAGCTGCGCGAGCGCTCCTCGCTGGAAGAAGAAGAGCTGAAGCAGGCTCTCATCCTCATCGATCGTGCTGTGGAAGTCGGTGAACCACGCAACATTCAGGCTCAGGCCTGGTTCGAGAAGGGCGAGATTTTGGCCGAGATGGGGGAGTGTGAGCTTTCCATGGATGCGTACGCCCAGGTCCGCTACGCCGACCAGGCAGGGTCGCTCGTGGAGCGCGCCCAGCACGCGTTCGACCAGATCCGGTTCGGGCGTGGGTTGGAACACCTGCGCGACGGGCGCTGTCGCTGACGCTACTCACCAGGATGTGCTTTCGGACGCCCTCGAGGCGTTATCTTCTCATGCTGTGCCGTGCTCGCCTAGACGGCCCCGTTTCATCGAGCAACCACGTTGCCGCGTCCAGTGTATCCAGCCCGATGCGTTCTCATCAACGACGATTCCTTCTCGTTGCCGTGACTGTGCTCTCTGTCGCGGCGTGCGGCGGCCCGGGCAATAGGTATCAGGGCATGGACGCCGAAGCCCTGTTTCGGCTGGCGACGGAGGAGTACTCGGAGAACGAGTTCGGAAACGCCGCTGAGACACTGGATCGCATACTGTTCTCCTATGCGGACTGGGAGCGCTTGCCGGACGCCCGCATGTTGCTTGCGCACGCCCATTACGGCGACCGCGACTACCTCACAGCCCGCTCCGACTACGAAAGATTCCTAGACCGGTACGCGGGGCATGCGGACGCGGTGATCGCCGCGTTGGGCGTCTGCCGGTCACTGGCGGCGCTGTCGCCAGACATGCCGCGCGATCAGGTCTTCACGCGCGACGCCATCACTGTCTGCCGCAACGTATTGCTCGACTACCAAGGGACACCGCAGGCGCTCGAGGCCGCCGAGCTCGCGACCAGGATGCGGCTGAAGCTGGCGGAGAAGGAATACCTGACTGCCGACTTCTACTTCCGTCGCAAGCTGTACGACTCAGCGATCAAGTACTACGAGTTCGTGGTGAACCTTTACGCCGAGACTGACTTCGCACCCAAGTCGCTTGCGGGAATCTATTACGCCAACGTGGCCATCGGATACGAGGACGAGGCCGAGGCCGCAAAACAACGCCTGCTCGACCGGTATCCGGAGTCTCCAGAGGCCGCCGCGATACGGACGAATGGGTCGGGGTCCTGACGGGTCCGGCGTAGTTCCCCTCCGCCTCGGCATCTTCGGAGGCACGTTCGATCCTCCCCACGACGGCCACGTCGCCGTAGCGAAGGACGTAGCGGACGCTCTCCGGTTGGATCGCGTGCTTTGGATGCCGGCGGGTGAGCCACCACACAAGTCGCGGCCGGACATTACCCCTGCGTCGCTTCGCCTCGAGATGGTACACGCCGCCGCGGCCGCCGATGTGCGCTTTGAGGTGAGCGAGGCCGAGACGGAGCGAGCGGGTCGGTCGTACACGGTGGACACGCTGCGTGCGTTGCGTCGCGGATTCCCGCACGCCACGCTGTACTTCATCGTCGGTGCGGACGAATACGATGCGCTCGGTGGCTGGCGAGAACCTGAGCAGATCCTCGAGCTCGCCCGCCTTGCGGTCGTGGATCGGGAGGGAGCGCGCGCGGCGGGCATCATACCGGACGTGGCGGGCGCTGACGCCGCAGACTTCGTTCCGGTCCAGCGGATCGACATCTCGTCCACCCAGGTCCGGGTCCACGTGGCCGCTGGGCACGACGCGGCGGATCTCGTCCCTCCCGCCGTTGCGACGATCATCGAGCGCGAGAGACTCTACCACGGCTGATCGATTAGATTCCGCGCACGTGCAAGTCTGTCCTCGACACCTGCGTATGAGCGAATTCTCAAACCGTGCCGTCCTCGTGACCGGCGGGGCCGGCTTCATCGGCTCGCACCTGGTCGAACGCTTTCTCTCCGAGGGCGCGACCGTCCGCGTCATTGACGACTTTTCCACGGGGAGTCGTGAGAACCTTGCGCCGTTCGTGGATCGCATCGACTTGCACGAGCAGTCGATCACGGATCCGGCCGCGTGCGCGGCGGCGTGCGTGGGCGTCGACTACGTCCTGCACCAAGCGGCTCTGCCTTCCGTTGCGCGTTCCGTCGCCGACCCGGTGGCGACGCACGACGTCAGCGCGACCGGCACGCTCAACATGCTCGTCGCTGCCAACGACGCCGGGGTTCGTCGACTCGTCTACGCGGGATCGTCATCGGCCTATGGCGACACGCCGACGCTGCCCAAGCACGAGGCGATGGCGTCGATGCCTCGCTCCCCCTACGCGGTGGCGAAGCTCGCGGGGGAACACTACGTGCAGGTGTTCCCGTACCTGTTCGGCCTCGAGACCGCGGTACTCCGCTACTTCAACGTTTTCGGGCCCCGGCAGGACCCGAACTCCGTGTACTCTGCCGTGATCCCTCTCTTCATCAATGCGGCGCTCGGTGAACAGGCGCCGACGATCAACGGGGACGGTGGTCAGACGCGCGACTTCACGTACATCGACAACGTTGTCGATGCGAACCTGCGCACGTGCACCGCGCCAGCCGAGAGCGTGAGCGGCGAGGTCTTCAACGTGGGCTGTGGCGAACGCATCAGCGTGACCGACCTATGGAAGGCAATTCAAGCGGCGCTCGGCATCGAGCTCGAGGCGCGATACGGCCCGGCTCGCGCCGGTGACGTGCGGGACTCGCTCGCAGACCTCACGAAGATTTCCGATCGCTTGGGGTACGGAGTAAAGGTTTCTCTGCACGAGGGAATCCGCCTCACGGCCGATTGGCTACGGAGACAGGGGGGCGCCGTGATGGCCGGTTCCGGACCCGCCGAGGCTTAGAGGTAGGCCGCATGCGTCTGGACGAGGCGAGCCTTGCCCGTTGGGGCGAGAGAATCGGCGAGACAGTCGACACGCCGGTAGTGTTGGGCCTCCAGGGCGAGCTCGGGGCGGGAAAGTCCGTGCTCGCCCGTGCGATCGGGAAGGGTGCCGGCGTGCGCGGGGCGATGCCGTCTCCCTCGTTCAACCTTCTCTTCCGATATCCCGCACGACTCGGCAGGGAGGTCGTTCACCTCGACCTGTACCGTGTGGCTGAACCGGACGAGTTGTGGGAGTTGGGCTGGCAGGGCCTCGGTGCCGAGCAAGAGATCGTGATCGTCGAGTGGCCGGAGCGTGCCGACTCGCTGATGCCGGCCGACCATTGGCTCATCGAGATCTCCGCCACGCCGGGCAAGTCCGAGCTTCGAGACGTCGCCGTGCGCCGGGTCGGTGCGCCCCCCGACCTCGCCGGTTTCCCGATGTCGGTGGCGGGATTGTGAGCGGCGGAGCCAGCGCCACCGTAGCCCTGGAAGCAGAGAGCTTCTATGTCGGATTCGACACCTCGTGCGTCACCGGCTCGGTTGCGGTGGCCCGGGGCGCGGACGTATTGGCGCGCGCGACGCTCGGCGAGGGGGGTGAGCACGCTTCCGGACTCGTTCCCACGATCGCTGACGTGCTGGGAGAAGCGGGCATCGCTCGGGGCGAGCTGAGTGGCGTCGTCGTCGGCGAAGGCCCCGGTTCGTTCACGGGCGTACGAGTCGCTGCCGCGACCGCGAAGGGGCTGGCGCACGCACTGGACTGTCCCATCTGGGCGATTTCGAGTCTCGTAGCGGCCGCTCTCTCGGTGGAGGGCAGCGGCATCCGCTACGTGCTCTTCGACGCGCGTAGCGACCGTGTGTACGGGGCCTGCTACGGGATTGGCGGCATCGGGGTCGAGACGATCATCCCGCCCCACGGCGGTGCGCTACGAAACGTGCTCGACAACGCGGTGCCGCCTGGAGCCGTCTTCCTCGGCGAGGGAGCGGAGCGACATCGACACGCGATCGAGGGCGCCGGTTTTCCAGTGGCCACCGGGCCCGTGGTCGATCCGTCGGCGGACGGCCTCTTTCGATATCTGGCGTTGCATCCCGACGCACCTCCGGTCACGGCGGTGGCACTCTGGGAGCCGCACTACATCCGTGAATGGCAGCCGGACAAGGCATGGAGCGCGTAGACGCCGGTCCTGATGCCCACATCCGCCCGATGGAGCCGGAAGACGTCGAGAGCGTGCTCGGCATCGAGAGCCGGGCGTTCACGACCCCTTGGCAGGCCGACACCTTCCTGAACCTCATCGGGCGCCCCGGCTCCGAGCTGTGGGTGATGGAGCACCCCGTCGCCGGCATTCTGGCGTACGCGGTTCTGTGGTGCATTCTCGACCAGGCCGAGCTCGCCAACATCGCCGTCCGGTCCGACTTCCGGAGGCAGGGGTACGCGTCGCGGCTGCTGGAGCGCGTTCTCCAGATCGCCCGAGACCGCCAGGTAGAGTCGATTTATCTCGAGGTGCGTGCGTCGAACACGCGGGCTGTGGAACTCTACGAGCGCTTCGGATTCTCGCGGGTCGGTGTGCGCAAGACGTACTACGACAAGCCGAAAGAGGACGCGCTGGTGATGAGGACGTTGCTCTAGTTAGCGGCTCTACCGCAGGCCGCTGGCGGTGAGCTTGGGTCCCATCGTGCTATCCCGGCGCCCACCGAGTGGAGCGACCGTGCTCCGTGACTTCCTCTCCCGCCGAGTGCGCGGCCCCCGCCGCCCCCCGCTGCGACTCCGACCGACCGCGCGAACGCCTGCGATCCCTCGGACCGCACGGCCTGACCGTATCCGAGCTGCTCGCGATCCTTGTAGGCAGCGGAACGTCCGGCAGGTCCGCGGTCGACATCGCGCACGCCGTTTCCCGTGACGTGGCGGGGTCCCTCCAGCGCCTCGCCGCGCTCGACGTCTCAGAGCTGGAGCACATGCCCGGCGTGGGGCCGCGCGACCGCCGCTCGCATCGTTGCCGCGCTCGAACTGGGACGACGCGCCGCGACGCAGACACAGAGCGATTCCGACCGGATCCGGAGCCCGGCCGACGTCTTTCGCCGCATGGGCCCGCGCCTGCACGATCTGCCGCAGGAGGAGTTCCACACGCTGCTTCTGAACGCCCGACACCGCGTCATGCGCGAGGTTTTCGTGACGCGCGGCATCCTGGACGCGTCGCTCATCCATCCGCGCGAGGTCTTCAGACCCGCGGTGGGGGAGGGGGCGGCGGCGCTGATTCTCGTGCACAATCACCCGTCCGGAGACCCGACGCCGTCCGCGGAAGACCGCGCAGTGACCCGCCAGCTCATCGACGCGGGGCGCGTGCTCGGGATCCCCGTACTCGATCACGTGGTGGTAGGGAGAGGGAGCTACCGTTCGCTCATGGAGCGAGAAGCTGGCTGATCACCGTATCCCCTTTTCGGAAACATCTGAAGTCAATTGGCGAAAACGCGTTGACCTCGGGCGGGGAGGAAACGTATCTTCCGGCAGTGTTCATGGGGCGCAAAGCCCCGTCCTACTTGCCGAAGGAGCCCGCATGGTTCGCTCGGCCGCGATGATGCTCGCCGCAGTGATTCTGCCAGGAATTGCCCTCGCCCAGCAGGCGCAGGGAAACCACACCGTCATCGACGGCGACACGCTGTGGGACCTCGCGGAGCAATACTATGACGACCCCTTCGACTGGCGCCGTATTTGGGACGCCAATCGGGCGGGCGTCGCCGACCCGAACCTGATTCTACCGGGTCAGGTGCTCGTCATCCCCGGTACGGAGCCTACGGCGGCGGTCACGGCAGAGGTCACGGACGTCGCCGTAGAGTCGCCAGATCCGCTGGACCCCGCGGACATTCCAACGATCTTCGTTCAAGACAGGTCGGTCGTTCGCGGTGGCGTGGTGAGAGCAGGGGGCTTCGAATACCTGGCGGTGCCGCGCGACCTCGTCTTCTCCGCTCCGTGGCTCACATACTTCGAAGGTGACCCGGCGCACACTGGAGTGCTCGAGGGTTCGGCGGGTGGCACCAACCGCGGCGTGACGGTGCGCTCCTACGAGCGCGTCCGCGTCGCGATGGACGTCCCCGCACGAGTCGGCGAGCAGCTACAGATCTTCACGGTCGACTACGCGATCGAGGGCGTGGGTCGCGTGGTTCAACCGACTGGGGTGATGACGGTGTCGGCCGTGGTCGATGGCGGCGTCATCGGCGTGATCATCAAGGAGTACGGCCGTATTCAGCCCGGTCACTTCGTCGGACCGATGCCGGCGTACGATCTGTCCATCGGGGAGTACGCCGATCCCGTGCGTGGAGGAGACGCGGCGATGGTGATGGGCTTCGCGAGTGGGGCTTCGCTGCGCAGCATCGGGCAGGTCGCGTTCCTCGACCTCGGCGCCGATGACGGGATTGCGGTCGGCGACGAGTTCACCCTCTACAACTCGTCCGATACCGACGCAGTGGAGGGAGTGCTCCAGGTGGTCGGACTGGCTGATGAGACCTCCGCGGCTCGCGTCATGAGAATGAGGGACGCGGTCTTCGAGCAGGGGGTGGTAGTGCGCCTCACCAGGAAGATGCGCTGATTGGTGACGCGAGGAGACTCCAAGCCCTCGCGTCCATCCGGCACTTCTACCACGGGCTGCCACGCAAACCCTAGAGTCCCCACCGGTTCCGTCCGGTGGGGACTCTCTTTCATGGGACGGCAATGACCGAACCGAAACGGAGAGTGTTGGTGACGGGAGGCGCCGGTTTCATCGGCAGTCACGTCGCGGACGCGTATCTGGCGGCGGGCGACGAGGTCTGGATCGTTGACAACCTCTCCGCGGGCCGGCGGGACAACGTTCCGGATGCAGCCCGCTTGGTCGAGATGGACATCCGATCGGCCGACGAGGTCCGTGATCTCTTCCGCGAGGTCCGCTTCGATCTGGTGAACCATCACGCAGCCCAGATCGACGTGCGCGTGTCCGTGACCGACCCGGCGAAGGACGCTGCGGTCAACGTGCATGGCTTGCTCAGCCTCACCGAGGCGGCGATCGAGGTGGGTACTCGGCGCTTCGTGTTCGTGAGCAGCGGCGGCGTGGTATACGGCGAACCGGAGTTGATTCCGACGCCCGAAACGGCGCCGAAGGGTCCGCTCTCCCCCTACGGTGTCACCAAGCTGACGGGCGAGTTCTACCTCAACTACTACAGGCGCGTCCGGGGCCTGGACTACGTCGCGCTGCGGTATTCGAACGTGTACGGTCCTCGCCAGGATCCGCATGGTGAGGCGGGTGTAGTAGCGATCTTCTCGACACGGTTGCAGGACGGCGCTGCGCTCACAGTCTTCGGGGATGGCGAACAGACGCGGGACTACATTTTCGTACGAGACGTCGTCTCGGCGAACATGCTGGTCTCGGACCTCGAGCTGCCCGTTTCGGGCAAGCTCGATGATCGGGCGTTCAACGTCGGGACGGGCGTGGGTACGAGCGTCAACGGCCTCGCGGACGTGCTCGAGTCGGTCACGTCGGTTCAGCCGGGGCGGAAGCACGAGGCTGAGCGTCCCGGGGAGCTACGGCACAGCACGCTGAACACGCACAAGCTGCGGGCCCACGGATGGGCTCCGGCGCATACGTTGGAACAGGGCTTGCAAGAGACCTACACGTTCATCCGAGATCAGAGGGCGGGAGGCCCCGCATGACCCTAGCGTCTCTACCCCTCTTCCAGGCACGTCCGCCCACGAGCATGTTCGACATGGTGGTCGGTGGCACGCTGCCGACCAAGATCGTTTTGCTCGTGCTCGCGGCGGGGTCGCTCTTCACCTGGTGGCTGATCTTCCACAAGTGGAAGCAGTTCCGTGAGGTCCGTCAGCAGGGCGACAGCTTCCTCGAGTACATGGAGCGTGCCCAGCGGCTCGAGGATGCGTACAAGGCGATCCTGTCTCTGCCGGAGTCACCGTATGGCCGGGTTTTCCGCCAGGGCGTGAACTTCTTCAGCGAGCTCCGGCCCGGCGCACTTCGTGAGGGCGCGCAGCCGATCGAGGGCCTCTCGCTCACCCAACTCGAAGCGTTGAGGCTCGTCCTGGAGAAAGAGGAAGCGGAAGAGCGAGACGAGCTCGCACACGGGCTCGGTTGGCTCGCGACCATCGGCTCGGTGTCACCGCTGATGGGGCTCATGGGCACCGTCATCGGCATCATGAACGCATTCCTGGGCATCACGTCAGCCGGCTCGAGCAACATCATGGCGGTTGCACCCGGCGTTGCGGAGGCGCTCATCACGACGGTCGCCGGCCTCGCGGTCGCGATTCCCGCCGTGATGGCCTACAACCATTTCGTGGCACAGCTCAACCTGGTGAGCGGGGAGCTCGAGGGATTCTCGAGCGAGTTCATCGGCACGCTTGCGCGGGAGGGTCTGGTCTAGTGCCCGCCAGAGCCGCTGCGAGGTCGCCGTGAGTCTGGGAACCCGCCGCCGGGCGCGCGCTAGCCGGTCCGACCTCCCGGTGAATGCGGACATCAACGTCACGAGCCTGGTCGACGTGGCTTTTACTCTGCTCGTGATCTTCATCATCACGATGCCGATCATGCAGGGTGGCATAGAGGTATCCGTCCCGAAGGCAAACGTGCAGCCTCTGACCTCCCAGGAGCGTCCGTTCTACATCACGGTGACTGCGGACGGTACGATCTATATGGAGGAGTCCGTGGTTACGGGCGAGGAGCTGGAGTCCGGGCTCGGGCAGTTGTTGAGCGCTGGCGACATCGAGCGAGTGTACCTCAGGGGTGATTCGCTCGCGCCCTTCGGCCCGGTCGTGCGCGTGATGTCGACCGCCCAGAACAGCGGCGTGAACTGGTCCATCGTGGCCGAGCCCTACACCGGGAACTGACGGAGCATGCCACGTCGTCCGGACCCGTTCGACAAGAGGAGCATGGCGGCCTCGTTCGGCGTGCACGCGAGCATCTTCCTCGTCTTTTGGCTGAGCGGTCTCTCGCGTACCGAACCGATGGAGTTCATCACGTACGAGATCGTGCTCGTCTCGCCCCCGCCGGCTGTGCAAGCCGAGGTGACCCAACCGGCGACCGAGGAGATGGTCGTCGAGCGCCCCGATCCCACGCCGCCCGACCCAGAGCCGGAGCAGGAGCAGGAGGTCGTGCCAGTGGAGGCGGAAGACGATCCGGCACCCAAGCCACCGGAGCCCGAGACGACGCCGGTCGAAGCATTGGCAGAAGAAGAGGAGACGCCCCCCTCGGCTCCGGAAGACCCGCCCGAGGACGCGGAGGAGTCGGGCGAGGACATCAACGTTCGGTTGGAAGGTGTGCGCCGCGACTACCCTGCCTACTACAACCGCATCATCCAGCAGATCAACAACTGCTTCCGCCCTCCGCGCGATGGCCGCGACTGGGCCACCACCGTCGTGTTCAACATCGAGCGCGACGGGTCAGTCGAAGGCCTCGAGTTCGTTACGCGTTCGGGCAGCTTCGACTTCGACTTCAGCGCGATGGGTGCCGTCGAGTGCGCGGGCAATGGGCGCTTCGGGCCGCTGCCCGACGACTTGCCGTACGACCGACTTCCGGTCCAATTCGAGTTCAAGCCAGGTGGTGAGCCGCTCGGTGTATTCGCCCGGCCCGGCCGCCCGAGCGAGGTGACGAGCCCGTGAGACGATTGAGTGTGTGCAAGCGTGTGAGCGGGGGGGCCGTTGTGCTGGCGGGCATGGTCACAGTAGGGGCCCCAGCGGTGAGCGCGCAGGACCGGGAGTCGATTCCGGGCGTGAGTCTGGGCCTGGTATACGAGAACGAGCCCCAGCCGGCGCTGGCGATCCAGCCGTTCACGGGCCGCTTCGGCGGCGCGGGGCTCGCTTCGCGGGTTCAAGCCGTCGTCGGACGGGATCTGCGCAACTCCGACCGTTTCCAGGTGATGGACTCGCTGCCAGCCGGGCTCGTGGGCGACGTCGTCGACTACTCGCTGTGGGACCGTCTCGGGGCGGTTTGGCTGGTGACCGGTCAAGTCGAAGGTGCCGGGGAAGGCTACGTCTTGATTCTGGAGCTTCACGACGTCGTGTACCGTCGCACTGTCGAGCGGGGCCGCTTCCGGATCCCGGACCCGGCGGACGACGATTTCCGCATGGCGGTGCATCGGGCTTCTGACGAGGCTGTGCTTTGGGCGACGGGCGATCCAGGCATGGCGGCGAGCCGCATCGCCTTCACGATGACGGACAGCGACTACAACACCGATATCTACCGCATCGACGCAGACGGCGAGAATCTCCATCGGGTAACGAACTTCCGAGATATCACGTTGTCCCCGGCCTGGTCTCCCGATGGCTCGAAGATCGCCTACGTGTCCTACAAGACGACCGGCTTCCCTCGCATATACGAGCGCAACTTGGCGACCGGCGAGGAGCGCATGCTGCCCGAGGTGCGGGGCGCCGGAGACTACATCACGCCGGCCTACAGCCCCAGTGGCTCCACGCTGGTCTTTTCGGTCTTGGGAAGCGGACGCAGCGGGGTCTTCACCTACAACCTGGAGCGGGACTGTTGCCTCTCGTATCTCTCCAGCGGGCCATGGTACGACATCTCCCCCACGTATTCGGCCGACGGCGATTGGCTAGCCTTCCAGACCGACCGCTTTGGGACCCGCGTTCCTCAGATCATGGTGATGCCCTCCGAGGGTGGCGAGGCGGAAACGCTGTCTCCATACGAGTACGGCGGCCGGGGCTACTACACGTCGCCCGACTGGTCCCCTGACGGAAACCTGGTGGCCTTCCACGGTGCGATCCGCCGCGGCGCGTACCACATCCTCGTTGCGGACATGGAGACCGACGGCCGGCGGCTGCGTCAGCTCACGTGGGAGGGAAACAACGAGGACCCGAGTTGGGCCCCGGACGCCCGGCACCTGGTATTTTCGGGCGAGCGGCGGTGGGGCTTCGGACTGTTCGTCGTCGATATCGCTACGGGGCGACTCCGGCCGATCCTGGCCGGGCGGCGCGTCGGGGTCCCGGACTGGTCTCCCGCGCTCCCGCCCGTGCGCTGAGCCCGAACCACCATGCGTTCCGATCCAACGATTGAAACCGTGAGCGAAAGTGCGCCGCGAACGTTGCGCCAGCACACTTTTTCGCCTATATGCCATGGGGTCTTTCCCAACCGGGAAAGCACATTAGCTTCGTTGCGGTGTTCACTCCTGTCGGAGTGGCAACCTCACGTACGCAATACTGTTCGTTCAACCCGGGAGCAGGGATGATCGTCCGCCGTTTCTCCGTCGCGGTTCTAGCCGCCACACTCGCCGTGGGTGCCTGTAGGGGTGACCCGCCTCCCCCGCCGGCGCCGATGATGGATCAGGATTCGCTGCGGGCCTACAATGACTCCGTGGCGGCGGCCGCTGCCGCGGCACGTGAGGAAGCGGCCCGCTTGGCCGCCGAACGCGCCGAAGAAGCCGCGCGTGCGCGCGCGGTCGCCGCCGCGCGAGCCACGCTCGAAGCGGCTGTATTCTTCGACTTTGACGTCTCGGAAGTCCGGGCCGACCAGCAGGCGCTGCTACGCCAAAAGGTAGCCGTCCTGCGGGCGAGCCCCGCAGTGCGGCTTCGGATTGAGGGCCACGCGGACGAACGCGGTTCGACCGAGTACAACATGGCGCTCGGCAACCGACGCGCGTCCGCCGTGCGGGACTATCTGACGGGCTTCGGCCTGCCGGAGAGCCGGTTCGCCATCGTCTCGTTCGGGGAGCAACGTCCACGGGCGAGGGGTTCGAACGAGGACGCCTGGGCGCAAAACCGCCGAGGTGAATTCGTCCTCACCGCCGGCGCGAGCGCGATTAACCCCGGCAACTGACGGCATGACCCTTGCGGGACCCCTCCTCCGGGACAACCGGGGGGAGGGGTCCATGTGTATGATGAGACGTACGCAACGCTCCGTGGCGGCCCGCGTCATGTTGACGGTGGCCGCCGTTGTCACGCTCGAATCCTGCGCGACGAAGGGTGACCTTCGCGATCTGCAAACTGAGATCCGGTTGCTGGCGGTGCGGGAAGACACGCTTCTGGGGCAGTTGCGCATGGAGACACTGTCCACTCAGGACAGCGTGCGCACCCAGTCCGATCAGATCTTCGACTTCCGCGGCGAGATCACGCGGCAGCTCCGTGAGATCGGGCGGACGCTCGCGACGATCGAGGCGCTCGCTGGGCAGAACCAGCAGGCCATCGCCGGCGTTCGAGACCGGATGGCGAGTCTGCGCCGCGCCGAGCGAGCGCGGCCGCCGACCACCGCCGATGATTCGACGCGGGCGCTGGTGCGGGGCGGCGGTGGCGGCGACCCGGCGGAGCTGTACCGCACGGCCCAGGAGCAGAGGTCGCGTGGTTCGCTGAACACGGCGCGCGCGGCGTTCGAGGAGTTCCTGGCGCGGCACCCGAACCATGAGCTCGCGCCCGACGCGCACTTCTTTGTGGCCGACGTCCTGTACCAGCAGGAGAACTTCGAGGATGCGCTCGAGGCGTTCCAGGAAGTCCAGGCACGGTTCCCGACGGCGGCCCGCGTTCCTGATGCGTTGTACAGGATCGCTCTGATCCAGATCGAGATGGACGACATGGACGACGCCGAGCGGACGTTGGAGCGCATAGTGAACACGTATCCCGGGACGATCACCGCAGAGCTCGCGGGGGACAAGCTCGACGAGATTCGGTGAACGCCGTCGCGCGGACCACCACTTCGGGCCGCCACGCTCGTGAAGGGACGTGCGCCCTTCGGTCCGCTTCGAGCTGATGAGATGCCCGCAGTGTGACGCCACCGAGAACCGGGTTGTCGATACGCGGGCGAGCCGGGGTGGCCGCGCGGTGCGCAGGCGCAGGGAGTGCACGGTCTGCGATGCGCGCTTTACGACCTACGAGTACATCGAAGAGCGACCCATCCAGGTCCTCAAGCGGTCCGGCGCGGTCGAGGACTTCGACCGCCCCAAGCTGATCGCCAGCGTGAAAGTCGCGTGCGCCAAGCGCCCAGTCTCGGCGTCGGAGATGGAAGCGCTCGTCGACGACATCGAGGACGAGCTCTCACGGCAGGCGGGTCTGGAAGTCCCCAGCGTGCAGCTCGGCGCCCTGGTCATGGAGCGGCTCAGCCCGATCGATCGCGTCGCATATGTGCGCTTCGCCTCCGTGTACCGGAACTTCCAGGACGCCGGTGAGTTCCAGGAATTTGTCGACGAAATGACCGCCGCTCAGAAGCGTGAGGCGCTCCGGAAGAACCAGGTGGAGTTTCCGTTCTGAGCCGCCGGCACGCGCTCCTCGAATCGTGCTTCAGATAGATGGTCCGCACCCGAAATCTGCGTGGAGAGATGCCGTTCCTCGATCACCTCGAGGAACTCAGGTGGCACATTCTGTGGTCGGTGCTGTCAGTGGTCGTGGGCGCGGTGATCGGGTTTGCTTTGGTCTACTACCTGGACGTGCTCGAGTTGCTGATCGCGCCGGTGCGTGTGGCGGCTGGCGACCCCGACCTCAAGCTCCAGTACCTCTCTCCCGCGGACTCCTTCTTCGTGACGCTGAAGTTGGCGATCTACGCCGGCTTCATCATGGCCTTCCCGATCGTGGCGTATCACGTGTGGTCGTTCCTTTCGCCCGCTCTGGATCGGCGGGAGAAACGCCTCATCGTGCCTTCGCTGTACCTCGGCATGCTCCTGTTCATCGGGGGCATGGCGCTTGCGTATTTCGCGGCGTTGCCGGTCACGCTCCAGTTCTTCCAGAAGTTCCAGACGGGGTCCCTCGCGGCGAACTACGAGATCAACGCCACCCTCGGCTTCATCGTGAAGCTATTGCTGGCGTTCGGCGTCGTCTTCGAGCTCCCGATCGTGATCATGGTGCTCAGCATGATGGGGTTGGTCACGCCCAGCTTCCTCCGCACAAAGCGACGACACGCTATCGTCCTCATCACCGTCGTCGCCAGCTTCATCACCCCCGGTGACGTAGTCGTGCTCACGGTCATGATGATGGTCCCGCTCGTGTTTCTCTACGAGCTCGGGATCTTCCTCTCGGCGTTCATCTACCGAGGGAAAGCGCAGCGTGAGAAGGAACTCGAGGCCGACCTGACGCCGCCAGCGGGTTCCGTAGAGGTGCAGTGAGCCGACGGGTAGTGACACGCCGAGCGCTGTGGCTGGCCGCGCTCGCGCTCGCGACCGCGTTCGGTCCGGCAGGCGCGCAGGAGCAGGTCGACTCGACGCGGCTCCGCATCAGGGAGCGCCTGGAGCGCCTCGCCCGCCCGGCTGGCTTCGACAGCGTGCTTTACGTTCAGGATTCCCTACGCGCGGCAGCGGCGTTGGAAGGTCGCCGACCGGGAGTGGGCGCCACGGGGGACTCCGTGGCGGCGGCTTTGCTCCGCATGCCGGGCTTCGCTCTGACCGAGTACGACGCCGGCTCGGCGACCTTTGAAGCAGAGGACCGGGTCCTATTGTTGATCGCGCCAGAAGAGGGTCAGGCGACCGTTACGCGGGAGGGGCTCGCGGTCGCGGCCGACACCTCGATCCTGTTCGACGAGTCGTCGGGCGTCCTGCGCACGACGGGGAATGCGACCTTTACGCCGCCCGAGGGCGATCCGGTCGAGTCGGTCACCATGATCTACGACGTGAGCGAGGCCCGCGGCTCGGCCACCGGCGCGAAGACCACGTTTCAGGAGGGTGGAGCGAACTGGCAGGTAACCGGGGACATGCCGTTTGCGGCCCCCGATTCGACCTTCATGTCCCACGCGCACTTCACTTCGTGCGAAATCGAGGAGCCTCACTACCACTTCGAAGCCAACGAGATCAAGATCGTAGGCGGCAACGTGCTCGTCGCTCGCGGGGTGCGGCTCTATTTCGCGGACGTGCCCGTGTTCTGGCTACCCTTTGTGGCGCAGAGCCTCGCGCAGGGTCGGTCGTCGGGTCTGCTC
Source organism: Longimicrobiales bacterium (assembly GCA_965197725.1). Classification (GTDB taxonomy): domain Bacteria; phylum Gemmatimonadota; class Gemmatimonadetes; order Longimicrobiales; family Gaopeijiaceae; genus UBA1138. Next base: position 20,332 of record CBDANQ010000024.1, read on the forward strand.
ACGCCCCGCTTCAGCGTGAACGATATCGTACGTACGTCCGGCGGGTACCGACGTCGAGTGAGCAATATGGGGTTCTATTGGGCGATGAGCGACTACTCCGACGCGCTCATGGCTCTGGACTGGTTCAGCGACAACTTCCTCAGCCTCACGAGCTCGGTTCGGTATCGCTTCAACCGTCAGTTCCTCGACGGAAGCCTGAACTTTCGCCGGTATTGGAGGCAGGACGGCTCCAGCGAGCTCGCGCTGGACACGGGGCACCAGTGGGAGTTCGACGAGCGCACCCAGATGCGCGTTTCGGGCCGATATGCATCGAGCAACGACTTCGTTCGTGAGAATTCGTTCAACCCGGCCGAGGTGACTCAGTCGATCGACTCGGAAGGCGGCATCAACCGCCGCTTCGCGTGGGGTTCGCTCGCACTGGGCGCCAACCGAAAGCAGTACCTCTCGGACGACCGCACGGAGTGGACGCTGCCTTCGGCGAACCTCTCCCTTTCCACGATCACGCTCTTCCAGGCTCCGCCGAACCGCGCTCGCTTCTACAACAACATGACGTGGTCCGGTAGCTCGAACTTCTCGCGACGCACCTTGGAACGGATTCAGCCGGACACGTTCAGCTTCTCGCAAGCGAACACTGCCAATACGACGGGTTCGATCCGGAGCAGCTTGAGCCTCGGCAACCTGTCGATCTCGCAGAATCTCCAGATCCGCGAGGACGCCACGCTCGGCGTACCGGAAGCGTTGCTACTCGTCGGTGACTCGACGGCACCCACGACCGTGTTGACCAGAGCGCCCGCGAGGGATATCGCGGAGAGCGACCTGACGTGGTCGTCCTCAATCGACTACCAGCAGCAGCTCATCGGCTCGACCACAATCACGCCGCGGCTGACGTTGTCGGGTTCGATGTTCAAGGCTGACACCTCCTCGCTCGCGCCGAGCTTGGTGTCGGAGCCCTCCCGGATCGCGTTTGGGGCGACCCTGAAAACCGACCTCTATGGCATGAGCGGGGGATTTGGACCGTTCGAGGCGGTCCGCCACAAGTTCTCTCCCTCGATCCAGTATGAGTGGAGCCCGTCCACGACACCGACCGAGCTTCAGCAGCAGGTCTTCAGGTCACGCGCGCTCCAGCCCAAGAACGCGGTCTCGATCGCTCTGAATCAGACATGGGAAGCCAAGCGCAGACAGGAAGAGGGTGACTCGGCCGCCGCACCAGCCCCGCCCGGCACGCTCGACCCCACGACCGACTCCGGCGTGGATGCGGACGGCCCCCGTAGCGTCCAGTCGATCCCTCCGGTCACGCTGCTCGCTTTGCGCACCAGCGTGGTGCGTTACGACTTCGTGGAGGCCGACTCGATCGGCAGCTTCCTGTCAGGATTCCAAACAACACGGCTCTCCAATCAAATCTCATCGGACTACCTCCGCGGGCTCTCGGTCTCGGTGGACCACGAGCTGTTTGAGGACACCCAGGTCGAGGGCGAACTGCAGCGCGCATTCGCGCCCCACCTCTCGCAGGTGAATTTCTCGTTTTCGCTGGGCTCGAGCTCGTTGCTCTTCCGCTGGCTCAGGTCCCTGACGGGAGACGGAGATATTGACGAACCCGTCGAAGAGCCGGAAGCCGTCGATCCGTTTTTGGGTACGGGTCCTACGGATGAGTCCTCGATCGTGCCGGGGCTCGGCCTCCAGACCGGACGCGAACCGGGCCGAACCGCTCCACGCTCACGTGGATCGGGAGGCGGATGGAATGCGAACCTTTCGTACTCGCTACAGCGTCCGCGCGGCGACGGGCTGCCAGCCCGCCAGATGCTGACGGGAACGGTCACGATGCGCCCGACTGAGAATTGGGATGTGAGCTGGAGGACCGCCTACGACCTCGAGCGCGGCGCGTTCAACGACCACACGATCCGGCTCAGCCGGGACCTCCACCGCTGGCAAGCGAACTTCGACTTCCTCCAGACCGCGACGGGGAACTGGGCGTTTCGGTTCGAAGTGTCTCTGTTGGACAACCGCGACTTGAAGTTCGACTACAAGCAGCGGAACCTGGACGCGGGGTTTCCTCGGAGCCGACGCCGCTAGCGCTCTCGTGGTGATGTGGGGTGCCGTGACACACGCCGCTCTTCGCTCTGGGGATCGGTAGGGGGGCTCGGGTTCGGGGCCTCGTCCTGGTTCGTGGGGGTGCTGGTCCGCGGCTTCTACAACGCCGATCCGACGCCGCTGCGAGCGGTGTGTCTCGCGGCACGCCCAACTTGGTTGGCTTCGCGGCGATGGTTCCGCGGATTTTCTTGGCCTATTGGCGGGTGGGGTTTCGGGGCGTGTTGGGGGAGGCTTGTGTCTTGGGGGCTTGGGGGAGTGTCCTCGTAGGAGGACGTTCCCGCTTTGCTGGAATTGTTCTAAAGCGGTGTACGACAAAGGATTACGGTTTGGGCATGAGGAATGCATTCTGACTCCCCGACACTTGTGCGGGTGGGCTTCTGTGGGGACGGTGGGTCGCTGAGTCGAATGGGAGAGGGGACGAGGAGTCGCGTGGCGGTGGGATCTCTGGTGATCGTGTTGGCCCTGGTGGGCTGCGACGATGACTTCATAGTTGGTGTGGATGCGCCGGCGGCTCCCCGCGATGTCGAGGCGAGCTACTACGCCGGTGTGGTGACGGTGAGTTGGGGACTGGCCCCGGCGTGGAATGGGGAGGCCTTTCGCGTGTACTCCCGCCGCGTCAGCGACGCTGATTACTTCTTGATCGCCGAGGTGACGAGCTGCGCTTCCGGGCTCTGCTCGTACGAGGACGCGAATGTGCTCGAGGGCCAGACCTACGAGTACTACGTTTCGGCGGTGGACTTCGATACCGGGATCGAGACGGCGAGCGACCATTCTGTCGAGGTCTCCGTGCCCACGGCGGTCGGTCCCCCGGCTCCCAATGCCTTCCGAGTGGTCGCGCTCGACAACGCCAACTATCTGGCGTGGGGCAACGGGTCGCGCGAGGGCGGGGATTTCTCGCATTACCAGGTCTATCTCGACGACGGGACGGGCACCGAGTTCTTGCTCGGTGAGACGGACTCTGAGGGCTTCCTGGACCTGCTCGCGGAGAACGGTGCGACGTACTCGTACTTCGTGACCGCCGTGGACACAGACGGTCACGAGAGTTCCGCAAGCCTGACCGCCCAGGGCACCCCCCGGCCAGACTTCCACGGCGAGTGGTTGTACGACCACTTCGCTCAGCCCGCGCTCTCGGGGTTCCGTTTCTCGGAGGACGAGAACACGGACCCGATCGTGAGCGGTACGTCGTTGGACCGGCACTTCCGGCTCGAGGTCGACGAGCAAGGGTGGTGGCTCGTTCCAGGCCCGCAGTCCGCGATCTATCCGGTGGGGTTCGAGACCACGTCTCTCAAGTGCGACGTGGCGGCCGACGCGGGATGCGTCGACGTGACGAGCGCGCCCACGACGGGGTACGCCGCCCTGGACATGCTACTCGAAGCGCAAACGAGCTATGTGCTGAGAGTCATCGGCAACGACGGTGAGGCCCACTACGGTGTGATTCGCCCGGATCTGCTCGGCTACGACCAAGACGACAACGCGCTGATGATCTTCGACTGGGCCTATCAGGTCCAGGCTGGGAACCCTGATCTGGTCGAGTCGGTGGGGCGGTGATGTAGCTTAGCAGCATGGTAAGAGTACTCGAGGCGGTGCCGAACTTCTCCGAGGGACGCGATCTTTCGAAGGTGCGCGCGCTCGTGGACACCATCGCGGCCACCGGAGTGGAGGTGCTCGACTGGTCGGCGGATCCAGACCATCATCGCTCCGTGATCAGCTACATCGGGGACCCGGACCTCGTGGTTCGTGCGTCGATCACCGCGGCGGAGTTTGCGCGAGACCACATCGATCTGCGCGAGCACCAGGGGGTTCACCCGCGCGTGGGGGCGCTCGACGTGATGCCGCTGGTTCCCCTGCACGGTGTCGATATGGTGGACGCCGTCAATGCCGCGCACCGTGTCGGGAGGGCGATCGCCGACCTCGGCGTTCCAGTCTTCTACTACGGATACGCTTCCGACTCTGTCGGTCGTGGCCTCGCCGAGCTGCGCCGAGGCGGGTTCGAAAGCCTCGCCGGTGGGTTCCCCAAGGACCGGCGTCCCCAAGTTCCAGCGTCAGCCGAACGCCCTCATGCGACCGCAGGGGTGACGTGCGTCGGCGCCAGGCGAGTCCTACTCGCATGGAATGTATTTCTGCGCGGCATCAGTAGTGATCAAGCCCGCGAAATCGCTTCGCAGATCCGTGAGCGAGACGGCGGATTCGCGGGATTGAGGGCTTTGGGACTCCATCTCGCATCGCAGGATCGCGTCCAGATCTCGATGAACCTCGAGGATCCTGCCGAGACGCCGCTGCTCGCTGTCTTCTCAGCCATCGAAAAGGCGGCACGCGCGCGGGGTGGGGATGTCGTTGAAACCCAAGTGATTGGTATGATTCCGGATGCCCTTGTGCTTCCGGCGGCGCAGAACAGATTACACATTCTTGACCTGGAACCAGCCCGCGTTTTGTCCCACCGTGTCAGGATGCACGTGCAAGGACGCCCGGACACCGGAACGCCGACTTCGGACGATGCGATATGAGCATTGAGACGCTCAAAGAACAGGCGCGACGCCATGAGCAGAAGGAAGAGTGGCAGAAGGCTCTGGATCAGTACGGGCTGGCGATCACGAAGCTGGCCGAGGAGGAGCAGCCGGATATCGGCCTGTACAACCGCGTAGGGGACCTCTACGTCCGCGTCGGCAACCTTGACGCCGCGGTCGAGCACTACGAGCAGTCGGTCGACCTCTACATGGAGTCGTTCCTCCCCAACAACGCCATCGCGGTCTGTAAGAAGATCATTCGCAACGTGCCCGATCGGAACAATGCCTATCTGAAGATGGGCCAGATCCGCGCAGAACAGGGGTTCCTGCCGGACGCGCGCACGAATTTCCTCACGTATGCCGAGCGGATGCAGCAGGCGGGCAATCTAGACGAGTCGTTCCGGGCGCTCGTGGAGTTCTGCGACCTGGCTCCGGACGACGTCGACCTCCGGACGATGGTCGCGGACCAGATGGCGTCGCACGACCGAAAGGACGATGCCGTAGAGCAGCTGTCGAGCGCGTATCGCCACTTGATGGCCAAGGGTGCGGCCGACGAGGCGAGCGCCATCGAGGCCAAGATCCGCGAGCTCGACCCGAGCACCGACCCCGTTGGGATCCCCGCGATGACGAGTGCCGAGCCCGACGGCGATGGGCTGTCCGATGCGGACGATCTGATGGGGCACTTCTCGGACATCGCGACCGGTGACTCCGACCGTCAGGAGTCGGACAACGGTGCCGCGGAGGTCGACCTCGGCGGCTTCGACATCGACACCGATGATGACGCCGAAGAACAAGGAGGGGGGGAACTCCCGGCGTTCGGCGTGAGTGACGACGCAGAGGACGAGGAGGGCAGCGAGCTTCCGACGTTCGACATGGGTGACGACGCCGGTGACGAGCCGGGAGCCGAGCTTCCGACGTTCGACATGGGCGACGACGCCGGCGACGAGCCGGGAGCCGAGCTTCCGACGTTCGACATGGGCGACGACGCCGGCGACGAGCCGGGAGCCGAGCTTCCGACGTTCGACATGGGCGACGACGCCGGCGACGAGCCGGGGGCCGAGCTTCCGACGTTCGACGTGAGCGATGAACCAGGCGACGCCGCCGACGCCCCGGAGGAGGCTGCATCCGAGTCAGAGCAGGCCGTTCAGGAGGCGATAGAGGATGCGGCCGCTGACGCGGCTGCTGATGAGGCGCTGACGATTGACGACGTCCGCGGGCGGATCGCCGAGAACCCGGGTGACGTTGCTCTTCGTCAGCGCCTGGTCGAGCTGGCATACGGCACTGGTGAAGATGCGGTGCTCGCCGAGGCCTTCCTCGGTCTCGCTCGAACGCTCGACGAGGCCGGCGAGAAGGCCAGAGCTCAAGCCGCCTACCAGCAGGTGCTCGAAGCGGATCCGGGAAACGAAGTGGCCACCGCGGCGCTAGGCGACGCTCCGAGCTCACAACCTGTGCCCGAGGTTGCAGCGAGCGAGGACTACATTGACCTGGGCTCGCTGATCCTCGGCGACGACGACGAAGAGAAGTCGACGCGATTCACGGTTGCGTACGAAGAGCCGTCGGGAGATGAACAGGCGGACTTCGCCAAGATGCTCTCGCAGTTCAAGGACAAGGTTTCCGAGAACCTCGACACCGATGACGTTCAGGCTCACCACGATCTCGGCACGGCATACAAGGAGATGGGTCTACTCGACGAGGCTGTCAGCGAATTCCAAGCTGCGCTTCGTGCCTCCGCAGACCACCTGCCCACGTACGAGCTGTTGGGCCTCACGTTCATGGAGATGGGTCAGCCCGAGGCGACCGTGAACTCGCTCGAACGCGCGCTCGAGATCGAGTACGACATCGAGGACGAATTGCTAGGCATCTACTACTACCTCGCGCGAGCGAATGAGGATTTGGGTAACGCGGAGAGGGCATTGGAGCTCTACGAAAAGGTGTTCTCCCTCGATATCAATTTCGCCGACGTGACCGAGCGGCTTCGCGACCTACGTTGAGCGCAGGATGCAGCCCCCGACCGACACCAGAGTAGTTCAAGCGGTCCAGGGGGGTGCGTCAGCCCTCTCCTCGATCCAGGCGCCTGTGCGCTCGGAATTGGACCAAGTCGGCTCGGAGCTTCGCCGGATCGTGCTCTGTGAATTCGACATGATCGAAGAGGTCAACGAGCACCTCCTCTTCCTCCAGGGAAAGCTGTTCCGTCCCACGCTTCTCCTGCTTTCGAGTCGTGTCGTCGGAGAGCCCCGCGACGATTCCAGTACGCTCGCGGCGGTTGTGGAGCTCGTGCACCTCGCGACGCTGGTTCACGACGACGCGGTCGACCACTCCGTGCTCCGTCGCGGACTGCCCACCGTGAACGCCCTGTGGACTCATCAGGTCGCTATCATCATGGGTGACTATCTGTATTCGCGCGCCGTCACGGAACTCGCCAAACTCGGCGACCTGGATGCGCTCGCGGTGTTGGCAGGGGCCGCCAACGAGATGTCGGTCGGCGAGATGCGGGAGCTCACCTCCTACGACGCGCTCGACTTCACCGAGCAGGACTACTACCGGCTCATCGCTGCGAAGACCGCGTCGCTCATGTCGGCTTCGTGTGAAATGGGCTCGCTCGCTGGCGAAGCGAAGTACAGGGAGCAGTTGGCGCGCTTCGGCCACAATCTCGGGATGGCGTTTCAGATCGCCGACGACCTGCTCGACTACACTGGTTCCGAAGCCGTCACCGGTAAGCCGACGGGACAAGATCTTCGGGAGCACAAGGTTACGTTGCCGCTCGTCGGCGCGTTGGCGAGCGCCAGCGAGGCGGAAGAGCGCCAGATGCGATCCTTGTTCACTCGGGTCGCTCCCTCTGACGACGAGATCGGGCAGGTCATCGACATCGTCACGGACAGGGGTGGACTCGAGTACGCCAAGCGCCGAGCCGACTACTACGCCGGTCTCGCCCGGGCGTCGCTGACGGGCCTCCCGGAAAGCCCCGCGGTGAATGCCCTATGCGACGCAGTGGCCTACGCGGTGGATCGTAGGCGATGAAGGACGGGTATGCTTGTTGACACCCGACGACGTGGCCTCATCCGCCTCGCGTGGACTTGGGTGTTGGGCCTTACCCTTGGGGGGCTGCTCACGAAGCTTGCCGAGCTGTTCCTCCCAGAGAGCGCGGCGAGGGACTTTCTCGTGACGGCAGTCGATGCATCGATAGGACCACTCTCGATCGATCTCGCGGTGGCGGCGTTCACGTTGGGCCCGATCTCCGTTACCCTGAACGTGTTGTCGCTGGTCGGGATCTCGATTGTTGCGCTGATCGTCCGCTCTTGGATCTGAGAATCGGACGAGAACGGGGAAGCGGTTGCATGGCGAAAAACGCGGGTCACGAACCCTCTGGAGGACTTGAGAGATGGGCTTAGGCGGATTCGGAATGTGGGAGATGATCTTCATCTTCCTGGTGATCTTGCTGCTGTTTGGAGCCAAGAAGCTTCCGGAGATCGGCTCGTCCCTCGGGAAGGGCATCCGGGAGTTCAAGAGCTCGGTGCGGGAGATCGAGCACGAGTTCAAGGCTCCCGACCGCCAGATTCACAGGTCGTCCCCTCCTCCCACTCCTGCCGAGCAGGACGACGAAGACGAAAATGGAGAGGATGACGGCGAACCGCGGAGCCTGAGCGACCAGGACTGAGGTCGACAGGCTGGCTACTATAGCAGACCGCGGGAGAAGTACAGCGGGCTAGAAGCCCATCGGAAACTGGACGAGGTTCTCATCCTGCGGAGCGAGGACCTCGGCTCGGCGGTCGACGATACGCGCCGCTTCCCGTAGGGCGGTGATCCACAACTCGAGGCGTGTCTGCCGCAGAATCGCCGCCTGCGTCTGCCGCTGCTGGATCGTTTGCCCGAGCCATGCCGCGGAGTCTGCCTCCACATGGCTCACCTGCTCGATGATGAACGCGTTCGCGGGCGTAATGACGACCTCACTGATCTGACCGGGCCGGAGTCCGAACGAAGCTCCGATCGCCGCATTATGCCGTCCGAGCCGGGGTACGAAGTCGTTGCGCGTGAACGGAGTTGGCTGGTCAACCTTGAGGCCGACGTCTTCGGCGACCTGGGTGAGCTCTTCCCCTGCGGCGATGCGGTCCAACATGGCCTGACTGTCCCGGGTGGCCCGATCCATCTTCCGATCGAAGCGGAGCGTCGACTCGATCGTGACCCGGGCGTCCTCCAGCGGCAGCACACCTTCGGGAGTGGTTCTGATGAGCTCGAGCGCGTAGAACGCCTGGTCGGTCTCGAAGACTGGGCTCACATCACCGGGCTCGCCTTCCAGGAACGCCCAGTCCGCTCCTTCGGAGATCTGCCCCGCGCCCCCCACGAAGCGGAAGTTCTCGGCGAGGTCCACTGTAATGACCTCGAGGCCCGCGTTGGCGGCTGCCTCCTCCAGCGGCATCGCCTCGCCCATGTTCTCAAGCGAGTCGGCCAGCATCAGCAGCGCGATTTCGCTATCGTCGGTGCGCTCGAAGGGGATCAGTACATGGCGCGCCTGGGCGCTGTCGACACCCCAGCGGTCCTGTACCTCGATGATGTGGTACCCGAAGGGCGTACGCACCGGTTCGCCAATCGTATTGAGCGGAACCGCGAAGACCGTGCTGTCGAAGGCGGCGATCATGCGCCCTTTCGGGAAGACCCCGAGGTCTCCGCCGAGCGCAGCCGAGCCCTCATCCGAGGACTCCCTCTGCGCGACTTCAGCGAAGTCGGCGCCGTCGAGGATCTCCTGGCGCACTGCCGCCGCGGTCTCACCGGCAGCCACAGAATCCGCCACGGTAGGGGTCTTGTCGAGCACTACGACCCTGACCGAAGCGCGCGCGGGTACGGCGAATTCCTCTTGCTCGGCCCGATAGTACGCCTCTATGTCGGCGTCTGCGATCTCGAAGTCGTTGTCCTCGTACCGCGTTGCCGGATCCATTGCCACGAAGCGGACTTCGACCTGCTCGTTCTGATCGCGGAAGCGTTGCCAGAGTTTGGCGTCCGAGAGATAGATCCCGCTGGAGACCTGACGAAGCAGCTTTCCGCGCGGGATTACCTCCCTGTAATACGCCTCGAGAAGCATGAGCTGGTCCGGCGGGAGAGAGGCGAGAAATGTTTGATACCCCGTGATGTCGAACTGGCCCGTCTCCTGCGACGTGAATTGGGGCCGAAGCTCGGCGGGGGGGCTCAGCTGAGCGGCCTGGATGATTTCCTGGTCCGTGACCTTGATGCCCCTGCGGCGCAGCTCCTGGCCGACGAGAAGCTGGTTCACCACCTCGTCGAACGCAGCGTCTTCAATCTCTTTGTTCTGCTGAGACGTGAGAGGCCGTTCCTGAGATCGCTGGATCTGGTCGGAGAGATTCCGGTACGCCGCCATGTAGGCGTCGTACTTGACCGGATCCCCGTTGACCCGGCCGATGTCGCCAAGGCCACCGGAGCTCTGCCCCGTAATATCCATGCCCCACTGGAACACCATGAGACCGACGAAGGCCAACGCTGCCAGGAGCATGATCGGCTTCGTCGCCTCTCGCATTTGACGCATCATAGACGGCGTCTCTCCTACGACCCACGTAAGGGTTCGGAAAACGCGGAAAAGAGAGCAATAGGATAACGGCTCCGAGACCCGCTCTCAACGGAGCGTCCGTGCCCCGGCGGCCGTATTCCGATACGTTGAGCACGCTCTGCGGTTCCCCTTTCGTTGACACTATTTCCAAGGGCTCCGTATCTTCGGGCGATCTCGTAGCCCCTGACGCATCCCCGATCCTATCCCGTTTTCGGAGTCACCGTGACCCAGTCGCTCGAAGGGGAAATCCGCACCCTACGTTCTTTGTTCTGGTCGGACCGTGACCCGGATGGCCTCGGCTTCGCGCCACTCGCCGATGCGTATCGACGAGCCGGCGACGCCAAGCAGGCGCTCGAGCTGCTCGGGGACGGTATGGACCGGCATCCGGACTTCACGCCGGGGCACGTCGTCGCGGCCCGGCTCTACGTGGAGCAGGGTCTCTTCACAGAGGCCGAGATTGCGGCTCGCCGGGTGCTCGATCTCGATCCCGAGAACGTGGACGCACTACGGTCGTTGGTCCGGGCGCTGGATGAGGAGGGGGAGGCGGTAGAAGCCGCGAAGGTGCGAGAGAAGCTGGCAATTCTCGAACCCGAGCCCCCAGAGCATGAGATGTCCTCAGACGATTCGTCCACCCCCGAGGAGCCCGAGACCCAAGAAGACGTTGTCGAGTTTGATCCATTAGCACCGGGAGAGGTCCTGGTCGAGGAGAAAGAGGTCGTCGACTTCGCTGCGCTGGCGCCGGATGAGCCGCAGGCGGTCGAGGAGGAAGTCGAGGAAGAGGAGGTCGTCGACTTCGCTACGCTGGCGCCGGATGAGCCCGAGGCGGTCGAGGAAGAGGAGGTCGTCGACTTCGCTGCGCTGGCGCCGGATGAGCCCGCCCCAGACCAACCCGCCGAGCAGATCCAGACGCGAACGATGGCTGACCTGTACGTGACTCAGGGCCTCATCGATCGAGCGATCGAGGTATACCAGCACCTGGTCGACGACGCACCCGATGACGCCGAGTTACGGGCGCGCCTCGAGGAGTTGAGGGCCGGGGACAGAGAGATCGATGTCGCAAGCGGGGAGACCGAGGCACACACTCCCCATCCGCCAGGCGTCGAGCAGGCGCCCGAAGCCGACGAGAGCGACTATGGAGAGGTTGAGACGCTCGCCCGCGACCTCGTTGGAAGCGGGGATGCCGAGCATGAGGTCGACACTCCGTTCGCCTGGGCCGAAGAGGTGAGCGAGGGGCAGGCCGAGGTCGTCGACGGCCCGTCTATCGGGCGATTCTTTGATGACCTACTGAGCTATGGGCAAGCATCGGAGCCGGAGGAGTCGTGAAAATCGGAGTGGTGCACGGTCCTAACCTCAGGCTACTTGGCCGGCGGGAGCCGGAGGTCTACGGGACCGAGACGCTGGACGACGTGAACCGCATGCTTGCCGAGGTGGCAGACGAGCTGGGCGTCGAACTGGAGACGTTCCAGTCGAACCACGAGGGGGAGTTGCTCGACTTCATCGAGGACGCCGCCTCCCGCGTCGAGGGCTTTCTGATCAACCCCGGCGCGTACACGCATACATCGATCGCCTTGCGCGATGTGCTCACGGGTGTGGAGCGCCCGTTCGTCGAGGTTCATCTCTCCAACACGGCGGGTCGCGGGCGTTTCCGGCGGCACTCGTACCTGGCACCTGTAGCGTCCGGTGTGGTTCTGGGGTTCGGTGTCCAGAGCTATCTTCTTGGGCTTCGGGGCCTAGTGGCGCGCACGCGCGGCTAGCCCCTCTTCACGAACACCTGTTTTCAGGACGCGAGGTTCGATGGCGAGCACCGCGGATTTCCGCAACGGAATGGTTCTCGAGGTCGATGGAGATCTCTGGGCGATTGCGTATTTCCAGCATGTGAAGCCGGGGAAGGGCGGTGCATTCGTGCGCACCAAGCTGAAGAACGTTCTCTCGGGCGCGGTCGTCGAGAAGACATACCGATCGGGTGAGAAGGTCTACGACGTTCGGCTCGAGCGGCGGCCCGTGAACTACAGCTATATGGATGGCGACCTGTACTACTTCATGGACGCCACCACGTACGATATGATCCCGATTGCTGGCGATTTGCTCGGCGAGGATCAGCTCAAGTACCTCAAGGAGAACATGGCGTGCGAGGGGCTCGTGCACGATGACAAGGTCATCAGCGTCGAGCTCCCGAATTTCGTGGAGCTCGAGGTGACCAACACCGATCCGGGGTTCAAAGGCGACACGGCACAGGGGGCCACCAAGTCCGCCGTCCTCGAGACCGGGGCCGAGATCCAGGTTCCGCTCTTCGTCGAAGACGGCGATGTGCTGAGAATCGATCGCCGAGAGGACAAGTACATGTCCCGAGTAAACGCATGATCGACCTGGATTTCCTCGAGCGGCTGATCAAGGCGCTCGACGAAAGCAGCGTCGATTCGCTCGAGATCGAGCGGGGCGGCACTCGCGTGAGCCTGGCGAAGACGCCTCGGCAGCCGGCGGTGGTGTCACCCCACGCTTCGCTTCAGTCGCTTGCGGGCCCCATGCCGGGAATGGTGTCGGCAGCTTCTGCCCAAGGGGCGGCTCCGGTGGCGGAACCTCCGCAGGTCTCGAGCAACCTGATCACCATCGAGTCGCCGATGGTGGGCACGTTCTACCGGGGGCCGGCGCCGGATGCACCGCCCTATGTCGATACCGGCACCGATGTTGCGCCAGGTGATACCCTGTGCATCATCGAAGCGATGAAGCTCATGAACGAGCTCGAGTGCGAGGTAAAAGGCGCCATCGTCGAGATCTGCGTCGAGAACGCGCAGCCCGTGGAGTATGGGCAGGTGCTGTTCCGCGTCGACCCGGCCTGAGCACGGCCAGAGAGACCCCTTTGTTCAAGAAAGTCCTCATCGCCAATCGCGGCGAAATCGCACTCCGTACCCTTCGGGCGTGTCACGAGCTCGGTGTGCAGACGGTTGCCGTATACTCCGAAGCGGATCGGGAGTCGCTTCACGTTCGCTTCGCGGACGAGGACGTGTGTATCGGCAAGGCGCCGGCAAGTGACAGCTATCTCAACATCCCGCGGATCATTGCGGCGGCCGAGGTCACGGGCTCGGAGGCGATCCACCCTGGCTACGGATTCCTCGCGGAAAACGCCGAGTTCAGCGAGATCTGCGCCCGCTCCGATCTGACGTTTATTGGGCCGACGCCGGACCAGATCAGCTCGATGGGCGACAAGGCGACGGCCCGCAGGACGATGATGGCGAGTGGTGTGCCCACCATTCCGGGCTCGGACGGCATCATCGACGATGTGGCGGAGGCCAAGGCCGTCGCCAAAGAAATCGGCTTCCCGATCATGATTAAAGCGTCGAGGGGCGGCGGCGGCAAAGGAATGCGCATCGCCGAGGACGCGGGGTCCTTCGAGAAGCAGCTGCTCGCGGCGCAGACCGAGGCGGAGGTCAGTTTCGGCAATCCAGCCGTATACCTGGAGCGGTGCATCCTCCGGCCGCGCCATGTGGAGTTCCAGGTCTTTGGCGACTCGCTCGGCACCGTCGTTCATCTCGGCGAGCGCGAGTGCTCGATTCAGCGCCGTCACCAAAAGCTGCTGGAGGAGGCGCCGTCTCCGGCGCTGACGTCCGAACTCCGCGAACAGATGGGTGAGGCGGCGGTTCTCGCGGCGAAGGCCATCGACTACGTAGGTGCAGGCACCGTCGAATTCTTGCTTGACCAGGACGGCTCGTTCTTCTTCATGGAGATGAACACTCGGATCCAGGTCGAGCATCCGGTGACCGAGGTCACGACAGGCTTCGACCTCGTGCGGGAGCAGATCCGCGTCGCGGCGGGGGAGCCTATTGCGTTCCCCATGAACTGCGCTGGCTTCCAACACCGCGGTCACGCGATCGAATTCCGGATCAATGCCGAGGACCCCGCGCGCGACTTCGTACCAACGCCCGGTACGATTCAGACGTTCCATCCCCCTGGCGGACCGGGTGTTCGGCTCGACACGCACGTATATGCGGGATACAAGGTACCGCCTCACTACGACTCGTTGATCGCGAAGCTGATCGTGAGCGGTGCCACGCGCGCGGAGACGATCGTCCGGGCCCGGCACGTGTTGGATCAATTCATCATCGAGGGAATTCCGACCACGCTGCCGTTCCTCCGGCGAATCGTCGACGACGAGGTGTTCGTAAGGGGTGATGTGGATACGGGGTTTGTCGCACGCATGATGGCCGAGGACGAAGCCGACGCATGAGAGTCGACGTCCACTTCACCCGCACTGAAGTCGATTCAGCGGCGCTAGCCGAAGCGACGGCCGTGGTGATCGACGTCCTGCGGGCCACGACCACGATCGTCGAGGCGCTCGCAAACGGGGCTGTTGGCGTCTACCCCACCATGTCCGCCGAAGACGCCGCGAAGCTCGCGGCGTCATTAGGCCGGGAAGACACGCTCCTGTGCGGCGTGCGTTGTGTGCCGGGCACCTGATCCGTCGAGTCATCGAGGGCGGGACTGGCACGTTCGAACTCAACGACGCTGCCCTCGCCGCGTGTGCGCTCGCGGACAAGCTCAACCCGGACCGGGCCTTCCTGGAAGGCACCACCGGGGCCGTTCGCTCGCCGACATCGGGCTGGCTGGGGATCTGGAGCTTTGCGGAGAAGTCGACCGGCATGACATCGTGCCCATGATGCACGATCAGGCCATCACCCTGTCGGGAGCTCGATAACGTCGACATGCTGACTCGGGAGCAAAAACAGGAGATTATCGCGGTAGGGCTCGGGGCCCTCGCACTGTTCGTCCTCTTGTCTCTATTCCCCGTGTCGATCATCGGCGGGCGCGCACGAGAGTGGTTCCCCTCGGGCAACATCGTGGGGCCTGTGGGAGCCACGGTCGGCACGCTCTTGAAGGCGTTTTTCGGCGCGTCGGCGTTCATCGTGCCGGCGCTTCTGAGCTTTGGTGGTCTCCGCGTCGGCGGTTGGCTCTCGGAGTACTGGACGTCGAGGCTCTCCGTGCTTGCGGCTGGACTGCTCTTCCTCAGTCCCATTTCCACATGGGTGCTGCTGGATGGACCGGACAGCGCCGCCGGGTGGCTCGGCGCGGCGGTCGGAGGCCCGCTGGTCGATCTCGTCGGGGTCATCGGCACGCTGCTGCTCCTGGGCGCCGGCGTCATCGCGCTCTCGGTCGGGACGCTTGGCTGGAACCCCTTGGGCTCTGTCGGGAGGGGTGTGGTGGCGGGGGGGGAAGCAGCGGGTCGTACCGCCAGAGTGCTCGTGGACAAGGGCAAGGAGCTCGCCGAAGCGCGGGCGCAGGCAGTGACAGAGCGGGCCGCGGAGACGGCGGAGGCGGCGCCGGTGCCCGGCCTCGAACCGGAATGGATGGAGTCGCCACACGAAGCCGACGAGTCCGAAGACGGCTTGGATCTCGCAGACCCCAACGCCGAGACCGAAATCGAGCACGAGGTCCCGCCTATGGATCTGCTCTCGGAGCCCGATGCTCGGGACCACTACGGCATGGATCGGAAGCTGGACGAGCTTGGCCGCGCGCTGATCGACAAGCTGAAGACGTTCAACGTGGAGTGCACGCTCGGCGAGCGAACGACAGGGCCAATGGTCACGCAATTCGAGGTCGTGCCATCGCACGGTGTGAAGGTGCATCGCATCGTGAACCTGGACTCGGATCTCGCGCTCGCGATGAAGGCTAGGAGCGTGCGCATCGTCGCACCGATTCCCGGCCGCGGCGCCGTCGGTGTCGAGATCCCCAACCCGCAGCCCGAGACCGTGAACCTGCGCAACATCCTCGAGGCTCCGGAGTTCAAGAAGGCGAAGGGAGAACTGCCTCTGGCGCTGGGCAAAGACCTGAACGGCCGGCCATACGTCGCCAATCTCGAGAAGATGCCGCACGTGCTCATCGCGGGTGCGACCGGGTCAGGCAAGTCGGTATGCCTCAACACGATCGTCACGAGCCTCGTATACCGGCACACACCGGAGACGCTACGCTTGCTGATGATCGACCCGAAAATGGTCGAGCTCTCAGTATACTCGCGGCTACCCCATCTCAGACACAATGTCGTCACCGACCCCCGGGATGCCGCCGGGGTCTTGAAATGGGCGGTGATCGAGATGGGGCGCCGCTACACGCTGCTGAAAGCCAATAACGTGCGTTCGATCGGCGAGTTCAACCAGAAGGTCCGGGCTGGGGTCACGGTGAAGCGTTCGGAGCCGAGAGGCCCCGAAGGGGACGAGAACCGCTGGATCCACGACGAAGGAATTCTGCCCTCTATCGTGGTCGTGGTGGACGAGCTGGCTGACCTCATGATGACGGTACAGAGCGAGGTCGAAAAGCCGCTCACCCAGCTCGCCCAAAAAGGGCGCGCGATCGGCATCCACCTCATCGTCGCGACCCAGCGTCCGTCCGTGAACATCATCACCGGTCTCATCAAGGCGAATTTCCCGACGCGCATCGCGTTTCGGGTCGCGTCCAAGACCGACTCGCGCACGATCCTCGACATGAACGGCGCCGATGCGCTGCTCGGCAACGGGGACATGCTCTTCCTGCCCCCCGGGGAGAGCGACCCGGTCCGGATCCAAGGTGCCTACCTCCCGACGGAGGACACCGAGCGGCTCATGGGGTGGTACAGGGAGCTCATCGAGCGTCATCAGGGAGAGGGCGACCTCCCGGACACGGGTCTCGAGACAGACATCCTCGAAGAGCTACGCCGTCAGGAACTCGACGACGCCACCGTCGCCGACAACGAGATGGCCGGCGATTGGGACGAACTTTTTCAGGCTGCGGCTGAGGTGTGCATACAGAACCAGACCGGTTCGACGTCGCTGCTGCAGCGACGCCTGAGCATCGGCTACGGCCGTGCCGCCCGCATCGTGGATCAGCTGTTCGATGCCGGCGTGATCGGAGGTTCGGATGGGTCGAAGGGACGCGAGGTGCTCATGTCGATGGACGAGCTCGAAGCGTTCATGCGCGGGGGCGGTAATTGATGCTTTTTAGGGTCGCATGGGTGGCCGGACTGGCCCTGTCGATCGTCGGCATGCGCCCACAGTTGGCTCTTGCGCAGGCGGTGGAGGGGCTCTCCCTGCTCGAGGCGACCGCCGCGCGCTACGAGCGCGTAACCGGCTTCTGCGCGGACTTCACACAGCACCTTTCCGTGCCGTTGCTCGGCGATGAGCGGACCGGGACCGGGCAGATGTGTCAGGCGCGCCCGAACAGATTCGCGATGCGGTTCTCCGATCCTGAGGGTGATCTCGTGGTCGTCGATGGAGAGTGGGTCTGGCTTTACTACCCGAGCCTGGACCCGAAACAGGTCATCAGGTTCGCGATGGCGGACGGGGCCGGTGCCTACGACCTCCACAAAGAGCTCCTGGAGGATCCGGCCACCAAGTATGACGTCACATACGAGGCGGTCGACGAAGTCGCGGGACGCCAGACGCATCGCCTCCGACTGGTCCCACGCGCCCGGTCCTCGTACGAGGCGGCGGTGATCTGGATCGACCAACAAGAGCCCGTTCTCCGTCAGATCCGCATCGAGGACGAAAACGGCACCGTGCGGACGATCACGCTCGAGCGCGTTGATCTCGACCCCATCGCGGTGGACGACGACTGGTTCACGTTCACGCCGCCGCCCGGCTCGCTGGTCATTTCTAGATGACTAGAAGGGTGATCGGAAAGGCGGGTGGGCCGCCATGTGCCCAGCACCGGGATGAAGGGAACAGACGAGTGCGTGGGTTACGGTGGCACGGCCCCATCTCCGTCGTTGGAGCTCCTAGGACCACCGCCTCCGGCGGCGGTGCCCGCGACGGCTATGGCGTCGTCGCTCCGCGACCCGCGCGACGCGCGGGTGCCCCCTGGAGCCGTGGCACCCGGGGACCCGTGCGACAGCACGGGTGGCGGCCCGCCCGCCTTTCCGATCACCCTTCTAGAGCCGCGCGCACGTGAGTCGGACGCGCGACCTCCCGGTCTTCCCGCTCACGCCCGACCCGGTGCGGCCTGACGTCTCGCCGGACGTCGCGCCCGTACGCCACGAGTTGGTGGCTGCGGGATCACTCGACGGGCCACGCATCGCGCTGATTACGTTGGGATGCGACAAGAACAGTGTCGACTCGGAGCGCATGATGGCGGTGCTGCTAGGCCACGGAGCCCACGTGTCGAGTGACGTGGACGGCTCTGACGTGGTGATCGTGAACACGTGCGGCTTCATCCAGCAAGCCAAAGAACAGTCGATCGAGACGATCCTGGAGGCTTGCGATCTCAAGGAGCGCGGGCACCTGAAGGCGGTGGTCGCCGTGGGGTGCCTGGTCGAGCGCTACAAGCGAGATCTCCAGGAAGAGATTCCCGAGGTCGATCTCTTCATGGGACTGACTGAGCTCCAGGGGCTCGTGCCCGAGTTGCGCTCAAGGGGACTGCTGCCCGACTCCGAAGCGGTGCCCATGATGGAGCGCCCACTGCGCGTGCTCTCCACCGAGACCCCGCACACGTCGTACTTGAAGATCAGCGAGGGGTGCGACCACACGTGCGCGTTCTGCGCGATTCCGCTCATGAGGGGACTACACAGGTCTCAGCCGGTGGCCGAGCTGGTGCGCGAAGCGGCGGGCCTCGGCGCTCGGGGAGTAAAGGAGATCAACATCGTCTCGCAGGACACGACGTGGTACGGGCGAGACGCCCGCCGCCGTGACCGGGAAGCCCTGCTGCTCCCCGAGCTGCTGCGCGCGCTCATCGACGGTACAGATGTGCCCTGGTACCGCCTCTTCTACATGTATCCGTCCGGGATCACTCGCGAGATGGTCGAGCTGATCGCAGGTGAGGCACGGATCGTGCCGTATCTCGACATGCCGATTCAGCACGGGAGCGATCGCATGCTCCAGCTCATGCGCAGGCCCGAACGTCGAGAGACCATTCGGGAGCGCGTGGGATGGCTGCGCGACGCGATCCCGGACCTCACGCTCCGTACGACGGTGATCATTGGGTTCCCTGGTGAAAAGGACGACGACTTCAGAGAGATGCGCGACCTGCTGGAAGAGATCCGATTCGAGCGTGTGGGCGCCTTCACCTACTCCGTGGAGGAGGGCACCCGCGCGGCCGACATGGGTGGGCAACTGGAACAGCCCGTGATGAACGAACGGCTCGAGGAACTGATGGAGGTTCAGCGGGACATCAGCTTCGAAAAGAACTTCGCCCTGGTCGGTCAGCACACGACCGCGCTCGTCGACCACCGACTCGAGGACGACGCAGAGTTCGTCGCGGTCGCGCACACGGTTGCTCAGGCGCACGAGGTCGACGGCGTTACCAACCTCATTGCGGTGGAGGGGATCGAGCCTGGCAGCATGATCGAGGTCGAGATCGTAGACGCGTTCGACTACGACCTGGTCGCGAAAATCACGGGCAGGTGACGAGAAGGGAGGCAGATGCGGTTTAGTATGTGGGTGATCGTGACGGCGGTGGTGGGCGTTGTAGCTGGGCCGAACGGGGCCAAGGGCCAGGAGCCCGCCGACTTCGACTACGAGAACCTGTCTTTGCGCGGCCTGGGCTTCGAGTGGGGCTACTCGTACCCGTCCCGCGTGGAGCAGACCCAGAGCTACGGCTTGCGCATCGACATGGGATACCTCGGGCCGGGACTCAGGATCGTACCCAGCGTGACGTATTGGAAGGCCCCGTTTCAGGCGGCCGAGATCGAAGAGCTCGAGGCGCGAGTCGCCGGGCTCGTTCAGGCCCAGTCGGGTGGCGCGGCTCCGAGCGTCGACCTCGGAACGATCGAGTGGAGCGATGTCGCGGTTGCCCTCGACGCCCATGTCGTGTGGTCGATCCCCTTGGGGTTCCTGTCGTTCGGTGGCCTAGGAATTGCCGCGCACGTGATGAACGGCGATGGCGCCGCCATCAACGGCACCTTCGTCGAGGATCTCTTGGATTCGGTGGCTGCAGGCTTCAACCTGCATGCTGGCCTCGAGTATCCGGTGAGCGACCGGTTCCGGCTCAACGGGCAGGGACGGTACGAGGTACTCGGAGATCTACAGTACTTCCAGATGAGGTTTGGAGCCCAGCTCATGATCGGCGAAAACGCGCCAGGAGAGCGGAGTCGGTGACGGACGGCGCGGCGCCCATCCGCTTGGCCGTGATCGGGACGGGGGCCATTAGTCAGGTTGTACACGTTCCGATTCTCGCGGAGCGTGAGGACGTCGATCTCGTTGCGCTCGCCGATACGGACGCTCCCAAAGCGGATGCGATCGCCCGCCGCTTCGACGTCGCCGAGGTGATCGAGCCGGAGGAGGCGCTGACGCGGGACGACCTCGACGGAGTGGTCCTGTGCACGCCTAACCACACACACGAAGAGATGGCGCTTCAAGCGCTCGAAGCGGGCAAGCACGTGTTCGTCGAACGCCCGATCGCGACCTCGCCGGTGGGCGCCGCCCGGGTGATCGAGGCGGTAAAGACCGCCGGGACTTACCTCTCGGTCGGACATCAGCACCGGTTCCGCCCGGAGGTCGCCGCACTGCGAAGTTTCGTCGCCGGTGGCGAGCTGGGGGAGCTATATGCGGTGCGCGGAGGTTGGCTTACGCGCCGCGTGCCGCTCCTGCGCCCGACCTGGCGTCAGAACAAGGCCGCATCCGGCGGGGGAGCGATGATCGATCTGGGTGTGCCAGCACTGGACCTCTGCTTGTGGATGGTCGGTTTCCCCAACATTCAAACCGTCTCGTGCGTAGCACACGGAGGCGACTACGAGGTTGAGGACGATGCCACTCTGATGTTCCAGAGTGAGGACGGAGTCATCTTCTCGATCGAGGTCAGCAACCGGCTCTTCGCTGGCAAGGATCGGTATTACGCGCGGGTGTTGGGCACTGAGGGTTCAGGTTCGTTCCCACCACTGGAGGTCTACAAGCAGCTTGGCGGCCGCCCGCTCGAGGTCACGCCGCGCCAGCCGCGGCCCCGGGGAGGCGAGAACCCGTATACCAACGCATATCGACGCCTGATCGACCAGTTCGTACGCGGCGTCTCGGGACGCAGCGAGATCGAGGTTCCTGAGGAGCAAGTAGTGCTCATGCGTTTGATCGAGGCCGCGTATGAATCCGCTGAAGCAGGCCACGCGGTAGCGCTCTGAAGGCTGTTGAAGAAGTACAGTGGGCCGCCCAGCACCATGATGTAATGAACATACGAGTGTGTCGGTTGCGGTGGCACGGCCCCATCTCCGTCGTTGGAGCTCCTCGGACCACCGCCTTCGGCGGCGGTGCCCACGACGGCTATGCCTTCGAAGCTCCGCGACCCGCGCAAATGCGCGGGTGCCCTCTAGGGCCGTGGCACCCGGGTACCCGTGCCTTAGCACGGGTGGCGGCCCGCTGTACTTCTTCAACAGCCTTCTCGTGAACGACGGTGCGCCGGCCTCCACTCGCGGCGGCCGGTTTGCCAGCTTGAAGATCCTGCTCTGGCCTAGGCCGGGGGGAACGACTGCTTCCGGCGGTTTCCGCGGTCTTGCTCGCGCTCTCTTTCCCGCCTCTGCATCCGCTGATCCTCCCGTTCGTCGGGCTGGTGCCGTTGGCGGTGTGGGTGCGCGGCCTCCCTTCGGAAAGCGAAGGACGGCGCGCGGCAGTCCGCGGGGCGACGGTGTTCGGAGTCGTGTACTTCGGGATTCTCTTCTACTGGATTCTGGTGGCCCTGATCTGGTTCTCGAAGCTCGCGATCCTCGCGTTCCTCGGCTCCTGGCTGGGGCTGACCGGGGTCGCCGTGCTCTTCGGCTGGATGCTGCACCGCGCCGTGCACACGGTCAGCGTCCCGCTCTGGCTCGCGCTCCCCATCACGTGGACCGCCGCCGAGTGGTTCCGCGCGCACCTGCCGGACACGCTGGCGTTCTCGTGGCTCGGCCTGGGGTCGTCGCTGTCGGGATTTCCGGAGCTGATCGGTTTCGCGGAGATCATCGGGGCGCGTGGACTGACGTTCTGGCTCGCTTTGGTGAACGGGCTCGTTGCGGGCATCGTGCTAAGCCTGGGAGAAGGCCGTGGCTGGCGCCGCCAGGGTGCGATCCTCGCGGCGGTGCTCGTGCTGCCCATGGGGTGGAGCGTTTGGCGGGCCAACACGCTGCGGATGAGGGCGGTCGGTGAGGTCGCGGTTGTGCAGCCGAACATTCCGGAGCACGTCAAGCTCGACGAGAGCGTTGGGCTGGATAGCACCTTCGCCTCGCTCGACCGGTTGATGCCGAGGCTTGCTCATGGCTCGGTTGCGCTGGTCGTGATGCCCGAAGTCACGTTTCCGACCTACCTGACGCATCCGGACGCCGCCGACGTGGTTGCGCGCGTGCAGAGTTACAGCCGTGAGGTCGGCGCCCCGGTTCTCGTGGGTGGCTTCGGGCATGAGTTTCTCGACGACGGGACCTTCATCCCGTACAACTCGGCGTTCATGGTCGAGCCGCAGGGGCTGACCGACTTCCAGTACGACAAGCGGTACCTGGTTCCGATGGTCGAGCGCGTGCCGCTGCTGCCGAGAAACTGGCTGCCGATGCTCCGGCCCTTCGGCACTTACGGCAAAGGGCGAGGCTGGCCGCTCGCCGAGGCAGGAGACCACCTCTACGGGGTACTGATCTGTTACGAGTCTACGTATGCGGCGGCGGCGCGCAGTTTCCGACGCGAAGGCGCCGACGTGCTACTGAACATCACGAACGACGCCTGGTATGGTCGCGAGCCGCTCTATGCACGTACGACCGCGCTGTGGCAGCATCCCGCGCACATGGTTCTGCGCGCCATCGAGAACCGCGTGGGGGTGGCGCGCGCAGGTAATACGGGGATCTCGCTCTTCATCGATCCCGTGGGACGAGTGTACAACGCCACCTCGCTCTTCGAGGCTGACATCCGTAGCGACACCATCTACACGACCGACGTCGTGACCTTCTACGTGAAGTACGGTGATCTCGTGGGAAACGGTGCGGCCCTCGCCGCGCTGCTCCTGACGCTCGCCTCTTTCTGGCTGTCACGGCGGGCCCCCTCTCTGGACCCCTCGGACCGAGGCATTTAGCTTTCCCAGGCTGTACTACCGGGGGCGTCGTATGCCAATGTCCCCGCAAGTCAATCGGGCCGGGCCTGTTAGCGCCCAGCCCCGTTCCACATAGGTGCTGGAGTAGGACATGAAGCAGGGCATCCATCCCGAATACATAGCGGCAAACGCCGTCTGTGCGTGCGGCAATCGCTTCGAGACGATGTCCACCGTGGACGAAATCCACGTGGAGATTTGCTCGGTGTGTCACCCTTTCTACACTGGCAAGCAGCGTCTAGTAGACACCGCGGGCCGCGTCGACCGCTTCAAGAAGAAGTACGGGACGGTCGCCGAGAAGTGAGGTGGCCGGGGCCTTCTGAGTCATGGCCCATCTCATGAAGTCCCCGAACATCGACTCCCGTCTGCAGCAGCGCCTCCAAGAGGCGGAACTGCGCCTTCCAGAGCTCGATTCGGAGCTCGCAAACCCGGAAGTGCTCTCGAACCCTGAGCGGCTGAAGGATCTCGGACGTGAGAGAGCGCATGTAGACCGGATCGTCACCGCCAGCCGTGAGCTGCGCACTGCGGTAGAAGGCCACCGCGGCGCGGCCGAGTTGCTGGAGGAGACCGACGATCCCGAAATGAAGGGGCTCGCCGAAGAGGAGCTCTCGGTACTCGGCACGCGCATCGAGCAGCTCGCGCTTCAGGCGCGTGAGCTGCTCATCCCTCCGGACCCACTAGCGGATCGCGCGGCGGTCATCGAGATCCGCGCCGGTACGGGCGGCGATGAAGCAGGCCTCTTCGCGTCGGATATCCTGCGTATGTATCGCCGATTCGCGGAGCGCAACCGCTGGTCTGTCGACGTAATGAGCCTCTCCGAGGGCATCCCGGGCTCGATCAAGGAAGTGATCTTCACAGTGCGTGGAAGCGGCGCGTACGGTCGACTGCGGTACGAGTCGGGTGTTCATCGTGTTCAGCGTGTCCCCTCGACCGAGAGCCAAGGGCGGATCCACACCTCGGCGGCCACGGTAGCGGTGTTGCCCGAGGCCGAGGAAGTCGACCTGGAGATCGATCCCAACGACTTGCGAATCGATGTCTTTCGGTCTTCGGGCCCCGGCGGCCAGTCCGTGAACACAACGGACTCCGCCGTACGCATCACGCACCTTCCGTCGAAGCTCGTCGTAACCTGCCAGGACGAAAAGTCGCAGCACAAGAACAAGGCGAAGGCGATGAAGGTGCTGCGCAGCCGCCTTCTCGATCGCATTATCGCTGAGCGGGAAGCCGAGCGGGCGAGGGAACGGAAGACCCAGGTAGGCACGGGGGACCGGTCGGCCAAGATCCGCACGTACAACTTCCCGCAGGGGCGGGTTACGGATCATCGGATCGGCCTGACGCTCCACCGGCTGAACGATGTGCTGGACGGGGCGCTCGACGAGTTGATCGCTTCGCTCCGGCTTGCGGAGGAGCAAGAGCGACTCGGGGCCGACCATGAGTGAGGACCCCGACCGACTACGTTCGTCCTCGCCGAGCTCGCGGGGCGAGGAGCTCTGGACGGTACTGCGCATGATGGAGTGGAGCGGAGAGTACCTGGAGGGCAAGGGCATCCCGCGTGGTCGCCTTGACGCCGAGCATCTGCTCGCGGAGGCGTTGGGGCTCGCGCGCCTGGAACTCTACCTGCAGTTCGATCGGCCCCTGGTCCCCGCGGAGCTGGACCGGTACCGGCCACTGCTCAAGCGGCGCGCAAGAAGGGAGCCACTTCAGTACATTCTAGGGCGTGCCGCCTTCCGGGAGTTGGATCTCGAGGTCGACGGGCGCGTGCTGATCCCCCGTCCCGAGACCGAGATCCTTCTCGATGAGGTACTCGAGTGGGCCAGGGCTCACGCAGGTGCTCAGGCGCGCGCGCTCGATGTCGGTACCGGGTCGGGGGCGATCGCCCTGTCACTCGTGCTGGAAGGGCCGTTCGAGTTGGTCGTGGCAACCGACACCTCCGAGGCTGCGCTGGAGATTGCCCGCTGCAATGCGGAGGCCGCTGGGTTGGGTGCCAAGGTGGAGTTCCGGCTGGGTCCGTACTTCGAGCCGGTCTCGGAGGCGGAGGTCTTTGACCTCGTGGTCTCCAATCCGCCGTACGTTGCGGAGGGGGAGGCTCCGTCGCTCGAGCCCGAAGTGCGCGAGTGGGAGCCCGGTGATGCGCTCTTCGCGGGGCCGGACGGGCTGGTAGCGTTGAGGACCATCGTCGCGGGCGCGGGCCTGCGCCTGCGGCCGGGCGGGCTGCTGGCGCTCGAAGTAGGGGTGGGTCAGGCAGGGCCGGTGGTGGCCATGCTGGAGGATACGGGGGAGTACGTCGACGTAGGCGTGCGACCGGACCTGACGGGGCGTGAGCGCCTGGTGCTCACCCGTCGGGCAATGACCACCTGAGATTCCGGACCGGAGACAGAGGGAATGATGGGCATCGATGAAAAGGCGCGCGACCTGGGCAATGCCCTGGCGGGGACCGAAGAGTACCAGACGCTCAAGCGGGCGATGGAGGCCGCGGATGAGGACCGGGAGCTGGTCGAGCTCCGGAACCGCCTCCAGGCGCTCGAGCAGCGACTGGAGGCGTCGATGCGCGCCGGTCAGGAACCTGATGAGGACGCGAAGGAGGCCTACACGGAGGCTGCCGAGGAACTTCAGATCAAGGCGGGCTTCCAGCGCCTGATCTCGGCACAGGCCAACTTCGAGAAGGTCATGATGAAGGTGAACGACACAGTAGCAAGGGGCATCGAAGAGGGCGCCCAGAGCCGGATCATCGTTCCCTAGCCACAATCAACTCAACGTGAGGCGTTTCAGTGAAGCAGCCTTCTGAGATCCGTCCCGCCGGAGGCAAGCTCGGCGTACTTCTGCCCGGATTCGGGGCCGTCGCCACGACGTTCGTTGCCGGCGTGGAATCCGTGCGCCGCGGACTTGCGGATCCCATCGGCTCCTTGACCCAGATGAACACGATTCGGTTGGGCAAGCGTACCGATGGCCGCGCTCCGCTCATCAAGAACTTCGTGCCGCTCGCCGGTCTCGACGACCTGGTCTTCGGGACCTGGGACCCGATTCCCGACGACGGCTACGCGAGCGCGGTGAATGCGGGGGTTCTCCAAAAAGAGAAGCACCTCGACCCGATCCAGGACTTCCTGTCTGCCATCAAGCCGATGTCGGCAGCCTTCGACACCGACTATGTGAAGAAGCTCGACGGGCCGAACAAGAAATCGGGCAGCAAGATGGAACAGGCTGAGGAGATCCGTGCCGACATCCGCCGCTTCAAGGAGGAGAACGGCTGCGACCGCCTCGTGATGGTTTGGTGCGCCTCGACCGAGGTCTTCCTACGCTCGGGTGCGGTGCATGAGACCCTCGAGTCGTTCGAGCAGGCCATGCGTGACGGTGACCCGGGCATCGCGCCCAGCATGCTGTACGCTTATGCTGCGCTGATGGAGGGCGTGCCGTACGCCAACGGCGCCCCGAACCTGTCTGCGGACGTTCCCGCGCTCGAGCAGCTCGCGGACGACAGGAGCGTGCCCATTAGTGGCAAGGACTTCAAGACGGGCCAGACCCTCATGAAGACGATCCTCGCCCCGGGCTTCAAGACGCGCATGCTCGGCTTGTCGGGATGGTTCAGCACGAACATCCTCGGCAATCGCGATGGCGAGGTGCTCGACGACCCCGAATCGTTCAAGACGAAGGAGGAGTCGAAACTCGGCGCGCTCGAGTACATTCTGCAGCCGGAGGTCTACCCGAAGCTGTACGGTGACATATACCACAAAGTGCGGATCAACTACTACCCGCCGCGTGGCGACAACAAAGAAGGGTGGGACAACATCGACATCTTCGGATGGATGGGGTACCACATGCAGATCAAGATCGATTTCCTCTGCCGCGACTCGATCCTCGCCGCGCCCATCGTGCTGGATCTGGCGCTCTTCCTCGACCTCGCGTCGCGGGCGGGCATGAGCGGAATTCAGGAGTGGCTGTCGTTCTACTTCAAGGCGCCGCACACCGTGCCTGGCCTTCATCCTGAGCACGATATCTTCATTCAGCACTGGAAGCTGAAGAACACGCTTCGCTGGATGATGCGCGAGGAGTTGGTGACTCACCTGGGCGTGGAGTACTACGACTAGACCATGGCGGCGCGCTTCATCGTATTGGAGGGCGGCGACGGCGTGGGTAAGACCACGCAGGCCGCCCTCCTGTCGTCTTGGTTGGCTGCGCGCGAAATCGCGCACATCCTCACGCGGGAACCGGGGGGTACTCCGGTGGGTGAGGCGATCCGCGAGGTCGTGCTCAATCGCGACGACCTCGAGATGCCCGCTGAGTCCGAGCTCTTGCTCATCCTGGCGGCACGGGCGGCGTTCGTCCGCGACGTCGTTCGGCCGGCGCTCGAAAAGGGTCAGGTCGTATTGGCGGATCGGTTCGCGCTCTCCACGCTCGCGTACCAGGGGTACGGTCGGGGGCTGGATTTGGGCGACGTGAGGGACGGCCTTCGGATCGCGACCGGGGGCTTGAGGCCGGACCTGTACATCGTGCTCGATCTGCCGGCCGAAGCGGCCAGAGAACGTCAGCGCGGGGATGGCATGGTACCGGACCGTATCGAAAAGGAGGGAGACGGCTTCCTCCAGTCCGTGCGTGCAGGGTATCTTGCGTTGGCGGAGACGGAGCCGGGAGTTCAAGTGCTGAGCGCCCGCGGAACGCCCGAGGACGTGCACGCGAGGATCCGTGGGCTTCTCGAGACGTGTTTCCCTGAAACCTTCCGGTAAAGCGCGGTATAAACGAGAGGGCGTACCACGGGCTGCCAGGGAGGGCACGGGATCAGAATGCATCGGTCGAACGTGAGCAGGAGCGTGGAATCGTGAGGCGAGGGCTCTTCGCGCCGGTGGTCGTGGTCGCCTTTGCGGTGATGGCGGGCGGCTGGCTATTGCAGGAGGGCGTCGACCGGGCCGCGAATATTTACGTCCGTGTGCGCGTGCTCCAGGAAGTCGTAGACCACGTGGAGACGAGCTTCGTCGACGACGTCGATCCGACCGGGCTCTACAACTCCGCGATCGACGGACTCATTCGCGACCTCGGCGATCCGCACTCGTCGTTCTTGCCTGCCGACGAATACGAGAACCTGAGCATCCGCATTGAAGGAGAGTACGGAGGCGTCGGTCTCGAGGTCGTCGACCGCGGCGGTTGGGTTACGGTTGTCAGTCCGATTTCGGGAACTCCAGGCGAACGCGCCGGGATTCGCGGTGGTGATCAGTTCTTCGAGATCGAGGGGATCCCTGCGG
This sequence comes from Longimicrobiales bacterium, assembly GCA_965197725.1. Classification (GTDB taxonomy): domain Bacteria; phylum Gemmatimonadota; class Gemmatimonadetes; order Longimicrobiales; family Gaopeijiaceae; genus UBA1138. Next base: position 48,687 of record CBDANQ010000024.1, read on the forward strand.
ACACGATGATCACGGACCAGGCGGTCGAGCTGCTGCGCGGCCGTCCCGGTACTGAAGTCACAGTGAAGATGCTTCGCCCAGGAGTCGAGGAGCCGATCGAATTCACGATCGAGCGTGCCACGATTCGACTGCGTGCGGTGCCCTTCGCGCTCATGCTGGAGCCCGGGATCGGCTACGTGCCGCTTCAGACCGTCAGTGAGACGTCGTCGCGCGAGATCCGGGCAGCCGTCGACTCGCTGCGTGGGGAAGGGCTCGAGGGACTGATCCTGGATCTGCGCGGGAACCCCGGTGGCTTGCTCGACGAGGGGATCGCGGTCTCCGATCTCTTCCTCGAAGCCGGCCTCCCCGTCGTCGAAACCAGGGGCAGGGCCGCGAGGCAAAGCGAGACGTACACATCGTCGTCTCCGGATCGATATGGGGATCTGCCCATCGTCGTGCTGGTCGATGGTACCAGTGCCTCGGCGTCGGAGATCATCGCAGGCGCCCTCCAGGATCACGACCGGGCGGTGATCGTTGGTGAGACGACGTACGGCAAAGGCTCCGTGCAGAGTCTTTTCCGGCTCACGGGTGGAGACGTACTGCGGCTGACTACGGCGCGGTGGTATACGCCCGTCGGCCGTTCGATTGACCGCGACCTCGATGCCGTCGTCGATGTGGCGGAGCACGAGCTCGCGATCTCGGGCAAAATCGTGACGCCGACCGTCCTCGATAGTCGCCCTGAGTATAAGTCGCTCGGTGGTCGCACTCTGTTGGGAGGCGGCGGTATCACTCCGGATCTGTCCGTATCTCCCGAGAGGTTGTCGCCCCAGGAGGCCGAAGCGGTCTACCGGGTCTTCAGTCGGGCGGGAGGATTCACCGCTGCGCTCTTCAACTACGCCGTCTCATTCGTTCAAGACCACCCGAATGCCGAACCGGGCTTCGTCGTGCGTGACGCCGAGGTCCAGGACTTCTACGAGACGCTTCCCGAGTGGCGCGCGGAAGTCGACCACGACGACTTCATGGCCGCCGAGCGTTTCGTTCGCTACCGCATGGAGCGAGAGATCGCTCTGCAGGCGTGGGGCGACGCTGGGCAGTTCGAGCAGTCCCGGAGGCACGACACCCAGCTGACGACGGCGGTCGAGCTACTGCGGGGTGCCGCGGACCCGGCGGATCTGATCGAAAAGGTCGCGGCTGCGGAAAACGAGCAAGATTCCGGCTCCTGACACCGTGGCGGACCCGCGTGCCTAGCAGGGGATCGGAAAGGGGGGCGGGCCGCGCGACCCTTCTAGATTCGGCGGCCGGTCCGATTCCGTTATGCCCATGCCCCGGTGGGGGCGCTTCCTTACAGCTGACGACGATCTCGGATTCATGGACTTGGAGGACGAATGAGCGTAGTCGAGGTCGCGCGCGGCGATCCGGCCGCGTTCGATCTGGCCAGCGCGATCGCATGACCGCGTCGGCCCTCCGATTCCCTCGAAGTGCTCGTACGCCTCGGCGCTGTGCTCGCCTCGCGCCGCGACGGAGAGGTCGAATCCGCGCTGCGGGTCGCGGCTGAGCGCAGTGGCACGGAGGCCGTCGAGGAGGTGATCCTACAGAGCTACCTGTTCCTGGCGTACCCGATCGCGCTGAATGCGATGGCCCGGTGGCGCGCGGTCAGTGGAGCGCGCTCTCCGGAATACGCAGCGGTCGACCGAGACGCGTGGCTCGAGCGCGGTGAAGAGGTGTGCGGTTCGGTGTACCGAAGGCCAGTATCAGCGCCTACGCGCGAATGCGCGCCGTCTCCACCCGGACATGGGGCGCTGGATGGTCGAGGATGGGTACGGAAAGGTGCTGGGGCGCCTGAACGTCGGCGCCACCGAGTCGGCGGTGGAGGCGGCGCTGCACGTTGGGCTGGATTACGCCGAGCCCGCGGCGCACCAGCGCGCCTCTGAGACTTGGGACTCGGTTCGCGCACGTACTGGTCAGGAACGCTGAGCGGTGTTCATCGACCGGGCGGTTATCGAGGTGATAGCGGGAACGGGAGGCTCCGGATCGGAGGCGTTCCGTCGGGAGAAGGGAGTGCCGCGCGGGGGGCCCGCAGGTGGAGACGGGGGGAAGGGCGGTGACGTCCTGCTCGAGGCCGACGCGCAGCTCGCGACTCTGCTCGACTATTCGTACCATCGGCACTACAAGGCGGACCGTGGGATGCATGGTGCCGGCAAGAACAAGACGGGGCGCTCCGGCGACGATCTCGTGCTCAAGGTGCCACCGGGCACGGTCGCCTACGACGCCGACACCGAGCAGTGCCTCGGGGAGTTGCTCGAACCCGGCCAGAGCATCGTCGTCGCTCTCGGGGGCCGAGGGGGACATGGGAACACTCATTTCAAGACGTCTACCCAGCCGGCGCCGCGTCGTTGGGAGCCGGGCGGTGAGGGTGAGGAGCGCCGAGTGCGGCTGGAGCTCAAGCTCATCGCCGACGTCGGGCTCGTGGGCGAACCGAACGCGGGCAAATCGACGTTTCTCGCTGCGGTGACAGCAGCCCGGCCGAAGGTGGCCGACTATCCGTTCACCACGCTCGCGCCGAACCTCGGCGTCGTTCAGCTGTCCGATTTTCGGACGTTCGTAATCGCGGACATTCCGGGGATCATCGAGGGCGCACATGAGGGCAAGGGACTGGGGCACCAGTTCCTGAGGCACATCGAACGCACCCGCACTCTGGCGCTGGTGATTCCGGTCGATGCCCCGGACGTCCAGGTGGAGTACGAGGCACTGCGCTCGGAGCTGGAGGCGTACTCGCCCGAGCTCGCCGTGACACCCCACTGCGTGATGCTCACCAAGACCGATTTGCTGCCGGCCGACGAGCCGCTACCGGAGCTGGCAGCCCCGGGCGCGTGGGGGGTATTCGGTGTCTCGTCGATCGCCCACAGGGGGCTGGACGAGCTTCTCCCGTTCCTGTGGCAAGCGAGTCGAAAGGTGGGCGCAGGGGAGACGCCCGACGCCGACGAGCTTTGGTGGGGTTCCTGATGCCAGCCGATCGCAAGGCGGAAGCACGCGCACTGCTCGTGCTCGACCAGATACCCGGAGTCGGGCTGAAAACGCTGGCCACACTCGTCGCGCGGTTCGGGTCGGGACGAGCCGCGCTGGCCGCGCCGGACCGCGCGTTCTCGGTGATCGCCGGACAGCGTGCGGCCATCGCGAGGGGCGACGCTGAGATTCGCGACCGGGTCGCGGCCGGGCTGAACGATGCCGCGCGATTGAATGCACCCGTGGTGACGTGGTCGGACGCCGAGTATCCGAGCATGTTGCGCAACCTCGCCGACCCGCCGCCTGTACTCTTTTTTGCGCGGTAGGGCCGAGCTCTTGTCGACCCCGGGCATCACGATCGTCGGTGCGCGGAAGGCAACCGCTCGGGCTCGCGACTTCGCGCGACGGTTGGCGTCCGCGCTCGCGCGTTCGGGCTACACGGTCCGTGAGTGGAATGGCGCTCGGCATCGACGGCTGCGCGCATGTGGGCGCGCTCGACGCCGGCGGCGGGACCATCGCTGTGCTCGGGCGAGGTCCCGACCGAGCCTATCCGGCGTCTCATGGGCGAGTCTTCCGGGACATTCTGGCGGCGGGGCTCGTAGTGTCCGAGTTCCTCCCGGGGACGCCGGCGCTGCCGCACCACTTCCCGCGCCGAAATCGTGTGCTCGCGGCGCTCGGCCAGGCTGTTGTGGTCGTGGAGGCCTTCCGCCGCAGCGGCTCGCTCATTACGGTGGAGCATGCGCTCGATCTCGGAGTCGACGTATACGCGGTGCCGGGGCCGGTTGAGCAACCGGCTTGTGAGGGCAGCAACGCGCTACTCGCAGACGGTGCTCCGACCTCTGGTATCGGTCGAGCGGTTCCTCGAAGAACTTGGCGTCGGCTCGTCGGGCGCAAGAGAGCGGCTCCGACCCGGAGGTGCCGAGGGTCTCCTCCTGGTCGGCCTCGATCGCGGCCCCGCACACGTGGAGGAGCTGGCGGCGCTGGTGGGGTTGGCAGTGTCCGAGGCTTTGGCCCTGCTCGCCGAACTCGAGGTGAACGGATGGGTCGAGCAACGGCCCGGGCTGCGGTTCGAGCGTGCCTCCTGATCGCGCACGCGCGGCCCCGACGACGGTGCGCTCGGTCTACGTGCACGTACCGTTTTGCGTACGCCGCTGCTTCTATTGCGACTTCGCCGTACATGTCAGCAGGCACGGCGACCTGGCCGCGTGGCGCGACGCGCTCGAAGGTGAGCTGCGAGCGGTCGAGAGGGAGGGACTCTTCACCCTCGAGGACTCACTCCAGACGCTCTACGTCGGCGGCGGAACGCCTTCGCTCTTGGGTGAGGACGCGATGGAGGCACTCGCGACCGTCGTCGGGCGGCGGCGCCTCGGGAGCTCCGACCTGGAGTGGACGGCGGAAGCGAATCCGGAGAGCCTGAGCAAAGAGTTGGCTTCGGCCTGGCGCCGGTCCGGGTTGAACCGCCTCAGTATCGGCGTGCAGACGTTCAATGCCGAGGCGCTTCGGTGGATGGGACGGCTGCACGGCGCGGAGGATGCCGAGCGGGCCGTCGACGCGGCGAAGGCGGCTGGCCTCACGAACTTGAGCGTCGATCTGATCTTCGGGCTGCCTGGGCGGCTGAGGCGGTCATGGCGGGACGATCTCGAGCGTGCGCTGGCGCTGGAGGTGCCGCATGTGAGCCTGTACGGCCTCACGGTAGAGGATGGGACGCCGCTCGGACGGGGCCGTGCGAGAGGGGAACGAGGGACCCATCGCCGAGCAGCAGTACCAGGACGAGTATCTGCTCGCCGCCGAAGTATTCGGAGCCTCGGGATACCAGCACTACGAGGTGTCCAACTTTGCCCTTCCGGGCCACCGGTCGCGCCACAACGCGGTGTACTGGGACGGCCGTCCGTACCTCGGGCTAGGAAACGGCGCGCACAGCTTCGCAGCTCCCGTGCGGCGGTGGAATCTCCGTGAGTGGCCTTCGTACCGAGAGTGCGCGCGTACGGGCAAGGTGCCCGAGGACGACCGCGAGACGGTCAAGCCCGAAGCGCGTAGGCTCGAACGCCTCTGGCTCGGGCTTCGCACCAGCGAGGGCGTGCCGCTCGTGGACCTCGACGAGCGGCAACGGGGCCTGGCCAGCGCATGGTCGGACCGTGGCTGGACGCTGACGTCGGAAGACGCGCTGCGGCTGAATGCAGAGGGCTGGCTCTCGCTGGACGAGCTTGCCGTCGAGCTCGACGATGCGGCCGCGGGTTGACGCCGCAATCTGGGACTCTCGATCTTCGGAGATGGGCGGGATGGACAAACGAGAGCTGGTCGGCACCGAACTGACCGACCGAGAACGCCAGGTATTGGATGCTGTTGTCCGCACCTACGTGGATACGGCCGAGCCGGCGGGGAGCCGCACGGTGTCACGCAGCTTCAACCTCGGTATCTCCGCTGCCACGGTCCGCAACACCATGAGCGACCTGGAGGAGAAGGGCTACCTCTTCCACCCGCACACTTCGGCCGGCCGTGTCCCGACCGACATCGCGTACCGCTTCTTCGTGGATCGGCTCATGGAACCGGTCCTTATGACGGAGGCCGAACGCTCGAATCTGGAGCGCGAGCTCGACGTGGGGGGGTCCGCGGTCGAGCGATTGGTGCGCCACGCGACGCGGGCCGTAAGCCTCCTATCGAACGAACTGGGTGTGGCGGTGGCGCCGCGCCTCGACGATGCGGTGCTCGAGAAGCTTGAGTTGATCCAGGTCTCGACCAACAAGGTTCTGCTGGTGGCGACGATTCGTGGCGGTGTCGTGCGTACCGTGTACGTCGACCTCCCCGTGGAAGTCCCCGAGAAAGCGTTGGTGACCGTAACGCTCTCGTTGAACGAGCGGCTTGCCGGCCTCAGCCTACAGGAGATTCGCAGAACACTGCCGCAGCGCCTGCGGGACTCGCATGGCGGGCAAGCGGGGGCGGCTGAGCTTCTCAACATCTTCGTGCAGTCGGGAACCGAGCTCTTCGACCTCAGGGACTTGGACGGCACCGACATCCATCTCGGGCACGCGAGCGTGCTGGCGGCGCAGCCGGAGTTCGAGAGCGGTGATCGGCTCAAGGGCCTCATCGAGCTGACCGAGCGTCGGGATCTTCTCGCACAGACCGTGGGTAGTCGCGAGCACCGGGGTCGCGTCGTGATCACGATCGGCGGCGAGAACGACAGCAGCGAGCTCGCCGACTTTACGCTCGTCACCTCGGAGTACAGAACGGGCGACCTCAGCGGCGTGATCGGCGTGATCGGCCCGACGCGCATGCCTTACGAAAAAGTAGTCACGATCGTGGACTACACGTCGACACTCGTGACACGCATGCTGCAGAGCTGATGTTCTGAACCTCCCGAGCCCGAGTGGGGGCGAGGGCTCTGAAGGAAATGGATGTCCGACTACTACAAACTGCTCAGCGTGCCGCGCGATGCGGACACGGAGCAGATCAAGAAGGCGTATCGAAAGCTCGCGCTCGAGTATCACCCCGACCGCAACCGGGGCTCGAAGGAGGCTGAGGAGCGCTTCAAGGAAGTCACGCAGGCGTACGAAGTCCTGCGCGACCCCGACAAGCGCGCGACCTACGACCGATATGGGGAGCAAGGCCTCGAGGGTCGGGCTGGGCCGGGCGGCATGGGTGGCTTCGATTTCAGCGACGCGATCGAAGTCTTCATGCGCGACTTCGGCGGTTTCTCGGGGCTCGAGGATATCTTCGGCATGCGCGGCGCCCACGGCCGGCGTACGACATCGCGCAAGGCCCAGACGGTTCGAATCCGGCTTCCGCTGACGCTTCCCGAAGTGGCCCACGGGGTCACCAAGACCTTGCGGGTCGCGCTGCTCGACGAGTGCGGAAGCTGCAATGGTTCGGGGGCGCGGGCGGGCACCGCACCAACTGTGTGCAGCGTATGCGGCGGCTCCGGTGAAGAGCGGAACGTCCAGCGTTCGGTGTTCGGACAGTTCGTGAGTGTACAGCCGTGCCGGACCTGCCAGGGCGAAGGGCGTGTGATCGAGCAACACTGCGACACGTGTCGTGGAGAGGGGCGGGCTCGGCGCGAAACAGAGATCGAGGTGGAGGTCCCTGCCGGCGTCACCTCGGAGAACTTCCTCACGCTTCGCGGGCGAGGAAGCGTCGGCCCGCGGGGTGGTCCACGAGGAGATATCGTGGTCCTGCTGGAGGTGGAAGACGATCCGCGCTTCGTTCGGGACGGTCCCGACCTGATTCACGAACTACCGATCACGTTTGGGCAGGCCGCGCTCGGCGACGAGATCGAAGTGCCTACCATCGACGGCACCGCGCGAGTGACCGTGCCGGCGGGGATCCAGAGCGGTGACCTTCTGAGGTTGAAGGGACTCGGCCTCCCCGAGCTCAATGGTCACTACCGTGGGGATCAACTGCTCAGGGTGTTGCTTTGGACTCCTGACGAGCTCACATCTGAGCAGGAGGAGGCGATGCGTCGCCTCCGTGGGCTCGAGTCGCCCGCGCCAGAGCGTATTCGCCGGCGCGCGCACAAGGGGTTCTGGTCTCGGGTGAAGGAGGCGTTCTCCGGCGGATGAGTGACGCGAGCCCTCCTCTTCACTACCGGTTGACCGGCTTCATGCCTATAGCCTTCAAGCCGCCTTTCGCTGGATGACTCTGCGCGCTCGCCGTTCGGCCAGAACGATGGCGTACCACCGATTGACCTCGTAGGGCGAGCGCGCGTCGATGTCGTGCGCCAGCCACCGAACGCTCTCCCTCAGCTTCAGAGCCGTTGGTCTCTGCGAGGGGTCGGCTCCATCGGGATGTGTCACGATGACGACCCACGGGTCGGCCGCATACAGAGCTGCCCGTGGCGGCGCCGGACTCCTCCACGGGCCGCACCACGAATCGAGCACTCGGAACACCTTTGGGTGTTCCTCGAGCATCCCGCGTAGCCGCGATTGCTCGAGGCTTCGGTCGAAGCGCTCGGCGAGGAGCTCGTGCAGCTCGGTGAGTCGGAGGGCGGGGTGCGGGTGTTCGAGCAGAATACGCTCGGCACACTCGATGATCCGATTCATGGCTCCTCCGTGGTGAGCGGCTGAGAGGGGGGAGGTGTAAGCTCTTACTCGAGACGGGGCGTCTCCATGGTTCGGCCGGCCACCTGTTGGGACGTCGCCGGGGCCGCGTCTGATTTTCGCATTGCGCGTGGTCCCTCCCACGCACTAGATCCGTGGGAGGTAACCCAGGACGCCCGACTCGCCGTCTTCGGAGCACACTCATGACCAACCCCGACTGCCTGTTCTGCAGGATCGTCGCGGGCGAGATCCCCGCCGACGTGGTGCACCGTACCGAGGATCTCCTCGCTTTTCGCGACATCAGCCCGCAGGCGCCGGTCCACATCCTCGTCATCCCCACCGAACACATCACCTCGCTCGAGGTGGCGCTGGACGGCCATCGGGACGTGCTGGGTGAAATGCTGCTCGCTGCGCGGGACATCGCTCGAGCGGAGGACGTCGCTGAAGGCGGATATCGCACCGTGATGAACACCGGTGGCGACGGGGGTCAGACGGTGGGCCACGTGCATCTGCACCTGTTGGGTGGGCGCGCTCTGACGTGGCCTCCGGGTTGAGTCCAGGCGCGTTGTACTTCTGCCACGGCCTGCTAAGGAGTAGCTTCTTCCGCCCGACGCACGTCCCACCCGAACAAAGAGGCGGACTACTCGTGTCCAGCGACCTCAAGATCCGGCTCAGGGCGGACCTCACGGCGGCCAGAAAAGAGCGCGACAAGTTGCGCACGCTCGTGCTGTCAACCGTGCTCTCGGAGGTGCGCAACAAAGAGATCGATCAACGCGGCGAGCTCGATGACGACGGCGTGGTGCAGGTCATCTCGAAGGGCATCAAGCAGCGAAAGGACGCCGCTGACCAGATGCGGGCCGCAGGCCGGGAGGAGCTCGCGACGACCGAGGAGTCACAGTCGGAGGTCTTGGCTGGATACCTACCCGAGGGGCTCTCAGAAGAGGAAGTGCGAGCGCTCGTGAAGCAGGCGATCGCCGACGGCGCCGATGAGATCGGTCCTCTCATGGGAGGCATCATGCCTCAGATCCGGGGCCGTTTCGACGGGAAGGAAGCGAACCGGATCGTGCGGGAGGAGCTAGAAGGGTGATCGGAAAGCGGGTGAACCCCGGGTGAGCGAGCACGCGCTCGAGGTTCTCGAGTTTGGTCGGGTGCTCGAGTGCGTGGCGGCACGGGCGGCCAGTGACCTCGCCCGCGATCGCGTACTCGCTTCGCAGCCAGAGACCGACCCCGCAACGATTTCTCGAGAGCTTGGGCGAGTCGGTGCGGCGATGCGCTTCGTCGAGGAGGATCCGGGCTGGGGCATGTTCCCGGTCCCCGATCTGACGAACACGCTCGAACAGCTCTCCGCGGAAGGCGTGGTGCTCGAGCCGACGCAGTTGCACAGCGTGGCGGTTCTACTCAACTCGTCTCGCCGTCTCTCAGCGGAGTTCGAAGCGCGTGACGGCCGCTATCCCGAGCTCCTGACCATTGCGCAGTTGCTGGTGTCCCGGAGGGAAATCGAGGACACGATCGGGCGGTGTGTCGACGCGGAAGGCCGTGTGCTCGACCGCGCATCTCGGGAGCTCAACAAGATTCGTGGTAAGCTGCGAGGTGCGCACGCCAGAATCGTGAAGAAGCTCGAGGCGTTCGTGACCACGCTTCCCGAGCGATTCGTCGTGGCGGACGGTTCGGTGACGATCCGAGAAGGACGATACGTCATTCCGGTACGCCGGGAAGGAAAGGGTGAAGTTGGGGGCATCGTGCACGACGAGTCTCAGTCGGGTGCCACGTTGTTCGTGGAGCCACCCGCGGCGATCACTCTCATGAACGAAGTGCGCGATCTGGAGCGTGAAGAACGAAGAGAGATCCGGCGCGTACTCGGAGAGCTCACCGCGGAGATCACTCAGGAGGGTGACGCGTTGCGGGGGGCGCTCGACGCGCTGGTCGATTTCGACAGCCTCCATGCTCGCGCTCGCGCCGCGCTGTCGTGGAGGGCCGAGGTCCCGGAACTCGCCGATACTGACAACCCCACGCTCCACATTCGTGACGGTCGCCATCCGCTGCTGTTGGAGAACGACCCGACGTCGGTGGTACCGTTCGAGATCGAGCTCAATGAGGGCGAGCGAGCGGTCGTCGTATCGGGTCCCAACACCGGAGGCAAGAGCGTCTTCCTCAAGGCGACGGGTCTGATATGTGCGCTAGCGCAGAGCGGCGTGGTGCCGCCGGTGGGGCCGGGGACGCGCCTGCGCGTCTTCGAGTCGTTTTTCCGCAGACATCGGTGATGAACAGTCGATCGTGCAGTCGCTCTCCACCTTCTCGGCGCACCTCGCCAACCTGTCGGCCATCGTGACGGAAGCTGGACCGCGGTCGCCTGGTGCTGATCGACGAGATGGGGACTGGCACGGATCCGGCGGGAGGGAGCAGCTCTCGCTCGAGCGGTACTCGAAGAGCTGGTCGCGAAGAAGGCGACGACCATCGTCTCCTCGCACCTTGGAGAGCTCAAGCGCCTCGACAGCGACGGCAGCGGAATCGTCAACGCAATCCTTGCAGTTCGATGCCGACCAGATGGAGCCCACCTACCGTTTCCTGAAAGGGCGCCCGGGTCGGAGCTACGGTCTTGCGATCGCACGCCGACTCGGATTCCCGGCCGAGGTTCTCGATCGGGCCGAGACGTACCGCGAGGACGATGGGGCACGCATGGAGGAAACCCTCGCACGCCTCGAACACCTCGAGCGGGAAGCGGAGAAGCTCGTGCACCAACTCGATCTGGAGCGCGCTCAGACTGCCCGGCTGAAGAAGGGCATGGAGGGAAGGGAGCGCACGCTGCGGGACTTTGAGCGCAATGCGGACAGCCGTGCACAAGAAGGGGCTCGTACGCTGCTCTTAGAGGCGCGTGCCGAGGTCGAGGCCGCGATTTCGGAGTTGCGGACTTCGTTCGAGCGCGGCGCTGACCTCGAGGAAAGCACGCGTCAGGCGCGTCGGCGAGTAGAGCAGGCGGCAGGCCGATACCGGAAGAAGCGTTCGGGGACCGGAGGCGCGGGACGCCCAGTCGACATCGAGGTCGGCGACCGAGTGCGGATTCAGGCGACCGGAGCACGCGGCGGTGTGATCGAGCTGCGTTCCGGGCGCGCGGTGGTGGAGGCCGGGGCGTTTCGACTCGAGGTGCCGTTGTCCGAACTGGAGGTCGTCGACGCTCCTCCAGAGCCGGAGGTCCGCGCGGGAGGGTGGCGCGCGCCGAGTCGAGGCCAAGCGCGGGTGGAAATCGACCTGCGTGGCCTGCGCGTGGACGAAATGGAGCTCGAATTGTCGCGCGCGCTGGACGACGCGATTCTCGGGGACCTCGCAGAACTCCGCATCATCCATGGCAAAGGGACTGGTGCGCTCCGAAAGCGTGTCACCGAGATGCTCGACGACGACGCCAGGGTCGAGGTCCATCGCGGGGGCGGCCCCACGTGAGGGCGGGGCCGGGGTAACGGTCGCGAGCTTCGCAGGTGCTTCGTGATCCCGGACGATATGGTTGAGGAGGTGCGCGCCGCGGCCGACATCGTCGATGTCATCAGCGAGTTCGTTCAGCTCAAGAAAGCCGGTCGCGAGTACAAGGCGAACTGCCCCTTCCACGAGGAGCGCACTCCGAGCTTCTACGTAGTCCCAGCCAAGGGCTTCTACAAATGCTTCGGATGCGGGCAATCGGGCGACGTCTTCTCGTTCGTCATGGAGCGCCAGGGCTTGGACTTCGTAGAGGCGGTCAAGCACGTGGCGGGACGTGCCGGTGTCCAGGTCCGCGAGGTGAAGCGGAGCCAGGAGGAAGAGGATCCCAACCGGCCGCTGTATGAGATCAACGGATTCGCGCGGGACTGGTTCCGACGTCAGCTCGAGGATCCGGAGCGTCGGCGCCGCCGCCCGTGAGTATTTGGAGGGTCGGGGCATCGGCGCGGACGTTGCCGGA
>CBDANQ010000025.1:0-17594 GCA_965197725.1 Longimicrobiales bacterium
GGGACTTACATGGACTTACAGGGTCTTAGCCGAGGTCGCCCCCGGCGAAAACGCTTGTGAATCCGGCGTAGCGGGTCTTAGAAGGACCTTGACGGACAACTCAGATCGGTCTTGAAAACCGGCGGGCGCAAGCCCACGCGGGTTCGAATCCCGCCCCCTCCGCTTTTCAAGGTCTGCCCGCACTCGTAGTCACGCGCGGTAATCTGTACCCACCCAGGTCGAACCCGCGCGCTCTTCGAAGAAGAACGCCAAGCGGGTTCGAGCCGAGCGTGCCGAGCTGCTCTCGCGTTTAGCGTCCAGGTCGGCAACCCGCGACGCGGCGGCGCAAAGCGCCGCCCATCCTGCCCCCTCCGTAGTCGTTGCAGCCCGTCCAGCCGAATCACCACATTCCAGCTTTTGATCGCCGGGGGGAACGGAGAGAGGAGAAGACGATGCCGATCGGTGTCCCCAAGTGGGCGAGGAAACGGCTGCGCGACTACCTCTCGGGGTACCGACGTCTTGAGTGGGACCGTGAGGACATCGAAGAGTGGTTCTCCCGCGAGATGAAGGCACTGACACCGGGCAGCAACGATGCGCTGGGGGTGGAGTCGCAGTTCTCGTTCGAGATGTCAAACCTGTACTCGGCAGAGCGCGTCGTGTTTACGCGGGCGATAGTCTAGCTCGGACGCCCACTTACGCTTGAGAAACTCCTTGATCGCTTCCCGACCGGTGAAGAATTCGTCTCGATTCCGCCATTGGGAGTCTTCCGTATAGGCCAGGGCGACTCGCTCGGGATCTCGGCTATTGTTAGCGGCCTTCCAATATTGCACACATGTGGCCATCGAAAATTGCACACTTGGCGCTTTGACCTAGCGGGCGGGAGAGTGGGGATGTAGGCACCACCCCGAGCGATCTTCCGGCCGATCCACTCACTTGGCGCCTCCACCGAGAACGTGGAGGTGCAATGATCGGAAGGGAGAAGCGCGTGCTGCTCCGTCATTACCTCGAGCAGGGGATGAACAAGGCGGTGATCGCCCGGGATCTGGGGGTCAGTCGCCGTACCGTGTACCACTGGATAGAGACCGGTCAACTGGACCGGGAGTTGGACGAAGAGCGTGTCGGGTACGGTCCGAGATGTCTGATGCCGTCGAAGCTGGATCCGTACAAGCCGTTGATCGACACGCGTCTCAAGGAGTACCCGAAGCTCACGGCTGTACGGCTCTTCAAGGAGGTCCGGGCCGCTGGCTACCCGGGCAGTTACAACCAAGTGAAGCGCTATGTACGCAAGGTCCGGCCTCGACCCCCAGAGGAGCCGGTCGTGCGCTTCGAGACGGCGCCTGGGCGTCAGGGCCAGGTGGACTTCGCCCACTTCCGGCTACCGTGGGGCAAGCGTTACGCACTAATCGTCGTGCTGGGCTACTCGAGGCTGCTGTGGGTTCAGTTCTACACCCGGCAGACCATGAAGGCCCTGATGCATGGCCTGGAGTCTTCGTTTTCCTACTTCGGCGGCGTGCCCTCAGAGCTTCTGTTCGACCAAATGAAGGCGGTCGTCATCGAGGACGGTCGATACGACGATGGTGCCCTCGTCGAGAACCCGGAGTTCATGCGCTACGCCTACCACTGGAACTTCAGGATCCGAGCGTGCCGACCCTATCGGGCTCAGACCAAGGGCAAGGTGGAGCGGCCGATCCGCTACCTCAGGGAGAGCTTCTTCTACGGGCGCACCTTCACGTCGGACGACGATCTCAACGCGCAGGCCCTTCATTGGCTTGAGACGGAAGCCAAGGTGCGCAGCCACGGAACGCTGAAGGAGCGGCCCCTCGATCGCTTCGAGCGTGAACGACTGCTCCTCGAGCCCTTGGCGACTCGCCCGTATCACCCCCTCGTCCTGCCTCCGGATCGCTCCTCACCCGGCACGACGTCCTTGCCGGCCATCCACGTCGAGCGACGTCCCCTCACGGCCTATGCCCAGATCGCGGGAGGGGACCGATGAAGGCTGCCGCTCGCTCTCGCCGTGACCGGATCCGAGCCCAGCTCGCCGATCTCAAGATGCCCGGTGCGCTGGAGGCCATCGACGACGTCCTCACCGGGGTCGATGGCGGAGGCGTGACGGCCTCGGAGGCCATCGAGCAACTCCTCGGTGCCCAGATCACGCTGCGCAACAACCGCCGCCTTCAGGCTGCGATGCGCTCGAGCCGGCTACCGGGCATCAAGACCCTCGACGACTTCGACTTCAGCTTCCAGCCCTCGATCAAGCGCGAGCAGATCGACTCGCTCCACGAGCTCGGCTTCTTGGAGCGTAAGGAGAACGTGATCTTCCTCGGCCCTCCGGGCGTCGGCAAGACGCATCTCGCGATCAGCCTCGCCATTGCCGCGGCTCAGAGCGGGCGCAGAGTCTACTACGGCGCTCTGGCCGACCTCATCACCTCGCTCGAAGAAGCCAAGACCACCGGCCAGCTGGGACGCCGCCTCAAGATCCTCACCTATCCTTCGCTCCTGGTCATCGACGAGATCGGCTACCTGCCGGTCAGCCAGACCGGCGCAATGCTCTTCTTCCAACTCATCAACCGGCGCTATGAGCGCGCATCCACTGTGCTGACCTCCAATAAAGGCTTCGAGGAGTGGGGCCAGATCTTGGGCGACGAGGTCATGGCCGCTGCGCTCATCGATCGCCTGCTGCATCACTGCCATATCGTCAACATCCGCGGCAGCAGCTACCGGATGCGCAAGCACACCGACCTCTCCAAGATCCTCCACTCGCCTCCTGCGGAGTCGAGCCCTTCACCCCCGAAGAGAAAGAGAGCAAGAGCAAAGGAGAAAACGACGAACTAGAGGCTCGTCACCTCCGCCAAGTGTGCAATTTTCGATGGCCAGACCTGTGCAGCTTTCGATGGCCGTTGACACGATTCCACCCATCCTGCGCAGCCTTCACCTTGGCGCGGGCCGTCTCTTCAGTGAAGGGGGGGGGGATCAGTTTGTTCGGCATCGGTATCTCTCCAGTTCATCGGTCGCGTTGTGCCGGTGAGGTCGAGAGCCCTCGGCCGGTCATACCCGAGGATGTCCAAGACAGCGCCAGGCCCAAGTGCCATGCTATGCCACTCGATGGGTCATCCGCCACGGAGCGTCCATAGACGGGCATGGCACCCGCAATAGAGGCGTCGACGACGCCACGCGGAATCGAGAGGCGTCGCGCGACCTGCCCGCCCAGCACGCCTGCCGGATCGACGCCACCCGTGCTGGAATGCTGCTCCGAGCGGCCGAATCCCAAACTCGTCACCAGCCAGTCGTCGTGGGCCGTCGCGAGCTCGTACACGCCGCCGTTGACCGCCCATCGCAAGCCAGCTGGGTCCACGGGAGTGCGCCCGATCCGCAACCACTGGGCAGTGCCATCGATGTTCCCGCGATACCGGAAAGCGATCGCCCCGAGCTGCTCCCAGAGCGCTACGAAGGTCCACGTCTCGAGGCGCGCCGACATCTCCGCGGTCATCTCGTCGACGCCCAGGCTCCACGACCAGCGTGCTCGGTCCGTATCTCGTCGCACCTCAAGAGCCCACTGCGAGAAGTCGGAGCGACCGAAGAAGAGCTCCCCCGCCCTCGCATCCAGGCGTTCGAACACGCCCGCGAGATCGGTGTCCTGCTGGCTTCGCCGGAGCGTTACGTCCGTCGCGCCCGCACGTAGGGACACGCTGACCAGGAGCGACTCCAGCGATCCCGCGGGCGAGAACGTCAAGAACGCGTCGCGATCCACGGGGCTGCGGACGATCGAGCTCCGCTCCCACCTCGCGCGTACCGAGGGACGCACACGGCCCGATGGCCTCGCGAGCCCGACCTCGACGGCCCAACCGTCGTCGTCGCTCCCGACCGCCGCCGGTGTGACGCTGTCGGTCGGGAGCGCAAGCTCGAGGGCGGGCGTCCGGGCGACCCACCGTTCGCCACGGAACGAGTACACGGCGTTTGCTCCCTCGACTCCCACGGAGCCCATCGGCCCGTTCCACCACGCCCCGGTCGCACGGGTCGTGATCTTCCCAAGCACGCCGGCGGGCCACCGGAACGAGACCCCGACATCGGGGATCGGCTCGAACAGGGTGCCGAGAAGCGCATCCGCACCGTCCGTGGTCAGGCCCCGGCCGACGCGAGTCACCCCACCTCGGACCGCGTGTCCGGAGGCGCCGAACCGGCGCCCGACGCGTAGGGACGAGCGCTCCAGCGTGAGGGTACGGGAGCCCGGCAGGGAGAGAAGCTCGAGGGACGTCCCAAAGCTGGCTGACGCTCGCCCATCGGCGCTCGGCGCCCAGGCGGCGGCTCCCGTCCAGTCCGGTCGAGATCCGTAACCCAGGTACGTCGTGCTCCAGACATCTAGCAGGCTACCCTGCGCCACGGCGGGCTCCGCAGCCAACCAGAAGAGCACCGGGCTCACCAAGGCCGCCGCCGAGCAGGAAGCGCCTCACGAGCACGCTTTGGACCAAGGTCAGTCTTGCTTCGCCATGACCCACTCAAGTCCCGCCCACACGAAGGAGGTGATCGTCGTCCCGCCACGCAGACGCCCGAAGGCGTCCGTGCTCGTCCAGCCCAAGATGTCAACCACCGTGGCGGCGCGCTCGACAGAGGGACCGCTGACCGGGTCCACAAGGGTGAGGCTCAAAACGACGGATATGTCGGGATCACCCGGGGTGGCGGTGTAGGTGCCCTCCCAGCGGCGGAAGTGGGACAGATCCGGAATGAGGTCCGAATCCGAGTCGGTCCAGAACGTGTACTCAAAAGACGCGTGCATCTCGCCATCGCTTCCCCCAGAGAGCGAGAGGTAGGCGTCCTCCCACCAGAAGGGCGGGCCAGGGCATAGATTCGGGAAACCCTCCGCGAGGCAGTCTACGCCGCCGACTGTGATGAGCACGTAGTCGCCGCCCACCGGATTCCGCAGGTCCCAGAAGTCGTCCGTGATCGCAGTCCCTAACGTGCTCTTCAGGTCATCGCTGTCCACGATGTCGGGAAGCACGCCGTTGAACGTGGGATCCGGGAACGTCCATGAGTCTAAGTCGAGCGCGGTGAAGCGGAAGAATCCACGATCTCCGCCCTCCCCGTCTCCGGCCTTGTATACCTCGTAGCTAGGCAGGACCTCTTTGAGGTCGGTGATCGGGTCGAGGAAGAATTGGGAGGCGTCGACGGTGATCGTGACGTTGCCGTCGCCGAGATCCTCCGTGATCGTGCGCGGCCCCTCGAGTGTCCCCTCGATGTCGTCGAGCACATCCCGTGCCTCCGCGATCGTCGGGATCTCCCCGTCCTCGAGCGCCCCCTCACCGACCTTGATGATGTCGTCGCTTTGCTCATCGCTCTCGGCGGCGAGGAAATCCAGCCCGTCCTGGAGCAGAAAAGCGGCTCTAACGAGACCGGCATGCGCTTTGCCGAGCCGGACGGCTCCGTCGGGGGCGAGCGTGCCGAACGTGCTACCCGGGGTAAGCGCGGTGACGAACCCGTCCGCACCCCACGCTCCTGGCGTCACCAGGTAGGCTAGTGCCACGTTGGCAGTGGCGAGCGCGGTCTCCAACGCGGCGCGGAGCGTGAACACCTCCGTCATATCCAGCTCGAGCACGTCGGCCTCGCCTGGATTCTCTCCCTGCATCCGCTCCGTGATCGCGAAGGTGAACGTGGGGGAGTCGATCGTGCTGAGCACCGTGAGCGCATCCGCCACCGCTGGGATCACGATGTCCCTGATCAAGTCCTGATGTTCAGCCAGCGTCGGGGGAAAGTCGACCACCCGTGAGCTCGGCAGCACGATGTCGGTAAGTGTTTCGGCTCGTGTGGCCCGCAGCAGAGCGCTTGCCCCGAAGTCGGTCGGCAGTGTCGCGCGATTCCACAGTAGAGGCGAGGGGTCCACCAGCGCAGAGACACTTATGAGGTCGTCTGGATCGTGGGAGTCGAGCCAGCTTTCCCAGTCGTCGGCGGTGGCCCTGAGCACCGGATCGTCTTCGAGCACGAAGATCGTCGTCATGGCCAGGCCGAGCGCCGCAGTCTCGTTGGTCGGATCAGCCGTGTAGGCGTCCTCGAAGAGGTCCCGCGCGGTTGCGAACGTGAAGTCGTCGAGAGCCGCGACTTCGCCGATGTTGACCGCCACGTAGAGCGCATCCTCGAGTGCCACGATGGCGTCGGCGACCGTCATGTCGACGTCGAGCGCCGGCGTAACGTCGATCACCACGCTCGCGCTGTTGTCCGACGGATCGTCGTCCTGGTCCGCGAGTGGACGCACGAGGGCGGTGTTCGTGAGGCTCTCTCCCGCCGTGCCCGTCGCCGGCAGGGCCGAGAGGATGAGGGCTTGGCGGCTACCTGCCGGGATCGTCGGGATGGTCCAGACGAGCTCGTCCGGGTCGAAGCTGCCGGCGGTGTGCCCGGCGCTGACGAACGTGAGGCCGGCAGGAAGATCCTCCTCAACGACGACGTTGGTCGCCTCGTCGGGGCCTGCGTTCAGGACGGTGATCGTGAAGCTGATCTCCTCGCCCTCCCTGATACTCGAAGCGGCGGCGGTCTTCGTGATGGTGACATCGGCCACCGGTCGGGAGACCTCCACCGAAGCGCTGGCCGTGTTATTGGTCGGGTCGTCCAGCTGATCCATCGACTCGATCGTGGCAGTGTTGACCAAGGTCTCTCCTGCCGTGCCGCTGGCGATCTCGGCATCCACGACGAGCTCGGCCGAGGCGCCGGTCGCCAGCGCCCCGACGTTCCACTCGCCGGTCGTATGGTCGTAGCCCCCCGCCGAGGGATCGACCGACACGAAGGTCAAGCCCGCCGGAAGCAGATCGGACACTGTAAGCGCGGTCACGTCTCCCGGGCCGTGGTTCAGCACCGTAACCGTGAATCGCACGATCTCACCTTCGAAGGCCAAGCTGCGATCGACGTCCTTCACGATGCTGACGTCGCCCTCGGACACGAACGACTCGAATGTCTCGCTCTCGGCCGCGGTGAGTCCGGTGGCGGTGGCCCGGAGGCGGTAGAGGCCTGTCCCGTCGAATGTTAGATCGGAAAAGACCGCGAGGCCGGACTCGGCGTCCACGGTCGTGGTCCCCTGCAGGCCCGCGGCCGAGTGGACCGCCGTGGAGTCGACCGTGACTGCCACGCTCGTGGGCTCACCCTCGGTGCCCCCAGGGACCGGAGCCGCCGAGGCGAGCTCGGTCACCGCAGCACCGGAAGCGACCTCCGACTCAACGGTCACGGCACCCGTATACGTGAGCACGCGATCACCCCTGACATCGAGGATCTCGACGCTGGGTGCGGGCGTGATGGTGTTTCCAACTTTCGTGTCGGTCGGGTGCGCCACGAAGCCCAGCGTGATCGGTTCCGCATCGACGACCACATCGATTTCGTCGCTCTCCGGTCCGGCCGCCGCCGTTATGGTGACGGTGCAGGGAAGCAGCGCCTCGAGGAATCCCGAGGCATCGACAGTCGCGATCGTCGGATCGCCGCTCGTCCACCGGACCACCGGGCTTGCGTCGGCGCGGCTCGTCTCCACTATCGCATGCAACTGGACACCGGTTCCCTCCTGGAGCGCCCCAGGATCTTCCACGTCGATCGAGGTGACAGTCAGAACGTCGAGCCCACCCTGATAGACCTCCACCGTCTGCACGTCGGAGCCCCCAGGGGTCAGCGTGACCGCAGTCTCGCCAGACCACTCGACCACTTCCCCCCCGTCGACGACCGATATCAGCTCGAAGGTCACCAGGACGCTCGGATCGCTCGGGATGGGGACGGTGAACTCCAGCGTCCACTCGCTGGCGGTGGGGTCGACCTCCACCACCCTGGTCTCGATTACACTCCCGTCGGAGGCTTGCAGGACCGTGATTCGGATGCGGCTGATTTCACCGACCGTAGTCGAATTGGAACCACCGGCGAAAACCGGGGCGATCGCCAAAGACGCCATGTTGCTCGGGTAGGCGGCATCCGTCGGCGAATCCCCGCCGGTGCACGAGAGCCCGAGTAGCGACCCGAGGGTCGCCACGGCTACGTAGATGCTTCGCTTCATTCTCGAGCCCGTCTGGGTCTAGGGCGCGACGGCCTCCCCTCGGAAGCGCAGGAAGAGGAAAAGCGCCGCGGCACCCCCCACGAGCGCGACCCACACGGGCAGCCCGTACGCGGTCCCGACGTTGCCGAGCGACATGCCGACAGCCGCGACGAGAAGCGCGTACGGCAACTGGGTACGGACGTGATCCATGTGGTCGCACGCCGAAGCCGTGGACGAGAGTACCGTCGTATCCGAGATCGGGGAGCAGTGGTCTCCGAAGATCGCTCCCGCGAGCACCGACCCGGTGGCGCCGAGCAGAATGCCGACCTGCTCGCCGCCGGGGTACGTCGCGGCCCCGCCGAGTGCGACGGTGAGCGGGATCACCAGCGGAAGCATGATGGCCATGGTCCCCCACGACGTACCCGTCGCGAACGCCATTGCTGCAGAGGTGACGAAGACGATGAGGGGGATCAACTCCAGCGCGACGCGATCGGACAGCAGCCGCGACAGGTATTGGGCCGTCCCGATCTCTTCAGTGACCGCACCGAGGGACCAGGCGAGCACGAGGATGATCATCGCGATCATCATCGCCTTCATGCCGGTGAGCCACGCGTTGATGCACTCCTGGATCGTCAAGGCCTTCTGGCCCACCGAGAGTAGGATCGCCACGAGGCAGCCCGCGAGGGAGCCCCACAACAACGTGGCGAACGGATCCGCGGCTCCGAAGATGGCCATCAGGCTGGCGAACGGATTCGGCGATCTGAAGATGTCCATGAGGGACGCATCCGGCGCGACGCTTGCCCTGCCGGTCGTGTACAGGCCCACGAGCACGACCAGGATGACCGTCGCGACCGGGATTCCGGCGTTCCACCATACCTGGGGCGCGCCGTCCTTTGCCTCCATCAGGTGCGAGGAGGTATCGGTGGCCAGTGTGGCGTCAGGCCGGTATAAATGTCCTTCGGTGGCGGCCCTGCGCTCGGCGGCGGCCATCGGTCCGAAGTCGCGGTTCATCGCGGACGTCAGCAGCACGAAGACGATCGTGAGCAGCGAATAGAACCGGAACGGGATCGTCTGGATGAAGATCGAGAACGGGCTTACGGCGAGCAGAGCATCCGTGCCTGCCGGGTTCTGCTGGGCGGCGATGCGGAGTCCATCGGCAATGAGGCTGATCTCGTACCCGACCCAGGTCGAGATCGGGACGAGCGCCGCAACCGGTGCGGCGGTCGAATCGACTAGGTACGCGAGCTTCTCCCGCGATATCTTCAGGCGATCGGTGATGGGCCGCATCGTATTCCCGACGATGAGCGTATTCGCGTAGTCGTCGACGAAGATCGCGAGCCCAGCGAATGCAGTCGCGAGCTTGCCTCGCCGGGCGTTACGGGCGAACGGGGCAACGGCTTGCACGATACCCATCGTGCCGCCATTGCGCGCGATGATGCCGACCATGCCTCCGAGCAGTAGAGAGAAGACCACGACCTGCGTGTGACCGTCGTCGGTATTCGCGAGCCCGGGTACTACGAAGTGGTCGATGAGCCGCCAGGTCGCTGATATTGGATTGAATCCGGCCACAAAAAGCGCCCCGAGCCACACGCCCGCGAACAGGGCGGTGATCACCTCTCTGAAGATCAGCGCGAGCGCGATCGCGATGATGGGCGGCAACAACGAAAACCAGGGGGGTGTGAGCGTGGCATCGAGCTCCTGAGTGGTATCACCGATCCGAATCTGGAGCGGAAGCGCGTCACGCGACGTGATCAACAGGTCCATCGCTGTCGCGGAGCCGTGAGCCTCGACGGTTCCCCCGGCGAGCAGGGTCCCAGTTGCGGTCCGGATCTCGTAGAATGCCGACGGCTGGGTCCCGCCCAGCAACGTGACCGGAAAGGGAACGCCGCTGAGGATGACCGACGGCGGGTCTGAGAGCTCCTGCGCCCCTAGGCTCGCGGGCAGCGAGGCGAGCGAAACGAGAGCGGCCAGTCGGAAGAAGCGCATAAACGGAAGATCCGGTGGTGGAGTCGACGGCTACCTGCCTCGATAAACCGGCGCAATCATGGGGAGTCCTACGTGTCGCTGACAAGGCTTGCGCCGACTTGCCACGGGTCGTTGACCGTAGGCCCCGGAACGCCGAACTTAGCACCGCCCACGAACCCCATAGGCTCCCTGTAGGCCCTCAGCCCGGCACGCATGGCCGCAGACAACCGGATCCACGTGATGGACGAGGCCGATGTCCACCGGGCCATTGCCCGTATGGCCCGAGAGATCGTGGAGCGGAACGGGGGCACCGAGGCGCTCACGCTCCTGGGCATCCACCGCAGGGGTACGGACATCGCTGCGCTGCTGCGCGACGAAATCGAGCGCGCCTCCGGCGACAGGGTGGCGTACGGGTCGATCGATATCACGCTGTATCGGGACGACCTGATGACGATCGGTCCGAGACCCGTCGTCGGAGCGTCTGAGCTCCCCCAGAGCGGCATCGACGACCGGAATATCGTGATCGTCGACGATGTGCTCTACAGGGGCCGCACCGCTCGGGCCGCGCTCGACGAACTCACCGACTGGGGTCGGCCCCGACGAATCTACCTCTGCGTTCTGGTGGACCGTGGGGGGCGGGAGCTCCCCATCCAGCCGGATATCGTGGGTCGGGAAGTCCCGGTGATGGAGAACCAGCGTGTCGACGTGCTCGTGCCGGCGCTGGATGGGCGTCTCGGAGTAGAGATCGCGTTCCTCGACCCCGAGTCACAGTGAATCCGTCGGTCTCTTCCCTAGGGAAAAACCTCGTCGGCCTCGAGGCCCTCTCCCGCAGTCAGATTCTCTCCATTCTCGACACGGCAGAGCCGTTCAAGGAAATCTCGGAGCGTCGCATCAAGAAGGTCCCGGTCCTTCGAGGTAAGACGATCGTCAACCTCTTCTTCGAGGCATCGACGCGCACACGCGTCTCATTCGAGTTCGCCGAGAAGCGACTCAGCGCCGACACCGTGAACATTCCGGCGAGCGGCTCATCGGTGGTGAAGGGTGAGACACTGGTCGACACCGCACGCAACCTGGAGGCGATGCGCATCGATATGGTCGTCATGCGCCACGGCTCGTCGGGCGCGGCGCGCTTCTTGGCCGAGAGGATTCCGTCCAGCGTCATCAACGCGGGTGACGGCCGGCACGAGCATCCCACGCAGGCGCTACTCGACCTCTTGACGATCCGAGACCATCTGGGACGCATCGAGGGGCTCAGGGTCTGCATCGTCGGGGACGTCTTGCACTCGCGGGTGGCGCGCTCGAACATATTCGGGCTCCTGACGCTGGGCGCGGAAGTCGCGGTTTGCGGCCCGCCGACGCTCATGCCACCTGCGATCGAGCAGTTGGGCGTGACTGCCTTCACTCGCATCGAAGAAGCGATCGAGTGGGCGGAGGTGCTGAACGTGCTGCGGCTACAGATGGAGCGCATGCATGGCGGCTACGTCCCGAGCCTGCGGGAGTACAACCGCGTCTGGGGTGTGACCACTCCACGACTCGACGCTGCTCCGAGGGACGTGCTCGTCCTTCACCCCGGTCCGATGAACCGTGGCGTGGAGATCGATTCCGACGTGGCGGATGGCCCCCACTCGGTCATTCTGAATCAGGTCACCAACGGCGTCGCCGTTCGCATGGCGGTCCTGTACCTGCTCGCCGGCGGTCAGCAGGAGAGCGCGGAAGCCGCGAAGCAGGGAGGTGATGCGTGAGCGAGAAGCTCCTGCTCAGGGGTGGACGGGTTCTCGACCCGAGCCAGGATCTGGACGGTGTGCGGGACGTTCTGCTCGCCGACGGCGTGGTGGCCGCGCTGGGTGAGCAAGTCGATGCCCCCGAGGACGCGCGCGTCATCGATTGCGGCGGCCTCCTGGTGACCCCTGGGCTCATCGACGTGCACGTGCACCTGCGCGAGCCGGGCGGAGAGCACAAGGAAACGATCGCCACCGGCGCCCGCGCCGCGGCAGCTGGAGGCTTCACCGCGGTGTGCGCGATGCCGAACACCGATCCCGCGATGGACGATCCGGCCTCTGTCGGGTTCGTCGCCGCCGAGGGGCGGAGGGCGCAAGCGGCGCGGGTCTATCCCGTCGGTTGCATCTCCGTTGGCCGCGTCGGGAAGCGACTCGCGCCCCTCGGAGAGATGGTGGACGCCGGGGCTGTCGCGATCACCGACGACGGGAGCCCGGTCATGAACTCGGGTCTGATGCGTCTCGCGCTCGAGTACGCGCAAGCGTTCGGAATCCCGGTCGCCGACCACCCGGAGGACCTTGGGCTATCGCCGTCCGGGCAGATGAACGAGGGGCTGGTGGCCACGAGACTCGGTCTCACTGGGAAGCCGAACGCCATGGAGGACATCCATATCCTCCGTGACATCATGCTCGCCGAGCTGACCGGGGGGCACCTCCACCTGCAGCACGTTTCGACGCGCTTCGGGGTGGAGTCGATCCGGCAGGCCAAGGTCAGGGGGGTGCACGTCACGGCCGAGGCCTCGCCGCACCACCTTGTACTCACGGAGGAGGCGGTCGACGGCTACCGGACCGAGGCCAAGATGAACCCGCCGCTACGCGCGCAAGCGGACGTGGACGCGGTGCGAACCGGGCTGGCGGATGGCACGCTCGACATCATCGCGACGGACCACGCGCCGCACCACTATGACGAAAAGGAGGCCGCGTTCGACGACGCTCCGAACGGGATCGTGGGTCTGGAGACCGCGGTGGGCATCGTGCTCACGAGGGTGGTGAACGAGGGCGTGATCGATCTCGCTACGATGGTCGAGCGTATGAGCTGTCATCCTGCGCGGGTCTTCGGGCTAACGGGTGGCACGCTCGCGGAGGGCAGCGTCGCCGATGTTTCCGTGCTCGACCTCGACGCGCAGTGGACGGTCGATACGGCTGCGTTCCTGTCGAAGAGCCGGAACACGCCGTTCGCCGATTGGATGCTGAGGGGAGCCCCGGCGCGTACGATCGTCGGAGGGAAGACCGTCTGGGAGGCTGCTAGGTGAGCGAATTGACGTGTCGCGCAAGCTGACCTTTCACGCGGGCCGCCCGATTGGGGTGGTAGAGACGCTGCGTGGCCGCGCGGTCCAGCATCGCGATGACATCACGAAGGTGAGCCTGACCCTCTTCGGCGGACTGGGCGTGGCGGACCCTCTTGATGGCCGTGCGGATGCGTGCGCGCTCGGACCGGTTCTTGGCTCGGGCCACGGCGCTCAACCCCATCCGCTTCTTGGCGCTCTTGATGTTCGGCATACGCCCCTCGGGGCGCGGTCAGTTCGTTCGGTTACGAGCCAGTAAAGCTAGAACCGACGCATGATGGGATCAACGGGTATGGAGGGGTTAGCTTAAGGGCACCATGGAAGTCGTCCTTCTCATCGCCGTCCTCATTTTCTCGGTCGTAGTGCACGAAGTCGCGCACGCCTGGCAGGCTCGCCGGGAGGGTGACGACACCGCGGACCGACTCGGGCGTATCACGCTGAACCCCCTGCCACATCTCGACCCCATCGGCTCCGTGATCGTTCCGCTCGTGCTGCACTTCACCGGGAGTGGCTTCTTGTTCGGCTGGGCGAGGCCGGTGCCGGTGAACCCAGCGAACTACCGGCGCCCGGTCTGGGGTGACGTCCGCGTCTCGATGGCAGGGATCGTGTCAAACCTGGGTCTGGCGGTTCTGTCGACGTTGGGCTTGGCGATCGCAGTCAAGGCCCAGAGCAGCCTCGGCTCCTTGGGCGGCACCACGGCGCTGGCGGCTCAGGCGGCGTACTACGGTGTGCTCATCAACCTCGTGCTCGCGTTCTTCAACCTGATTCCGATCCCGCCCTTGGACGGCTCGCACGTTCTCTTCCATGTGCTGCCGAGGCCGCTGGCGATGCGTTACCGGGAGGCGGGACGCTACGGGCTGCTCCTCATGATGGGAGTGTTCTTCTTCTTACCGGGTGTCTTCAGATACGTCCTGTGGCCGGTGACGTTCTTCGCGGGGCTCGCCACCGAGTTCGCTCGCCTATGGATCTGACGGTCGCCGAGAGCGCCACCGAGCGCGAGGGCTCCTTCCTCGTCGAGTTCGAGCGCTTCCAGGGGCCGCTCGACCTGCTGATGCACCTCATCCGGTCGCAGGACATCGACATCTTCGAGATCCCGATCTCGACCATCACCAAACAATTCCTCCAGGCGATCCGGGAATTGGACCCTCACGACCTGGATGGAGCCGGAGAATTCCTGGAGATGGCGGCGACGCTGGTGCGTATCAAAGCGCAGATGCTCCTGCCGCGCTCGGTCGACGAGGAGGACCCAGACCCCCGAGCGGAGCTCGTGCGTCGGCTGCTCGAGTACGAGCAGATTCGCGAGATCTCCGTGCGTCTGCGAGCCGCGGAGGCGGATCGGTTCAGGCGATTCGGAAAGGCGTACATCCCGCCGCGCCCGAAGACGCCTCAAGCCGAGGTTCCACTCGAGACCACCTGGGATGAGGTGTACGCCGCTGCTCTTCTGGTCGAGATGCCCGTTCCGCGGAAGCGGGAGCACCGCATCACGATCCATACGGTGTCCATGCAGGCCAAGGTCGTTCTGATCCTGGACGCGCTCAAGCAGGAGTCCCGGGTCGAGTTCACGCGCCTGCTGACCGGCTTCAAGGATCGCACGCACGGGGTGATGACGTTTCTGGCTGGTCTGGAGCTGACACGCCGCGGTGTGCTCCTCCTGCGGCAGACGCGGCCGTTTGCCGAGCTGTGGATCTATCGCAGGAACGAGCAAGTCGAGGAGGAGCCTCTGGCCGAAGCCGAGGCTCCCGAGCAGCCTCGCGCCGAACCCCGACCTGATGAAGGAGCGGAAGCTTGAACGCGCCTCAAATCGTGGAAGCGGTCCTTTTTTCGTCGGATGCTCCCCTTACCCCGGACGAGATTGCGCGCGCGGACGAGCTGCTCGATGAAGACCGAGTCGAAGAGGCACTCCAGTCGCTGCAGGCAGAGTACGATGACGCGCAAAGGGCCTTCCAGCTCGTGGAGGTCGCGGGGGGTTATCAGATCCTGACGCGCCCCGAATACGCACCGTATCTGGAGCGTTTCGACAATGTGCCACGCCCGGCGCGGCTCTCGGGTCCGTCGCTCGAGACGCTCGCGATCATCGCCTACCGCCAGCCGATCGGACGATTGGAGGTCGAGTACGTGCGCGGAGTGGGGGCGTCGGGCGTGATCCGTACTTTGCAGGATCGCCGCCTGATCGACGTAGTCGGACGAGGGGGAGGGGCTCGGCCGGCCGCTCTTGTACGGCACCACGACGCACTTCCTCGAACACTTCGGTTTCAGGTCTGTCGAGGATCTGCCCCGCCCCGAGGAGCTTCCGATAATCTTGCGCGAGCGACAGCCGCTCGGCCCCGAGGGGGAAGAAGCCGAGGGCGGAGAGGGCAACGAGGAGCAGGAGTCGCTGGCGCTCAGCGACGGCGCAACGGACGGCGCAACGGACGGCGCAACGGACGCCGCAACGGACGGCGCCGCGGACGTCGTCTCCGAGCCGGATATCGGCGACGAAGACCAGTCTCGAACCGACTAGCACGCGGTGTCCGAAGGGATCCGCGTCCAGAAGTACCTGTCTCGTGCGGGACGCGCGTCCAGGCGGGAAGCAGAGCGGTTGATGCTTGCGGGACGAGTCAGCGTGAACGGGAAGGTCGTTCGCGAGTTGGGCGTCCGCGTGGTGCAGGGTCGCGACACCGTAGAGGTGGACGGCGAATTAGTCACCCGCACCCAAGCGCGGTGGATCGCGTTCCACAAGCCGCCGGGGGTGCTCACCACCAGGAGTGATCCGCAAGGGGGCAGGACCGTGTACGATCTCTTGCCGCCTGAGCTGGGGGCGTTGCGCTACGTGGGCCGCCTCGATCGACCGACGGAGGGACTGCTGCTGCTGACCAACGACGGAGACGCCGCGAACGGACTCCAGCATCCCAGCCGCAGCGTGGAGCGAGAGTATCTGGTTGTGGCAAACGGAGACGTGGGTCGAGAGAGCCTGGCGGCTCTGACGCACGGCGTCGATCTCGAGGACGGCCCAGCCAGGGTCGCTTCGGCCCGGATCGTCGCGCGCGGGGCGTATGACACCACACTCCGGTTGGTCCTGACCGAAGGCAGGAAGAGAGAAGTTCGACGCATGATGCTCGAGATCGGGCATGGCGTAAGTCGGGCTCGTCCGACTCCGCTTCGGCACCGTCGATCTCGGAGATCTGGAGGCAGGTGCCTGGCGCGATCTCGAGCTTGACGAGCGAAAGAGCCTGGTGGCTCTATCCATCAAGAGGTGATCATGTCCGACCTTCCCAACCTCACCGTGGTCGACCATCCGCTCATCAGGCACAAGCTGGGGTTGTTACGCTCGGTCGATACGCCCACGAAGCTCTTTCGGGAGCTCGTCGAAGAGATCGCGATGCTCATGGCGTACGAGGTGACGCGTACGCTCGAGGAAGAGGAGGTCGAGGTCGTTACGCCGCTCGAGACCATGACCGGGCATCGCATCGCGGGTAGAAAACTCGTGGTTGTGCCCGTGCTGCGGGCGGGGCTGGGCATGGTCGAAGGTGTGCTGCGCCTCATCCCGAGCGCACGGGTCGGGCACGTCCGCTTGGCGCGCGACGAAGAGTCTCTGCAGCCCGTCGAGTACTACTTCAGGGTGCCGAGCGAGTCCGAAGCGCGGCGTTTCCTCGTAGTCGATCCCATGCTCGCGACCGGTGGGTCCGCTTCCGCGGCGATCGCGCGGCTCAAGAAACGCGGCGTGCGCGGCATCACGTACATGTGCCTAGTCGCGGCCCCCGAAGGTGTGCGTGCCGTGGCCGAGGCTCATCCGGACGTGGCGCTCTTCACAGGCGTTCTGGACCGGCAACTCAACAACGTGGGCTACATCTTGCCGGGTCTCGGGGACGCGGGCGATCGACTCTTCGGAACCAGGTAGACGCTAGTGAAACGAGCGCCGAGACTTCCATGTCTCGGGGTGGAAGAGCAGCAGCACCGTGTAGATTTCGAGCCGGCCGACGAGCATGAAGAAGGAGAGCACGAGCAGCGCGGGGTCTGACATCCACCCGTAGTTGTCCGTGGCGCCGATGAGGTTGACTTCGTCTTTGCTCGTGACCGCCAGCAGCATGCTCGCGTCGCTGATTCCGGCCTTTTCCAGCACCGGCAGCGAAGCGCCGTTACATACGACAGTGAGCACGTCGAGCTGTTGCGAAGCGAAGTCCGCCCGCTCCGGATCGGACTCGATTAGGATGACGTCCTGATTTTCTTCGGAGAGGCGCTTGGCCAGGTGGAAACCCACCTCGCCTGCGCCGAGAACGAGCACCTTCATGCGAGAGCTCTCTCGCGGGCGTGCGAGTGCGGCGTCCAGGACGGACGGCGCTGGCGACAGGAAGCTAGTAAGAAGCTTCTGGCAGCAGTACAGCTCGCCGCGTCATCGGGCACTGCGCAAACCGGGGCTCGGGCTGTATCTTCTTCGCCCCGGGCCCGTAGCTCAGTTGGTTAGAGCAGCCGACTCATAATCGGTAGGTCGCAGGTTCGATCCCTGCCGGGCCCATTAGAGAAAGACCAGTAATTGCAACGTAATTGTTGCGGTGACTGGTCTTTTCTATTACAGCAGTAACAACGATACAGTAACAACAGCCTCGATTATTGGAGAGTCATTTG
>CBDANQ010000026.1:0-25287 GCA_965197725.1 Longimicrobiales bacterium
GGCGCCCCGCTCCAATAGCTCGCGTCGCGTCAGCATGAGTCCTCCCTCCCGGTCACCCGGCCTGCGGCCGCCCGTGCGCGTGATAGCGCCCATACGCAAACAGATAGGCGGCCAGAACCCAGTGGAAGAAGATCGGGATCGTTCCCCCGAACCAGCGCCGTTCCGGGTAGAGCGTCATCACGACGACGTAGCGGATGAGCATCACCGCGAAGTAGAGGACGCTCAACCAGCGGAGCCACATCCCCATGCGTGGACGCAGGGTCGCGAACCGCCCCCTGCCGCGCCAGAGGTCGCGCGAGATTCCCCACTGCACGCCGAGGATCGCCATTTGGGTCGGGAGCAGGATCGGATAGGGGATCAGGCCCGAGTACCACTCTTCGTTCGGGGGCAGGAACGTGGGCTCGAAGAGCACGACGATTAGCTGGCCGAGCACTCTCAGGAAGAACGCGGAGGCGAGTCCGGCGAGGAAAAGCGCATAGGATCGCCGCGGGGAGCCGACCGTCACGCTCTTGACTCTCGCACTTCGTTGACGCGCGGGAAACAGCGTGCGGTAATGCCCGCCCATGTCGATCATCGAGCAGCTGGGCTTCGGACCTGAGGAGCGGGTGGTGG
Source organism: Longimicrobiales bacterium (assembly GCA_965197725.1). Classification (GTDB taxonomy): domain Bacteria; phylum Gemmatimonadota; class Gemmatimonadetes; order Longimicrobiales; family Gaopeijiaceae; genus UBA1138. Next base: position 613 of record CBDANQ010000026.1, read on the forward strand.
TCGTCCATGTCGACGATATCGGTCTGTGCCGGGCTGCCAACGATGGCGCTCTGCTGGCGCTCGCCGGGGCCGCAACGTGCGGGAGCATCATGGTCCCTTGCCCGGGCTTCGAGGAGGTCTCGGAGATCGCACGCGAGCGTCCCGAGCTTGACCTGGGCGTGCACCTGACCCTCAATGCGGAGTACGAGAGCTATCGCTGGGCTCCGCTGCGTGACGACGTCCCAGGCCTGGTCTCGCCGGACGGGGGAATGTGGCGCACGCTCCAGGAGACGACGGAGCACGCCACGCCCGAGGAAGTCGAACGCGAGCTCCGCGCGCAGATCGAGCGTGCGCTCGAGGCCGGCATCGACGTGTCCCACCTGGACAGCCACATGGGAACCGTCATCCATCCGAAGTTCGTCGACGTTTACGTGAGGCTCGCGCGCGACTTCGAGCTCCCCGTCTTCATCCCGCGCATCGGTCGAGCAGCGCTGGAGCGGATCGCCAGTCCGGAGCACGTACGGCTCTACCAGGACCTTCTACAAGAAGTGGAGCGCCAGGGCCTCCCCCTCTTCGACTCGTTCTGCGCGAATTCGCTCTCCTTCGAGCCGGGCACGGGACACGAGCACAACCGGAAGCGTCTGGAGACCCTCGACTCGGGCCTGAGCTACCTGATCACGCACTGCGCGGTCGGCAACGACGAGCTACAGCAAATCACGCCTGACTGGCGACAGCGCGACGAGGAGCACCTCATCTACTCCGACGGCACGATGGCGACGGAGCTCGAGGACAGTCAGATCCGCACGATTGGCATGCGTGCGTTGCGTGAGCTCATGCGAGCAGTCAAGCCCGCGGCTCGCAGATGAACACGGGAATGTCGCGCTCGGTGCGATCCTGATAGGTCTGGAAGTCCGGATAGGACTCCACGCAGCGCGGCCAGACCTCGGCCTTCTCTTCTGCGCGCGCCTGCCGAGCTCGGAGCGAGAGCTTCTCCGCACCCACCTGCACCTCGATGTCCGGATTCGCGACCAGGTTGTGGTACCAGACCGGGTGCGACGGGGCGCCGCCGAGCGATGCCACCAGGATCACCCCATCGCGATACGGCACGTGCATGAGAGGACGCGTAAGCGTACGACCGGACCTGGCGCCCCGCATGGTGACCAGGCAGATGTCCCTCCCGCCGAGCCTTCCCATGATGCGCCCGCCAGACATGCGGTACAGAGCCACGTTGAGCCCGGAGAACAGCCGGATGAAGTTCTTTCCTGGCTGACGCTCTCGATCCCCTTGCTCGCTCATGTGACCTGCATCTCCCTAGTATACAGCCGCGCCAGGAGAGTCCTCAGCTTCCGGTCCTGTTGTGCCGATGAGTGGACAGGGCTCGGTTTCCGTGGCCTGTCTCGCCACAAGCCAGGGCCCCCAAGGGGTGCGGGGAAGTGATGCCGGCAAGAGCGGGCCTGATCGGCGCGGGGGTCTGTATGGTGTGCCTGATTGCCGGGCTGACGTTCGTCCTCTCCACCCGTGAGAGACGCTGCATGCCGCTGGATCTCGAGTTCGAGATTACGGCGAAAGAGAGCCCCAAGAGGAGCCGCCCATGGGACGTGGGTGGCAAGTCGTACTGGCCGCCAGACCCGATGGGACACGTGACTGTAGTTACGGACGGGAAGCGCTACGTCGAGAGCATCGCGCAGCGGAAAAACACGTATGCGTTCCGCGGTCGCTTCTACGCAAAGCGGGGCGTGCCGTTGGTTCGAGGCAGCAAGATCGTGGTCGAGCTCCTCGACAAGGACCTGGGCAGTGCGGAAAGCATCGGGAAGATCTCTTATCAGGTTACGAGCTCCCGTGGGGGAAGCGCCACCTCGAGCAACGGAGCCGTTAAGATGGCCTACACGTGTCAATCCGACGGGAAGCTCTTCGGGCTCTTCTCCAAGAAGGGGCGCTGAGCTCCAGCCGCCAGTCCTCCGGAGCCGGTCCCGCGCTCACGGGCCAGCGCACCGAAAGCTCCGCTCGTCGTCGACGTCGCCCCGGCCGCTGTACTCCGCGTAACTCGGGTGGGGGCAGAGGGGGCGCGTGAACCTGCGCGGCTGCTCGACGCGCTCGTCCGGCAGCAGGTGGAACATGGGCGTCGGCCCGGGGTGCCTCGCCACGATCCGATCCGGGACGTCGCCCTCCTCGCGCCAGGCGATCAGGGGATCCACGTAGTCGGCCTGCCACGCGCCCGGTCCACCGGAGCAGTGCGTCATGCCCGGCACCATGAACAGGCGGAAGAACTCGGCCGTTCGGCGCGCGCCGCCTGTCGCCTTCTCGGCCTCCGCCAGGTAGTCGAGCGCCCGCTGCGGGCGCAGGGGGTAGTCATTCCAGCCCTGGTACATCAGGAGCTTGCCCCCGCGATCTCTGAACTCGGTCAGGTCCGCGGTACGGATGTCGAGCGGGGACGTCACGTCGTCGAGCTGACCCCGGTCGGCGACCGGATCGAACTGTTCGACGTCGAAGTCCGGTTCGTAGCGTTTGAGCAGCGAGAGGATCTCGCCCATCCCTCCGATGATCGACTCGCTCCCGACCAGCGGGTTCGGCAGCATCCAAAACGCCCAGTCGCCCGCCGCCTCCGCCCCGGGCGGGACACCGGGAGACAGGAGATTCCCCTCGCCGTCCACGACATCCTCGTACACGGCGCGCGCGGTCTGGATCTGCCCGTCCGTCAGGCAGCCCTCGCTCTGCCCGCGTTTGCAGGCGAGCGCGCTCAGGTCGAATACCTGCCCCGTGCACCGGCGGGGATCCCCGATCACCCCATCCTCGACCCCGTCCAGGGCGTCACACGCCGTGCGCGAGGCGTCGTCGAGCAGCTTTAGCGACTCGCGTGTCAGGGGATTCGGCCCTTGCGCCCGGTGGACTCCGAGCATCCAGGAGGCAAATTCCTGGAACCGGAATGCCGGTGCGCCGGCGATGATTCCGTCGTAGTCGTCCGGGAAGCGGACGGCTTCCATCAGGGCGGCGCGTCCGCCGTTGGAGCAGCCCTTCAGGTAGGCGTGGTCGATCTCCCGACCGTAGAAGTGTGTCGCGACCCGCTTCGCGGCGAGTGTCGCCAGGTGAACCCCGCGATAGGCGTAGTCGAGCAGCGCCTCGGGCTGGCTCCAGAACGCGTTTCCGTCCGACGCCTCGTGCCCGGTGTCGGTCGACGCCATCGCATAGCCGCGGTCCAGGAGACTGGTCGTGTCGCCGATGGTGCCCGCAAGGCCGCCCACCGTGGAGAACATGAAGCGGCCGTTCCACTCGGCGAGGGGCAGGGTGACCTCGAAGCGGATGGCGCGATTCACCACGCCGCGGACGCGGCAATACGCTGACGCCGCTTCGGTGGCCCCCACTACCACGCCGGGCTCGATGGCGTGAGCAAGGTTCGTGAGGCGGTACAGGTTGCGACACTGCCGAGTGGCGTCCGTTGCCGCCGCTGCGCGCGCGCCCAGCGCCACCCCGATGAGCGCTAGGACGGCCAGAGCCCCGGAGTACTTCATGCGGTCTCCTCCCGCTGCGTCGCCAGCTTGTCGTACACGAGCTTTGCAGCCGCGATGTCCTCGCAGGCGATGCCGACCGAGTCGAAGACGACCGTGGCCTCCGACCCCACCGGTCGGCTGCCATCGAGGAGCTCGCCGAGCTCCGCATAGATCTCGGCGTTGAATCGGCACACGTTGCCAGACTCTGCCAGGGCGCCCTCGCGCGAGTCGACGATGACGATATGAGACATCGTTGCGGCATCGACCTCGCAGCCGTCTGCGCCTGCGAGACCGACGCTTGCGACTTTCGCGCCAGGGCTCAACCACTTCCCTTGCAGCACTGGTTCGCTGGAGTGCGTCGCCACGACTACCACGTCCGCACCGCGCACCGCATCCTCACACGACACTACCTTCGCACCTACGGCCTCGGCGAGCTGCTCGGCTCGCGCCCGCGAACGATTCCAGATGCGGATCTCCTCGAAGCTCCGAACGTACGCCAGAGCCTCAATGTGACTCCTTCCCTGCGTGCCGGCTCCCAGAATTGCCAGGGTTTTCACGTCGGGCGCGGCAACAGCCTCGACGTAGCTCGCGGTCACGGCCGCGGTCCGCATCTCGGTGATCAACCGTCCGTCCATCGTCACGAGGGGTTCGCCGGTCTCAGGGCGAAACAGGACGATCACACCATTGTGCGTGTGCAGGTTCCTCTTCGCATTTCCCGGATAGATGGTGACGAGCTTGGCACCCGCGGCATTCGTACTGACTGCCGGCATGCTCATGAAGAGACCGCCGTGTGACCGAACCTCGAGAGTGCGCCTTAGCGGCTGCGTGATGCGCCCCTGCGAGTAATCGATCATAGTCTGGCGCATCAGAGGGATCAGCTCCTCCATGCGAAGTACGCTGGCCACCGCCGCTTCATCGATGTAGCGCATCTGAACCTCTAGTCGGCGCCGCGCTCGGACGGCATCGAATGGGAAGAGGCGTTGCCATGAGAAAAGAGTCTAGCGCTTGCGAGGGTGAAACCGGTACTTGACTACGTGTATCTCAGCAGGCGACGATCATACGGGCGCGTGTACAATCCGGGGTCTCCAGACCCATCACCCACCGACGGAGGAGGGCAAGGTCGTGACAACAGTCAAGGTAGTGGAGAAGGTACCAGCGTCGGCCGCTGATGTGTGGGCCTTACTCGGCGATTTCGGCGGCATCAAGATCTCCGGCATGATCAAGTCGTTCGAGGTCGAAGGGGAGGGCGTCGGAGCGGTTCGGACCATCGGCCTGGGCGACGGGACCGTGGTGGAGCGGCTGGACCGCTACGATACCAGGCAGCGCATCCTCACCTACTCGATCACTAACGATGATTGCCCTCTGCCCGTGAGCAGCTACTCGGCCACGATCAAGATCGCAGACGACGGCGACGGCTCGTGCACTGTCGACTGGACAGGCACCTTCGAGCCTAAGGGCGTTCCGGAAGAGCAGGCGTCCGCCGTCGTGGAGGGTGTCTACACCGGCGGCATCAAGGGCGCCCGCAAGCAACTGGGCGTCTGAACACCTCGTTTCGGTGGAATCCTCGACCTAGGGATGCACATGGACCTTATCCTGCGCAACGGAACCGTGGTGACGGCGACGGATACGGTTCAGGCCGACGTCGGTATCGAAGGTGGAGTCGTGAAGCAGATCGGTCGGGCCCTCGCCGGCCCTGCCGCTCGCGAGATCGACGTCGCTGGCCGCTACCTCTTCCCAGGCGGCGTCGACGTGCACACGCACGCGGAGTGCCAGCTCGTCGGAGCGCAGACGATCGACGACTTCTACTCGTCGACTGTTCAGGCGGCCTACGGGGGCGTGACGACGATCGTGGACTATGCCCTGGGCGCACCCAATCAGACGCTTCTTCAGTCCCTCGAGCAGTGGAACGCCATGGCTCGCAACAAGACCATCATCGACTACGGACTCCACTCGGTGCTGTTCAAAACGCACGAGCGTACCGTCGCCGAGATGGCCGAGGTCGTTGCCGAGGGCTACACGAGCTTCAAGATCTTCACCACCGGTCGCTTCGACGCCCAGGTCGAGCGCTTCTATGCTGCGATCGCCGAGGCCGGACGCCTCGGCGCTCTCGTCAACATTCACTGCGAGGATCAGGCCTGCATCACGCACAAGATGCTGGAACTCGATCGCGACGGACATGCGGGCGATGTTCGCTACTACCCCGATTCGCGTACTCGGAGCTCCGAGGAAGTTGCCGTGCAGCGCGCGATCCAGCTGGCACGAGCTGCAGATGCGCCGATCTACCTGGTCCACCTCTCGTGCGAAGAGAGTCTCGCGGCCATCAACGACGCGCGCGGGCACGGTCAGACCGTCTACGGCGAGACCCGCCCGATCTATCTGCACCTGTCTCGGGAGCGCTATGAGGAGAAGGCTGACGCGGAGCGCTACTTCTGCTGGCCGCCGCTGCGTGAGGCGAACCAGATGGACGTGCTGTGGCAGGCCCTCGACTCGAACGTGCTGCAGACGGTAGCGACGGATCACATCGGCTGGACACTGGAGCAGAAGAAGTCACGCCCGAAGCTGGACGAGGCGATTCCAGGCATGGCCAACCTCGAGACGTTGCTGCCCATGCTCTACTCCGAGGGTGTCGGGAAGGGGCGGCTCTCCCTCAACCGCTTCGTGGAGGTGAGCGCCACGAACCCGGCCAAGCTGTTCGGGCTGTACCCCAAGAAAGGAACGATCGCGGTCGGCTCAGATGCCGACATCGTGGTGTTCGATCCGGACAAGGAAGAGACGATCCGGGCGGAGAGCATGCACTCGAACCAGGACTGGGAGCTCCACGAGGGCTTCCGGGTCAAGGGCTGGCCCGAGCTGACGATCTCGCGTGGCGAGGTCATCGTCGAGCGGGGCAAGCTCCTCGCAGAGGCAGGCCGCGGCCAGCTGGTCAAGCGCAAGCGCTTCTCCGAGATCCAGAACATCGAGAACGTGAGATGACGGAAGACCGAGGCCCGCTCCCCTGCGAGGCTCTCGGTTAGCGGCCGAGGTACGGCTCGGGAAGGGCTCCGTTCGCGTAGAGAAGTTCTCGCACCACCGGGACCGACGTATGCGGACTACGGGATGAGGCCCCGCTTCTCCAGGTCCTCGTTGGCAGCCTTCGCGATGCCATCGATCACCTCGTCCGCGCTCTCGGGGTTGACCGTACTACTCACCACCGCCCAGAGGAGCTGACCCCCGGCTACGTCGTAGAGGCTCGTCTCCACGATCACGTGGGTGTCCGTGCGGTAGTGACCGGGCTCCTGGACGACGGTGCGGCCCCAGTAGCCGTAGTAGCCGCCGGGGACGGTGTGGGTCATACCGGGCACGTACTTCGTCTTGTCTTCGACGCGGACGAGACTCAGGGTGATGGCGCCGTCGATCCCGTGCCGCTCGAGGACAGCGCGCAGACGCTTGACGTCCGCCCGGTCCGCTTGGCTCAGCAGGGTGTAGGCCGGCGTCACCTTCGTTCTGGTTGCCGAGCCCGCGATCGCATCCTCGACAATTCGTTGCCGCAGCTCGTCCGGCAGCGCCGCGATCGCAATGACATGTTTGAACGCGAGGTCCGATGCCACGAGACCCGGGGCGGTCCAGCTATCGACGATCTTGGTCGTCGAGCAGCCGACGAGCAGAGAGAGGCAGACCAGAGTGAGAAGCGGTTCCGGAATGCGCATGGAAGATCCTCCTGGACGCGTAGTGTACTAGCCGTTCAGCTCTACCGTAGCATGGCCCGGCGAAGTGACCTCTCCGGCTTCGTTCTTTACGAAGATCTCCACCGTGACACGACGGTTGTCGGCATCGATCTCGGTGACGACACCACCGGTCGTCAGCGTTTCGCCCAGATACGCCGCGCGCCGGTTGCTGTAGTCGAACCCGACCAGCCGCCCATCTTCGCCTACCCAGTTGATCACACACTGCGACAGCCAGTCTCCCTGCAGCGGCCCGTCGATGACGATGCCTGGGTATTTCTCTACCTCGATGGTGTAACGCTCGTCGTAATGGATCCGCTGTGCGTTCCAGACCGCCGCGTTGTACATGAACAGCGACATGTTGGTCGCGGTGAAGTCTCGGCTCGGAAGCGAGTCTCCGACGCTCAACTGGGACATCTTCATCGGTTTACCTCGCAATCATCGTTCGAATCTCATCGAGCACCGGCTCGCCGTCGGCGGTCTTCACCTCCAGCGTGCGCTCGGTGAAGATCAGCGGTCCGGTCGCTCCTTGCTTCTCGAGCAGATTGGTGATGCGCTGCGTCCCGATCAAGCGGTCACCGGGCCTGATCGACCGATGCAGCCGCAGCTTGGTTCCGCCAGCCATCACGCGCTTCAGCGGCAGCTTGGGGCCAGCACCATCTCGCGCAAGCCCGTCGGGACGCATGTTCGCCATTTGCTGCAGCCGCTCGAACAGGTTGAAGATAAACATCGGTGGGGCCTCGTCGCCGATCACGTATTTTTGCTGCACCTGCTCGGTTGCGATCGCGTATTTGACGATATCTCGACGGCTGATTTCGACCTCGACCGGAGGCTCGGGCTTACCGATCCAAGATAGATGCTCGTCGGTCAGCAATGAAGGCATCATGCGACTCCGTTCGCGATTGTGTTGGCACTCGCAGCGCGCACCCAGCAAGCGGCTTTCACCCTTAGTTGGGGACTGGCCGTCGTCGCAACTCCCGGCACCGGCGTCATGCGTAAATATTGTCTCCGACGCCCATCATGCGGGAGACCCCCTCGTTCTCCTGGGGGACCGATGGGCCGTCCCGGTCCGTCGGGTAAGGGTGCCACAGACCGAGCACGTCGTTGAGCTCGGGGTACTTCGCAACCGCCTTGGCGTTGTCGCCAACGGCTACCGTCTCGGACCACGTGTGAATGGGCTGGAGGTAGCTGCGCCCGTAGATGAAGGGAAGGGTAATGCGCATCCCGGGGTTGTTCCGTGGCCGGGAGCCGTGCCAGATGGCGAGCGAGCCGGCACGGCCTACGAGCGGCACCGGCTGAACCGGGGCGTTCTCTTCCCACCAGTTCGCCTCGTCGGTTCGAGGTATGCGCCCGAACCGGTGGCTACCCGGGACGAGAACGGTCGGACCGTCCTCCTGGTCGGTGTAGTCGGTGAGTAGCCATGAGATGTTCACGAGCTGCGCCCATTCGGGGAGTGGGGAGGGCACACCGTGCGTGTCGGTATGCAGACGCATGTAGCCGTCCGGATTGAGTCGATCGGGCGTGCCGATGGTCTTGATGATCGCCGGTGTGCCGAACGTCAGCGCTTGAGCCCGCCGGCCACGCCCATGCGGCGCGGGTCTGCGGTCGCCCCGAGCTTGCCCGTGCTCTCGTCGCGCCAGCACACCTGGAACGAGCCCATGTGGAAGTCGTACACGGGGGTCACGCGCAGGCCGACGCCGAGCCGCGCCAGAGCAGCTTGGGCCTCGTCGCTGACGCGGTCCTCCATGTTGAAGGAGTTGCCCTCGTCCATCGGGCCCATGCGCGGAGCGTCCACCGCCGGGTAGGGGTCCATCTCGAAGTCGAGCAGATTCGTGAGGACCTGCGGCACGGTGAAGGCCACGTTGCCCGGTGAGCCGAGCGAGTACACGGGAGCGCCATCTCTGAGCACCATGGTGTTGCCAATGGTGCTGCGCAGGCGGAACCCTTTCCGGATCTTGGCGTCGATCGGACTCGAGTTCGAGCCGAAGGTGGCGTGCGAGCCCACCATCGGTACCCCTCCGACGACCATGCCGGGAATGCCACCCGATTGGAGCGTGTTCATCATCTGCACCCAGTTTCCCTCTCGATCGACGACGGCGAGCTCGCAGCTCCCGGCGGGCTGATGCTGGCGGCTGCTTCCGCCGGTCGGCTTGCCCGCGTGCACGAAGCCGAAACCAGGATCACCCGGCCCCTTGGTAAGCGCGGTGTGCTGCGTAAGGTCGACCTTTGGTCGGGAGCCCGAGATCAGCCGGGCCAGCATGCGGTGGTACGCGTCGTCGAGCAGCACGTCTAGCGGGACGCCCTGCCCCTTCGGGTCGTTCGCGTACTCGTAGTGCTGCTGACCCTTGCGCAGCGCGTGCGCCATCGCGTAGAGCGCGTCCCCCGAGCCCGGCTCCATCTCGCGCACTCCGAGGTGCCTCAGGATACCGAGCACGATCGCGCAGAAGATGCCCTGGAGCTCGGGCGGCCCGAGGCTCGCCACTTCGTACTCGTGGTGCGGGAAGCAGACCGGGTCGACCCAGCGCGGCGGTGTCTCGGTCATGTGCTTCTTCTTGATCTTCCAGCCCATCTCGTTGGCCTTGCGGATGAACTGCTCCGCCCAGCCGCCGGTGATCATGTAGTCGGGGCCTTCTTTAGCGACGCCTTTTAGTGTCGAAGCCATCTCCACGCTACCGAAGCGCTCGCCGACGTTCGCGAAGAAGCCAGCCGGCATGTAGAAGGCGCGTCCCTCTGGCAAGTACGTGATGAAGTCCTGCGCCCACACGTTCACGCCGTACTCGAACGAAGAGACGGGGTGTCCCTCCTCGGCCCAGTCGATGGCGTCCTCGCAGAGGCGCGCCCACTTCAGGCTGCCGAAGCGCTCGTAGATGGCCTTGAGACCCGGCATGAAGCCGGGGATGCACGATGACGGTGGACTGACGGCGTAGCCGACCGACATGCGCGAGACGGGCTTGTGCGGGCGCAGCCCGGCCGGGAAGGTGCCGCTCGACTCGAGCTGGTGGAGCTGGCCGGTTGCCGCCTCGTAGTAGAGGAACGTGACCGTACCTGTATGGTTGGTCATGAAGGGCTCGACGGCCGCCTGCACCATGCACCCCGCGATGGCCGCGTCGGCGGCGTTCCCATCCTCCTTCAGGACCTCCTCGATCGTCTCCGTGACGATCGCGTTGTCCGTGCTGACGGCGGCGCGGAGGCCGGTCAACGGCTCCTTGGATCCGGGATTCCGCACGTAGCGAGAGACGGGCTTTCGAGCCATTGGGGGAAACCGCGAGTTAATTGGCAGAGATCTTACCAATATCGCGGGCGGTGTGGTGTCACCCGCGGAAGGCTGGCAACACCTCGGTCGCCATGAGACGGTGATTCTCTTGCAGGTGGCTCGACGGACACGCCGACGCGAGGATCACGGTGGAGGCGCCTGCGTCAGCATATTCGCGAAGGCGGGCGATGCAATCTTCCGTGCTTCCCGCTAGCGCGTACTTACCGACCAGCTTCGAGAAGTCCTGGTTGTACTGAACCGAGAGCTGCTCCGTCGCCATCTCAAGGCCGCGCTCGCGCTCCTCGCTGACCGCAAAGAACAGAAATACGCCCGGGGTTACGGGATCGCTGCGACCGAAGTCCGCCCGGTAGCGGGCAACGGTTTTGATGCTCTCGGCGAGCATCTCGGGCGTGTACATGTAGGGCAGCCAGCCGTTGGCAAAGCGCGCGGTGCGCTTCATCGCTGCCTCGCGCCTGCCCGCAACCCAGATCGGAGGATGCGGCTTCTGGACCGGTTGCGGGGCCAACGTAACGCCGGGGAGTCGCGTGAAGCGCCCGTCAAAGTGGACCTTCTCTTCGGTCCACAAACGGGTCAGGACTTCGAGCGCTTCGTCGGTGCGCACGCCGCGCTCCTTCACGGGGACCCCGCAGGCCTCGAATTCCGGGGCAAACTCACCCCCAACACCTACGCCCAGGTGGAAGCGTCCCCCGGAGACGACGTCGAGAGCGGTGACCTGCTTGGCAAGCAGTGCCGTCCCGTAGAGAGGAACGAGGGTGATGGTGCTCATCAGCTTGATCCGCTCCGTCGCGCCCGCGGCCGCCGCTAGAGAGATCAGGCCGTTGCCGGTCGGCCCGTGGAAAAAGACGTGCTCTCCGGCCGTGACGAACTGATAGCCGAGGTCCTCGGCTTGCCGTGCTGCCAGTGCGACGTCATCGAGCCGACGCAATGAGAGGCCAAATTCGATCTCGGACATGAAGAGTTGCCTCCAGCTTCGGGGTATTCCCGTTCAAGACCGTGAGCTATTGGCTCACGTAGATACCGCCGTTTGGTGAGAGAACTTGACCGGTTACGAAGCTCGACTCCTCGCTCGCCAGGTAGACGGCTGCCCAGGCGATGTCGTCGGGTTGGCCGAGGCGCCGCAGCGGGGTCCCGGCGGCAACATGCGAGAAGATCGCACGGATCGGCTCGGTCCCCTCGGTCTCGACAAAACCAGGAGCGAGCGAGTTTACGCGAATATTGCGGCTCGCCAGCTCCTTGGCGAGAGAGCGCGTGAATCCCATGATCGCCGCTTTGGCCGTGCAGTAGTCAATCGCACCGGCGGTTCCGTTCGAGCCCTGGATCGACCCCATGTTGATGATCACGCCCGAATTCTGAGGACTCATGATGCGCAGTGCTTCTCGGCTGCAGAAGAAGGTTCCATTCACATGGACGCCTATCATGCGATGCCATGCGGCGTCGCTGAGATTCAGCGTAAAGTCCCAGTGGGTCTTGATCTGCCCATGCTCCTGCATCTCGGCGGCCTGCTTTCCTGCCGTTTCGAGCATTTCACTCACGTGGGCCTCGCTGTGGAGGTAGAATCCGGCGTTGTTCACCAGGATGTCGAGGCGGCCGTAGCGCTCCGCAACCTGCGCGAACATGCCCGCGACGCCGGCCGAATCGGATACATCGGCAACGATGGCGTCACCATCGACTTCTTTGGCGGTTGCCTCCGCAGCCTCTCGCCTCAGGTCGTTGATGATGAGTTGTGCACCTTCGGCGTGAAAACGGCGCGCAATGCCCGCTCCGATGCCCGAACCGGCACCGGTGACCAGGGCGAGTTTTCCGTCGAGTCGATTCATGGAGCCTTCCGTTGCACGTCGGCCATCGAGGTGTGTCTACGCGGAGAGCTTCAGGGCTTCGGCCAGCTCGTGAAGGCGGTCCGGACTTGTCAGGAATTGGTAGTGAGTGATCATGCCTGGCGGCGCGGGCATCTTCTCGGGTGAGCCGGGCACGTAGTTGAATAGGAAGCCGTTGAATCCCAGTTCCTGGTAGGAACCAATCAAGTCGTGCATCGCCTGGATCGACTCGAACGCGGTCCGCTCCGCGAAGCCGCACAAGAGCCAGCGATCGATGGACTCTGGGTCGCGGCCGGCGTCGCTGACGTACTGGGAAAAGCGATCCGTGAGGGCCCTCGTCTCTTCTAGAGTCCGCACCTGGCCCTCCATAAACTCCATCTCACAAGCCACCCAAGCGTCCGCGTGCCTCGCGGCTATGCGCACGGACCGGGGTCCATCAGCGGCCACCAACAGGCGCGGTCGGGGTCGCTGCAGCGGCTTTGTAAGCATCAGAGCTTCAGCCACCTCGTAGTACTCACCCTTGTACGTTGTGACCTCCTGTCGAAGCATCTGGTCGACGACCGTCACGAATTCTCCCAGGCGATCCACGCGTTCGCGCAAGGACCACATCGGTACGCCGGTCATGCTGTGGTCGAAGGGCGAGCCGCCTGCGCCCAGGCCCACTTCCAGCCGTCCGCCGGAGATGTGATCCACCGTGAGCGCGTGTTGGGCGATCACGGCTGGGTGCCGGTAGATGGGGCTCGAGATCAGGCTTCCGATGCGGATTCGCTGTGTCGCGTTCGCCAGTGCTGCGAGCAGTGTCCAACACTCGAGCCAATCCGTTCTCCCAAATGGATTGGCGAAGTGATCGGCCAAGAAAGCGCTGTCGAAGCCCGTCGTTTCCAGATCCTCGAAGTGCGCGAGCACATCAGGCCAACTGTGTTGTTGGAGGAATTGAACTCCGAAATGGGGGCGGGTACTCAACGTTTTCTCTCCAGGGTGTTCGTTAGCTCAGGAGGCACCAAGCGTACATGGAATCCCCGCGTCGTGGGGGTGGCGGTCGCAGGCCTCAGCTCGAATCGGATGGATCGTACCCGTACTCCCGGGCCGCCGTCTCGGGGGTGACAAATCCGTCCTCGAGGTCACGCTGCACGCGCTCGCGGGGGCGATCGCGCGGATCGCCGAAGCCGCCCCCGCCCGCCTCGACCAGCGTGATCCGGTCGCCGGGCGCGAGCTTGTAACGCCCCTTCGGATCGATGGGAGATCCGTTGATCCGGTGCTCGCGCCGATGCCCGTCGCTCCCGCCCGCGAATCCGAGCGCAGCGAACTCGGTGCGGTTCGCCATGCACTGCACGACGAACGGGTGCCCGCTGTCGTTTCGGATGACGATCTCCTGACCGAGTCCCCCACGCGAGGTGCCGGCGCCACCCGAGTCCGGCAGGAGGCGCTTGCTAAGGACGGTGGTGCTTGTCAGAGTCTCCCACACCTCCACCGGCACCACAGCCATGTTCGAGGGCCCGGGCAGGGTGTCGGCCCCATCGAGCCCAGCAAGCGCCCCGAAGCCGCCGGCCGCGAAGTAGATCGTCGACACGTCGTGCCCGTCCCGGTGCCGGCCCTGCACCGCGAGCAGGTTCATCATCCCGCAATCCGCCTGCACCCGGTCCGGGGCGGCCTCGGCGAGCGCCCCGAAGAGCAGCGGTGAGACATAGTGCCCGATCATGTGGCGCGCCCCGGTCGCCGACGGGGGACGTGCGTTCAGGATGCAACCCTCCGGCGCAGTCGCGGTGATCGGCACGGTCATCCCGCCGTTGTTCGGCAGCTCCGGCACGGTAAGACACTTTGCGGTGTAGAGCACTATGGCGCGCGCGTAGCAGAAAGGGACGTTGATCCCCCGGCGCACGCTCCCGCCGGTGCCCTCGAAGTCGGCGTGCAGTCGCCCATCGCCCACGTCAATTCGCACCGCGAGGTCGATCGGCGCGTCGATCCCCTCGATCGAGATCGTGTTGCGGTAGCTCCCGGGACGCATCTCGCGCAACCGCTCGCGGATCGCGCGCTCGGAACGCGTGCGGATCTCTAGAGAGAGCTCGCCGAAGCCGTCGAGCCCGTACTCGTCCAGGAACTCGAGGAGCATACGCTCGCCCACCGCGGTTGCGGTCACGTTGGCCATCAGGTCGCCCACCACCTCCTCGGGGGCGCGCACGTTGGTGCGCACGAGGTCGATCACCAGCTCGTTGCGCCGTCCCGCCTCGAACAGCTTGCAGATCGGGAGCCGCAGCCCCTCGTGGTAGATCTCCTCGGCGGTGGCGCCGAAACCGAGGCCGCCCACGTCGGGCAGATGGGTGATGCTGATCACGTAGGCTACGATGCGATCTTGGCGGAACACCGGACGCATCACGTTGATGTCGAACATGTGTCCGGTACCGAACCACGGGTCGTTGGTGATCACTACGTCGCCGGGGCGCAGGGTCTCGGGCGGGAACCGCTCGAGCATGAAGCCGAGCGTCGCGGGAGCGGTGCCCATGAACACCGGCACGCTGTAGGTGCCCTGCGCCATCAGCTCGCCGTCCGCGTCGAGCACCGCCACCGTGAGATCGTAGCTCTCGGTCACGATGGTGGAGAACGAGGTCCGCACCAGGGCCGAGACGATCTCGTCGGAGATCGCCACCAGACGGTCCCACGCGATTCCGACCCCGACCGCGTCGAGCGCTGGACGCACAGCGCTCACGAGACCGGGCCTGCGGCGGCCGCAACCGCGGCAGTGGTCTCCACCCGCGCGCCGAGCACGGCGACCAGGTTCGAGGCCGCATCGACCGTGACCCGATCGGCCGGCCCGACGACCACGGTGGACTCGCGCTCCTCGACCAGGGCCGGCCCCTCGATCGTGGCGTCGCGGGCGAGTGCGTAACGGTCGTAGACAGGGGTATCGATCCACCCGTGCCCGGCGAAGTACGCACGGCGCTCGCCCTTGCGTGCGCCCGCGGGCGATTGTGCGCCACCGCCCGCGATCGCATAGCCCGCATCGAGGCCGGGCGCGGGGCCGCGCGCCTCGACCTTCCAGGTTGTGATCACCAGCGGTGCGTCGAGGTAGGCGAAGGCAAAGAGCGTCTCGTAGCGGCGCCGGAAGAGCGCCGGAAGGTCGGCGAGGCACGCGCCCGGATCCGCTCCGGCGGGCAGGGTCACCTCGATCTCGTGCCCCTGGCCGTGATAGCGCATGTCGAGACGGCGCTCGATCGCGATCGCGGAGGCGTCGAGCCCGGCCGCGAGGAGCGGGGTGCACGCCTCGGCCTCGATCGCGGCGAATGCGCCCGCGAACGTGACCGCATCCAGGTCGCGCACGAACCGCTGTCGGGTCTGGGCCACCTCGAACGCGAGGGGGCTCGCAAGCAGCCCGAGGGCGGACATCACCCCCGCTGCGACCGGGAATACCACGCGCGGGATGCCGAGCTTCCTCGCCACCCCCAGTGCGTGTACCGGTCCCGAGCCGCCGAACGCGATCATCGACCCTGCCCGGTAGTCGAAGCCGCGCTCGGAGGCGTGGATGCGGAAGGCGCGAGCGACGTCCTCGCTCACGATGTCGTGGATGCCGGAGGCGGCTCGCTCGAGCGCGAGCCCGAGCGGCGCGGCGACACGCGTCTCGACGGCGCGCTCAGCCGCCCCGCGATCGAGCGCCATCTCGCCGCCCAGGAAGAAGCCGGGGTCGAGGTAGCCGAGCACGAGGTTCGCGTCGGTGAGCGTCGCCTCGGTCCCGCCGCGTGCGTAGCACGCGGGTCCGGGATCCGCCCCGGCGCTGCGCGGCCCCACCCGGATCGTGCCACGGGCATCGATCCCAGCAATGCTGCCCCCGCCCGCACCGATCTCGATCATGTCGATCACCGGGGTGCGCAGAGGCAGCCCGCTGCCCGCCTTGAACTCGTGCTCGCGCGCGACCTCGAGCGAGTACACCTTCATCGCGTCGCCGTCGCGAACCAGTGCCCCCTTCGCGGTCGTGCCGCCCATGTCGAACGAGAGCAGGTCCGGGAGCCCGAGCGCGCGGCCCTGGAACACCGACATCCGCGCGCCGGCGGCGGGCCCCGACTCGACCACCCGCACCGGGAGGCGCCGCGCGGTCTCGGGCGCCAGGGTGCCGCCGCTCGAGCTCATCACGTGGAGCCGACCGCGGAAGCCGAGCGACGCGAGCCCGCTCTCGATGCGCTCGAGGTAGCGGTCGAACATCGGACGGGTGAACGCGTTGACGCAGGTCGTGGTGAAGCGCTCGAACTCGCGGCGTCCCGGGAAGACCTCCGAAGAGGTCGAGACCGAGACACCCGGAAACCGGGACTCGACCAGCTTGTGCAGCGCGACCTCGTGCGTCGGATTCGCGTACGCGTGCAGGAGACAGATCGCGAGCGCCTCGATGCCCTCGCGCTCGACGAGATCGCGCACCGCAATCTCGGCCGCGTCGAGATCGAGCTCGGTCTCGACGGTGCCGTCGAAGCGCACCCGCTCGCGGACCTCGCGCCGCAGCGCACGGGGCACGAGAGGATCGGGGAAGGTGATGCGCAGATCGAAGATGTCGTAGCGCTTCTCGTGACGCATATCGAGAATGTCCCGGAAGCCGTCCGTCGTCAGCATCCCGGTTCGCGCACCCTTTCGCTCGATGACGGCGTTGGTGACGAGCGTCGTACCGTGCACGACCTCGCTGACTCGCCCGACGTCGACCGCCTCACGTGCGAGGAGCGCCGCGACCCCGTCTACGACCGCAACGGAGGGATCCTCGGGGGTAGTGAGCTGCTTGGAGATCGCGAGGGCGCCGCTCTCGGCGTCGAAGAGCGCGAAGTCCGTAAAGGTACCCCCGATGTCGATGCCGAGGCGGTAGCTCATGCCGCGCGCGTGCACTCGACGAGTGCCTGATCGAGGATCGTCACCGCGGTATCGATCTGATCGCGGGACACGGTGAGCGGTGGCGCGATCCGGAACACGTTGGCCTGCGAGCGGCGCCCGATGTTAAGGCTCGCCCCTAGCTCGAGGCAGCGCCGGCTGACCGCCGTCCCCAGATCGAGCGCGGGTCGTTTGCTGCGCCGGTCTAGGACCAGCTCCAGCCCGAGCAGGAGGCCGCGGCCGCGGACGTCGCCGACCGCTTCGTGTCGCTGCTGCAGCTCGCGGAGCAGCGCCTTCAAGTACGTCCCGAGCTCGCGGGCCCGCTCGGCCAGCTTGTCGCGCACAACGATCTCGATCACCTTCCGCCCGACCGCGGCCGGGAGCGGATCCGCGGCGTGGGTCGTGTAGAAGAGGTAGTCGCGCTCGAAGCAGGTCTGCTCTAGCGCACGCGAGGTGATCGTCGCCGATAGCGGCAACCCCGCCCCCAGGGTCTTCGACAGGGTGAGCACGTCGGGCACCACCCCGTCGTGCTCGAACGCGAACAGGTCGCCCGTGCGCCCGAGACCGGTCTGGGCCTCGTCCACGACGAGGAGCATGCCGCGCGCGCGACAGCGTTCGGCAAGCGCCGGGAGGTACCCCTTCGGCAGCTCGATGATGCCGCCAGAGCTCAGAATCGGCTCGACGATGCATGCCGCGAGACTGCCGACCGACTGGCGATCGATCAACTCGAAGCCGTAGTCAAGCTCGCCCTCCCAGTCGTAGCGACTCTCGCTCGCGAACGGCGAGCGATAGGCGTGCGGGGTCGGCAGCGCGAGCGCACCGGGCAGTGCTGGCCCGTAGCCGCGGCGCCCGCCATTGAAGGTCGCGGACGCCGCCCCTCCGGTCACGCCGTGCCAGGACTGGTCGAAGGCGACGGTCTCGAAGCCGCCGGTCGCGAGCTTCGCGATCTTGAGCGCGGCCTCGTTCGACTCGCCGCCGGTACTGAGCGGCAGCACCGCAGAGAGCGACGGCGGCAGGATCGCGGCGAGCGCCTCTGCGAACTCGATGACCGGCGTCGAGAGGAAGCTGCTGTGAAGGTGGTCGAGCGCGCCGACTGCCTCGCGCACGGTGGCGACGATCTCGGGGTGCGAGTGACCGAGGATCGCGCTCATCTGACCAGAGGTGAAGTCGAGGATCGCCCGGTCGTCGCGATCGTAGAGACAGGCGCCCTCGGCGTGCTCGATCAGCAGATCGGCGAACTCGCCACCGTAGCGAAAGACGTGGTGATCAGCGGGCACGGGCCGCTCCTCCGAGCGCGCGGCGACACGCGCCTGGCCCGATTCGACGTAGAATCATCTGGCGTAGAGTAGAGAAGAGAGGAGGCACGCTGATGAGATGGTTCGTTATGGCATCGTTCGCCGTCACGGTGTTGCTGCCGGTGGTGACCTGGGGGCAAGTGACAGACTCAGCATACTACGTGATGTACGAGGAGCGGTGCGGGGTCTGTCATGGAACGACCGGTGCCGTCACCAACGCGGTCAGTCGCGAGGCCCTCCGAGCCATCTCCCCGGAACGGGTGCTCGAATCGCTGACGACCGGCGCAATGGCGGCCAATGCGAGCGGGCTCTCGGAGCAGGAGAAGCGCGGGCTGGCCGCGTGGGTGACCGGACGCCCGTTCGGACACGCGGCGGACCGCACAGCTGCGGCGATGCCGAACCGCTGTGCCGCTGGCATGCCGATGGGCGATCCGTCGACCGGGCCGCACTGGAACGGCATGAGCCCCGATCCCACGACGAGCGCTCGCTTTCAGCCCACCGCTGCCGCGGGGCTGACGGTGGATCAGGTGCCGCAGCTGCGGCGGAAGTGGGCGTTCGGCTTTCCGGATGGCAGCGCGGTCCGGGGCCAGCCGACGGTGGCTGGAGGTCGGGTATTCGTGGGTAGCGACAACGGGGTGGTGTACGCACTGGACGCGCAGACCGGCTGTGTGCACTGGTCCTTTGACGCCGGGGAAGCCGTCGTGACGGCCGTGAGCGTGGGGAGCGTGCCCGGGTCGCAAGGCCGTCATGCCGCGTACTTTGGAGATTGGCGGGCGAACGTCCACGCCGTGGACGCCGAGACGGGCGAGTCGCTGTGGACGGTGGGCGTGGACTACCATGAGATGACGAAGATCACGGGGTCGCCGGTGCTCGATGCCCAGGGGGAACGCCTGTATGTCCCGGTCGCCTCGTGGGAGAAGGGCGCCGGCCAGATCAACCTCTCGTACGAGTGCTGCACCTCCCAGGGCAGCGTGGTGGCACTGGAGGCAGGAACCGGGCGGCAGATCTGGAAGACCTATTCGATTCCCGAGCGTCCCAGGCCGGTCAGAAAGAACTCCGCCGGTACGCAGCTGTACGGCCCAGCGGGTGCCGGCATCTGGGTGGCGCCCACGCTCGACTACAGGCGCCGCGCACTCTACGTCGGTACGGCCAACGGCTACATCGATGTGCCGGACTCGGAGTCCAGTGACGCCATCATTGCCTTCGACCTCGACACCGGCAAGCGGCGCTGGTCGACTCAGCTGCTAGCCAACGACATGAACTGCGCAAGCGGAGGGACGGATGCAGACATCAGGCTCAACTGCCCCGGTTTCGTATTGAATCCGAACGACGATGTGTCGGGGTCGCCTGTTCTGTACACGCTGCCGAATGGACGTCAGATTCTGATCGCGGGGCAGGAGAGCGGAAGGATCACGGCACTGGATCCCGACAAGAGCGGCGCCGTGCTGTGGGTCGCGCAGGCTGGTGACGTGACTCCCCGAGACCAGGGCGGCGGCCTGGGCGCTGCGGCGGATGGAGAGCTCTACTACAGAGCCCTCGGGTTCCCCGACAAGACCGGTGCGATGGCTGCGCTCCGGCCTGCAACGGGAGAGCGGGTCTGGTACACCCCGCACGCCAAGCCGACGAGCTGCTCCGATCCCGAGGCGGACTGGTGCAGCTCGGGACTGTTCGCAGCAGCGACGGTGATCCCCGGCGCCGTGTTCGCAGGGGCGAGGGACGGCACCCTGCGTGCGTACTCGACGGGGGACGGCGAGATCCTGTGGGAGTACAACACCATGCAGGAGTACGAGACGGTGAACGGCGTGCGGGCCAAAGGGGGCACGATCGGTGGCCACGGGCCGGCGATCGTGGGGGGCATGCTGTTCATCGGAACCGGTTACGGCATCAGATACAGCGCCCCGGGCAACGTGCTGCTCGCGTTTGGCGTCGAGTGACGCTTCCCGAAGCGTTGCGGACCTTTAGCTGGACGACGCCGCAGACTCCATCGCTCGCGGGCCGAGTTCCAGCTCTTCCAGATCCGTCTTCAGCGTGCGCGCGGCAAGAAAGTAGTGGGCAGCGCACCACAAATTCAGAAACGCCAGAAAGAACAGAGCGACCCGCAGCGACTCTTGACCGTAGTCTGCGGCAAACAGGTCGCTCAAGATCCCGACCAGCTGCGGCCCGAACCCCAGTCCGATGATGTTGAGGATGAATAGCGTGATGCTCGACGCCAATGCGCGCATCCGGACGTTGACCAGGCCTTGGACCAGCGCGAAGGTCGGCGCCAGGAAAAATCCGCCAAAAAACGCGGGGACGAGGTACACCGCGAGGAACGTCCAGAAGTCATCGACGACGAATACGAGCGCAAGGAACGGTACGTAGCCGCCCTTGGCGGCGGCCACCAGCCAGCAGCGCCAACGCTCGTCGCGCTTGGCCAACACGTCGACGAGCTTTCCAGCGGTAAAAGTCCCCAGGCCCCCGACGATGCCGGTCATCAAGGCGAGCGTCAGCCCGACTTCGGTCGGACTCAGTCCGTGCGATCGCATGAGGAAGGACGGCATCCACAATACGAAGCCATAGCCAACGAACCCAGCCACCGATGCGCCTGCCACCAGATGACGAATCGACTTCACTCTCCACATCCGCGTCGCGACTGCGCTGAAAGGCGGCGCCTGGTCGTCGGATTGGCTCGCGACTTCCTCGCTCGCGCCGCGCTCAGGCTCCTGTGTCGTGAAGTACACCAGCGCTGCAATGACGAGGCCGGGCACGCCCACCGCAACGAAGGTCACGCGCCAGCCGAAGTGCTCGCTCATCCAGCCGCCGACCAAGTAGGCGATCAAAAGGCCGACGTTGACGCCCAACGCGAATACGCCCATCGCGGTGCCGCGGGTGGCAGGTTCGAACAGATCCGCGATCACCGAATGGGAAGGTGGCGAGGAGCCCGCCTCGCCGCTCCCGACCCCGATGCGCGCGAGGGCAAGCTGGACAAACGTCTGCGCGACGCCACACAGCACCGTCATCAGGCTCCACACCGTGGTCGCGATTGCGATGATGTTGCGGCGATTCGTTCGGTCCGCAAGCATCGCGATAGGCATGCCTAGCGTCGCGTAGAAGATCGCGAAGGTCAGGCCGATCAAGAATCCCATCTGAGTGTCGCTGGCGTCGAGCTCGAGCTTGATCGGCTCCAGCAGGATGCCCATGATCTGCCGGTCCACGTGGCTCGACGCATACACGGCGGTCAACACGCCGAGGACGTACCACTTGTACCGGGGCCTGGCAGCGATTCGATCACGAAGCGGCATGGCGGCGCCACGATACTTCAGATCCGTCCCGCGGTACACTAGCCCAACAGGAAGGGCCCGATGAATGGCGGTAGCTAGCTTTCAGATACTCTCGCGCGAGCCGTACGACGGGGGCACCGACTTTGGTTCGGTGGGGGCGTACGAGCAGATCAACGCCGTCGTCGACTACGCAGTCGACCCGGCTCATCCGCAGAACAGCGGAATCGTCGATCTCGCCCAGGCGGAGCGCGGCGGGGACGGCCTTGTTCACTTTCGCGGAGATGCCGTCCTCCTGCAGCCAGCCGACCCGTTGCGCGGACAGCGCGCGCTCCTGCTCGAGGTACCGAACCGGGGCCGACGGACAGCGACGGGCATGTTCAATCGCAGCGCCCGGACGTTCGAGCCCACTCCCGAGATCGACGCCGGGGATGGCTTCCTGTTCCGCGAAGGCTGGTCGGTCGGTTGGTGCGGTTGGCAGTGGGACGTTCCTCGCGACGCGACGCGCATGGGGCTGGACGTGCCGATCCTCGTGGACCCCGCAGGCGCTCCCGTTGCGGACTGGCTTCAACTCCGGCTTCAGCTCCACGCCCCATGCGCATCGGTCAACCTCACGGATCAGCACGTCGGCTCGCTCGGCGTGCACAAGCGGATCCCCGCGGCGGACATCGACGATCCCGAGGCGAAGCTGCTCGCCCGGGATCGCCTCTGGGACGAGCCCGTCGAGCTCGGGCAGGACCAGTGGCGCTTCGCGCGAGCGGATGGCGACACCGTAGTCGCGGATCCAGAACACGTCTGGCTCCGCGGCGGCTTCGAGCCGGGCCGCATCTACGACTTGGTCTACCGCACTGGGCGTTGCCCGGTGGCGGGCGTCGGGCTCCTCGCGGTTCGCGACCTGGCGGCCTTCTTTTCGAGCGACGGCGACGCGAACCCCGCGGCAGGCCGCATCGACCACGTCGTGGGAACCGGCCAGTCTCAGTGCGGCCGCTTCCTGCGCACGTTTCTGCACCTTGGGCTGAACCGCACGGAGGACGGTGGAAGAGCGTTCGATGGAATCCTCGCGCACATTGCGGGCGGGCGCCGCGGCGAGTTCAACCACCGCCTCGCACAGCCGTCCGTACAGCCAACGCCGAGCTTCGGACACCGCTTTCCGTTTGCGGACAACGCGCAGACCGACCCGCGGTCAGGGAACACCGACGGTCTGCTGGCCCGGCTGCAGGAAGCTGGCTCCCTGCCCAAGGTGATCTACACGAACACCGCAGCGGAGTACTGGCGCGGCGACGCCTCGCTCGCGCACACCTCCGTCATCGACGGAGGCGATGTCGCGCTTCCCGACGAGACTCGGCACTACCTGTTCGCCTCCACCCAGCACGGCCCGGGCTCCCTGCCGCTGATGGACCTCAGTCTCTTCGGCAGCCGCGGGGGCAACTGCTTCAACGTCGTCGATTACACGCCGCTCATGCGAGCGGCGCTCACGAATCTGCTTCGCTGGGTCGCCGACGATACGGCGCCACCCCCGAGCGTGGTCCCTCGCGCGAGCGAGGGGACTGCGACCAGACGCGAGCAGGTGTTGGATGCCGTCTCGAAGATCCCGGGCATGGCTCGGCCGGACGGCAAGGGCCTGTGCACTCTTCGACCGATGGACCTCGGCCCGGGCGAGGCGTCCGGGGTTGGCTCCTTCCCCGCCCGCCCCCTAGGCGACGAGTACCCGTGCCGGGTCTCCGCGGTCGACGCAGACGGAAACGAGCTCGGCGGTATCCGCATGCCCGACGTCACCGTTCCCGTCGCAACCCACACCGGCTGGAACCCGCGCCACGCGAGCACCGGCGCGTCGGACCAGCTCTTGGAGTACCTGGGGTCCACAATCCCGTTCGCCGTCGATCGACAGACCCGCGAGGCCAGGGGAGACCCGCGAGCGTCGCTCGAAGAGCGCTATCGCGACGCGCACGACTATCTGGACCGAGTTCGCGAGGCGGCAAAGCAACTGGCGACACAGGGCTACCTGCTCGCTGCCGACGTCGAGCTATGCGTCCGGCTAGCCAAACACCGCTACGCCGCCTGCACCAGCTGAGTATCTGACAGAAGCTGCCGTACTCCCATCCTGCTCGCGACACGCCGACGCGAGAATCACGGGGCGGGTCCGTGCTCCCCGCCATCCACCAAACCGAGGCCACGCCAGGCGTCGAATCCGAGCAACTGTCGGAGACGGCCGGGCTGACGGGCCTGCTCGACCACATGGTCGGCGAGGGACACGAACCAGTTTTCCTGAGTACGAATGTAGGGCCGCGTGTAGTACGCGAACACACCGGCTCGGGTCTCGTCCGGGGTGCAGTTGCACCCAGTGCGGTGCCACAGGCGACCGTCCATCACCGCGAGCGTGCCCGCCGGTGCGACGAGCGGCAGCGTCGCAGGCGGCGGTCCCTCGTGGTCGGTGGGGCCGTGGTCGAGGCGGTGCGACCCCGGAACGTATCGAGTGGCGCCGTTGTCAGCGGTGAAGTCGTCGAGCAACCACATGGCGTTGGCCGCCACGGGGTCGGCTGGGTAGGGCGTGGGGAAGTAGCCCTGGTCGCAGTGCATCCGCATCTCGCCACCACCTGGCTCGGTGATATTCGCACTGAGGTTCGAGAGGAGAATGGCCCGTCCGAGCAGCGCTTCGACGAGTTCGAGCGCCGTCGGGTCGATGCTCAGATCGACGAACTCCTGGCCGTGGTTCAAAAGCGTCCAGATCCGCTGGTTCGTGAGATCGGCGTCGAGCCGGTACCCGCGGCTATTGGGCGGCGCAGCGAGGGCGACCTCGTACAGGCGCGCTCGGGTACGGTCCAAGCGGCCGGGCTCCAGGGCGCGCGCCACGAGGCACAGCCCGTGGTCGGCCAAATCGCGGCGCGCCGCGTCGAGATCCCCGGTGAGTTGCGGGCCCCCTGAACCCATCAGCTCTAGCCAGTCTCGCGCAACGCGCTCGTCGCAGCAGGATCCGCCGCCGACTGCGCGGAGGGACCGGTTTCGCGAAGAGTGGAGAAGAGCAGGACCGCGAGCA
>CBDANQ010000027.1:0-30516 GCA_965197725.1 Longimicrobiales bacterium
GGGCTGTCATTAATGGAGTTGGGACGGTGTGTGGTGTGGGCTGATCATCCCCCCATGGGCTGTGGAAGGGGTATGTGAGACGGGATCCTGCGAGGAGCAGGCACGGTGCTCCCTGCCCCCGTGCTCAGGCGTGGGAGAAGAGCCTTGGGGAGGTGGTGCGCCTGGATTCAGGCCAACAGATGGCGGGCCAGCGTGAGCAGGGTGGCCGTCAGCACCGAGGCCTGCACGTAGCCTGCGAACGACTCGGCTCCCCGCCAGGTACAGCGGTCGAGCCCGAACACCCGCTTGAGTAACGCGATCAGCCCCTCGATCGCCGCGTGGAAGTCACGGAGTCGCTTGTAGACCCAGGTGCTCCCCGCATCTCGCTGACCTTGAGCCCACGTTTCTTCTGGAAGCAGACGTTCTCGACTCCCAACTCCTTCGCGTCTCTCAGGTTCTGCTTCGATGCGAAGCCACCGTCCATCGCCGCCTGCACGGGCGGACGACCGTAGAGCGCATTCTGACGCTTGAGCATCGGCAGCGCCATCGTCGCGTCGGCCGGACTGCCCGCCTCGACCGCGCAGTCCAGGACCAGCACCGAAGCCCCCGCCGTCACGAAGACTTTGTGCCCGTAGTAGGTGTCGCGCCGGTCCTTCACGATGATGTCGGTATGCGGCTCGAAACAGGGAGACGATCTTCTCGTTCGCCGGAACCGACTCGGCGCGAAGCACGCGGCGCTGGGTCCCCGCCCATCCCCCCCCGCCCCCGTTTCCGGACGCTTCAGCCCCCGCACCACGTCTTCTTGCTCCACGAGTTCGGACATGCCAGGATGCAGGGTCAGGATCTGGATGATCTTCGCCGGCTCATCAGCGTGTCTGTGCTCAATCCAGGGCCGGTTCAGTGACAACTGCTCAAGGCGGTCCTCGATGAAGCACGTCTCCCATCTCCTGAACGCCAAGGGTCGGGACGTCTGGTCCTTGTCCCCCGATGCCACGGTCTACGAGGCCATCGATCAGATGGCGCAGAAGGGGGTCGGAGCGCTGCTGGTCATGGAGGGCGAGCAGCTCGTCGGCATCGTCTCCGAGCGCGACTACGCTCGCAAGGTGATTCTCAAGGGCAAGGCGTCCGAGGAGACCCAGGTCCGCGAGATCATGTCCTATCCGGTCATCTGCGCTCATCCCGAGCTCACGGTCGAACAGACGATGGCCCTCATGACCGACAATTCCGTCCGACACCTGCCGGTAGTGGTCGCGGAGAGGGTCGTGGGCGTCATCTCGATCGGCGACGTGGTGCGGGGCATCATCGAAGACAAGCAATTCTACATCCAACAGATGACGAACTACGTCACCGGCAGCCGCTGAGCGACGCGGCTCCCCAAGCCTTGTATGACGACGAATAGGTAGTTTCGTTGGGTACACAGGGTCGGTAGCCCGTCCCGCCTAGGGTCCTAGCAGTCCGTGGAAGAAATAGGTTCCCAGCGGATGATGGGTGGGAGAGAAGGCAGACACGCGGGCGGGGGCTGTGTTGTTGTGCAAGAAGCGGGTTTTGGGGTCTGACGAGGCGATATTCGGCCCAAGGAAGGCGAAATAGCGCCGAATACGGCGGAAAAAGCGCGAGACGCGGGTTGTAACCTGAGTTGCGAGCGCAGCTTGTACGGTAGCGAGGCCCTGTAACGCACGGGGGGTTCCAACCCCGAACCGCTTGCGCATGAGAAGGCCGAGGTTGAAGGCCGCCGCGTGGATCAACATCCGTTTTCGAATCTCCTCCTGGCCCCGTATGTGGACGCGACGCAGCCCTCCGGTCACAAGCAAGTGCGCAAACCCCCGCTCCACCTTCTCGCCGCGCTGGCGCAGCAGCCGCATCCCCCGGTTGCCGCGGATCCGGCGGCGGTTGTCGTAGGTCGGCTTCTGCGCGTCCCGGTTGTTCTTCCATTTCCGGCGCCCGCGGTTGGGCTCGCTCACATAGCTGCGCAGCTCCCGCTCCTTCACGCCCGTCATGGTCTTGTTCGAGTGGTAGCCTTTGTCGGCCACCACTTCCTCGGGCTCTACCTGCACTACTTCCAGCTGCCGCTCTGCCTCGTCCAGCGTGTTGGGCAGCGACGCCACATCTCCCCCGTCCATCGTCTGCACCGTCACCGCCACAAGCGCACCGGTCTCCATGTCGACCGCCTGCTCCAACTTGTGCGCCAGGCGCGTCCTGCCGTCCTTCATCTTCGTGATCCGCGCCTCCGGGTCGTGCGGATGCACCCAGTCCTTGTTCGAGCCCTTCTTCGGACGCTTCCGGTCCAGCGTCGTCAGATCCTTGCGCGTCGGCGTCTCGATCCCCGACGCCCGGGCCACCTGCTGCAGCCATTCATCGTAGCCCAACCCGTCGTCGCGCCGCACGATCGTGCGCATCGCCGCATTCGCCTCCAGCGTCGTCGAGTCGACGCCCAGCGTCTTGCCGCTCAGCAACCCCGACCCCTTCAGCAGCTCCAGCACCCGCCCGAACACCGCCGCGTGCGCTTCCACGCTCAGGCGCTTGCGCGTCTTCGACAGGGTCGAATGCTCCGGCGGGTTCTTCGCCCACCCGTATCCCAGAAACTCACGCAACGACAACGAGTCCCCACACCGCCAGGCAATGCCCCGCTCCGAGCCGATCCCTTCGAGGTAGCCCACCATCATCATTCGGAAATACACCCCGGGAGCAATCCCCGGCCGACCCCGATTGTCCGCGTAGAACTCACGGCATGCCTCTTCCGCGAACTCGTCAAACCCGCTTTTCGCCAGAAGCTCGTTCAAGGCCCAGTAGAACGGGTTGTCCAAGGCCCGAATCTCGCTCGCCACCACGAACATCTCGCCCTGCCGAGCCTCGGGCCGCTTGCCTACCGCCATCGCCGTCCTCGCTGCAAAAACCCTCGTGTCCTCCTGATTTAACACAACAGCGATGACCGGACTTTATCCACGGTCTTCTAGATCGTGATGAGTCCGAACAGTTGTTGGGGCCGAGGGAGCCCGGATCTGCAAGATAGGACGATGCACGATCATCCTCCCGAGTCTGGAGAGAGGGATGTCTGAGGCCGAGGCGTACGTAGGGATCGATGTCTCAAAGGCGGAGCTCGAGGTGGCGGTAGAAGACGAGGGGTGGACGGTCTCGAACGACGAATCTGGGATCGAAATGCTTGTTGAGCAGCTGTGCGAGCGTCCGGTTGAGCTAGTCGTTCTGGAAGCGACCGGCGGGTACGAGATGCCGGCGGCGGCGGCACTCGCCGAAGCGGGGATCCCGGTGGTGGTAGCGAACCCGCGGCAGGTGCGCGACTTCGCGCGGGCAACGGGCCAGCTCGCCAAGACGGACCGGATCGACGCGAGGGTATTGGCGCTGTTCGGCGAGCGGGTGCGGCCAGAGGTGCGGGTGCTGCCGGACGAGGACACCCAGCAGTTAACGGCCCTTCTGGCCCGTCGTCGTCAACTGCTCGAGATGATGGTCGCGGAGAAGAACCGGCTGAAGATGGCGTCCACCACGGTGGCGAAGGACATCGGCGAGCACATCGAGTGGCTCAAGCGCAAGCTGAAGTCCGTGGACTCGGAACTCGAGCGTCGCATCAAGGCGAGCCCGGTGTGGCGCGCGAAGGAGGATCTGCTGCGGAGCGTACCGGGGATCGGTCCGGTCGTCTCACGCACGCTGATCGGAGAGCTCCCCGAGCTCGGGCAGCTGAACCGGCAACAGATCGCTGCGCTTGCCGGCGTCGCCCCTCTGAACCGGGACTCGGGTACGTTGAGAGGTAAGCGAATGGTCTGGGGAGGCCGTCGTTCCGTACGCGTGGCGTTGTACATGGCGGCCCTGACCGCTAGTCAGCGTAATCCCGCGATCCGCGTCTTCTACCAGCGGCTCACAGAACGTGGCAAGCCTCCGAAAGTCGCCCTCACCGCCTGCATGCGTAAGTTGCTTGTGATCGCCAACGCTATGGTTCGAGACGGCGTATCCTGGGACCCCACCCACGCTTCAGAGCTTGAGTTCGCACACAGTTGCTAACAAGACTGGGCGCTTCACTCGCGTAGCCGAGGCAGCTCTTGTCCGATCGCACTCGTGCGGTCGTGGGACACGCCCATCTCGTCGGCCAACCTAGGACCAGTCGGCCACTGCCGCCGTGACCTCCGTGATCACCTTCCCCTCTGGGGCCGTGGCGCCGTAACGCGGCGTGCCCTACTTGTGCAGAGGCTCCCTGGAGGGTTCGATGGGCGAACTGCGAGCGATTCTTCCGTACTTCCGACCGTACATGCGGGCGCTGTACTGGGGCGTGGTGTTCGTCTTCTTCGCTAACCTGTTCCAGATGGCGGGCCCGTACCTCATCAAGCTCGCGCTCGACGGGATGGAGGACTCCGACCCCGACGTTGCCTCCGCGCGGATCGCGACGTATGCGGGCCTGATCGTGATGACGGCATTCGTCGGTGGGGTGGCGCGATACGGAATGCGTGAGCTGCTCAACGGGATGAGCCGCCGTATCGAGTGCGATCTGCGCGACGACTTCTTTCGCCACCTTCTCCGGCTCGACGCGACGTTCTACGGCGCCACGCGAACGGGTGATCTGATGAGCCGTGCGACCAACGATACCCTCGCGGTACGGATGGCCGTGGGGCCGGCGATCATGTACACGGCCAACACGATCGTAGGGTTCGTCTTCTCGCTCTCGCTCATGATCTGGATCAGCCCACGGCTCACGCTCTACGCCATGGTGCCGATGATCGTGTTGCCGCCAGTCGTGTTGGGCTTCGGGCACATCATCCACCGCCGTTTCGAGGACATCCAGGAGCAGTTCTCCTCGCTCTCGACCTTCGTCCAGGAGAACCTGACCGGCGTACGGATCGTTCGCGCGTACACGCAGGAAGCCGAGCAAGCACGCCAGTTCGATGCCTTCAACGAGGCATACCGGCGGAAGAACATGAGCCTGGTGCTGTCAGCGGGGGCCTTCCATCCGGGTCTGATGCTGATCTCCGGCGTCGCCATGGTGCTCGTAACGTGGTTGGGGGCGCTCGAGGTGATCGCAGGACGGATGACGATCGGAGACTTCGTCGCCTTCGGCTTCTACCTGATGATGCTCATCTGGCCCATGATAGCGCTCGGCTGGGTCGTGAACCTGTATCAACGCGGCGCGGCGTCGATGGGGCGCCTGAACAAGATCCTGGCCGTGAAGCCTGCGGTCGAGGTGCCCCTGGAGCCGGCTTCCCTCGCACACGCGCTCGGTAGGATCGAATTCCGGAATGTCTCGTTCGCGTACCCGGACACCAATCGGGACGTGCTCGACGCCATCAACTTCGTTGTCGAGCCCGGAGCGACCGTCGCCATCGTCGGGCCGACCGGCTCGGGCAAGAGCACGCTCGTGGGGCTGCTCGCCCGCCGATACGATCCGACCGGCGGCGAAATCCTCTTGGACGGAGTGAAGCTCACCGACGTCGATCCCGCGGACCTGCGCCTGCGCATCGGCATGGTGCCGCAGGACTCCTTCCTGTTCTCGGCGACCATCGCGGACAACATCGGTCTAGGGCTCGATTCAGAGGAGCCGCTCGTCACGGAGTCCGGCGAGCCGTCCGACGTCATATCGGCAGCGGCGGGCATCGCTCAGCTTGCCGAGCAGATCGAGGACTTTCCGGATGGCTACCGCACGCGGTTGGGAGAGAGAGGCATCAACCTGTCCGGAGGCCAGAAGCAGCGCGCGACTCTAGCTCGCGCCCTCGCGCGCGACCCGCTGATCCTCGTCCTGGACGACGCGCTCTCCGCGGTCGATACGCACACGGAGGCGAAGATCTTGGAGGACCTTCGCTCCGTGATGAAGCGACGGACGTCGTTCATCATCAGCCATCGCGTATCGGCAATCATGCACGCGGACGAGATCCTCGTGCTCGAGGGTGGAGAGTTGGTGGAACGGGGGACGCACGCTGATTTGATCAGCGGCCACGGGACGTACGCGCGATTGCTTCGGCGCCAGATGCTCGAGGAAGATCTGGAGTCCCGACTGGCGACCGCCTCCGGAGACTGACCCCGGCCAGCTAGCGTCCCGTCCGGATGCATCCGCTTCTAGATTCGGTTATAGATGAAGTCCGGAGTGAAGCGCGCCAACATCGCGGTCAACGCGGTGAGCTGGCCAGTCATGAGCAGGACGCCGAGCGCAATGAGCATGCCGCCGGACGCCTTCTCGATCACGGGGATCCAGCCGCGGAAGCGCTTGAACGCCTGCAGAAACGCGTCCAGCGCGAGCGCCGCCACGAGAAACGGGATCGCGAGGCCGGCGGAATAGGCCGTGAGCAACCCGACGCCCGCCCACATCGTGTCCTGCGAGAAGCCGTATGTGAGGATCGCGCCCAGAATCGGGCCGATGCACGGCGTCCAACCCGCGCCGAACGCCATGCCCACACCCAGCGTGCCGAGGTAGCCGGCCGGCTTGTCGTTGACGTGGATGCGCATCTCGCGCATGAGCGGCGTGAGCTTGAACACGCCCGACAGGTGAAGACCGAGCACGACGATGATCAGCCCACCGATACGCACGATCCACAGCTCGTACTGCTTGAAGAACTGCCCGAGGAACGAGGCGGACGCGCCTAGCGTGATGAAGATCGCGCTGAAGCCGAAGACGAAAAGCAGCGAGTGGATGAAGGTAGCCTTCCGGTTCACTCCCTCCTGCAGGTCCTCGAGGCTCATGCCGGTCACGAGCGTGAGATAACTCGGCACGAGCGGCCACACGCACGGGGACAAGAATGAGAAGAGTCCCGCTGTAAAGGCGATGAAGATTCCGATGTCGACTTCGTTCACGATTTCTCAATTTTCTGTTCGATTTTCAGGTCGAACGCTGCCGCACGCTCCTCCGCCCGCGCGCGTCGGGCCTGAAGATACGCGCGAACTCCTGTCGTCACCGCAAGCCACGCGGCCACGGCCCATACGATCCACCCCACCGCCGTCGGGAATAACCAAGCGAACGTCGCGACCGCAGTGATCATCACCGATACCGTCCCGAGCACCGTGCGGTCTTCGCGGCCCAAAGGCCGGTCACCCGCAAGCGCCTCACCCAACGCAGCGCTCGCCCGTACGAGTGGGGCGAGAGTGATCTGCCCCGGCGCGTAGCCCAGCGTACGGAGCTGCTGCTCCAACCGCTCCGGTAGCGTGCCCTCCGGATCGAGTGATGCTGTCCGCGTCGCCGACTGTGAAGACACGCGGTCGGGCACGACTGCTGCCCGGCCAGGAAGCACGATCTCGGCCGACGAAGCCAGATCGGCGACGAACAATCCCTCGAGCTGCATCGCCAGGTCCGTATCCAGAACGCCGACATCGAGCTCCCAGTTCCCCATCAGGCTCGCCGAGTTGAGGTTGCTCGACCCGACGCGGCACCAGAGACCATCGACGACCGAGGTCTTCGCGTGCATCATCGGCCCCTGCCACTCGAAGATCCGCACGCCCGACTCCAGCAAGAAGCGATACCCGCCGCGGGACAAGCTGCCCACTAGCGGCCAGTTGTTGTGGGCGGGTACGAGGATGCGCACGTCGACGCCCTGCTGGGCCGCGGCGCCGAGCGCCTCCGAGATCGATCGCGGTGCGACGAAGTACGCATCGGTGATCCAGATGCGCTGCCTCGCTCGCGCGGCGGCCAGGTGGAGCGTTCGGTAGACACGCGTCTTACCCGGCTCCCCTTCGATCAACCAGATGGGCGTCTCGCCCGTATCAGGCGGGTGCGGAAGCGTCTGCTCCCGGCCGATCGGCTCACCGATTTTGCCCCACAGCGACTCGAACGCGGCGGCCGCCGCACGCACCGCCGAACCACGTATCTCGACGCCCGTGTCCCGCCAGGGTGCCTCGCTCGAACTGCCGGCCCACTCGTTGCCGACACAGAATCCACCCACGTATGCCACCTCGCCATCGACGACGATGAGCTTCCGGTGATCGCGCTGGAGAACGCCGAACGCATCTCCCACGCCTAGCGACGGCCGGTTGAACGCGCACACCCGAACACCTGCCTGGCGTAACGGTTTCCAGTACTTGCGCGGGGTCGCCCAGCAACCGATCCAGTCGTGCAGCAAGAAAACCGGTACCCCCTCTCTGGCCTTCTTGACGAGCGCCTCGCGGAACGCCCTGCCAACGCGATCGTCTCGGACCAGGTAGTTCTCGAAGTAGACGAAGCGTTGCGCCGAATCGATCGCCTCGAGCCAGGCGTCGAACGTGTTCGAGCCCTCGAACTGGAGCCGGATGCGGTTCCCCCGCAGAGTGGGAGATCCAGTCGCGCGCTCGATTTCGGACCACGGGAAGCGCTCGGCGGGCCGCTGCGGAACGGCGGCGGAGGAGGGCTTCACGGCCTAGGCTCGATCGATCACTCGGAACACAACGCCTCCATCGGATCGACCCTCGTGGCTCTCGGGTTTCGCACCATGATGATCCCCCATTCCCCCGCCGGCCGCTTCCGGATCTCGTCGATTCGGCACTTCCTCTGACCGCGGCGACCGTCAGACCGTCTCGATCGGGCAGGTCAAGCCTTCGCTCGGTAGCTCGACACCGGCTTCGCGGCACTCCTGGCAGAGACCGTAGATCTCGAGTCGATGCCGGACCGGAGCGAATCCGTGCTCGCGCCGCACGCGCTTCTCGACACCGTAGAGCTCGTTGCTCTCGAACTCATCGACACTTCCGCAGCTGAGGCAGATGAGGTGCTCGTGGATGGGGCGCACCGAGAGGCGGTGCTCATACCGCTTGAAGCCCTCGCCGAAGTCGTGCTCCTCGACGAGGCGGCTGCGGACCAGCAGGTCCAGAGTCCGATAGATGGTCGCCCTCCCGATCCGCTCACCCCGTGCACGAAGATCCTGCTCGATGTCGTCTACCGAGAGGTGCTCGTCCGAGGCGAACACGACTTGGGCAACCGCTTCGCGCTGATGCGTGACCGGCAGCCCCTGTTCATGCAAGAAGCGCCCGAAGAGCCGGATGAACGGATGTGGGGTCAAAAGCGAACTCACGGATATCACGCTTCAAAAAATTCCATGTCGACCTCCTCCAGCAGTTGCTCGAACTTCTCGGCGGAACCGTGGATCTCCACTTCGCGAGCCTCCCCGAGTCCCTCCCCGCTACGGCGCACGACTCCGGCCATTACGCTGGGAAAGCGCTCGGGCGGCGCCTCGCCTTCCTGAGTGAACGACGCCTCGAAGGTCACGCCCCCTCCGGTGTGCTCCGCCGTGTAGGCCGCGGTGATCATCACCCGTCGGTCTTCACCGACGAGGAAGGTACTCACGGCAACCAGGCCCTGTTCCCGCCGTCCCCGCCGAACCGGAGGGAAGATCCACAGCCGGTCGAGCGCGCCCACGCCGAGGTGGTCACGCACCCGGGTCAGCAACCGGGGCAGCGCCTCCGGAACACCTGGGTCGGCCCATCGGTCCTCCGCTCGAGACTGCGTCATCGGTCCTCTTTTTCTCCCTTGGTCGCGTCACGTACAACGGCCTTGCGTGTGGCCCCCAGGACGCGCTCGATCGCGCGGTCCAGCGGACCGGGCACCATCGCCCCAGACGCCTTCTCGTGACCGCCGCCGCCGAAGCGGCGAGCGAGTTTGTTCACGTCCACCGGCCCACTGGAGCGGAACGACACCTTGATATCGCCTTTGCTGGTCTTTCGGAAGAGCAGTCCAACTCGGGTTCCCTCAATCGAGCGCGGGACATCCACCATACCCTCGAGGTCGTCTGTGGTGGCATTGAGCTCGTCGAAGGCCTCGCTCGGCACGGTCATCCACGAGATCCCATGCTCCGCATCGTATTCCAGCGTGCCCAGCGCGTGGCGCAGAAGCTGGTATCTCTTCAGGGGCGCAGCGCCATAGACGCGCTCGTACACACTCTCGGGCTCAACCCCACGCTCGATCATGTCCGCCACGATGCG
This sequence comes from Longimicrobiales bacterium, assembly GCA_965197725.1. Classification (GTDB taxonomy): domain Bacteria; phylum Gemmatimonadota; class Gemmatimonadetes; order Longimicrobiales; family Gaopeijiaceae; genus UBA1138. The sequence goes on from CBDANQ010000027.1 coordinate 9,850, forward strand.
ATGGCTCGCGGATGAAGAATTGGAGAACCGGAACGACCCGGTGTCAGTCAGGATCGCCACGTAAATGCCGAGCGCGATGTGATCTGTCCAGGGACCATCGGCGGCATGGATGAGATCGCACACCAACTCCCCGGTGGCACAAGCTTCCGGGTCGCGGAAAGAGATGCCCCCGATCGCGTGCTCACCGGGTGGGTGGTGGTCGACGACCACGGTCGGAAGATCACGGATGAGATCGCGTACCCGACCGATCCGTGGCACCTCACCGGTGTCCAACACAACCGCCAAGTCGGCCTGGTCGCACAGGTCACGCGCTTTGGACGAGCCCGCTGGAACGATCCATTCTTCACGCTCGATCAGGAAGCCGAACGTATCCGGAAACGGCGTCGGATTGATGATCCAGACCTCGGTCCCGTTGGCACGGAGCCACGACGCGACGGCCGCTTCCGAGCCTGCCCCGTCCCCATCAGCGTTGAGGTGGGTCGTGAGTACCGCCCGCCGCGAAGCCAACAGCGCGTCCCTGGTCTCGTTGACCATCGCCGCACGCGCCCGTGGCGTCCGGTAGCTCAAGATGGTCTCCTGACCCTCGAGGAATAGATCAGTGAAGCTATCTCCATGTCGCTGGAGGCCGCTACCGCCGCCACCTCCCTCGCGCCTTCGCCCAAGTGGACGCGAGGTGCACCAGATACGGCGAGGCCGTGCCCACGGTTCGACCGCCTTCAAGAGCCGTCAGCAGCGCCTCCGGTCGGTTCGGGTGCGGCGGCACGACGATGTACGCACGACCGAGCTCGCCGAGTGTGTGCGCGTCCGAGCCAGCGCCTCTGAGCCGTCCGTGGCGCCCGGCCAACTCCTCGGCGAGCTCGTTCTGCCGTGGCTGGTGCAAGCGCGCGTTGAACACCTCAACGACATCACAGAGCGGGGCCAGCGTGTCCGCCAGGCGCCCCCGTCCTCCCTTGCCTCCCGCGTAGGGGTGCGGAAGGTATGGGATTCCGCCCTGCTCGCGGATCCGTCCGATGGTCTCGCTGACCGGCGTGCCCTCGGGGATCTCCTCACACAGATACAACCCGATCACGTCGATGCCCTCAGCGGTCCTCACCTCTTCGCCTGGAATGATCCGATCGGTGTGCGCCTCGGCCATGCGCAGCGCCACGTCCAGTCGGTTGTGGTCTGTGATCGCGATTCGGTCGAGCCCCCTCAGGCGTGCGCGCTCCAGCACCGCCTCCGGATCCGAGAGACAGTCCCAGCTGCCCTCCGTGTGCACGTGCAAGTCGATGCGCAGCGTGGCCTCTTCGCTCGTCCCGTCGCGCAACTGCCGCAGGACGTCGACGGCCGCGGCGCGCAGCTGCTCGAGCGTGCCATCGTTCGTGATGACGAAGTCGGCCTTCGCTCGCTTCGCTGCGGGACCCATCTGTGCCGCCATGATCCGTCGGGCTTCGACGGAGCTGGAGCCCCGCAACTCCACTAGGCGGCGAAGCCGCTCCTCGTCCGGCGCGTCGACGAGCACGACGCGGTCGAAGTCACCTTGCCGGTCGGCCTCGAAGAGCAGCGGAATCTCGGACACGACGAGCGTCGCGCCCTCCGCCATCCGTTCCGCGAGCCATAGGTCCCGGAGCTGCCAGATGATGGGGTGCATGATGGACTCGAGCCGCCGGCGCGCAGCCTCGTCCGAAAAGATCAGCTCGCCCAGACGGAGCCGGTCGAGCGTGCCGTCCGCCGTGAGGAGCTGCTCACCGAACGCCTCGACCACCGCCTGAAGACCAGACGTACCGGGCTCCACCGCGCGCCGAGAGAGATCATCGGCGCTGACCACCGGCACGCCCGCAGCCTCCCACGCCTCCGCAACCGTCGACTTGCCCGATGCGACGTTCCCGGTCAGCGCGACACTCAGCACGAATCGCGCGACGCTCGAGTCGACGAGGTCCAGGGAGCGTCGTTTATCGGCCCCTGCGCTCCCGCGGCGTGACGACTGAGAAGTCGTCTTCGGTCGAGCGCATCCGGTCCGGTCCCACCGAGACGATCGCCACGGAATCGGCCCATACGCGCAGCTGATAGCGCGAGCCCCAGGGGTCCTTCTTCATTTCGTCGACCGGGTATCGGTAGTCGAGCCACCCCGACCAGTTGCGCCGGTCTGGGAGCTCCCCTGTGAGTCGCTCGTGCGCCACTACGTTCTCTCCGACCTGGGCCATCTCTCCCTGGGTGCTCCACTTGACGATCGGAGCCACGACCGGTGCGGCGGCATTCTCCATGGCCTGGCGCGAGTCCGGGAAGTAGTACGCCGCCACGACTCCGAGTGCGATGAGCAGGATCAGTCTACCCACCCACCCTCCGCTTCATCTGTCCTCTCATGTGCGCCGTCCAGCGCAGATACCGCTCGATTTCTTCATCGCTCGGGGTCGCGCCGGCGTCCCCGTAGGCAGTCTCCATCCGCCAGCGCATGTACGAGCGAGGAGGGACGGGAAGAAAGGGAGGCCGAAGGTACCAACCGCGAGCGCGAAACGCCCATGCGTTCGTGAGCATGTACGGAATCGTTCCCGGGCGCCTCAGCGCTAGGCCGGCCATCTTCGAGTACAACGACAGAATCTTGTCCTTCGCGGCGGAGATCGGCCCCTCGCAGGCAGGTCGATGCCCGAAATCTAGGGAGGCCGTCACGGCACCACAACGATTGTATTGGCCGCTGGCTACATATGTTTACTGTCCGTGCACGGTTCGCACCGCTAACCTGGGGTCTCCTCTGAACCCACTGGGCGCATGCCGAACCGCCTCTCCAAGGAAACGAGTCCGTACCTGCTGCAGCACGCACAAAACCCGGTCGATTGGTACGCTTGGGGGGAGGAAGCGCTCTCACGGGCCCGCGACGACGACCGCCCGATCTTGCTCTCCATCGGGTACTCGGCATGCCACTGGTGCCATGTAATGGAGCGGGAGTCATTCGAGGATGTGACGGTCGCGGCGCTGATGAACGAGCTCTTCGTCAGCATCAAGGTCGACCGCGAAGAGCGGCCGGACGTCGATCAGATCTACATGAAGGCTGTGCAGGCCATGACCGGGGGCGGCGGATGGCCGCTCACCGCGTTCCTCACGCCGGACGGAATCCCGTACTACGGCGGTACGTACTTCCCCCCGGTGCCCCGACACGGCATGCCCTCGTTCACGCAGGTGCTGAGAGGCGCCGGGGACGCATATCGCGACCGACCTGAGGAGGTGCGGAGTATGGGAACGCGCCTGATCGAGGCGCTGAAGCAAGCCGCTGGCTCGACACCGGACACGGACGCGGGCACTGCAGAGGCGTTGGAAGCGGCATACCGGGCGCTTGCGAACCAATACGATGCCGTGCACGGCGGATTCGGGGGGGCGCCGAAGTTCCCGAAGCCGGTTACGCTTGAGCTGCTGATGCGGCATCACGTGAGGAATGGCGAGCCCGCGGCGTTGGAAATGGCAGTGCACACGCTTCGTCGGATGGCCGCGGGCGGGATGCGAGATCACCTGGGTGGCGGATTCCATCGGTACTCGGTCGACGCCCGCTGGCTCGTGCCCCACTTCGAGAAGATGCTGTACGACAACGCCTTGCTGGCGCGAGCCTATCTCGACGCGTACCGGCTGACCGCCTCCGAAGATCTCCGCGCCGTCGCGGAGGACACGCTGGACTATCTGGCGACGGACATGCGTTCGCCCGAAGGCGGTTTCTACTCTGCGCGGGACGCGGATTCGGAGGGCGTGGAGGGCGCCTTCTACGTCTGGACCGCGGAGCAGGTACGAGATGCGTTGGGCGCGTCGACCGAAGCGCAGGACCCCGAGCTGTTCCAGCGCGCCTACGACGTCTCAGCGGGTGGAAACTTCGAGGGGCGGAACATCCTGCATATTCCGCACGACCTGGCCGCCATCGCCCGCTCCGTGGAGATGGGCGAATCGGACTTCCGTGAACGAATGCGAGCCGCGCGCACGACCCTGCTGCAGGCCCGCGAAAGCCGCGAGCCACCGTTCAGGGACGAGAAGATTCTGGTCTCGTGGAACGGGATGGCCATTCGTGCGTTTGCGGAAGCCGGGGCCACTCTGGGCCGTTGGGACTACGTGGACATCGCCACGGAGGCGGCTGACTTCCTATGGACGGAGTCGCGCCCAGGAGGTGAGCTCCGGCGCGTGTTCAAGGATGGTGAGAGCAAGATTCCCGCGTTCCTCGAGGACTTCGCCGCCCTGGGTAACGCGTTACTCTCGTTACACGCCGCCTCGCTCGAACCGCGTTGGCTCACGGCGACTCGCACGCTGTGCGAAGACATCCTCAGGCGCTTCTTGAGCGCCGAGGACGGCCTGCTCTACGATACACCCGACGACGGTGAGCGCCTGATCTTCCGGCCACGAGACCCCATGGACAACGCGACTCCGTCCGGAGTCTCCTTAGCCGCCGAGCTGCTGCTCCGTGCGGGGCATGTCTTCGACCACGCTCGGTACCGTGATATGGCGCTGTTGATCCTCGGAGGAGACGCCCCGGCGCTGAAGCGCTTCGGGGCCGCTTTTGGACGCATGCTGTCGGCCGCGGACCGATCTCTCGCGGACTCCATCGAGGTGGCGATCATCGGCGATCGAGCGGACGACCCCACCAGGGAGCTCGTGCGAGCGGCACACCAGGGCTTCGCGCGAAATCTCACGATCGTGGGGCGCGCGCCCGACGAGGTGGTAGCAGGCGTGCCGTTGCTCGAGGAGGCGCGTGGCCTCATCGACGGTATTCCTGCCGCGTACGTGTGCCACGGATACAGTTGCCGGCAGCCGGTCACGAGGCCCGAGCAGGTCCGTGAGGAGATGACGTCGCTTGGGTAGCCCAAGGAAGCCGTCGTCAACCCTGCCGGCGGGGCCGCAGCCGGCTATCTTTCGACGCTGAAGCAAACACTCGACTCGGACAGCATGGCGACTCAAGAGAACGAGGTTCTGGAAGCTCACGATCTGGCGGGACTCTCCTCCGAGCAGCTCCTGCGCTTCTACCGCACGATGGTGACGTCGCGGCGCCTCGACGATCGCGAAATCAGTCTCATGCGGCAGAGCAAGATCTTTTTCCAGATCTCCAGCGCGGGTCACGAAGCAATCGGCGTCGCGGTTGTCGAGCACTGCAGGGCCGGACACGACTGGTTCTTCCTCTACTATCGAGACCGCGCCGTGACGTTGGCGTTGGGACAAACGCCGCTGGACCATCTTCTTCAGGCTGTGGGTGCGGAAGCGGACTCGTCCACGGGGGGTCGGCAGATGCCGGCCCACTACGGCGACGTGCGCTACAACATCGCAAACACTTCGTCGCCGACCGGTACGCAGTTCTTGCAGGCCGTGGGCGTCGCCGAAGCCACGATCAAGATTCCGAGCATCCCGCGGCTGCGCGAGCGAATCGAGAGATTCGCGGACGATGAGATCGTCATCGTGTGCGCAGGCGAAGGCGCGACGTCCGAAGGGGAGTTCTGGGAGTCGCTGAACTCGGCGTGCAACCTAGCCCTGCCGATCGTCTACGTGATCGAGGACAACGGTTACGCGATCTCGGTACCCGTCGAGGTGCAGACAGCGGGCGGCAGCATCTCGAAGCTAGTCGCGGGCTTTCCGGGTCTACACATCGTCGAATGTGACGGTACCGACATCGTCGACTCGTATCGGGCGGCGGGTGAAGCCGTCGCATACGCCCGCGCGCGGAAAGGCCCGGCCTTCATTCACGCGCACTGCACGAGACCGTATTCGCACTCGATGTCCGATGACGAGCGCGCCTACCGTACGGAGGAAGAGCTGGCCGCCCAGAAGACCCGCGACCCCCTCACGGTGACGCGAGCTTTGATCATCGACGCGGAAATCGCGACGTGCGAAGAGCTCGATGCGCTCGAAGCCGAGACCGAGGCCGAAGTCGCCGCCGCGGCGGACGAGGCGCTCGCCTCGCCGCAGCCGGACCCCAGCACCGCAATGCGCCATCTGTACTCGGAGGATGTCGACCCGACTTCCTCCGACTTCGACACCGAGGACGACCCGCGGTACGCGGGCGACGAGTTGCTCACGATGGTCGACCTCCTGAACTCGTGCCTGCGCGAGGAGATGGAACGTGATCCACGCATCGTCCTCTTCGGAGAAGATGTAGCGGACGCTTCGCGTGAGGAGGCGTTGAGCCAAGTCAAAGGCAAGGGCGGCGTCTTCAAGGTCACTCACGGCCTTCAACGGCGATTCGGATCGGAGCGTGTGTACAACTCTCCGCTCGCGGAGGCGAACATCGTGGGGCGCGGCATCGGGCAGGCCCTCCGCGGCATGAGACCCGTCGTCGAGATTCAGTTCTTCGACTACATCTGGGCGGCGATGATGCAGATCCGGAACGAGCTCGCGACGATGCGCTACCGGTCGAACGGAGCGTTCTCCTCTCCGATGGTGATCCGCACGACGTACGGCGGCTACCTGAGGGGTGGAGCGATCTATCATTCGCAGACGGGTGAAACGCTCTTCACGCACTGCCCCGGACTGTACGTGTGCATGCCTGCGACCGCGGAAGACGCGAACGGTCTCCTGCGCACCGCGATCCGTTGTGAGGACCCCGTGCTCTTCCTCGAGCACAAGCACCTCTACCGCCAGGTCTACAACAAGAGCCGCAATCCGGGGCCCGAGTACATGATTCCCTTCGGGAAAGCGAAAGTCAGACGAGAAGGCTCGGACATCACGGTGGTCACGTGTGGCGCGCTGGTGAAGCGGAGCCTCGACGCGGCGAAGATGGTGTCGGAGCAGAACGGCATCGAAGCGGAAGTGATCGATCTACGCACCGTGAAGCCGCTCGACATGGAGCGCGTCGCGGCTTCGGTGAAGAAGACCAACAAGGTCATGATCGTGCACGAGGACAGTCTGTCCTGGGGCATCGGATCGGAGATCGCGGCCCTCATCGCCGACGAGCTCTTCCCCTGGCTCGACGGCCCGGTGAAGCGCGTGGCGTCGATGGACACCTGGGTCGCCTACGCGCCGCAGGTCGAGAACGTCATCTTACCGCAAGCGCCCGACGTGCTCGAGGCGATGATCGAGCTCGCTGCGTACTAGGGTCCTGTCCCAGAAGTACGGCGGGCCGCGGCTGCTAGGGAGCCTCTGCACAAGCAGGGCCCCCCGGGCGGCTCAATCGGATCGCAGTCCTACGGTGCTCAGGATAGCGTCGAACCGAGGATTGCCCCGCAGCGGCTCGTAGATGGGCCTCACGCGGAGCCAAACGAGGTCGCTCGCTCGAACGTCGGCCGCCCGCTCGAGCAGATCCAGCGCGCGGTCGTGCTCGCCGAGCCCGAGATGGATCTGAGCTTTGAGCACCGGCGATCCATATCCTTCCTCGAACCGCGCTTCGAGTGACGCCAAGATGTCGCGAGCCTCGGCGGTCTTGCCGCCCGCGGCGTAGGCGTGCGCGAGCGTCGCGAGCACTTCACCGCTCGAGTCGGTCAGTTGCGAAGCGAGACGCAACGAGTCCACGGCGTCGTCCACCAGCCCGAGCTCTATCTCCGCCTGCCCGCGGAAGAACGCGGCCATTCCAAATCGGTCATGCACGTCGAGCACCTCGGAGAGTTGCCGCACCGCCGTCTCGTACTCAGCGGCATAAAGGGAAATCACGCCGAACGTCGTCGCTATCGCCGGAGACAGCGGATCGAGTTCACCAGCCGTTTGGTTCGCCGCGCGAGCCTCTTCGAACCGGCCCAACGGCGTGAGCAGGTTCGAGGCCAGCCACTGGTGCGCGACCGGATAGTTGGGCTGGGTGCCGATCGCGTGACGGAACTCCCGCTCGGCGCCCTCCCAGTCCCAGTCGTAGAGAGCCTTGACAGTCGCCAACGCGGTGCGCGCCTCCGCCATTCTCGGATCGAGGGAGAGCGCCCGCGTAGCCGAGTCGCCTGCGAGTGGCATCACTTCGTCCGGCGCGCGCATGCCATACATGCCCAACGTCACGTAGCTGTCCGCCAGACCGGCTTCCGCGAGAGCGAATTCGGGGTCGTGTTCCAGGGCACGGGCGAAATACCGAATGCTCTTCTCCAAGCCGTCGACGGTACGCCGGTCCCACAGGTATCGACCCTTCAAGTAGAGGTCGTACGCTTCCACGTCAGCGGTGGGCCTCTGCTCGAGGCTCGCCTTCTCCTCGGCTGACAGCTCCGCCGCGAGTGCTTGGGCGATCTGGCGGGACACTTCAGACTGGATGTCGAAGATGTCCTCCAAGGGATGGTCGTAACTCTCCACCCACAGATGTCGATCCTCCACCGCATCGATGAGCTGAGCCGAAATTCGAACGCGACCGTTCGCCTTGCGAACACTTCCCTCAAGCACGGTCGCGACTCGCAGCTCCGCGGCGATCGACCCGACCGGCTGCTGGCTGTCCTTGTAGCGCATGACGGAGGTGCGGGACACCACCCGGATGTCACGGATGCGAGACAGGCTCGAGATGATGTCGTCAGTCACCCCGTCAGAGAAGTAGTCGCTGTCGTCGTCTGCGCTCAGATTCGCGAAAGGCAGTACGGCGATCGAGCGGCGCTCGACGTCATCCGCCGTGAGTGCCTGAGGTGTGGTGACCAGGGCCTGCTCTCGCGTGACGTCATCGTCCATCTTCACGCCCTGATCCGTCAGTTCATACACCCACGCGAGTAGGAGTGCGATCGGGAAGCCGAGGATCGCGATAACGGTAACCGTCGTTAGCGTGCCGTCGGGTAGCCGGAGCGCCTCCTCCAGTACATCCGCCACCTGGATGACCACGAACGCCACCACCGAATACGTCGCGCCGACCTTGAAGACTTGGCGCCGCTTCAGCTCTCCGAGCAGAGACGTCTTTCTTGGAGTGCGTGCCATCGTGCCCTTGTCGTGACGGAGGAGAGCCGTGCCGCCAGCAACTTCGATGGGAGCGCGCATTCCATCAAGCAAGACGTCCTCGTCGGGCAAAGCGAATCGACGCCGGCCTTTACGTACCCGATGCCGGCAACCTAACGTGCGGACATGACTACTCTACGCTCTCTCCCAGCGCTCGCGCTCGCCCTCTTGGTGAGCAGTGGTTCACTCGACGCCCAGGTCGTCGCCTACGTCGGCGCGACGGTATGGGACGCCACGGGATCGGCGCCGATCCGCGACGCCACGATGATCGTGGAGGAGGGCCGCATCACCGCGATCGCCTCTGCAGGGGACCTGCCCTCGGGTGCGCGGATCGTGAGGCTCGATGGCAAGTTCATCATCCCCGGTCTCATCGACACGCACGGCCACGTCAGCGGCCGATGGGCGCCGCAGGGAGTCACCGGCGAATCGGACCGTATCCGAGGGGACCTCGAGCTCTTCGCCCAGTACGGCGTTACCACGGTGAACAGCCTGGGTGATGGCGATGCGGTCGTCGCCGTTCGTGACGCCGCGTCCCCGACCGACCCTCGGGCGCGACTTCTCGCGGCCGGCTCCGTGATCGCCGGGAGCGACCCGGCCGCGGCACGCACGGCTGCGATCGCGAACGCCGAAGCCGGCGTCGATTGGCTGAAGCTCCGCGTCGACGACAACCTCGGCACGGTGCGGAAGATGCCGTGGGATGCCGTGCAGGCAGTGCTCGACGTCGGTGAAGAGCGAGGCGTCCGCGTCGCGACGCACTTGTTCTATCTGGATGACGCGAAGCGGCTGCTGGAGATGGGTACCGGCATGGTGGCGCACTCCGTGCGCGACACCGACGTGGACGACTCGTTCATCAACGCGCTCATAGCGAACGAGGTGTGTTACGTGCCGACGCTCACGCGGGAAATGAGCACCTTCGTATATGCCGAGCGCCCCGGCTTCTTCGACAATGACTTCTTCACCGAGTTGGCGGACGAGCGCGAGGTCGCCCGGGTGAGCGAGCCAGCCTTCATGGGGCGCATGAGACGGAGCCCAACGGCTGCCGGGTACCGCCTAGCGCTCCGGCAGGCTCTTCGGAATTTGAAGCTCCTCGTCGACGCAGGCGCCCCCGTGACGTTCGGCACCGACGCCGGCCCGGCCGGACGCTTCCCGGGCTTCTTCGAGCACCTCGAGCTGTCGCTCATGGTCAGCGCGGATCTGGAGCCGGAGCAGGCGCTGATCGCTGCAACGAGCCGTGCAGCGGCGTGTCTCGGCCTGGACGACGTGGGGACGCTCGAGGTCGGGAAGTGGGCGGACTTCATCGTCCTCGCGTCCTCGCCGATGCACGACATCACCAATACGCAGACGCTCGAACAGGTGTACGTCGCCGGAAAGCCGATGCGTTAGCGGCCGAGTTAGCGCGTGTCCTCGCGCCGCCGTGTTCAACGGGCGACGGCCGTTAGGAGCACCACGCTCCCGGAGTCCCGGACGCCGACATACGATGTTGCTAAATCATCCCCCAACCCCACGGACCCATGGCCCGCTATCTGACTGACAACGCCTGCTCAACATCAGCGATCACGTCCCGGAGGTCTTCGAGGCCGACCGAAATGCGGATCAAACCGGGCGTGATGCCCACCGCCTGACGCTCCTCTTCCGTGAGCTTGGCGTGCGTCGTCGACCCCGGATGGCTGACGATCGTGCGCGTGTCACCGAGATTCGCGGTGAGCGAGCACAATTTCACGGAATCCATGAAGCGCTTTCCCCGCTCGAGCCCGCCCTCGACGACGAACGAGACGATGCCGCCGCCGGAAGACATCTGCCGCTTCGCGATCTCGTGCTGGGGATGGGAAGGGAGGAACGGATAACGCACGGAAGCGATGCCCGGCCGCCCCTCCAACCATTGTGCCACGGCCAACGCATTTTCCGAATGCCTCTCCATGCGAACCCCTAGCGTCTCCACGCTCTTGGAGAGCACCCACGCGTTGAACGGCGACAGGGCAGGCCCGGTGGCCCTCGAGAAATCGTAGATCTCCTGAACCAGGTCCTTTTCACCCACCACTACACCGCCCATCACCCGGCCCTGTCCATCGATGTACTTGGTGGCGGAGTGGAGCGAAAGGTGCGCACCAAACTCGAGAGGACGCTGCAAGATGGGTGTGGCGAAGCAGTTGTCCACGACCAACGTGAGGCCCTTTTGTGCGGCCAGCTCCCCCAACCACTCGAGGTCCACCAGATCCACCGCCGGATTCGTAGGCGTCTCCACGAAGATCATCCGGGTATCGTCGCGAATCTCGCCTGGCCACGAGTCAGGGTCCGTGGCATCGACGTACGTGAAGGTGATCCCGAACCGGGGCAGGATCTTGGTGAGGATCGTGTGCGTCGCTCCAAAGAGCGACCTGCACGCCAGGATGTGATCACCGGAGGAGAGCAGCGCTCCGAACGTCGCGAACACGGCAGCCATGCCCGTGGCCATGGAGTGCCCCGCCTCGGCACCTTCCAAGCGGCGGATCTTCTCGGAAAGCTCCTCAACATTCGGATTGGTGAACCGGGAATAGACGTTCCGGTCGATCTCGCCCGCGAAGGCCGCCCGCATCTCCTCGCTGTCCTCGAAGACGAAGCTCGACGTCAGGAACATCGGCACCGCGTGTTCGTGGTGCGTCGACTCGTCGGCCTGTGCTCGCACGGCCCACGTTTGGGGTCTCCAGTCGTTCATGTGCCAACCTCAACGCCACTCATCGGGATCCGGATCGACTCCACGAGACGCTGAACGTGGGCAGGTGGCTCGGGGGTGAAGCGCGAAACGGTCATCGTCACGGCGAAGTTGATCAACATGCCCACCGTGCCGATCCCCTGGGGGCTGATCCCGAGCCACCAGTTGTCAGCGTTGCTGAGCTCGGGATGCATCAACGTGAACCATACGATGTAGACCCCGGTGAAGGCGATGCCCGCGATCATGCCTAGGATGGCGCCCTCGCGAGTCGTGCGCTTCGAGAAGATACCCAGGATGATGACGGGGAAGAACGACGCCGCCGCTAGGCCAAAGGCGAATGCGACAACCTGCGCGACATATCCAGGCGGGTTCACGCCCAGGTAGCCGGCGAACAAGACGGCGGCTCCCGCCGCTACGCGCGCCGCGAGCAACTCTCCCCGCTCGGTGATTTCAGGCATCAGCGACCGTTTCAGCAGGTCGTGACTAACGGCCGAGGACACGACCAACAACAGCCCGGCGGCCGTCGAGAGCGCGGCTGCCAGACCGCCCGCGGCTACCAGCCCGACGACCCAGTTGGGCAATCCCGAGATCTCGGGGTTCGCGAGCACCATGATGTCGTTGTCGACACTGAGCTCATTCGTCATCGGGGAGTCGGGCCCGACAAAGCGGATCAAACCGTCCCCGTCGGCGTCGTCGAAACTGAGTAGACCCGTCGCCTCCCAGTTCGTGAACCACTCGGGAACTTCCGAGTACGGCGTACCCGAAACGCTGTTGATGAGGTTGGTGCGTGCAAAAACCGCGATGGCAGGTGCGGTCGTGTAGAGCAGCGCGATGAAGATGAGCGCCCACCCGACCGAGACTCGCGCGTCGCGAACCCGGGGCACGGTGTAGAAGCGGATGATGACGTGCGGCAGGCCGGCCGTACCGACCATGAGCGCCGCAGTGATGAACAAGACGTCCGGCATGGACTTCGTGCCCGACGTGTACTCCGCAAAGCCCAACTCTTGGTGCAGGCCGTTCAGCCGCTCCAGCAACGGCATCCCGGAGGCCTGATCGACCCCTCCCAGCCCCAGCTGCGGGATCGGGTTGCCGGTGACCATCATCGACAGGAAGATCGCCGGCACCATGTAGGCGAAGATCAACACACAGTACTGGGCCACCTGGGTGTAGGTGATTCCCTTCATGCCACCGAGCACGGCATAGAAGAAGACGACGGCCATGCCGATATACACGCCGGTATTTACATCGACTTCCAGGAATCGACCGAAGACGATGCCCACGCCGCGCATTTGGCCGGACACGTAGGTGAACGAGACGAAGATCGCGCATACGACTGCGACGATGCGCGCAGTCTGCGAATAGTACCGATCTCCCACGAAGTCCGGCACGGTAAACGCCCCGAACTTGCGCAGGTAGGGCGCGAGCAGCAGCGCCAACAGTACGTAGCCGCCCGTCCAACCCATGAGATACACTGAGCCGTCGTAGCCCATGAAGGAGATCAAGCCCGCCATCGAGATGAACGACGCGGCACTCATCCAGTCGGCGGCTGTGGCCATACCGTTCGCGAGCGGAGAGACGCCCTTTCCCGCCACGTAGAAGTCCTTCGTGGATTGGGCGCGGGACCAGACCGCGACACCGATATAGAGCGTGAACGACGCCGCGACGAGCAGGAGCGTCCATTGCTGAGCGGTCACGCGCCATCCCCCTCGCGGACGTCGAACTCGGCGTCGAGCCCGTTCATGAGCTTCACGTACACGAAGATCAGGAGCACGAATACGTAGATCGAACCCTGTTGCGCGAACCAGAAGCCGAGAGGGAAAGCGGTGCCGGGCAGCGTGCTCGAGTTCAGCGGCTCGGCCAGCAGAATGCCGAATCCGTAGGACACGACGAACCAGACCACGAGGAGGATCCCGACGTAGCGGAGATTTCGCTTCCAGTATTCCGCGTGCCGGGCTCTGGTATGGGGATCCGTGACGGAGGGATGCTCGGAGGAGTCGGCCGATCTCATGCGTCCACAGTCGCCATTAAGAGCCCCAACACGTTGTGCTTGGCGCACACGGCAATCGCAAGCAGGACCTCACTGAGGCCGACGAAGATATTCATGCTAACTCCGGCACAGGGGGTCTACCAGCACGAGGACCTCTCCCGGGAAGCCCCGAACTTCTCTAATCGCTGCGATGACTTGGGGACTCACGCGCCGGCTGGCAAGGCGTCTTCGACGCTGCCGGCAAACGTCGAGAGCGCATCCCAGTACGACGCCCCGGCAATCTCGGCTAGATCGTCGTGTCCCGCCTCCTCGACCCACAGTGACGAGCGCCGGTGCCCTGGCAGGGCCTCGAAGAGTCGCCGCCCGTGCCACGGCGCGATCACCTCGTCCCGCTGCCCATGTATGACCAACACAGGCGCAGTCACGTCATCCAGCTTCGCGAGGGTCTCGAACCGATCGACGGGCAGAAGCGGCGCGCGCGTGACGACCCGATACACCGACACGAACGAGCTCTCGATGATCAGCCCTCCGACCGGTACTCGACTTGCGAGGTCGACCATCACTCCACCCCCGAGCGAGCGCCCGTGTGCTACGATCGCCGCCGCCTCGAGGCCCACCTGCTCGCGTAGGTATCGGTAGACAGCGTTCGCGGCGGCATAGGTGCCTGGTTCGGTCGGCTCCCCCGTACTGAGGCCGTACCCCGGATAGTCGAAGGCGATGACCGAGACCCCCAGTTGCGCGTATTGCTCGGTGTAGCCGATGCCGTGCCCCAAGTCCTCCGCGTTTCCGTGCGCGAAGAGCACCGTGAGGGCGGCTCCGGGGGTCTCGTGGTGCAAGGCCGCGATCTCGTCCCCGGCCTCGCTCTCGAGCCGAACCAGCCCCTGCGCGCTCTCATCGTAGGACGACGACGGAGGGAAGAAGATGAGACGGTCCACGAAATCCACCATCATCAGCCGTCCTCCGTTCCATAGACAAAACGCTCCACTTCACCGTGGACGCGTTGGATGGTTTCCGCCGAGGGCTGAGTGGTGAAGACCGACACGTTCAGCGCGACAGCCGAGTTCACCAAAAGGCCCCAGAGTCCACCGTGCATGCCCAGGGGATGAGGCGACACCACCAGAGTGACATACAACGTGACGATCCCAGCCGCGATTCCCGCGACCACTCCCGCGCGGGTCAGCGTGCGGCCCCCTGGGAAACACACGCCCAGAATCGCTGGCATCAGCTGAAGCGCCCCCGCTCCCGAAATCGTGACGAGCACGACGAGGTAGTCGCCCGTACCCACCGAAAGCAGGTAGCCGACCACCAACAGGCCGACTACCATCGCGCGCCCCACGTTGATGTAGTGGCCCTGACTCTCGTTCGGCCGGATGAAGCGTTGGTACACGTCGCGCGTGAGCACCGTCATGTTCGCGTGCAGAATCGAGTCGAGCGTCGACATCGCCGCAGCGGTCGCGCCGGCGAGAATCGCGCCGGTCAGCCACGGGCTCGTGTACGCGAAGAGCAGCTCCGGGAAGATCCGGTCCGCCTGCGCGCCTTCGAGGCCGGGCATGACGAGCGCGCCGCCCAGCCCGACCATTGCGGCCGGGATGTACAGCGTCATCAGATAGATGGGCGTCGTGGCGCCGAGCAGCTTGATCGTCTTCCCGTCGACCGCGGTGTAGTACCGGATCATCATGTGCGGCTGGAACACGATGCCGAACGACAGCGTGATCGTCATCCCGATCCACATGCCCGGGGTGAAGAAGCCCTTCGGCCCAGGGAGCGAGAGCAGGTCAGGCCGCTGTTCCGAGACTGCCCGCCACAGCTCGAGCGGACCTCCGAAGAGCTCGTAGGAGAGCACGAGCGCCCCCACCCAGACCGCGATGTACATCCACATCCCTTGCAGCACGTCGGTCCAGTAGACCGCCCTGAGCCCACCGGCCATCAGGTACACCGCCGCAACGATGAGCAGGATCAGCGTACGGGCTTCGAAGCTGATCCGGTCTCCGGACGCCACGTTGATGATGTAGCCGAGCCCCTGCGCCTGGACCTGGATGTACAGGATCGTGAAGACCACCGAGACGACAGCCACTGTGACCCGCACGGCGTCGGACTCGTAGAAGTCGGCGAGCATGTCGGCTGGCGTCATGTATCCGAACGCCTTGCCCACCGCCCAGATGCGCGTGCCGATCACGTACGTGATCGCGCCTACCAGGAGCGTCCAGGTGCCCGCCGCCCAGAACCCGGTGTGTAGAAGAAGCCGCCGGAGCCGAGAAACGCGAACGAGGAGTGAAAGGACGCGACGACCGTCAGATAGAGCACGACGAAGCCCGCCTTCCGCCCATAGAGCAGAAAGTCCTCCATGCCCCCGGTCATGCGACGGTTCGCGACGATGCCGAGCACGATCGTCAGGACGAGGTACAGAACGATCAGCCCGGTCGCGACGACCCAGGCCTCCATCAGCTAGATCCCGAGGCGGCCTTTCGCCCCACGCCGGAACTAAACCCCACGGCGGAACGCCCAGATGAGCACCAAGATCAATGCACAATACACCACCAGCAGCGCGACGTAGAAGAAGGGCAGCCCGAAGATCCACGGGTCCGTGCGGTTGAGCACGGCGTGGGTCATGGGCGGCATCGCGAGCAGAAAGAGCACCAAAAACGCGATCGTGGCCCTCCGGCCATCACGAGTGCGGGGGAAGAAGTGGGATCTACACGGTCGATAGTCGTCCATGGCGGGCGAACATTCGGGCGGCGGCCTCGCCGCTGCAAGGGCGCCTCGCCAGGGCTTGCCTGCCTATGGCTCGGTTACGTCGTCCTCTTGCCCATGGCGATCATCAACTGAAGTGTCAGGGGGCAGCGTGGTCTCGGGCGGCGCAGTCTCGGCAGGAGCACGCTCGGGAGGTAGCGAGGCGTCCCACTCCTCCTCGTCCGTCTCAACTTCCACCAGCTCGAAGTCGCTCTGGCCGGTGACCCGCACCACGCGGCGCCGGGCCACGATCGCGATCCCGACCAGCGCTGCCGCCGCAAGAAGGATCAGGTTCCAATGCACGACGAGCTGGCTCCCGCCCGCAGGCCTTCACTCAGGTCGCATGAGCAGAGACAGTTCAGGCTTGGAGTGACCGACCACGCTCGAGCAGCGTCTTCACACGGGCGCGCTCGACTTTTCCGTGCGCGTTGAGCGGCAGCTCGCTCTCGACCCACCAGAGTCGGGGGCGCTTCGCGACGCTCAGTCTCTCCAGCAGCGATTCATCGACGGCATCGAGGTCGAACTCGCCCTCTGCGGGCACGACGCACGCACCGACCACTTCGCCCCACTCGGCATCGCTCACGCCGACCACGCACGCGTCCGCGACGGCGGGATGCGCACGCAGCGCCTGCTCGACCTCGAGGGCGTCGACCGTGACGCCGCCGGAGACGATGCGGTCGATCCGCCGGCCCGTGACCCACACGTCTCCCACAGCGTCGATGTGACCGAGGTCACCTGTGTGGTACCAGCCGTCAGCGTCGGCGATGGCTTCATCGGAGCCGACATAGCCGATGGCTCGGGTTCTGCCCCGCGCGAGGATCTCCCCGCCCCCGTCGACCTCCAGTTCCACACCCTTGAGCGGCCTGCCCAAGGCGCCCGGTTTCGCCCGCACAAGATCCGGCGGCGCAGTCGCCACCTGGGAGGTCATCTCGGTCATGCCGTACGTCAGAGCGATGGGCCACCCCGCGTCGAGTGCCCTGGTCACCAAATCGGCGGGCGCACGTGCTCCACCGATGAGCGCGCACCGAAACGAAGGCGGCGGTCCCTCGGCTCGGTGGTCGAGAAGCCGAAGAAGCTGAGTGGGAACCAGCGACACATGCGTGACGGGGCGAAGCAAGCCGCCGGAAGGACGCTCATCGTTGGAAGGCCGCAGGCCGTCGATGAGATGCGAAGCGACCTCGACGTCGAACGCGCCCGCGGCGAACACGGCGGCTCCGGTCATGAGCGCCCTCGCAACCAACGCGAGCCCCCCTACGTGAGCGATCGAGAGTGAAGCCAGCCACACGTCGTCCGCACTCGCGCCGAGCCGATCGCCGACGGCCGTAGTGCTGGCGCGCAGGTTGTCGAACGAGAGCGCCACGCCGCGCGGCGTGCCAGCAGTCCCGGAGGTCCACAGGATCACTTGTGCTCCCGTTGCCACCCCCTCTAGGGCCGTGCGCGCATCGTCGGCCTCCACACGGGTGAGCTTCGGGTTGAGCGGGGCGACCGTCGCACCGCACCGCCACGTGGCCAACAGCGCGATGATCCCGTTCACGTCGTTGCTGGCGACGACCGGTCGGATCGCCCCAGCCTCCACTCCCTCGCTCGCCAAAGCTCGTGCACGCTGGTCGACCCGACGGTTCAGCTCCTCGTACGTGCAGGAGCCTCCAGGCCACAGCAGCGCGACTCGCGCTGGGTCCACCCTTGGCCCGCGCTTCCCGGCGAGCACCCACTCGAGCAGATCGACGACCATCAGCCGACAGCGAGTCCGAGCCCGAGCAGTAGGCCGTAGACACCGACGACGCGGGCTGTCTCGCCCAGCGCCGGCAACAGTTCCACCGGGTCGGCATGCGTCAGGACGCGTCGCACGGGCGCGAGGCAGAGCGGAGCGACGAGAAGCGCAGCGAGTGAGGCCGCAGGCCAGCCGTATACGCGCCAGCCCACAACCGGAACGATGAACGCGACGAGCAGCATCATGAGGTACTCGGCCTGCGCGCCGCGCCTGCCGAGCCGCACCGCGAGCGTGCGCTTGCCCGCTTTCGCGTCGGTCTCGATGTCACGCAGGTTGTTCGCCACCAGGATCGCGGTGTTCAGCGCGCCCAGCGACGTACCCGCGAGAAGAACATCCGGCGGCCACGACAGGCCCTGTACGTAGTAGGTCCCGCTGACCGCGACGAGCCCGAAGAAGACGAAGACGAAGACATCGCCGAGTCCGTGGTACGCGAGCGGGAACGGTCCACCCGTGTACAGCACAGCGCACGAGAGGGAGGACAGTCCGATCCACACGATCGGCCAGCCGCCCACCCAGACTAGGTACGTGCCGACGAGCAGCGCCGCGCCGAGCACAGTCCACATGCCGCGCTTCACAGTCTCCGGCGCCAGGATCCCGGCTTGAGTGACCCTCGGCGGCCCGACACGATCCGCGGTATCCCCTCCGCGCACGAAATCATAATAGTCGTTCGCGAAATTGGTCCCGATCTGGATCAGAGTCGCGCCGAGGAGCGCGGCGAAAGCCGGGAACAGGGCGAGCACACCGTCGTGAGTGGCCAAGGCAGTCCCGACCAGCACGGGGGCCAGCGCCGCTGTCAGGGTCTTCGGGCGAGCCGCCAGCAACCAGGCCTGCGCCCTGGTGACCTCGGGGACGGACGCCCGCCCTACCAGGGCAACCACGGATATTTCCGGAACTCAGGCTTTCGCTTCTCCAGGTATGCCCGCCTTCCTTCCTGCCCCTGCTCGGTCATGTAGAAGAGCAGCGTCGCGTTGCCCGCGAGCTCTTGAAGTCCAGCCTGGCCGTCGAGGTCGGCGTTGAAGGCGCTCTTGAGCAGGCGAATCGCGAGCGGACTCTTCTCCAGAATCTCCTGGGCCCACGCCCAGCCCTCGTCCTCGAGCTGTTCGAGCGGCACGACCTTGTTAACCATGCCCATCTCGTACGCCTCCGCGGCCGAGTAGCGGTGGCAGAGATACCAGATCTCGCGGGCTCGTTTCTGGCCCACCATGCGTGCGAGAAACGAGGAGCCGAAGCCCCCGTCGAACGAGCCGACGATGGGTCCTGTCTGGCCGAACACCGCGTTGTCCGCAGCCAGCGTCAGGTCGCATACGACGTGTAGCACGTGGCCGCCCCCGATCGCGTAGCCGGCAACGAGCGCGATCACCGGCTTGGGCATCGAGCGCATGTAGCGCTGAAGCTCCAGCACGTTGAGACGGGGCACTCCGCTCTTGCCGATGTATCCGCCTTCGCCACGCACGCTCTGGTCGCCACCTGCGCAGAACGCCCACTTGCCGTCCTTCGAAGGTCCGTTGCCCGTCATCAGCACGACCCCGATCTGGGGGTCCTCGCCGGCGTCACGAAACGCCTCCTGCATCTCGAGCAGCGTATCCGGGCGGAACGCGTTCCGCACCTCTGGCCGGTTGAACGCGATGCGCGCCACACCGTCGCACTTGTGGTAGGTGATGTCCTCGTACTGCTTGACCTCTTTCCAGTCGGGCTTGCTCATGGACGGCGTGGTGTGAGAGGAAACGTGAGCGCCTCGCGGACCGCCTCGGTCACCGCGTCGGAGACTTCCCCGTGTCGCCGCGCATTCGTCTCTCGGTCCGTCCGTACACGCACGATACACGTGCAGCCCGATTCGAGCGCAACGGTGAGCGCCGTGTCGAGCCCGTCGATCTCTCGGTCGGAGAAAACTATGTCGTGCATCTCGGCGACGTGACGGAAGTCCAGGCCGTGAGGCGTAGCAAAGTACTTCGTAAACGCCGCCTCGTGCTCGGTGATGGGGAGCATGTGGAAGATGCCACCCCCGTCGTTGTCGATCAGGACAAACACGACCTGCGCATCGGGCTCGCGACTCCAGAGCAGGCCGTTCAGGTCGTGGAACAAGGCGACGTCACCGATCACGCACACGGTCGGCCGCCCAGTCGCCGCCGCGACACCGAACGCCGTCGAGGCGATTCCGTCGATGCCGCTCGCTCCGCGGTTGCCGAAGACGCGCACGGTCTCGTCGCGAGGAACGCCGAATGCGTCGAGGTCGCGAATGGGCATCGAGCTCGAGACGAAGAGGTTGGCTCCCTCGGGGACCGCCGCCGAGACTGTCGCAAGCACGTCTCCCTCGTGCGGCTCGCCTCGCGCCTCCTGGAGCGCCACTCGGACCGCCGACTCCGCCGATAACCACAGATCCCGCCAGTCGTCGGCTGCGCTGGGGCCTGCGCGCTCGGCTAACGCGGCAAGCGTATCGGCCGCGTCGGCACGCACGTAGTCGGTCGCGGTGGCGCCGTGGTCCTTCCACCGCGCTCCTCCGTCGATCACGATGTGCCGCACACCGTTGTTGTGGAGCAGCCAAGCCAGCAGCGCCGTGGAGGTGGGCGACGTGCCCACGCGCAGCACAAGAGATGGAGCGAGTGCCGCGTGCACGTCGGGGTCCCGCAAGAGCAGATCGTAGCCGGCGACAACGTGCGCCCCGCGGGACGGAGC
>CBDANQ010000028.1:0-14190 GCA_965197725.1 Longimicrobiales bacterium
CAGCGTGATGAGCGCGAACACCAGCACCGCGCCCCAGATGGCGGTGGCCGAGTAGGAGACCAGGAGCAGCCGGGTGAACTCCTTGGCCAGCTTGTCGAAGCGCTCTTCCTTGTTGACCATCCCGATCAACTCTGCGACCACGGCGAACATCGGCACGCCGAGCACGAAAGCGGCGAAGAAGAGATGGAGCTGCGCGGCGATCCACACCGCCGCCCGCGATCCGATGAGGGGGAAGTCACCGTACTCGCGCGACGTGTAGCCCTGAGCGAGCAGCGGATCGGCCAGGAGCGCGAGCGCGGATACCACGGCACCCACGCACAGCAACGGGAACGCCGTCCGCCGCAGGGTTCGAGCGAGCGAGAGACGCTCAGACATCGGTGGTTTCTCCCTGTGAGCCTTCTCGCTCTCCCTGTGAGCCCTTTCCGACGTCCGAACGGAGGAAGAAGGGGAGCTTCTTGGAGAAGTCCACGGGCATCGAGCGACGCACTTCAGCCATGACTTCGAGGTCCACTGCGGGGTAACCGCGCTTTCTCGCGAACTCTTCGACGCGGCTGGTAACGACGCCCCGAACGAAGCTCGGAATCCGCTCTAGGCGTTGCCGCGCCTCGGGCGTCCACACGAGCGCGGTTTCGGTCGCCTGACCGTACGCCAACGGGCGCTGGCGCTTGACGACCGCCCGATCGCCCGGCGGGTCGTACGCACACGACTCGTCGCTTCCCAGCGGGTCACCGGACTGGGCGTACGCGCGAGCCCGACACCCTCCGCAGACCTCGCGGTACTCACAGCGCCCACACTTGCCTCCGAGCTCGCCCTCGCGCAGCGCGGCGAAGACGGGGGACGACGTCCAGACCTCGCGGAACGACTCGCGCGTGAGATCACCCGCGACCGCCGGGAGATAGGGGCACGGCGTGAGCTTCCCCTCCGGGGTGATGCGACAGTAGTGGACCCCGCATGGGCAGCGCGTCTCGTAATTGAGGAGCCCCGAGTCGACTCCGGCCTCGAGAACGTGCCGCATCAGCTGTGGCTGGCACTTGGAGCGGACCATGAGACGGCCGCGATACTCCTGCTCGAGCGAGAGCAGCTCGGCCAGCACGTCCTCGTTCTCGGTCGGCGTCAGCCCCTGCATTCCCTCGCCGCGCCCGGTAGGAACGAGGAAGTACAGGTTGAACGAGACCGCGCCCTTTTCAGCCGTCCAGGCCACCAGGTCGGAGAGCTCGTGACGGTTGCCCTTCGTGAGGCTGGTCTGGATGATGAAGTCCAGCTCGTGCTGCACGAGGCGGTCCACCGCGGCAAGCGTTCCCTCGAGCGCCCCTGCGCCGTGGCGGAAGCGATCGTGATACGTCGGGCTCAGAGAGTCCACGCTCACCGCCACGCCCCGCACGCCTGCCGCCTTCAGAGACTCGATGCGCTCGTGCGTGAGGCCGATACCGTTCGTGCCCACCACGACCGTAGCCCCCGCCGAAGCAGCGCGCTCCGCGATGGATTCCAGGTCGTCGCGCAGCAGGGGCTCGCCCCCACTGAGAATCAGGAGCATCGACGGGTTCACCGCTATCAGCTCGTCGAGAATGCGGAAGCACTCGCGGGTGGGCAGCTCACCCTCGGTCCCGTGCCAGGCCCCGGCCGAGATGTAGCAGTGTGAGCACTCGAGGTTGCAGCGGCGCGTGAGGTTCCAGGCGACCACGTGCGGAAGGAGTGTTCCTCCGGCGCTGGTGTCCACCGGGTCGCCCCACGGCAGCGCCGAGCTCGAGGAAGGCGGAAAGTCGATGACCGGAAGCGGGGGCACGGGCGAGGCCGCAGTCACTCCGAGGCGCCCTCGTTCTTCATGTACGCCTCGACCGCGGCCTTCGCCTGCTCCGGAGTCGCGGTCTTGAAGTCGATCGGGCACTCCTCCGCGGCCTCGGCGACGTCGCGGATCGGGCAGCGGGTGACGCCGCTCGCCTTGGCTTCCTCGATGAATCGCCTCATCTCCGGGGTCAGGCCGTCGACACCTTCCGCCGCGGCCTTGAGCTGCTTGGACTGGAGCTCGCGGAACATCACGAGCATCGTGTCCACGTCGAACTCGTCGGCCTCGATCATCGCGTCTTTGTTCTCGTCCATGACGAGCGTCGTGACGCGCCAAAAATCGTGCTCTCGCGCAAATCGCTCCACCGTGTTACGCGCCAGCGGCCGCGCGATGAGCGGCACCGCGCGCAGGCGCTCGAAGGCCTCGCTGGTCCAGGCGACGGGATCCGCCTCGGTCCGCTCGCGGATCTGCGCATGACCGGTGTACGGGCAAGTCGTGGAGATCATGGGCACGTCCGCCTCCGGGTCGGCGTCGCTCCCCTCGACGTGCGTCCGCTTCATGGCGTCTTCGGCCTTGACCTCCGCGAGGGCCAGCTCTTCCGCCGTCCCGATGCCCATGATGAGCTGCATGTGGGTGGGGAGGAGCTTGGTGATCGCCTCGTCGAGCCGAGCCCCGGTCACGAGCGGCAGTTGGTTGGTGCCGAGGGGCGGAACCGCCACCATAGGTGGGTCAGCGCTAGGTGCGGACGTGACGTTGCTCGCCGGTGCGCCGTTGCTCGCCACGTTGTCCTCGCGGTACGTCCCGTTCGCGCCCGCACCGTAGTTGTCGAGCACGAACTCTTCCACGGCCCGCCGGGCGATGCCCAGCGCGAAGGGCGGAACCCTGAGGATGCGTACCTCGGCATCCGGCGCCCATTCGAGGCCGGTTTCGCCGTCCTCCTCGATCCACGGAATGTCCTCGGGCTGGACGTTCTGCGTCCCGACCAGCAGGACGCTGGTGTCGGTGAGGCGAAGGAGGTTGTCAGCCTGGGAGCCGAGGTCCGTCCCGTCGATCCGATGGCTGCCGTGGCGCGCAATAACGAGCACCGCGGGCTCGATCTCGGCCGCCCAACGGAGGATGCAGTCGAAGGGCTTGCCGACCAGGATCTGAGTCTCGACCGGTACGCCCGGGAACTCCTCGGCCATGACCTGCCCGCGCTTCAGGTTGGCCTTGCAGAGCTTCAGCAGCCCCTTGTCGATGATGT
Source organism: Longimicrobiales bacterium (assembly GCA_965197725.1). Lineage (GTDB taxonomy): Bacteria > Gemmatimonadota > Gemmatimonadetes > Longimicrobiales > Gaopeijiaceae > UBA1138. The sequence goes on from CBDANQ010000028.1 coordinate 3,027, forward strand.
TGTTGTGGAGCTCTTCCTGCTCCTCGAACTTGAAGACCTTTGACGCCGCGACCGACAGCACGTCCTTGATATTCCCGAAGACGACGTGGTGGTACTCCACGTCGAACGCCGAGCACAGGTAGAGCGACGCGTCGAACTCCTGGGCCATCTCGAGGGCGACTCGCAGAGCCTTGTAGCTGTACGCGGACCCGTCGATGCACGCCATCATCTTCCCGCCCTGGAGCGGGCGGTCGTTTCGGATGATGAGCGCGTCCTTTTCGACCTTGCGGACCACGCGCGCGACGACCCCGCCGAGCTGGGAGAACTCCTGCCTGCCGATCCCGTGCGCCCCCATGATCAGAAGGTCGTACGCGCGACCGCTCGTGCCCGCGAGCTTCTCGTCCGCATCCTCGTCCTCCGCGACCAGCCTGCCGTCCTCTCCCAGGATGACGTCGGCTCGCACCGTGTCCCCGCCGTCGTACTTGTCGGCGATGTTGGGGTCGAAACCGATCAGGCTCGGAAGACGACCCTCGCCACCGTTGGTCTCCCGTACGATCTCTTCGTAGTTGATCCCCTCGAGGAGCTGACGCGTGAGCGGAACGTCGGCCGCCCTGCACAGTTTCTCGGTCTGGTCGAGGAACGAGTCCGAGATCAGCTGCAGGCCCTTCTCGATGAGCTTGTCGTGGATCTTCCGCTGCCGTTTGATCTCCTTGGCCGTCTGGAACTGGGCCGGGAGGCCGGTCTCGAGCTGCCGGAAGCGGACATCGTGGAGTCGCGCGGCGTAGACGTGATTTCCGGTGATTCGACCTTCCGTGCGGCGGCACAGCTCGATCGCTCGGGCGACGGCCCAGTTGGAGGGCTCGGAGTTGTCGACCGGAACCAGAATCTCTCTATACATGGCACCCTATGGCTGTGTGCAACGCACACGCACGAGTGCCCACAACGCCAGACCGTCGCTCTTGGGTCTCGGCGCCCCCCACAGCGGCCTGGGCCACTTCGGGCGACCGTGCTGGTTCTGCGTGTCGAGGAGGCTCGGGCCGGCGCGCTCGACCAGCCGATCCGGCCCGAATGGGGCCAAGTATGGACGGCCCCCAAGAGGTTGTCAACCGTCCCCCAGGGGCCCCCAAGCCGCCAAGCCAGCGGCCCCATCCACAAGTCTGAAGCGACCCGCGATAAGCCGCAGGATACACGGAGGTGCCCCCCTGGTCAGGCCCTTCTGGACACCCCGAGAGCTCCCGTCATCCGACCTGCCAGAACGCCGGTCACAGCGGCCATGACCACGCACCAGACCCCGAGGGCGACACCCCCACGCACCGGCGTAATCATGCTCATCGAGAGCAACGCCTCGTGCAGCGCGCGAAACGGAGCCACGCTCTCCACAGCGGCCCCGAAGGACCCGGGCACGGGCGTGCGGAACACTCCGGACACGTGTAGGAGTAGCAGGGTGCTGACCGCGGCGAAGAGGGCCGCCTCCGCAAGCGATCGCGTTGCAGCGGCCACGAGCACGCCCATGAGGTTCGCGACCCACAGCGTCGCGGCGAGGGCCACGAAGGCTACCAGGAACGCGCGCCGACCTGCACCCGCTGCAACGGCGGCCACCGCGAGCGCGGGCCCCAGCTGTAGCACGTCGAGCGCGGCCCCGGCAGCGGTCCGCTGCAGAAAATAGCTGACAGGCGCGACTCCGGCGCGGAGCACACGTCCTGACAGGCCCGATTGGCCGTCGCGGACGAGGGGGATCGCGGACCCGAAAGTGCTGAAGATCGCGAACAGCACCACGTAGACCGCCGCCGCGTGCACAGCCGGCGCCGCACCCATGGCAACCGGCAGGACAAGAAATAGTGGCACCACGACGTTGAGCACGAAGAGCCGCCTGCGCGCGGTGGCGATGCGCCACTCGATCTCCCACACAATGGCGGTCATCCGTCGATCTCCACGCCGGTGACGCTCCGAAAGACCGCGGCCAGGCCGGCATCCCGTACGACGAGGCTGCGAATCCGGGCCCCGGCCGCCGCGAGCGCTCGGCACGCTTCGGGGAGCGCGGCCTTGCCGTGCTCGCTCTCGAGCACGAGCGGATCTCCACGATCCACCAGGGTCATTCCTTCGCCGAGCACGAGCTCGGCGCTGTCGATCCCTCCGTCGAGCGTGAACTCGAAGCGCGCGACGTCCGGCATCGAAGAGAGCAGCTCGTCGGGGCTCCCTCCGGCGACGACGCGGGCATCGTGGATGAACACGATCCGATCCGCAAGCCGGGGAAGCAGGTCGAGATCGTGGCTGGCCATCATCAGGGTACCGCCCTCACCGGACCGCTCACGCAGCAGGTCGGCAAGCGCCTCGCGCGAGTCCAGGTCCAGACCCACGAAGGGCTCGTCCAGAAGCGTGAGCGTCGGTCGGTGTGCGAGCGCCTTCACCAGGAGCAGCTTGCGTCGAGCCCCGAACGAGTAGGTCGAGACCGGTCGAGAGGCGTCCTCGGCGAGACCCAGCCGATCGAACTGCTCCCGCACAGCGGCCTCGGCCTCCTCGCGACCGAGGCCTGCGGCTCTCGCGAAGAACACCGCGTTGTGGGTGCCGGAGAGAGCCTCGAAGTGGCACGCCTCCTCGCCCGCATAACCCATCGCCACGCGCCCTGCCGCGCTCCGGCGGGAGGGCAGGTGTAGCACCCCGGCGTCGGGAATGAGGTCCCCCGCCAGGAGCCGGAGCAAGGTGCTCTTCCCGGCCCCATTCGGTCCGACGAGCGCCACGATCTCCCCGGCGCGGCCTTCCAGATCGACGCCGTCGAGCGCCGGGGCGCCGGAGTCGTAACGGTAGCTCACCGCAACGGCCCGGATGACCGGGTCGAACGCCGGATCGGTGTCGGGATCGATGCCCGGGCCGGCGTCGGGATCGATGCCCGAGCTGGCGTCGGGGCCTGACACGCGCTACATGCCCTCCAGACCCAGGTCGCTGCGCGCCCGATCCATGACCTCCGGGGTGATCACGTTGATCTCGCGCTCCGTGGCGTACTCGGCGTAGATGCGCTTGACCATGCCGCGCACGAAGCGGGGAACGTTGTCGAGGCGCTCGGTCGCTTCAGCAGACCAGGTCACGGGTCCGCGAGCGGCGTGGGGTGTCTCCGTAGCCTCGAAGGCGTCCTCACGAGGCGAGTCCAGACCCATGCGGGTCTGCTGCATCGGCTGCTGCGGAATCGTGCGACCTCCGATTTCCACGCCCAGAGAGGTGACCAGCTGCGTCTCCATGGGGTTGGTCAGCAGCGCTATCTCACGCTTGCAAGCGGGGCAGGTGAAGATCACTGAGAGGGTGCCGTCACCGGGAAGCTGCCGCTCGGCGAAGGCCATGACCTCGTCGCAGGTCAGGCAGAGAAACTTCATGGAGCTGACTTGCGCCCACCGAAGCCTCGTTCTACTCGATCGGCCAGGGCCCCGAAGGCCTTCCCGAACAGGGAACCGTCGCTCGCGCCCGGGGGGTCGCCCCCGTCGGTACGGGCCCCCATTGCGGGGTCGAACGGGATCTCTGCCCACAGCTCCAGGCCCGTGGACTCGGTCAGGCGCCGGATACCGTCACCGGAGAAGAGCGGGAGCGGCCGCACCGCACCCGGCGAAGCGTATCCGGACATGTTGCCCACGACGCCGATCGACTCGACTCCCGCCTCCCGGAGCATAGACACGGACCGCGACACGACCGAGAGCGCCACCTCCGAGGGAATCGTGACCACGAGGACACCCGCAGGCTTCGGAACCAGGTCGAGGAGCCGCCCGATCTTGTCGGTACCCGGCGGAATGTCGATCAGGAGATAATCCAGCTCGCCCCAGACGACGTCCGAAAGGAATTCCCGAAGCGCCGCGGCCTCGGTCACGCCCTGCCATACGAAGCGGTCCGAGTCAGGACCTTTCCAGTGGAGCGGAGCGTCCTCCTTCAGCAGAAGCTCGGTCGAGATCCCCAGCACACCACCGGCCCCCGCCGGTGGCACCACGCCATCGGGACCGTCCACGAGCCTGCTATCCAGAAGGCCCATCATACGGCCGAGCGATGGCCCGTTGAGATCCGCATCCAGCACGCCGACGCGAGCGCCGCGACGGGCGAGCGATACTGCGAGGTTGGCGGTCACCGCGCTCTTGCCGACACCTCCCTTTCCGCTCGCAACAGCGATGATGGCACCGATCGTCTCGAGGCGAGCCGAGACGCGGGCGCGCTGCCCGAGCACTTGTTCCAGGAGCTCGGACCCCGTCTCATGTGAAACCTCGGCGTACCCCCGAACCTTGCGTGGCTCATGGGCCGCCGGGCCGTCAACGCCCGTCTCCGTGCGCTCCACTCGCTAGCCGCCGACCGTGGAATCCACACACGGGACCAACTGCGTGCCCGAGGCGTCGAGGACCTCCAGTGCGTCGACCGGACAGGCTTTGCAAGAGCCCAGGACGTCCTCGTGGGGAGTCCCGCTCGTGTCGGCGCGAAACACCGCGATCCCTTCGTCGTCGAGCTCGAACAGATCGGGCGCAACCTCGATGCATGTCTCGAAGCCGACGCACAGTAACCGGTCGATCCGGATCGTCACACCTGCGACTTCACGTTCTTGCGAGTCCATCGATCGTCTTCCGGTTTTCGCGCTGGCCCCTGCCAAGCGCATGTGGGACACCATCGCCACTCGGCATTGGGAAGAAGCGCGGTGATGACCGGACGCAGGATCAGCACGGTGGGCCGAAAACAGGCGGGACACTCACGCGCGGGGCGCAGCAGCAGCGCCGCGCCGAACCAGACGAGTCCAACACGCAAGAAAACCAGCCCTCCGAGGACGACTACCGCTCCTACCGAGACATCCACTCCATCCTCCCTCGTACCGCCAACAGCGGCTCTACGCCGCGCCTTCTACGCTCCCTCCCTCCGCACTCGTGATACGCACACCGACCACGCGGAACATGAGCCGCGCTAGCAACGGAAGCAGAATGGCCGCGCCCACCATCGCCAGCGCCACGGACAGGACGGGTCCCAGGAATGTCAGGATGACCAGTCGCAGCACTGCGAAAGCCCCCATGAAGGCCGCGTAGTGGAGCAGCAGGCCTGCGATCTGACGCCCGCCCCCTCCTCCTTCTATGTGGATTTCCGCGCCGCCCAGGTAGAGGGCGGCGAGAATCGGGAACAACGCCAATGCGGGGAGCCAAACGATCACTCGGGTTCTCCTCGGATACGGTCCACTAACCCATCACGTACCCGAATCCTAGTACCTGCGCACAGAGGATCACAAGCCGACGCTGCTCCGGATCGTGGCAACCTGCCGATTCGTTCAGCGCCGTCTGCGACGTTCCGCGAGGCCCCGGGCCAAGGGGCCGACGAGCCCGCCGACGGTGATTCCGATGACGGTGAGGACACCGATCGGGCCTAGGTGCTCGAGTGGATTGACGTCCGATATCAGGGCCCCCGACACCGACGCAGCCGCGAAGCCGGCACCCCAGATGAGGGCGCTAGCCAACGTCCACCTGAGCACGCTCTGGGTCCCGGGATCCAGTTCACTCCAGCGCATTCGCATTAGGCGACAGCTTCGCGTAGCACGCCCATCAGCGCGTCCACGTCTTCGAGCGGCACGTCATCGTCGAAGCGAGGACCGAAGTACGCGAGGGACACCGAGTAGGGGCCGAGCAGCCATTTGTACGTCGCGCAGATGAGCGCGTCGGGCTGCACCGCCTCGACGTCGAAAGGCATCGCCTCGGAGGCTCGCGGCAACGGGCCCATGTACGCGCAGTTGAAGTAGTGTGCGTCGCGCGGTAGCTGGAAGGCTTCGCGCTGGCGGGTGAGTGCTGGAAGGGCAGCCGTCAGTGGAGCTAGGCGAGGCCTATATGGAGCCGGCACGAGGTCGAGGTTGAAATCGCATCGGTGGTACCTGAGTCGGCCCTGCCGGGATCCGATGCCAGCACGTGGCTTCCGGTCCACATCGACTAACTCGTGCACCTCGTCGATCACGTCGGCATAAGCTCCGACTTCGAGGGGGGAGGTGGAGTAGAGGGTTGGAGCGACACGTCTGAGACGTTCAACGTGACGCTCGAGCTCGTGCGCCGCGGCTACACCGAGCAGCAGATCGGGATGGCGCGGCCGCCCGGTGCCTCCGCTGTACAGGGTCGGGCGATGCCCTCAAGTTTGGCGACTCATCCTATCGGAGCCCTTGCGATGCGTATCACTCGCGTGCTGTTCATTCTCGTCGCCCTCGCGCTTCTTCTTCCACCCGCGCCGAGCGAGGCGCAATTCCGACGCAACCGCGAGCCCACGATTCCTCCGCCCAGCATCACGGAGTACGACCCCCGCTCGACCCTGGTCGTGCCGGTGCATGAAGTGCCGCGCGCGAAATTCCCTGCGGTCGACCTGCATGGTCATCCGCCGACGCTGAACAACCCCGAGGCCATCAACCGCGTGATCTCGGCGATGGACGAGCTCAACCTGCAAGTAATGGTGCAGGCCCGGGGAAGCTCCGGCGAGCGCCTCACGAGCCAGATCGAAGCGGTTCGCGCCACGGGCTACGAGGACCGCTTCGTCTTCTTCACCACGCTTAACCTCCGGGACGTCGGACCGGGCTCCGGCGCGCTCATCGCTGCGCAGCTCGAGGCCGACGTCGCCGCAGGTGCCGTGGGCATCGGCGAGATTGGCAAAGGTTTCGGACTGGGCACGCGGAAGGCGGACGGGACCCGGCTCCAGCTGGACGATCCGGAGCTCGACATCGTCTGGGAGACCGCTGGCCGGCTCGGCATCCCCGTGTTCATCCACACGGGGGATCCGGCGGAGTTCTTCCGACCACTCGACCTCGAAAACGAGCGCTGGCTCGAGATGGCGATCTTCCCCAGCCGTCGATTCAACGACCGCTCACGCTTTCCCACGTTCGAAGACCTCATGGCAGAGCGCGATCGCCTGCTGGCGAAGCACACGAACACGACCTGGGTGCTCGCCCACATGAGCTGGTACACCCAGGATCTGGGCAAGCTCGGCGAGCTCTTCGATCGCTTCCCCAACGTGCACGGGGAGGTCGGTGCGGTGCTCTACGACCTGGGACGACAACCCCGCTTCGCGCGCGCCTTCTTCGAGAAGTACAAGGACCGGATCCTGTTTGGGAAGGACTCGTTCCAGCCCGACGAGTACCCGTACTACTGGCGGGTCTTCGAGACCGAGGACGAGTACTTCGACTACTACCGGAACTACCACGCCTTCTGGCAGCTGTACGGCATGGGACTGCCCGACGATGTGCTGAGGCAGCTGTACTACGGGAACGCGTTGAGGATCATCCCGAACATGCCTACCGCGGGGTTTCCGGGTTAGGGGAGCTACTCCTCCGCAGCGGCTATACGCGCCGTGACAGCCGACCGAACCAAGTCCGGCTCCCCCGCCACCTGGTCTAGGCGTACCTGGAGAACCGCCGGTTGCACGAGGTCGATGCGGAGCAGGGCACCGCAGAATTCGATGTCTTTGGGCCGGCCCGCGATGGCCTTCGACACCCAGAGGTCGTGGGGCTCGAGACACCACGCCACTACCCCGTCGGTATCGGGCACTTCGAAGCGGACCAGTCGCTCACGCCAGCCGGTGGGAAGGACAGCCGTGTTTGCGACGACGCCCTGTGCGTAATACCCGAACGTGGCATGGAACATTGAGGCCTCCCCGATCGAACCATCGACCAGATCCGCCTTGCTTCCGTCCAAGTCCCCAGGAATCGCCACGTCGACCTCGACGGATCTGGCCGCTTCCTGGGGGACAGGTCCAGAAAGGGACGCGTGCAGCGCTTGGCTGCCGATCACGAGCACCTCATCGACACCCAGGACGGCGGCCGCCGCCCGTAGGGCGTGCCCGAACTGCGAGCGTGTCACGAGGCCTTGCTCTCAGCCTCGGAGAAGGCCAGGTAGATTTCCGCTCGCTCACCCGCCGACAGCACTCCGGCGAAGGGCGTCACGTGTCGCAACTCGCGGGCCCATGGACTCAGGGCCACGAGAACCGACGACAGCTCAGGAACGGAGCGGCTCAAGAGGACGTGCCACTCGCGCAGAAGCTGGCCGGCCGAGGGGTGCCGATCAGTCATGAGCTCCAACGTCGCGCGCGCCCGCCGGAGAACAGACTCGGGGTTTTCTTCTAGGTGTCGAGAAATGGCCCGGTGCAGGAACAGGCTGCGACGTTCCTCTCTTGTGAAGGGAGAGTGGTATTCAACGGTGGCCTCCAGGCCGACCGATTGGGCCAGGCGTTGAACCGTGTCGAGGGTAGGGCTCTTTCGACCCGCCTCATAGGCCGCGATCGTAGGCTGAGACGTGCCCGCAGCAAGGGCAAGAGCAGCCTGGGTGAGCCCGGTTCTGCTTCGCAAGCGCCGAATGTCGTTCATTCGACTATATATCCTATCGGATATCACAGGGCAACCCTACGGCGGCCGAGATCGAGGCCAAGATGTTCAGCAGTATCGTCACGACCTCGTCGTCTTAGGCGAACGTGGCGAAAAAGAGAGCGAAGGCCAACGTGATCCCGAGCACGACCGCGGCCGCGCTGCCGAAGCTCCGCTTGGGGTCGATGGTGTGAGCCCCCTGCGCGATGATGAGCGCGGCCCAGATCCCTGTCAGATCCACCAGCCTGAATACGTCCGCCAAGTATCCCTCCGGTAGGAAGAACAGGAAGCTGCCCAGATTGAGTGTCGCCTGAACATCCCCCGTCATGATCTTGAGCGGCACCAGCGCAAGGCCGATCACGGCGGGCACGAACAGCGCGTGCGTCCCGACCGCCAGGTATTGGCGGTAGCGCCCTTCGTCGCCGAGCACGAACGAGAAGATCAGCCAGTAGAGCCCGGCGGTGAAGAAGGTGAACAAGGCGATGCCGATCATCCCGATGACCGGCGTGACGAAGCGCATGACGTTCATGAACGCCTCGGGAATCTCGGGCACGTCCCGACCGGCCTCGAGCGCCGCCTGGCGCTGCGCCTCCATGATCAAGTCCACCGGGATCAGCGCGGCCTGCAGCGCGACCAGGAAAGCGCCGACGAGCAGCGCACCGACCCACACCGGATTCTTCGCCACCGTCTCCATCACCTTGCCCCGGACTCACGAAGACGTTGAAGAGCCGACTGGGGAGCGACGGGATCTCAAACCGCTCGGCCTCCGCGGCCCCTACGGCCTCGTCGGACTGCTCAGCCGGGCCAGCCTCCTCGGCTTCTACGGGGCATCGGTGCTTTGAGACTCGTGCATCTTGGCTTCTCCGCTCCGGTAGGTAGCCGTCGTACCTACGATCCCGGTGCGGAGAATGTTTCCGGCGAGGCCCGGATTTACCAGGCCTGCCGAAAGAATCTTCGCCAGATCACCCTTGGCCGCTCGTGGGGGAGCCTATATCCTCATGGAATCTGGGTTCAGGCCCGTCCCTGGACCACCGACAAGACCAGATCATCGAGCACCGTATGAGCTATCGGACCAACCCTGACCGAATCCTCGACAACATCGATCGAGCGCGGAACCGCGACGCCGAGAGCGCGCAATTTCATGTCGAAAGGCAGGCCATGGCGCGGGACCTCGATACCGATATTCCAGACCTCGACGCGACGAGCAATGAGCGGTTGAAGAGAATTTTTGCCAGCCTGGAGCGCGCCTACACCAAGGCCGCCCAAAAAACCGAGCTCGGCCGACTCGCCTCTCGCTTTCAGGCCGTGGGCGACATCCACCACCACCATGCCCGGGGTGACGTCAGTATCTCGGTCCAGTACATGGATCACGAACGCTTCGATGACGTCGGCGTGGCGCCGTTCGAGTTACTCCCCTCCGCGATCGCGGATGCGAAGAAAGAGACGAAGACGAGCCGCGCAGACGTTAACGCGCTCAAGGTTCTGCGCTGGCAGCTGCGCCACGGCGTGAAGGCTGCGTACCAGAAGCTCGAGCCCCGCCTTCGCGAGGCCATTCGCGACCGCGCCGACATGGGCCACGTGCAGGTGCAAGTGACTGTGGATCTACGCCCTGCCGAGTAGCCCTTCGGGGGCTGCCTATGGCTTCTAGGATAGATGGAAAAGGTGTACTCTGGGCGCTGTTCTTCGGGCTCGTGCTCCTGGCCTTGTTCGACATCCTTGGCAACGAGTCCGTAATCTTCGACTTCTTTACTGGCGGCTCCGGCCCATCCGAAGGTCGGCTCCAGCGCGCGATCGGTCGCGCGCTCAACAGTCGACGAAGATAGCGAGGCCCGGCCGCGTCCTGCTGGTCTTTCTGGACGGTGTCGGGATCGGCGAGGACGACGCCGAGGTCAACCCGTTCGCTCGGGGGCGCGCATTGCTTCCCACCCTCCTAGACCTGATGGGTGGGAGTCTGCCTACGCTCGAGTCCCCACGAACCAGCGGCCCCCTTGGCTTGGCGATCCCGCTCGACGCGACGCTCGGCATCGATGGATTACCACAGAGCGGCACTGGACAGACCGCGCTGCTCACCGGTGAGAACGCCGCCGACCTGCACGGGCGGCACTTCGGTCCGTGGGTCCCCGTGGCGCTTCGGCCGCTCGTCGAGCAGCGCAGCGTCTTACAGCGAGCGCTCGACGCCGGGCGCTCGGCCGCGTTCGCGAACGCGTATTCCCGTGGCTGGCCCGGCAGCGGTCGGCGGAGCCGCTTCATCGCTGCGCCGCCGCTCGCCGCCAAGGCCGCGGGCCTGCTGGACCGCCACGAGGAGGCGCTGGGCGAGGGCCGGGCCGTCTCGAGCGAGATCGTGAACGACGGCTGGAGAACCCACCTCGGTCACCACTGGCTGCCCAAGATCTCACCTCAGGAGGCCGGCGCGAACCTCGCCGCGATCAGTAGCGATACCGATCTGACGCTGTACGCCCATTACACGACCGACGATGCGGGTCACTCACAGTCGATGGATGCCGCGGTCTCTGCGCTACGGCGGGTCGACGGGCTCTTCGAGGGACTACTGCAGGATATGGCGACGGATACGCTCCTGCTCGTCACCAGCGATCACGGCAACATCGAGGATGTACGCACGGGCCACACGCTGAATCCGGCGCTTGGCATCGCTTCGGGCCCAGGTGCGGAGCAGGCGCAGAAGATGACTGACCTGCGTCAGGTCACGCCGTTCGTTCTCCGAGTCCTCGGCATCGATACGTAGGATCAGCTCCTCCTTCCACCGCGAGTCCCACTACACCATCCCCGCGCCCCGGAGCCGGCGTGATGCTCCGGGCGTGACGACGCGACCCAAGATCCTCGGACAGCTGCTCGTCG
>CBDANQ010000029.1:0-67243 GCA_965197725.1 Longimicrobiales bacterium
GCGCAACGCCGAGGGATCGGGCAAGCAGCATTACGCCGCGATCACCGATCCCAAGGCACCGCTGGTGTTCGTGCGCCCCGGCGAGTTGATCAAGGCCGCATGGGCCGGCATCGACCTGGAGGGAGCCGAGTGGCGCTACACGGTGACGAAGACCGGCACGCCGCACATCGTGCCCCTGGCGCGTCAGGCGGTCGCGATTCTTCGCGAGGTTCATTCTCTGACCGGACACGGCCGCTACGTCTTCCCGAACGCACGCTATCCCCACCGGGAGCGGCCGATGAGCCACGCCACGCTGTGGAGCAGGTTCCGGGCGTTGGACATTCCGAGGGACCGGATGACCCTGCACGGGTTCCGGGCGATGGCGCGGACCATTCTGGACGAGGTGCTGGGCTTCCGGCCGGACTTCATCGAGCACCAGCTGGCCCACGAGGTCAGGGATCCCAACGGCCGGGCCTACAACCGGACGGCGTTCCTACCCGAACGCAGGGTAATGATGCAGGAATGGGCAGACTACCTGGACCGATGTGCAGTATCATCTAGTGAAGTCCATAAACGACTGCAATAACAGTCCTTTACAATTATACTGCAGTCGTTTCAGTCACTCGTAACATCCCTTGATATCCGCTTCCATCCCCTATATTATGTGGGGATGAGTACTGGAACAAAAAAGGCCAATCCGCCCCGGAAAACCAAGCCCAAGGGCCGTCATCCCGACAAGGCCCTGTCAGCTGCCTTCGTGCGCACGGCTCCGCCGGGAAGACACGCCGACGGCAACGGTTTGTACCTCTTCGTCCAGCCGAGCGGCACCCGGAGCTGGATTCAACGGCTGGTCATCCGGGGTCGCCGCCGCGAGCTCGGCCTCGGCAGCGTCGCGCTGGTCTCCCTGGCCGAGGCCCGGGAGAAGGCGCTGGCCAACCGTAAGCTGGCCCGCGAGGGCGGTGACCCGCTTGCCGAGAAGCGTCGTGCGCAGGGCGTCCCGAGCTTCGCCGAAGCCACCGCGCGTGTAGTGCAACAGAAGCAAGCCGGCTGGCGAAGTCGGGTGCACGCCCGCGAGTGGATCTTGACCTTCGAGCGGTACGCCTTCCCGCGCATCGGGAAGATGCCGGTGTCGGAGGTCACGAGCGCCGACTTGCTCGAGATCCTCGCCCCCATATGGCACACGAAGGCGGAGACCGCCCGGCGGTTGCGGCAGCGCATCCGTGCGGTGTTGGAGTGGGCGGTGGCGATGGAGTTCCGGATCGACAACCCGTGCGACCGGATCGGCCCGGTCCTGGGTCCCCAGCATGACGTCGTGCAGCACATGCGAGCGTTACCACATCGCGAGGTGGCCGCGGCCATCCGGACGGCGCGCGGCTCGACGGTGCCGCTGGCCGTCCGGCTGGCATTCGAGTTTCTGGTGCTGACGGCTGCGCGGTGGGGCGAGGTACGCTGGGCCGAGTGGACAGAGATCGATCGGGCCGAGGGCGTGTGGACCGTCCCGGCCAGGCGGACGAAGTCGAACCGGGAGCACCGGGTCCCGCTGTGCGGCCGTGCACTGGAGATTCTGGACGAGGCACGGAAGCTCGTGGAGGGAACCAGTCCGTATCTGTTTCCCAATCGGGTCGGCAAGCAGCTCGAGGAGAAGCAACTCCGCCGGATGTTCCAGAAGCACGAGATCGCGGCCGTGCCGCACGGTTTTCGCTCGAGCTTCCGCGACTGGGCGGCCGAGGAGACGGATCATCCGCGCGAGGTCATCGAGGCGGCCCTGGCGCATGTCGTCCAGAACAGGGTCGAGGCGGCCTATCGGCGCACGGACCTGTTCGAGCGCCGGCGCTGGCTGATGGACGATTGGGCGGCGTATCTCGCGGGCGAGCGTCTGAACCCGGAGGCCGAACCGGCTCGCTGATCCGCCGCGCTCGCAGTGTCGGCGGACGAGTCCGTCAGGCGCTGAAGAGCGGGGGCGCGAAGGCTGGCTCACGACCCGTTAGCAGTCATGAGCCAGCCTACCCTTTGGGGCCACGCTTCGCGGGTCCCCGGCAGGAGCTGGCGAGGGTGGCTCCGCCCCTTCGATCCCCTGGACGCCCGCGCTCCGGCAGGCCATGGCGCGCACGCGGCCGGCAGGTCGCGCGCATCGGCGGCAACCTCAACCACCTCGGGGCAGTTTCGGGCTTGGTCGAGCGCCGACGCCGACCTCACTGGGACGACTTGCCGAGCCACCTAGCTGGTGAAAAGCCGCGACCGGCGGCCGGATTCGTTGATACGCCGCGCTCCCAGCGGCGCTTGATGGCCTTCCCGCCAGGGATCGATTCAGGGGAGCGACCCCTCCGCGGAGGTTGGCATGGGCGTGCACATGCCAACCCTCTCCGATGCCGATCGAGGCATCCCAAAAGGGGGGGTCGCTCCCATCTACGGCCGAAAGCTCCGGAGCAGCGTCGCCGCTCCGGCGGCCGTGCCGCAACTGCAAGACAGCCAGCCACATACGGAAGTGCTGGCGCGCACATGGAATTGGCTTCTCGGTGCACATGCACCCCGTTGTCTGATGTGCACTCCCCGATCAGCACCGACCCTCGCTGATCCGCGTTCAAAATCCGCCTCCAGGGAGCCGTCTCGAGCGCCATGTCGCGAAGCCGTGGATCAACGTTCCGGGAGTCGAGGATCGGTGGAGGTCATTCAGCTCGACGATCCGCTTGAGGCAGGCCTGCAGGTCGCCATACTCCTTGAGCACCCGGTCATCCTTGGCGCGGATGGCCTGCTCGATTCTGGCGATCTCGCGGCGGGCCGCACGGTCGGGTTCCGGAGCGGCGGAGGGGCCGGATGCTGTAGATGTGTTGGTCCAGCTCTCGAGGATCGTCCCAGGCCGTAAGGGCGACGCCGAGACCGACGGCTGATCCGAGGACAGCCCGCACGTCTCTGGTCAGCTACTGGACTAGCGGGTTCAGAATAGGCTAGGATGCCTCCATGGAACGACAGCTTGCTCACATGCAGATGGTCCAAGCCGTGATCACACGGATGGCTAGCAACTCATTCCACATCAAGGGCTGGAGCGTAACGCTCGTCGCGGCTCTCTTCGCTCTCGCTGCCGCCGATGACATCAACGAGTACTTCGTCTGTCTGGCCTACTTCCCTGCCTTCATGTTCTGGGCGCTCGATGCGTATTGCCTGCGCCAGGAACATCTTTTCCGAAAGCTATACGACCACATCCGGACCCAGAAAGAGTCTAAGACCGACTTCTCGATGAGCACCACGACGTTTGAGAACGACGTCGACGGAATGTGGAAGGTGGCGTGGTCACCAACATTGAAGATGTTTCATTGCACCCTAACCGGCTCGATCATCGTCGTGATGGCGTTGATGATCGTGTTTTGACGAGACGAGATGGCCAGACGTACCTTCTTCAGCTTCCACTACAAACCTGACAACTGGCGCGCCGCCCAGGTCCGGAACATTGGGATGGTCGACGGCAACAAGCCGGTGACAGACAACGAATGGGAGACGATCAAAAAGGGCGGGGATGCCGCGATCAATAAGTGGATCGCCGGGCAGATGAAGGGACGCTCCTGCACAGTCGTCTTGGTCGGTAGCAACACCACGGGTCGAAAGTGGATCAACTACGAGATCAGCCAGTCGTGGAATCAGGGGATGGGCGTGGTTGGCATTCGGATTCACGGTTTGGAGAATTCGAAGGGCCAGACATCCACCTCGGGTGGAAACCCCTTCGATCACGTCACATTCACAGAGAGCAAGAAGAAGCTTTCTTCCGTAGTGAAGTGCTACAAACCGGCGGGAGCGAACAGCCAAGAGCGCTATGCCTGGATTAAGAAACATCTGGCCAACGCGGTCGAAGAAGCAGCGACAATCCGCAAGGCCAACTAGTACTAGCAGCTACAAGAACGCAGGATCACAGAGTGAACCTTTCAAATCCAGACCTCCCGCAGCACTCAGGATTGGGACTTCAGCTTATCTTTCAACGCCTTAAGCTCGTCAGTCATTTCTGACTCGGGGACGACACTCATCGATTCGATTACTATAATTCTGGTGTCCGAGCGTTTTTTGAGATGTGTAGCTGCCAAGGTCGAAGCCGTTGCCTAGTTGTCACCCGGAAAACGGGGCAACAGGAGTCACTTCAGAATTTCCCCAGTGGGGCTAGTTGGCGGAAGCTTAACCTCCTACGAGTCTCCCGCTCGGCAGTGGACAAGCTGCCCCGCCAGGTGGTCATCTTCTCGGGACGAGACAATGCGTATCCGGCGAAGCGCCCCCGGCGGCGCGCGGCGCGCGCCACCTCATCGAGCATCTCATCGGCCACAATCTCGATCTGCAGGAGCTTCTTGACGACGGGGTGATCCATCATCGAAACCAGGTCCCCTTCGATTCGGTCGAAACTGCGGTCCAACAAGTGGACGACTCATTCGGGGCACTGATCGACAAGCTCACCGTTATGGACGAGGGTCAGTGGTTAGAGGTGGGCCAGTTCTATGCCGGCGATCACTTGATCATGGAGGCGCCGTGCCAGCAACTCGCATGGATGATGCTCTTGGACGCGGTGCATCATCGTGGTCAGCTCAGCACCTATCTACGGCCGATGGGTAGTAAGGTGCCGGCGATCTACGGCCCGTCAGCGGACGACCAGGGCGAGGGTCACTGAACCAAGCGGCTTGCTTTTGGGGCTCGCGCGCTACGCTTGCGGTCGGCACATTACTCGAGCAGCAGAATCGCAGATCCGTTAGACGGGCTTAGGACGGAGAGCCTCCATGGCAGCTAATGAAGACCTCCTGGGATTCATCCGAGAGGCCCTGAATCGGGGCCTGCCACGCGACGAAATCCGAGGTGTGCTGAGTCAGGCTGATTGGTCGGACGAAGAGGTGAAGGCAGCACTCCTATCGTTTGCGGCGGTCGACTTCCCCATTCCCGTACCACGACCGCGCCCGTCGCTCTCGGCTCGAGAGGCGTTCGAGTACCTGGTGCTCTTCGGCACACTCTACATGAGTGCCTTTAGCCTAGGAACCCTTCTCTTCCAATTCATCGACCTCGCTTTTCCCGATCCGCTCTGGTCCGAAAACCGATTCGAGGTCATAAGGAACACCATCCGGCAGTCGATTGCTGCGCTCGTGGTGGCCACGCCCATCTTCCTATATGCGGTGAGGACCAATAGCCGGGCGATGGCTCTCTCACCGCTGAAGCGAACCTCCCCGGTGCGCCAGTGGCTCACCTACCTGACACTAGCGATCTCAGCAGGCATCCTCATCGGTGATTCCACCACGCTGGTCTACAACGTCCTCGATGGAGAAGTAGCCGTCGGGTTTCTACTCAAAGTCCTGACAACTGGAGGCATCGCTGGCGCCATCTTCACCTACTATCTCGGCGATCTTAGGCGAGACCAGAAGGAGGTGGAAGGATGAAACCGTCTCTGGGCAAGACCATGTTGGCCGCCGCCACGACGCTGGTTGTGGGATCCATCATCGCTGGCGTGATCCTGGTCGGATCACCGAGCGAAGGTCGTTTCCAACGACTTGATTCGGGCCGGATCGAGGACTTCAAGCAGATCATGGCGGCCACGGACTCCTACTGGGACCGCAACGAGCGTCTCCCGACATCCCTCGACGAGCTTGCTGAAGATGCGCGAACGCAGGTGAACACGGTCGATCCCGGCTCGGCTCAGTCCTACGAGCATCGGGCTTTGGATGAGGATACATACGAGCTCTGTACGACCTTCGATCGCGAGTCGCTTGAGTCAGCGCGCCGGAGCTCGGCTGACTTCTGGAGGCACGGGGTAGGCAGGCAGTGTTTTGAGGTAGATGTTGATACGAGTGGTGAAGCAGCGGATAGGTAGGCCGTCGGCATTCCCATGAGTGAAAAAATCACAGGGGCCCCGATAGTGGCTGCCGAAGATGCCTAACACTTATCAGGCCCCCGGAGTCAAGAGCGCGCATGTCCCCCGGCGCGTCGCGGAGCGGCGCGTAATGAAGTGAGCGTCGGTCGTCGAGTCCTCTGACTTGGTTTCCGTCAACAGGTGCGAGCACTTCCGAGCTCTGCACCAAACACTTATCGAGGTTCAACCGCCGGGTGCCCTTCGAGGCGAGCTCGAAGGAGCGGCGGAGCAGGAGCCTGCTGTGGGCTCCTACGACCTAGAAATTCATCTGTGCCCTCGTGCCGTCCGACTCCATTCAAGGTGAGCAGGCTCGGGCCGTGAGGCGCCGGACCAGTTAGCTCCGGGCTCGGGTGAGGGGCAGAGTCCTGAGTTAGACCGACTTCGATGTGTGGGGAGCGGGAGGAGGCGTCCAATCAAGCGAGGCGGCTGTCAGGCATCCGGTGCCCGCTCGAGTTAGAAATCGGGGCTCGCGACCTCCCCTCCCCGTCAGGTGCGTGTATAGAAGCGTTCGGTGTGGAATGCCTCCCCGTTCTTGAGCATGAAGTAGGTGGCGCGACCGATGCGAGCCGCGAGGATGCTGAGCGCCTTGCCCTTGCCGTGGCGGCGCGCGAGCCTCTTGAGATGGCCCTGGCCGCGGACGTTGTCGCGTAGGAAGAGGACGGCAGCCTCGCTGAACGCCCACTTGAGGTGTGCGTTACCGATCTTGGCTCCTCCGCTGCCGACCCGCTTGCCTGCACTGCGGTGCTCGGGCTTGGCGAGTCGACAGTAGGAGCTGAAGCGCTGCACTGTGCTGAAGCGAGCGATGTCGTGGATCTCATAGAGCAGCGTGAGCGCCAGGATCCGACCGATGCCGGGGATGGTTCGGAGCCGCTCCAGCGTGTCGGAGTCGTGGACACGGGCTTCTTCTTCGACCGTACGCTCGAGTTCTCGGATCACGGGGTCGTAGCGATCGGCCAGGGCGAGGTCCGCCTCAATGGTCCTCTGGATCATGGGATCGTCGAACGCCTGGGCCAGTCCCTCTCGGTTCTTCTTGTAGAGGAGCTGACCCGGGGGCCGAGGCAGGTTGTACTGATGAAAGGTGTTGCGGACGTGGGCGAGGAGCTCGCCGCGCTTGCGCACGAAGTAGAGTCGGCGCCGGAGCACATCGCGCGTGGCTCGCATCTGGGGAGGATAGACGTAGGCCACCGGGAACGCACCACCACGCAGCAAGACCGCCGTCTTGTGCGAGTCGATGTGGTCGTTCTTGGCCTTGGCCCCGTGGATCGCCTTCATGTAGAGCGCATGGCCGAGCACGAAGTGGATCTGCTCACGAGCACATAGATCGGCGAGCCAGTACCAGCAGAAGATGCACTCGCTGCCCACCACGAGGTCCAAACGGTAGGGCTCGAGGGCGCGAAGCAGTGCCTCGCGCTCACAGCGTAGCCTCTTGTGCAGTCGTATCTTGCCCTGGCCGTCCAGAACGCAGAGGTAGAGCGTGCGAGCGTGAAGGTCGATGCCACAGTAGTATCGATGCTGGCCGGTGTAGAAGCGCATGGTTCCCCTCCTGGGTTGGATGGATCGAGCGTCGCGCTCTGATCATTCCGTCCTCTCTGTGAGAGGTCCAGGAGGGGGCCTGCATGAGTATCAAGCGCTTAGCTCGGTCCTTCAAGACGAGGGCTGGGACGGTTTGTATCTGCCGCCGCCCACCAACAACCCCTTGGTCCACAACCTTGCTGCCCGACGGTGGGAGCTGGCGAAACCTCAGAGCAGCTCCACGAGCAGTTGTCTTGCCCGAGAGACTGAGGGAGGATGGCGCCTGGCAGGCAGGTATGACTTTGGCACCCTCGCAGATCCGGACCCAGTCATTGAAAAAGATGAGGGGGGCGTGACTGGAGTCTTTACGTATCAGGAGGTTTTTGGTCACGAGTTCGTGGCGCGGCTAGAGGCGCTCCTGGGTGCGACAGGGGCGGAAGATCGAGCCGCCGCTCGGGACGAGCTGGACACTTTCCTGGTCGATGTAGGAGCCCGGCCTCCCGCTCACCGCCGAGACGAAGACCCGCCCGGGCCTGCACTTCGGGAAATGTTCACCCAGTTGCGCCACCTGCTGGAGTTGCTGTGGATGCCGCTCGGTGAGGTGGGTACGGCTGAGAGGGCCCGAGCTATTCTGGACGCCCACAAGGTTTCTGAGGCTGATCGCCACCAGTGGTGCCTCCGGCTGGCAGTCCCCGCGCTCTCTTGGCCCGAACTCCAAGCCGTCATGGACCAGCAAGAGCAGGCGGCCAGCTGGGGGAAGCTGATGCAGCTCCCCACGGCCCGACGGCTGGCGGTATGGATCCTGGCCCGGCGTCTCGGCTCACCTCCCGCACGTATCGCGAACAAGGTCGGAGCCGGTTCCGACTGGGATTACTTCAACGAGGCCACGAACCCCGTAGACCCCTTCGCTCCAGGGCGCGTAAGCGACCCACGAGTAGGAAGTGGGGGGTCTTTCGATCTCACGGACGTCACGCCTGCTCCGCGAAGCTTAGAGCGTATCCGCCCGACCTGTGTGACGGCGGGATAATTCATGCAAGCGGAAGGAGGCCGAAAGATGGCCCGCATAGATAGGAAGCACGCAGACACACTCATTCACCTCGGCACCGAAGCCGAGCTATGGCGCACAACCGACGGACGACCATTCGCAACGGTTGAAGTCGAAGGCGCACACCAAAACCTCGAAGTGGATTCGAACCAATTCCAGCGTTGGCTGACCCGACGCTTTTGGGAGACAGAAGGAACTGCAGCGAGTGCAGATGGGCTAAGGCAAGCGATGGAGGTCCTTGCCGGGATCTCCGTCCACGAAGGCAGCGAGCACGACGCCTTCATCCGTCTAGCCAGATGTGGTGCCAATATCTATCAGGACCTCGGCTGCTCAGAGTGGCATGCGATTGAGATCACGCCGAAGGGGTGGCAGCCCGTTCTTCACCCCCCGGTACGCTTCCGCCGCTCGCCAGGGTTAGGTGAGCTACCCTGGCCCCAAGCCGGCGGCAGTATGGACGACCTGCGGCCCTTCGTGAACGTCAGGGATGACCAAGACTTTGTCCTGGCCGTCGCGTGGCTCTTGGGTGCTCTGAATCCAGGCGGTCCATTCCCTATCGCGCTGATTCAGGGTGAGCAGGGGTCCGCCAAGAGCACTCTGACGCGAGTGCTAAGGTCGATCATCGACCCAGCTACTCCGGTTCACACAACGAAGCCCTAGAGCGAGCGAGACCTCGTAATCTCGGCGCACAACTCGTGGGTGCAGGCGTTCGACAACCTTTCGAGTGTCCCCGACTGGCTGTCGGATGCCTTCTGTCGCATCGCAACGGGCGGGGGGTTCAAGACCCGACGTCTCTACCGGGACACTGAGGAGATCAGCCTCCAGGTGTGCCGACCGCAGATCCTCAACGGTATCGAGGACTTGGCCACGAGGGATGACCTCAGAGATCGAGGTATCCTATTCGAGCTGCCAGTGATCCTGGGCCAACGGCGCAAGCCGGAGCGTGAATTCTGGGCCGAATTCGATGAGGCCCGCCCCCGCATTCTCGGTGCGCTCCTGGACGCCGCTAGTACTGCGCTTAGGGAGCAGTCGCACGTCGATGTGGAAGAGCTACCCCGCATGGCAGACTTCGCCACCTGGGTCATTGGTGCGGAGAAGGGGCTGTCGTGGCAGCCAGGCACGTTCCTAGACGCTTATGAGCAGAACCGGAGGGACGCCATTGCCCTTGTGCTGGAGCACAGTCCGTTGGCGTAGAGAATGATCCGGTTCGCCGAGGAGAGCATGCCTTGGGACGGCACTCCCACCGAGCTGCATGGGCACATCTGGGGACGCACAATCACTCTCTGGGGTGAGCGCAGCACTCCGGCGGCAATGTCCCAAGAACTGAAGCGAATCGCACCGGCGCTGCGTCATGTCGGCGTCGATGTGACCTGGGCCAGAGAGAACGACAGAAATCGAACGCGGAAGATCGCCGTCCGCGCTGTCCGTGCCGTCCAGAACGAGGCAGGGGGTGGACCCTTGGACCGCGAAGCGTGCGCCGTGGACTCGGTGCCGGAACAGGAGCGCGTCGCAGAATCGTGGGAAGAAGCTACCGACGAGGCCGTGGCTGACTCTCCTGTGCCCTCGGTTCGCTAGCCCGACGAGCCCAGAAATTCACGAAGATCAGAATATCAAGTCTAGGAGTAACCATGATTAACCAATCCGCTATCGAGTGGACCGACGTAACCTGGAACCCGGTCGCCCCGTGCACAAAGGTCAGCAGGGGCTGCGACAATTGTTATGCCGCGAGGCCCGCCCGCGAGAAGTTGCGGGACATGTACGTCCCCCGCCTACGGGTCATTCAAACGCCAGAACCCAACCCAGATCCCTTCGTGGTTAGGATCTGGCCCAAGCGCCTCAACCAGCCGTGGCAGCTCGGAGAGCCTCGGATGGTCCTCGTGAACCCCATGTCGGATCCCTTTCACATCGACATTCCCGAGAAGATCCAGCGAAGCATCTTCAAGGTCATGCTCCAAGAGGACCGCCATATCTACCAGATCCTCACGAAGCATCCGAGTCGCGCCGCGAAATTCATCGAGCGTAACGCAGACCTCTTCGCGAATGGCATCGCTCCCGACCATATCTGGATCGGCACCTCAGTCGAAGACATGGACGTGATCCATAAAGTGGATCACCTGAGGGCGGTACCGACGGAGGTGCGATTCCTGTCCTGCGAGCCGCTGCTCGGTCCCCTTGAGATCAATCTCAACGGCATTCATTGGGTCATCGTCGGGGGTGAGAGCGGGGTCGGGCATCGGCCCATGGAGGAGGAGTGGGTGGCCGACATTCGAGATCAGTGCGTCTGTCAGGGCGTTCCTTTCTTCTTCAAGCAGTGGGGAGGGCTGACCCCACAGGCCGGGGGGCGCCTCCTTGAGGGACTCACATGGGACGAATATCCCGTCGGGGCGGAACGTCTGCTCGCGGCGTGAACAATGTTCCCCGCTGATCTGCCCGAAGCGTGGCGCGAACTCGCCCTCCAGCAGCGGGACCTGGGGGCCGATCCCCAGGCCCGCACGTTGGAGTGGTGCGCGGACACGCTCGAAGGATCGCTCCAAGACGGTGAGGATGAGCTACTGAACCTCCAAGAGGCTGGGGCGATTTCAGGCTATTCCCGACGCCACCTCGGACGACTCATGAAGGCCGGTGCGATTCCCAACTCTGGCACGCCGGACAGCCCCCGGCTGCTCCGATCCGATCTACCCCGAAAGCCGGGTCATGGCATTGCGCCGCCGCGACCCGAAGCAGCATCCTCGATAGTGCAGGTTGCGCGGGTCATCGCAACTAGCAGTCCGTGGAAGAAATAGGTTCCCAGCGGATGATGGGTGGGAGAGAAGGCAGACACGCGGCGGTTGTCGTAGGTCGGCTTCTGCGCGTCCCGGTTGTTCTTCCATTTCCGGCGCCCGCGGTTGGGCTCGCTCACATAGCTGCGCAGCTCCCGCTCCTTCACGCCCGTCATGGTCTTGTTCGAGTGGTAGCCTTTGTCGGCCACCACTTCCTCGGGCTCTACCTGCACTACTTCCAGCTGCCGCTCTGCCTCGTCCAGCGTGTTGGGCAGCGACGCCACATCTCCCCCGTCCATCGTCTGCACCGTCACCGCCACAAGCGCACCGGTCTCCATGTCGACCGCCTGCTCCAACTTGTGCGCCAGGCGCGTCCTGCCGTCCTTCATCTTCGTGATCCGCGCCTCCGGGTCGTGCGGATGCACCCAGTCCTTGTTCGAGCCCTTCTTCGGACGCTTCCGGTCCAGCGTCGTCAGATCCTTGCGCGTCGGCGTCTCGATCCCCGACGCCCGGGCCACCTGCTCCAGCCATTCATCGTAGCCCAACCCGTCGTCGCGCCGCACGATCGTGCGCATCGCCGCATTCGCCTCCAGCGTCGTCGAGTCGACGCCCAGCGTCTTGCCGCTCAGCAACCCCGACCCCTTCAGCAGCTCCAGCACCCGCCCGAACACCGCCGCGTGCGCTTCCACGCTCAGGCGCTTGCGCGTCTTCGACAGGGTCGAATGCTCCGGCGGGTTCTTCGCCCACCCGTATCCCAGAAACTCACGCAACGACAACGAGTCCCCACACCGCCAGGCAATGCCCCGCTCCGAGCCGATCCCTTCCAGGTAGCCCACCATCATCATTCGGAAATACACCCCGGGAGCAATCCCCGGCCGACCCCGATTGTCCGCGTAGAACTCACGGCATGCCTCTTCCGCGAACTCGTCAAACCCGCTTTTCGCCAGAAGCTCGTTCAAGGCCCGGTAGAACGGGTTGTCCAAGGCCCGAATCTCGCTCGCCACCACGAACATCTCGCCCTGCCGAGCCTCGGGCCGCTTGCCTACCGCCATCGCCGTCCTCGCTGCAAAAACCCTCGTGTCCTCCTGATTTAACACAACAGCGATGACCGGACTTTATCCACGGTCTGCTAGAGGTGAAGATGATGGCTCGACGTAACAGAAGGCGGAAGAAGTACTGGTCCTACAACACCGGTGAGCGCGGCAGGAATTGGGTTCGCTGCTACGAGGACGGCAAGAATGGCAAGCTGTACTTGGAGTGGCACGCGGGCGACCGGAGACGGCGCGTCCTTGTTCAGACCCTGGATCGAGAAGAGGCGAAGCTACGTGCAGATGAGCTGGCCACCGAGATCGGCTCTCGTGCTGTGGTGGACCGTGCGGTGTGTATTTCGATCTCCGACCTGCTCACGCTTTACGGAAAGGAGGTGACACCGATCAAGGGTGAGTCCAAGGCCGAGCACGACCGGCGTGCCACGAGAGTGTGGCGGGCCTTCTTCGACGCGCAGGCCGAACCTGACCGTCGATCAACGCGACAGCCTGACACACTCGATAGAACCGACTGGGATCGTTTCTGCGCATGGAGACGCGAGGGGATGATCCCCGGTTGGACCCGAGGTGTTGGCGACCGTCAGGTGGAATACGACCTGAAGTTCATGCTGGCGGTCCTCAACTGGGCCAGGGGGCACAAGCTCGACGGTCGTGCAGTGCTTGAAACGAACCCTTGGAAGTCAAAGGTTCGCCGCAACCAGGGTTGGGAGATGCCAAAGGAACTGAACCCTCACCGGCCATCAATGCCGGACGATATTCACGAGGGGCTCATCGCGAAGGCACCGAACGAGGAGTTCGGGGCAATGCTGATCTTGGAGCGGGAGACCAAGCGTCGGAATAGCTCGATTCGACGGTTGCGGTGGTCTGACATCGACTTTAAGGAGGAGACGATTACCTGGCGTGCGGAGACGGACAAGACAGGCAAACGTGGTATCACACCGCTGACCGCCCCAGCCTTGGAAGTGTTGCGTGCCCGGACCCGAGGTATCGGCACAGTGCCGATCTTTGTGTTAGCGGCCTTCCAATATTGCACACATGTGGCCATCGAAAATTGCACACTTGGCGCTTTGACCTAGCGGGCGGGAGAGTGGGGATGTAGGCACCACCCCGAGCGATCTTCCGGCCGATCCACTCACTTGGCGCCTCCACCGAGAACGTGGAGGTGCAATGATCGGAAGGGAGAAGCGCGTGCTGCTCCGTCATTACCTCGAGCAGGGGATGAACAAGGCGGTGATCGCCCGGGATCTGGGGGTCAGTCGCCGTACCGTGTACCACTGGATAGAGACCGGTCAACTGGACCGGGAGTTGGACGAAGAGCGTGTCGGGTACGGTCCGAGATGTCTGATGCCGTCGAAGCTGGATCCGTACAAGCCGTTGATCGACACGCGTCTCAAGGAGTACCCGAAGCTCACGGCTGTACGGCTCTTCAAGGAGGTCCGGGCCGCTGGCTACCCGGGCAGTTACAACCAAGTGAAGCGCTATGTACGCAAGGTCCGGCCTCGACCCCCAGAGGAGCCGGTCGTGCGCTTCGAGACGGCGCCTGGGCGTCAGGGCCAGGTGGACTTCGCCCACTTCCGGCTACCGTGGGGCAAGCGTTACGCACTAATCGTCGTGCTGGGCTACTCGAGGCTGCTGTGGGTTCAGTTCTACACCCGGCAGACCATGAAGGCCCTGATGCATGGCCTGGAGTCTTCGTTTTCCTACTTCGGCGGCGTGCCCTCAGAGCTTCTGTTCGACCAAATGAAGGCGGTCGTCATCGAGGACGGTCGATACGACGATGGTGCCCTCGTCGAGAACCCGGAGTTCATGCGCTACGCCTACCACTGGAACTTCAGGATCCGCGCGTGCCGACCCTATCGGGCTCAGACCAAGGGCAAGGTGGAGCGGCCGATCCGCTACCTCAGGGAGAGCTTCTTCTACGGGCGCACCTTCACGTCGGACGACGATCTCAACGCGCAGGCCCTTCATTGGCTTGAGACGGAAGCCAATGTGCGCAGCCACGGAACGCTGAAGGAGCGGCCCCTCGATCGCTTCGAGCGTGAACGACTGCTCCTCGAGCCCTTGGCGACTCGCCCGTATCACCCCCTCGTCCTGCCTCCGGATCGCTCCTCACCCGGCACGACGTCCTTGCCGGCCATCCACGTCGAGCGACGTCCCCTCACGGCCTATGCCCAGATCGCGGGAGGGGACCGATGAAGGCTGCCGCTCGCTCTCGCCGTGACCGGATCCGAGCCCAGCTCGCCGATCTCAAGATGCCCGGTGCGCTGGAGGCCATCGACGACGTCCTCACCGGGGTCGATGGCGGAGGCGTGACGGCCTCGGAGGCCATCGAGCAACTCCTCGGTGCCCAGATCACGCTGCGCAACAACCGCCGCCTTCAGGCTGCGATGCGCTCGAGCCGGCTACCGGGCATCAAGACCCTCGACGACTTCGACTTCAGCTTCCAGCCCTCGATCAAGCGCGAGCAGATCGACTCGCTCCACGAGCTCGGCTTCTTGGAGCGTAAGGAGAACGTGATCTTCCTCGGCCCTCCGGGCGTCGGCAAGACGCATCTCGCGATCAGCCTCGCCATTGCCGCGGCTCAGAGCGGGCGCAGAGTCTACTACGGCGCTCTGGCCGACCTCATCACCTCGCTCGAAGAAGCCAAGACCACCGGCCAGCTGGGACGCCGCCTCAAGATCCTCACCTATCCTTCGCTCCTGGTCATCGACGAGATCGGCTACCTGCCGGTCAGCCAGACCGGCGCAATGCTCTTCTTCCAACTCATCAACCGGCGCTATGAGCGCGCATCCACTGTGCTGACCTCCAATAAAGGCTTCGAGGAGTGGGGCCAGATCTTGGGCGACGAGGTCATGGCCGCTGCGCTCATCGATCGCCTGCTGCATCACTGCCATATCGTCAACATCCGCGGCAGCAGCTACCGGATGCGCAAGCACACCGACCTCTCCAAGATCCTCCACTCGCCTCCTGCGGAGTCGAGCCCTTCACCCCCGAAGAGAAAGAGAGCAAGAGCAAAGGAGAAAACGACGAACTAGAGGCTCGTCACCTCCGCCAAGTGTGCAATTTTCGATGGCCAGACCTGTGCAGCTTTCGATGGCCGTTGACATCAGCCTGTTGCTCCCGTGACACGATGCCTAGCTTCGGGCCCGCATCAACACTCGACGCCCCGGGGCAATCGTATGAGCCACGCTTCGCTTGGATCGGGAGCGCAGCGGTCCGATGGCGAGCGATTTGCGGGGCCGCTGCCGCTCGTTGGACGAACGCGAGAACTTGCCGCGCTCGAGGCGCTCATCGAAGGCCCCGATCGCGCGGCGTCGCTCGTGCTGGTTTCGGGCGAGGGAGGGGTCGGCAAGTCCCGGCTCGTCGCCGAGCTCGCGGGACGCGCCGAGACTCGCGGTTGGGACGTGGCGCGCGGTAGGGCATACCCGGTTGAGAGGGGCGTTCCGTACGCCCTCTTCGCCGACGCCTTTATGCCGCTTTTGGGCGCCATGGACCCCGACACGCTCACGGTGCTCAGCAGGGGCGGGGAGGCCGAATTGAGCTACCTATTCCCGGCTCTGGCCGCCGGCCGGGACGAGGGCGCCGACGCAGCCGGGGGTGACCCGGAGGAGTTCCGCACGCGTCTGATGTGGAACTTCGCGGAGTTCTTGAAGAACTACTCGTCGCGCTCCCCGTTGCTTGTCGTGCTCGAGGATCTGCAATGGGCCGATGAGTCTTCGCTGCACCTCCTGCACTTCCTCGCCCGGCAGGCAGGCGAACAGGAGCTCGTCCTGATCGGTACGTACAACGATTCGGATAGGGATCGCAGCCCTCAGCTCGTGAAAACCGAGCGCTCTTTGCTCTCGCTCGGCGCGGCCGAGCCGCTCCACCTCACTCCGCTGAACCGCGAGCAAGTCACTGAGCTCGTCTGCCGCGCGTTCGCTGTCGATGCGGAATGGGTGGGCGAGTTTTCCGCCATGCTCTTCGGATGGACCCAGGGGAACGCATTCTTCCTCGAGGAGATCATCAAAGCGTTGGTGGCCAACGGCCGCATCAGCAGCAAACAGGGCGTGTGGATCGGCTGGGATGCCGAGGATTTCCGCCTCCCCAGAACGATACGAGACGCCGTGCTCGGGCGTATCGAGACGTTCTCCGACGACGCTCGAACGGTCGCTGATCTCGCGGCCGTGATCGGTACTCGGGCGAGCTACCCGCTCCTCACGGCGATCAGCGGTCTACCCGAGGCCGCCCTGCTGTCCGCCCTGGAGGAGCTGTGTGCTCATCTGGTTCTCAACGAGGGGGCGGAGGCCGGCGCGGTCGTCTACGACTTCGCGCACCCCCTGGTCCAGCAGACGCTGTACGGTGAGTTCGGGCTCCAGCGTGCGCGGGTCCTGCACGGGGCTGTAGCCGAAGCGATGGAGGCCTTCTACGGCTCCTCATCGATGGATCACGCGGACGAGTTGGCCTTCCACTTCGCCCGGACCGACGGGGGGCACCTCCGCGGCAAGGCAGCGCACTATCTCGCGGCGGCAGGCAGGCAGGCGTTGGAGCGGCGCGCGGACCGGGAGGCGGTGAACTACCTGCGGTCAGCTCTCGAACGGACCGACTCAGGGGACACCGATGGTCCGACACGGGCCGACCTGGTGCCTCATCTCGCGCGGGCGCATCAGCACCTGGGAGAGTTCGAGGCCTCTGTCGAGCTCTGGACGAGTACCCTCGCCGAAGTAGCGCAGGATCATCCCGAGCACCCCGCGGTCCGGCGAGCACTCGGCATGGCGCACCTCTTGTGCGGTCGGCACAACGACGCCCAGGAGCATCTCGGTATCGGGCTGGAGCGCGCGAGCGCGCTGGGCGACCAGGCTGAGCTGGTGCGCCTGACGATCACGAAAGGGCACCTTCTGAATGAACTCGGGATGGGGACGGAGGCGATCGAAACAGTGTCGCTCGCGCTGCCGATCGCTGAGGAGCTCGGAAGCCCTCACCTGCTCGCGCGTGTGCACCGGGCGTTGGCGCTGCACCACGTATGGATCGGGCCGCCTCACAGGACCCGCGAACACGCCACGAGGGCGATCGAGTTGGCTCGGGAAGTCGGAGACCTATCGATCGAGTTCTGGGCGCGCTGGGCTTTGGCCGTCTTGAGC
The DNA here is from genome assembly GCA_965197725.1 of Longimicrobiales bacterium. GTDB lineage: Bacteria > Gemmatimonadota > Gemmatimonadetes > Longimicrobiales > Gaopeijiaceae > UBA1138. The sequence continues at coordinate 17,325 of CBDANQ010000029.1, forward strand.
GGCATGTCGGGCGCGACCGACGAGATGGCCGCGGCGATCGACGAACTGAACGACCTCGCGGCCCGCTGGCACTCACCGGTCCTTCGGCTGTGGAGCGCCGACATGGCGATCGAGTTGGCATGGGGACGCGGGGATTGGGACGCAGGCACCGCCTTGGGCGAACAAGCAATCACGCTCGCGCGAAACCTCAACCAGCGGACGTTGCTCCCCAGACTGCTCGTGTGGACTTCGCTCTTCTACGTCGGCAGGGGACAACTCGAGCAGGCGCAGGCGCTCGTCGACGAGGCCACGGAGATTTCCGGGCTCGGGAACCAAGCGGGCCCGATCGACGTTCACCAGGTCGTGCCCGCGTACATCGGCCTGGCGCACTACCTGCTCGGCCTCGGCGAGTACAAGCAGGCGATCGAAGCGGCAGAAAACGGTCTGCGCATTGCCGAGGGAACGGAATACGTCCTGTGGGCAATCCATCGACTGCTGCCGGTCCTGGGCGAGGCGTGCCTGTGGGCAGGGGAGATCGACCGGGCCGAGGCAGTCAGCGTTCGCATGCGTGAGCACGCGCGACGGCTCGACCACAAGCTCGGCTTTTGCTGGGCCGACGCGATCGACGCGCTGGTGTGCTGGAAGCGGGGAGATCCCGAGTCGGCGATCGACCTCATGCGTCAGGCAGCGGAGGCTCTCGAGGAGATCCCCATGATCCCGGACGCCGCACGAATCCGGCGACAGCTCGCGGGCCGTCTGGCCGAGATCGACCGCCCTGACGATTCGGCCGAGGAACTCAAGCGCGTCTACGACATCTTCCTGAAGCTTGGAGCCGAGCTGGAGTTGGAGAAGGCGAGGATCCAGTTCCGAGAGATCGGGCATCGGCCACCCCCCAGGGGGGTCGGTGAGGGAGTCGCAGGACTCACCGCTCGTGAGCTGGAAGTCGCTCGGCTAGTCGCCCAGCGCCTGTCGAACAAGGCGATCGGAAGAAAGCTCGGTATGGCGACTCGCACGGCCTCCACCCACCTCTCGAACATCTTCCAGAAGCTCGAGGTCGGGTCGCGCGGCGAACTGGCCGACGTGATTCGCGAGAAGGGGCTGCTCGAGGAGTAGCGCTCTAGCTACTCGCGAACGAGCTCACCGTCCGCGAGGTGCCACCACTCCTCGGCGAGCACTTCTGCGTCCGTTTCGTCGTGACTAACGAGCACGAGCGGGACACCGAGCCGCGCGGACCATTGGCCCACAACGCGAGCGAGCTCAGCGCGCAGGGGTCGGTCGAGAGCCGAGAACGGCTCGTCCAGCAACAAGAGCTTCGGTTCGGCGAGCAGCGCCCGTCCAAGCGCCACGCGTTGCCGCTCCCCACCCGAGAGTCGCCGGGGTCGCCGCTCAAGCAGCGCCGTGATCCGCAAGAGGTGGGCGGCCTCCTCGACGGCGGCGACGGAAGCGCCCCCGTAGCCCAGATTGTCCCGCACAGTCAGGTGAGGGAAGAGCAAGACTTCCTGGGGAACCCACCCGACTCGCCGCCGCCATGGCGGCACGAGGGTTCCGGCGTCGTCGTCCTGCCATCGCTGGTCACCGAACGTCACGACCCCGCGCGCGCGTCGCTCCACGCCAGCGAGCACGCGCAAAATCGTGCTTTTGCCCGCCCCGGAGGGACCCACAATCGCGATCGCGCCGCTCTCGCTGTCGAGCTTCGCTCGCATCGTCTTCGACGCCAGGGGAATCTCGAAATCCAGGCCGAGCCTGTGCTGAGCGTCAGTAGCCATGTCGGTCTTCCAATCGAAGCTTCTGTCGGCGAGAGAGCGCCTCGAATCCGAGCAGAGCCAGCATGGAGATCGCGACGCTAGCGCCGACCAGCACCCAGATCGTGCTCCGGCCAGACGGCGATTCGAGCAGCGTGTAGACCGCGAGCGCGATCGTCCGTGTGGACCCCTCAACGTTCCCGGCCAAGACCACCGTTGCGCCGAACTCGCCCAAGGCGCGAGCGAACGCCAGCACGGCACCGGCCGCGATGCCCGGGAGCGCGAGCGGCAAGGAGACCCGAAAGAAGGTCCGACGTGGGGGAGTGCCCAGCGTCCACGACAGCTCCTCGAACATCGGATCCACGGCCTCGAAGGCGCCGCGAATCGAAATCACGTACAGAGGCAGCCCCACCACGAACGCGGCAATCGCGGCGCCCAAGATCGTGAAGGGAACCGGCAGCCCCAGAGACGCGAGCCGGCTTCCCAGGGGCGTTCCCCCGCCGAGCACACTGAGGAGGAGAAAGCCGGTTACAACCGGCGGCATGACCAGCGGTGCCATGACCAGCGTGGAGAGCAGAGCCTTGCCTGGGAACTCCCGGCGGGCCAGCAGCCACCCGAGGCCGACGGCGGGAACCAACCCGGCCAGCGTTGCCAGCAACGCGACCATGAGCGAGAGCCGGATCGCGGATGCCACTGCCGGCGCCTGGATCACGCCAGCTGGAGCAACCTGCGCCGCTGAAGGCCCCGCTTCTGCGAATCCCGAAGCTCCGACAATGGCTTGGCCCTCCTCGCCGACCACGAAGCGCAGGAACGAGTCCGTCGATTCCGGAGCGTCCGAAGCGCTCAACGGGGCAGCCCAATACAGGACCGGTGGGTGGCTACTCGCCTCAAACGCGAACGCCACTCGCACGCCCGGCTCGGCGGCCGCGTCCGTCCGGTACACAATGCCGACGGGCACCTCCCCCCGGGCTACCCACTCCAGGGCCCCGCGCACCGAGCCGCCACGCACCACCTTGTCCGCCACCTCGGCCCACACACCCGTCGCTTCAAGCGCGGCGCGTGCGTAGCGGCCTGCGGGCACGTTCTCCCCCGCAAGCGCGATGCGGGGGAAGCGCGCGAGGTCAACGGGCGAGGCGAGTGGACTCGCGTCAGCCGGCACGACCACCACGAGCTCGTTGCCCGCGATTGCCATTTCCGTGCCTTCGCGCACGATCGCGCGCTCCTCGAGCCAGTCCATCCATTCGAGGTCGGCCGCGAAGAACGCATCCGCGGAGGAGCTCTGCAACGCCTGCACCGCGAGTCGCGAGGTGGCATCGAATGAGAACCGCACTTCGGCACCCCCCGCGCGCCGCCACGCGTCGGCGAGCCGGGGAAGCACGTCCGCGAGCGAAGAGGCCGCCAGAACCAAGAGGGAAGAATCAGGTACAGCCCTCGCCGACCATACCGTCGGCTCGAGGCCAGCGCGCGCTGCTTCGCCAGCGACCGCCTCCGCCCGAAGGAACGGAAGAAGACAGAACGCCACGACCCACCCCGTCACACTGACGCGAGGGACGTAAAGGTCGCGGGTACAACAGCGCGGACGGGAGATTCGGGCAACGGCAGACACGGGCCGCCCACGGTACCCAACAGCACGACACCGCGGCAAGGTCCCCACTTGCTGGGCCCCCTGCTTCTTGCGTCCTTTCCGCCATGACGCCGCCAAGCGAAGGCGCCTCCGTCGCCGAAAGCGTGATCGATGTGCGAAGCCCCGAGCTCGACTCGTTCGGGCACGTGAACCACGCGGCCTTCCTCACTTATGTGGAGCACGCGCGCTTCGAAGTGATGCAGCGGGCCGGGTTCTTGGGATGGAAACGGGACACTGTGGAAGGGTGATCGTCGGGAACGACGTCGTCGACCTCACCGATCCAAGGGTGCTTGGGAAGGCATCAAACGCGCGTTTCCTGGAGCGGATCTTCGCCGACGAGGAGCGCGCCGCAATCGCCAGCGCTCCTGATCCGGACCTCGAACTGTGGCAACGGTGGGCCGCGAAAGAAACGGCGTACAAGGCGGTGTCCAAGCTAGGAGGAAGTCCCCCGACCTTCGCACATCGGGCGTTCGTCGTGTCGTGGTCTCAGCCGAGTGAGCGCGACGGCTCGCACGGGGTTCGGTCGGGCTCAGTCCGCTACGAGTCGACGATCATCGACATCGAGGCGGCTTGGGATCCACAGACGGTGCACGTGGTCGGCTGGGTTGGTGATACCACGCATTCACGGAAGGACGAGCAGCTCAACAGCCGACTGGCACGACTCGATGAGGCCGGGGCGGCTTGGTCCGGTCCGCGCACGGAGTTGGAGCGCAGGCTGACGCCCCGGGAGTTGGAGGCCGCGTATTCGCAGGCTTCGGTGGCCGTCCGGATCGCCGCGCGCGTCGCGATCGCTGATGCCCTCGCCGTCGATGAGCAGCGGCTCGAGATCGTTTGCGCACCCGGCAAGCCCGGCCGCCGGCCGCCGGCCGTATTAGTGGACGGAGAGCGGGGCATGGTCGACGTCTCCCTCTCGCATGACGGCGACTGGATCGCCTGGGCGTTCGTGGTGCAGCCGGGACGCAGCACGCCGGTACCCGTTAGCGGTCGTTCGGCCGGTAGTTGAAGAGGAAGGAGAGTCCGAAGCGCTGGTAGTAGGCGTTTCCGATGTCGGTCTCAGCGCGGGTCCACCCGAGTCGTACACCGCCATCCAGATTGCTTCGAATCGAGCGCACCAGCTCGGCGTACGCGATCGAGGCATTGTCGGCCTCCTCACCCGGAACCAAGCGCGCGAAGTCGGTCTCGTTCACGTAGCTCTTGGTCGTGAGCAGAGCCAACACGCTGAGCGTCAGCTGCCCGGGAAGGGGCGCGGTCAACGCAGCCGACACGCTGAGCGCATCGTACTCCGGCCGGTTCGAGTTCGAGCGGTTGAGCGTGCCTTCGAGCCCCACCTGGACGAACAGCTCGCCCACATGGGTCCAGCCGAGTCCCGCGCGCACCGTGCGATCGCGCCGGAAGGGATCGTCCGCATCGAAGCTCCCCTGGTGCTCGTACTCGCTCCAGCGGACGCCACCGAAGAAGCGAATCATCGAGGGTTCACGACCCCACCGCGCTCCCAGCTCCAAACCGGCCGCGCGGCGATCGAGCAGGTCGAGCTGGGGCACGAACGAACGAGGCCTCGGTAGGAGATCCGCTCGTACACGCTCCACGCCCCGGAGGACTGCCACTCGAGCCGTTGGAAGAGCGTCCCGGCTCCTAAGCGCAGCGGCGTTTCCAGCTGGATCGTGACACCACCCGAGAGGCCGAACCTCAGCGTCTCGGGACCGGTCCCATTGTCGTCTCCACACGCGGCCCCGAACACTGCTATCATGAGTGCGCAGGCGCGGCCGACGCCGAATCGCAGTATACGATTCGGTTTGGTTGGGACCCTGAACAGAGTTAGAGCAGAGTGGCGCCGATGAATCATCGTAATCGCTTGAAGCAGCTTCTCGTAGAACGGTCCGTGAGACTCGGGGATTTTACTCTCGCTAGCGGGGCACGTTCGAACTACTACATCGATGCACGCCCCACAACGATGAGTGCCGAAGGCCAGGTTCTCGTCGGCCACGTGGCCCTCGAGTTGATTCTGAACAGCGGCCTGGAGCCGACGCACGTCGGGGGACTCACCATGGGCGCCGATCCCATAGCCTACTCGATCGCCCACAGAAGTGCCCTCGACGGCTGTCGGATCGACGGCTTTTCCGTCCGAAAGAAAGCGAAGGAGCACGGCACGGGCCAGCGCGTCGAGGGCGGATTGCACGCCGCTTCGCGTTGCCTGATAGTCGAAGACTCGATGACGACGGGAAAAAGTACGCTTCAGGCGGTACGAGCGGTCCAGGAGCACGCCGCCACGGTCGTCGGGGTCATGACACTGGTGGATCGCTCTGAAGACGCGACTGGCCTGTTCGCCGCAGAAGGGCTTCCCCTGCTGTCGATCTTCACAGGCGAAGAGATTCTGGAGGCAGCGCGAGCACTCTAATGAGTCGGCGCGTCGGAAGCGCTCCGCTCAGTCCAGTAAACGCAGTGGCATCACCAAACAGAGGTAGTCGATGTCATCATCGCCGGCCGGCACGATCGTAGCCGCCCGTTCAGGCGCCTTGAACGCGACATCGACCTCGTCTGTCGGCATATAACGCAAAACCTCCAGGAGGTAATTCGCGTTAAAGCCGATCTCCAGCTCCTCGCCTTCGTAGCCGATCTCCAATTCATCGTGCCCCTCACCAAGGTCAGGCGTGAGCACATTCAGGTGCACCCAACCGGGCTCGAACTTCAGCCGGATCCGATGCGTCTGGTCAGACGCTACGACCGCCATCCTGCGGACCGCGGACTCTAACGCCTTCTTATCGATAGTCGCGATCTTGTCGTTGTCTCGCGGGATTACCTGATCGTAGTCCGGATACGTGCCTTCGATAAGGCGCGCATACACTTCGGTGGAGTCGGCTCGGAATCCGAGATGATTCCCGCTACGCGCAACCTCGAGGGTATCATCATCCTTGAAGAGTCGTTGCACCTGTTGAAGTGCATTCGGCGGCACAATCAAGTCCGCCGACGGGGTGCCACTCGACTGTGCTGGCACACCCATCCGAGCGAGGCGATGTCCGTTGGTTGCCACCATGCACATCGCTCCGTCACGTAACTCCCACAGCACACCGTTCAGGATTGGACGGCTCTCTTCCGTGGACACCGCGAACGCAGTGTGGTGGATGAGTCCGTTCACGTCCTTACCCATCACGCTCCACCCTTCGCTGAAGTCGACCTCCACAAGGCTTGGAAACTCGTCGGCGGGTAAGCCGTTCAACTTGAAGTGGCTCCTTCCACACTTCAGTTCGATCTGCTCACCGTGGGTCGCCACCTCAACCGGCTGCTCGGGAAGGTCACGCGTGATCTCCTGCAGCTTCTTCCCCGGCGCAGTCAGGCGACCCGGTTCTTTGACGTCGGCCGGAACCTTCACGCGCACGGCAACGTCCAAGTCGGTTCCACTAATCCAGACACCATCTTCTTTCGCTTCAAAGAGGATGTTGGAGAGAACCGGGAGCGTAGTTTTAGACGGGATGCTCGCCGAGACGGCGGCGAGACCGTTGTGAAAGTTCTGCCTGGTGATCGTGAAGTTCATCGAGCGGTAGCTCCTCGTAAGCCCAGGATTATGCCGTTTTCAACGGAGCTAGATACTATCTCTCTTTTCATTAGAAAAATATAGTAGTAGTAGGACCTGTGGATGTGTGGATTGGGACTGTGTGCACGTCACGGTAATCCTTCGTCTGCCACGACTTCAAGCCCGTTGGAGCAGTGTTGAATCTCTGTTTACTTCTTCACTGTTTGCCACGAGCCGTGACCTGGATCAAGGAGCGATGTGGGAAACAACCGGGCTTTCCCCCGTTGTATCCAGACAACCTGCGCGTGTATCCAGACAACCTGCGCGTGGGCGGACCGTACTCGTGGTACGGACGCTATTCCGTGCTCCTGCATTCCGCCCGGACAGCATCGACCTGCTCCCGAAAGATGGGATCGCGCTCCATCTGGTCTTCGACCTTCCGGATCGAGTGAATCACGGTCGAGTGATCCCGACCTCCGAAGAGCTCGCCGATCCGCACGAGCGACGTGTCGAGAGTCTCCTTGATGAGATACATCGCGACCTGCCGCGGTACCGTCAGGTCCTTGGTACGGCGCTTCGAGGCGAGTGCCTCCGCGCGGACCCGCCAGCGTAGCGCTACAGTCTCACGAATGCGCTCGGGAGACAGGACGGGTCCCTCCTCGCGGTGGCGATCCAGCACACCGTGAAGTGCTGTGCGTGCCAACTGCGGCGTGATCTCTCGACGAGCGAGAGAGGATAACGCAAGCAGCTTAATCACTGCGCCTTCGAGTTCACGGACCGAGGAGGTGCAGGAGGTGCGCGATCATGTCGATGACCTCATCGTCGATCGACAAGCCGTCGTCGGCTGCCTTCTTCCGGAGGATAGCCATGCGCGTTTCGTAGTCGGGCGGCTTTACATCGGCCACGAGGCCCCACTCAAAGCGGGACACCAGACGACTCTCGAGACCAGGAAGGTCCTTCGGGGGTCGGTCACTCGTCAGAATGATCTGTCGCTGCGCGTCGTAGAGCGCGTTGAACGTGTGAAAGAACTCCTCCTGGGTCCGCTCCTTTCCCGCTAGGAAGTGCAACGTCGTCGACCAGGAGCAGATCCATCACCCGGTACCGTCTACGAAAAGTGGCCATCGCCCCCTGCTGGATCGACGTGACCAGCTCGTTGGTGAACTGCTCGGACGAGAGGTAGCAGATCCTGCGTGTCGGATCGCTTGCCAAGACTTGGTGCCCGATAGCGTGCATCAGGTGTGTCTTACCGAGGCCAACCCCGCCGTAGAGAAAGAGCGGGTTATACATCTTGGCGGGCTTCTCGGCGACCGCCCGCGATGCCGCTGCGGCAAGTTGGTTGTCCACACCGACGACGAAGCGCTCGAAGGTGTAGCGCTCGTTCAGCACCGGCCGGGGCGCGCGCGGGGCGCTGGAAGCCACGGGAGTGGCCCCGACAGCGGCGGGCGAAGGCGTGGTCAGCTCGATGGACGGTATCGGAATCGGGGACGGCTCGGCGCTACACGAGGCCGTGATCTTCACCGGACGTCCAAGGATGCGCTCCGCGGCCCCAGCGAGCACCGGACCGAACTTGTCCTCGAGCCACTCGACGTGAAAGCGGGAGGGTACCTCGACCTGGAGTTCGTCGGACGTTAGCGCGACGGCCTTGGCGGCCGCGACCCAGGTGAGATAGGCGTGCTCTGGCATGGAAGCGCGGGCGCTCTGGCGGATACGGGCCCAAAGCTCGGCCGCGGTCAGCTCCATTCCACCTCTCGTGTGCTGCGCCTCTCTTCGGTCAGGGCGGCCGAATGTGCTGAGGGGCGAGCGGCACCTACGGGCATGTGTGGAGGTTGCACGTGCTGAAAACGTGGTGCTTGTGAGTGGTTTTCCCGTAGCAGGGCCGCCGAAGCTACCAAGCGTGCGTGGGAAAGTCAAACCGGCAGTCAGGACGGGCGTTTTGGACGATTTCGTTCTCTACGGTGGGGAGGCCGTTGACGTGTTCTGACACCCTCGGCTATCTTTCCAGGCTTCTTTCTGAACGTACGAAAACGATGGGCTGGATTAATCGTCATGATGCCGACGTACAGACCCCGGAACCGCAAGCGCGTGAACAAGCACGGGTTCCGGGAGCGCATGAGCACGAAGGGTGGTCGCAAGGTATTGAACCGTCGTCGGAGGCGAGGTCGGACCCGTCTGGTGGTCACGATCGGTCGGAAGTAGCCGCGGTTTCGCAGGAGCGGGGAGAGCACCTGCCGCGGAGCGCGCGCATTCGGCACAGCACGGACATCCGCGCGCTATTGGAGCGGGGGAAGCGGAAGAGGACGACGAACGTTGACGTCTTCTTCGCGCCTTCCCCCGCTTCGCGTTCGCGCCTCGGACTCATTGTGCCGAAACATGCGCGGGAGATCGTGGAGCGAAACAGATTGAAGAGAAGGCTGCGTGAAATCGGTAGAAGGGAAGTCCTCCCGGAACTGGACGCCGGTGGCAGAGGTGGGGACCTGTTGATCCGAGCGCGCAGGGCAGCGTACGACGCGGAGTTCGGGCGACTGCGGTTCGATGTCCATGAGGCGGTGGAGGCGCTGTGCTCAGACGAATCCTAATCGGTGTGATCCACGTCTATCAAAAGGGGATCTCACCGTGGACGCCGGCTACGTGCCGCTTCACGCCGACGTGCTCCGCGTACGCGATCGAGGCCATGGGCACGCACGGTGTGGCCCGCGGAGGATGGCTGACCGTGAAGCGGGTGGCCCGCTGTCATCCGTGGGGTGGCTTCGGGTTGGATCCGGTACCGCCTCGCATGAATAGACAAACTAGATGAAGACCGAAGTCCGCTTTCTGCTGGCCATATTCTTGATGCTGGGTGTGCTGGTCGGCACCAACCTTCTGTTCCCCCCGGTGGTCCCGGAAGAAGCGCTGTTGCCTGGCAGTCTCGGCGGCACGCCTTCGGCCGCTGCAGTGGGAGCAGCGGCATCGGCCGCGGATCCCTCAGCCACTCCGGATGGCACCTCGGCAGCCGAGGTGCCCGAGATCCCGACTTCTAGCGCCACGGAGATTCCCAGCGCGGGCGACGCCGTGACTGTGGAGCCCGCGACCGATCCGACCGCCGTGTCCGAGCGCAGGATCGCGGTCGAGGGGCCGCTCTACCGCTACGAGTTTTCGAACTACGGCGCGCGTGTAATGTCTGCTCGGATGTCGGGGTTCAAAGCGCTCAACAGAGAGGGGATCGTCGACCTCGTGAAGGCCGCGTCGAGCGGGTATATGGGCCAGAAGCTGGTTGTAGGCTCGGACACCGTGAACCTCAGCCGTGCGCCGTTCACGGTGGAGCCGGCGGACGGTCTGACGATGGGTGCCGGCTCCGGCGCGCGTACGCTGCGTTTCGTCTACGAGCATCCGACCAGTCCCTTCGCTTTCGTCCTCGAGTACGAATTCAACCCGGACGAATACACGCTTGGGGTGAGAGGGAGCGTGGAGGGGGACCTCGAGCGCCCGCTGTTGCTGACCGACCTGGGTGAGGGGCTCGCATACTCCGAGGCCGACTCCGTGGGCGAGTCCCGCACAATGGCGTACGTGACCAACCACGTGCAGGAGGGCATCGAATCGACGCTCTTGGGCAAAGCCGAGCCGACCATCGTGGAGGGTCCACTGCTGTGGGCAGCGTTCCGCAGCAAGTTCTTCGTCATGGCGTTGCTTGCGGGTGAGAACGACGAAGGCGCGACCGAGTCACGCTACCTCGGCGGATTGCTCGTGCAACCGACCGATGCCGTGGGAGTCGTCCGTGTCGCCTCAGCCCAGCCGCTGACGAACGACGGAAGCTTCGCCTATCGGCTCTTCGTGGGTCCGCAGCAGTACGCACTGCTCAGTTCTCTTGGGCAGGGCATGGAGGAGGTGAACCCGTACGGGTGGAAGTTCTTCCAGCCGATCGTGCGACCGATCGTGTCTGTGATCATGACCATTTTCGTCTACCTGCACACGAAGCTATCCGTCGGTTACGGATGGGTGCTGATCATCTTCGGTGTCATGATGCGGGTCGTGCTCTTTCCGCTGAACCACAAGGCGATGAAGGCGCAGCTCCGCAACATGGCCGTTCAGCCGTTGCTCCAGGAAATCCAGAAGAAGTACAAGGACCAACCGGAGAAGCTGCAGAAGGAGATGATGCGGCTCTACAAGGAGCAGGGCTTCAACCCGTTGGCCGGCTGCTTGCCGATGCTGATTCCGTGGCCCGTGCTCATCGCGCTCTTCTTCGTCTTCCAGAACACGATCGAACTGCGGGGCGAGGCGTTCCTGTGGCTGCCCGACCTGTCCGCCCCGGATCCGCTCTACCTGCTGCCGGTGTTCATGGGGCTGTCGATGTTCCTCATGCAGTATGTGAGCTACAAGTCGCTCGACACGCCGAACCCACAGATGAAGATGATGATGTACCTCATGCCGATCATGATGGTGTTCATCTTCTTCAGGCTTGCGAGCGGCCTGAACCTCTACTACTCGGTCGCGAACGTCGCGACGATCCCCCAGCAGGTTTGGATCGCGCGCGAGCGGGTGAAGATGAAAGGGAAGCCTCCTCCGAAGATGAAGAGCGACTAGGCTGAGCAGCGCTCGCTGCGCTCTCTTCCGGCCCCGAATCGAAATGACCTTGGACGTCGACACAATCGCTGCCGTGTCGACCGCACCTGGCCTCGGTGCGATCGCCGTGGTTCGAGTGTCGGGACCGGAAGCTTCCTCAGTCGCTTTGCGACTCCTCCCTGGGCTCGAGGTGATGCCGGATCCACGGTATGCGACGCTCGCGGAGATTCGGGACCCGGACGATGAGTCGGTGATCGACCGGGCGGTCGTCACCTACTTCGCCGCTCCTGAGAGCTACACCGGCGAGGACGTTGTGGAGTTCTCGTGCCACGGCGGGTGGCTGATTCCGCGATTGGCGTTGGATGCATGTCTGCGCGCGGGCGCGCGCGCCGCTGAGCGCGGTGAGTTCACGAGACGTGCGTATCTCAGAGGGAAGCTGGACCTCGTGCAAGCCGAGGCGGTCTCGGATCTGATTGAGACGCGCAGTCGCGCGCTCCACGTTGCTGCGCTCGGGCAGTTGGAGCGGGGGCTGTCGGGCCGAATCTCGGAGCTTCGGCAGCGGATTGTTCGCCTCGAAGCGCTCCTGGTCCACCACATCGATTTTCCGGAGGAAGACGACGCGCCGGTACCTGTGGACGAGATCGTCGCGGAAGCCGCAGACGTCGCTCAACGGATCGACCGGCTACTCGCGACGGCGCCAGAAGGGGAACTGCTCCGTGAAGGTGCATTGGCCGTGCTCGCCGGCCGGCCAAATGCCGGCAAGTCGTCCCTCTACAATGCGCTGCTCGGACAGGAGCGGGCGATCGTGACCGAGGAGCCTGGCACGACCCGGGATGCGTTGGAAGCGGTGGTGCAAGTCGGAGGGTTTCCGTTCCGTTTGGTAGACACCGCCGGCTTGCGAGAGACCGACCGTCGCGTCGAGCAACTCGGGATCGATGTGGCCAAGCGGTACCTGAAAGACGCCGATGTCGTCCTTCTATGCGTGCCAGCCGACGAAAAGATTTCTGAATGGGACCGATCCTTCCTCGAGGAGATCGAGGCGCCGGTGCTGGTGCTGCGGACGAAATCGGACTTCCGGGAGGGCTCCCGTGAGGGAGAGCCGCCCGCACACGCGGTCGGAGTGATCGATGCCTCGGTGCAGTCGGGCGACGGGCTCGAGGAACTGCGCAGTGCTCTTCCAGCGCTCGCGTACTCGGCGTTGCTCCGCGTGGGCGCTGAGGTTCCTGTAATCACGAGGCGGCGACACGCGCTCGCGCTCGAGACCGCGCGCGCCGAGGTCGACCTTTTCCGGGAAGCGCTCGCGGAGGGGCTCCCCCCGGAGGTCGCGTCGACCCATCTTCGTCCTGCGGAGACCGCGCTCGAAGAAATACTTGGTGTGATCTCCGTGGAGGACGTGCTCGACGTGGTCTTCCGCGAGTTCTGTGTAGGTAAATGAGCGAGGCAACAAATGGCGATCTGCAGCTGCGCGGATACCGGCTCCACGGGCGCGTGCAGGGCGTGGGTTTCCGGTGGTGGACGCGGTCGGTGGCGGATCGGCTGGGCCTTGGCGGTCACGTTCGGAATCTGTCGAGCGGTTCCGTCGAGGTTCACGCCACGGGTCGTCCCGACGTGCTAGCGGAGTTCGAGCGACTGATCGCCGAGGGCCCCCCGTTCTCACAAGTGAATTCAGTCGAGTACATCGCACCAGACGGGGATATGTCACGGGTGAGTTTCGATATCGTACTACGATGACGGCCGCCGCGGATAACATGCGTGAGATAGAATGCATACGTCGTACGACGTAATCGTCGTGGGCGGGGGACACGCCGGCACCGAAGCGGCCGCAGCCGCCGCGCGAGCCGGCGTGCGCACGTTGCTGGTCACTCCGGATCTGGCGCGCATCGGGCAAATGAGCTGCAATCCTGCCATCGGTGGTGTGGCGAAGGGGGTCGTGGCGATCGAGGTCGACGCGCTCGGGGGCGTGATGGGTCGCGCGACGGACGCATCTCGCATCCAGTTTCGTATGCTGAACCGTTCCAAGGGGAGAGCGGTGTGGGGTCCGAGGGCACAGTGCGACCGGGCGCTTTATCCGATCGGCGTACGTCGAGTGCTCGACGGGTTGCGGCACTTGGACCTTTACCAGGATCTGGTGAGCGGTCTCCTGATGGAGGGTCGTGAGGTCCGAGGATTGCGCACGCGGGGAGGCCTAACCTTCGAGGCGCCGTGCGTGGTCGTGACGACTGGCACGTTCCTGCGCGGGATGATCCACGTGGGCGGTGAGGCCGGTGTGGGTGCGGGGCGTGCCGGTGAGGCGCCGTCGATCGCGTTGGCCGAGGGGCTCGAAGCCCTGGGGCTGGAGGTCGCGCGCTTCAAGACGGGGACTCCGCCGCGAATCGATGGACGCACGATCGACTTCGAGCGCACGGAAAGGCAAGACGGGGATCCCGAGCCGTATCGGTTCTCAGCGTACACTCGGGAGGAAATCCCTGAGCAGCGACCGTGTTGGATCACATGGGCGTCGGACGACCTCAAGAAGATTGTGGCGGATAATCTGCAGAAGAGTGCGCTCTACGGGGGCGAGATCGCCGGGCGTGGGCCTCGTTATTGTCCGTCGATCGAAGACAAGATCGTCCGTTTCCCCAACGCCCCGCGGCACCAGGTTTTTCTGGAACCTGAGGGACTGCATACGACGGAGTTCTACGTGAACGGCTTGTCGACCTCCTTGCCGGCGGAGGTACAGCTCGAGTTCATGCGCACGATTCCGGGGCTCGAAGACGTGGTCCTGACAAAGGTGGGCTACGCGATCGAGTATGACTACTTCCCCCCGCACCAACTTAGGCACACGCTCGCGCTGAAGGCGGTTCCGGGTCTGTACTTCGCTGGCCAGATCAATGGCACGACCGGGTACGAGGAGGCCGCGGGGCAGGGAATCGTCGCCGGCATCAACGCGGCGCTCCGGGTGAAGGGGGAGGAGCCGTTCGTTTTGGAGCGAGATCAGGCGTACATCGGAGTGTTGATCGACGACCTGGTGACGCGGGGTGTGGACGAACCCTATCGGCTCTTCACCTCGCGAGCCGAGTTTCGGCTGCTGCTCCGGCAGGATAACGCACCGCGCCGGCTCGGCCCCATTGCGCGTGAGCGCGGGCTCTTGAGCGCAGCCCAGGTGGCGTCGCTCGAGAGCCGCCTACGGAAGGAGGAGCGGGTGCTGACCTGGTTCCGGGGAACGATGATCCCGCCCGAGGTCGCCGGCCCGATTCTGGAGTCGGCCGACTCCACGCCGGTCTCGGAACCGACCCGTGCGGTCGAGCTGCTGAAGCGACCACGCGTGTCCGCCGCGTGTCTACTCGAGGGTGCTGGGGAGTCACTCGATCGGCTGCCTGACTCGGTGCTCAGTGCGGTCGAAGTCGAGCTCAAATACGAGGGATACGTCGCGAGAGAGCGGGAGCGGGCACACAAGCTGCGGAAACAAGCCGGTTTCCGTTTGCGCGACGACCTCCCGTATATGGACTTCGGGACCCTTTCCTATGAGTCCAGGGAGAAGCTCGAAAAGATTCGACCGGAAACGCTCGCACAGGCGGGTAGGATTCCCGGTGTATCACCGGCGGATCTGCAGAATCTGCTGCTGGAGGCTCGAAGGGTTGGTGCCGGCCCGCCTGAGGCCCTCCCTGACTCGAGCAAGCGCGCTAGCGCGATAGGTCGTACCACGCGCTGACGTGAACACAGTATATGGGGGCTGACAGCACTCGATTTCCAGTCGTTGTCGGGGCCTGTTCCACGTGAAACAGATGCCGCCTGATGAACGCCAAGCACGGGGTTGTTCCACGTGAAACAGCCGGAAAGTGACCCTCGTCGATCGCAAGCTCGGTGCGCTCCACGAGCTCGACCGTCGGCACTACGGCTGGACTAGCTGTCGCTGCAACTCGAAGTGCGAGAGTGCCGGCTCCAACGTGCCGTCTAGATTGAAGTCGAACTCGGTGTCACCATCCAGAATGAGGCGATCGGGACCTTCGAAGAGGAACGTCGAGATATCCCGCGAGGGAGTCGGGAACTCGCGGTCGAGGATCACCGTCGAGACGCCTGACACCGAGATCTGGCCGATTTCCGTTTGCGCCTCACCAGCGAAGGCCAGGATCGCGGTGTAGTGACCGCTCGGTTGGATGTTCAGGTCGAACGACGAGCCGAGTTCGATTAAGTCTAGCGAGACATCGGGGGGCTACAACGCTTTTGAGCACCAAAGAAGTGGCGTGCCAGTCGCCGACGAACGCGGCGAGTGATGGGTCCGCCTCGAGCGGTTTGTCGACTAGGCACGACGAGAATACTACCGCGAGTACGATCGCTTCCACCCCACGACGCCTCATGTCCAGCTCCTGCACCGAGTTAGGGATGCTGTAACGCGTGCGAGCCATCCCGATTATCTATGGGAATGTCTCGAAGTCGTGCTCAAGGTCAACGCCCCCACGCCCGTGGTCAGGACGCCTGAGCTTTCCAGGGTGCGGCCGCAATGGATATATTCTTCGGCCGCGCTTGTTTGGGCGCGCATTCACGGTCTCCGAGCGCTCATGTCGCACGTCATCGCAATAGCGAATCAGAAAGGTGGGGTTGGGAAGACCACCACCGCGATAAACCTCGGGGCCTCGCTGGCAGTAGCTGAGAAGCGAACGCTCGTCGTTGACATCGATCCGCAAGGCAATGCGACGAGCGGCCTCGGCGTGGAGGGGAGAGAGTCGCTGTCCACGGTTTACGACGTGCTGATGGGCGACCGCTCGGTGGACGAGAGCATCTTGCATGAGGTGCATTTCCCTTGTCTCGACGTCATTCCTTCTACTCAGGATCTGGTAGGGGCTGAGATCGAGCTTGTGCGGGTACGGCAACGGGAGACGATCCTGCGCCGCGCGCTCCAGCCCATTCGCGAGCAGTACGACTACGTCCTGGTCGATTGTCCACCGTCTCTTGGGCTCCTCACCCTAAACACCCTCACAGCGGCGGATTCGGTACTCATCCCTATCCAGTGCGAGTTTTATGCCCTGGAGGGCTTGAGCCAATTGCTCAACACCGTACGTGTGGTTCAGAAGGGCCTTAACCCGGAGCTCGACATCGAAGGGGTCCTGCTCACGATGTACGATGGGCGGCTCAACCTCTCCCGGCAGGTGGCGGCCGAGGCACGAGAATACTTCGGTACGAAGGTCTACCAAACCTCGATCCCGAGAAACGTGAGGCTTGCGGAAGCACCGAGCTTCGGGCGGCCGATCGTGCTCTACGACGTTCTGTCGAAGGGCTCCCAGTGTTACCTCGCGCTCGCACACGAACTGATCACTCAAACGGCACGTGCCAGTGAGCATGGCCGCGCACGGGTGGTCGGATGAGCGCGCGGGATCGACTCGGCAAGGGCCTGGGGGCGCTGCTCGGGGAGTACTTGGAGCCGGAACCGCACAGTGGAGAAGCCCAGAGGCTTCCCGTGCGCGCCATCGTCCCGAACCCGGTTCAGCCTCGGCGCGTCTTCAAGGAGGGCGAGCTCGAGGAACTCGCGGTTTCTATTCGGGAGAACGGACTCCTTCAGCCCCTCGTCGTACGGCCTGCCCCCGCAGGGGCCGGCCGCTACGAGCTCGTCGTGGGCGAGCGCCGTCTGCGGGCGGTGAGGAGCCTGGGGTGGGCCGACGTCGCGGTCCTCGTTCGGGACGCATCAGACGAGACACTGTTGGTGCTGGCTCTGGTCGAGAACCTTCAGCGTGAGGCCCTCAACCCCATCGAAGAGGCGCAGGGTTATGCCGCGCTTAGCGAGCAGTACGGCATGAGCCAGGGCGACATTGCGAACGTGGTGGGGAAGGATCGCTCGACGGTCGCGAACCTGCTTCGCCTGCTCAAGCTGCCGCTCTCGATCCGCAAGTTCGTCGAGGACGGATCGCTCTCGATGGGCCATGCGCGAGCATTGCTCTCAGTTGCGGATCCGGTTCGGGCGGCGGATCTGGCTCGCGCGACGGTGAAGGAAGGCTGGTCGGTGCGCGAGGTCGAGAAACGCGCCCGCAGCGCGGGTCCCAAGGGACGCAGCAAAAGCGCCATTACCGTAGACCCCTTGATTCGCGAGCTCGAAGTCGCGCTGCGCGATTCGCTCGTCACCCGCGTCTCGATCAAACAAAAACGTGGCGGAAACGGCAGCATCGATATTCAGTACCACGGCGCCGAGGACTTCGAGCGGGTGTTCGCGCTGATCACGGGCCGCGAGGTCTCGGACGTCGTCGAATGAATAAGCACGGCGGCCGGAAGCTCACGATCATGGTGATGCCAGATGGGGGACCTGAGAGTCGCACCTTTCACATCCCGTACAAGTGGCTCAGGGTCCTTGCGGCCGGAGCTTCCGTTTTGGCGTTCGCGCTCACGGTGATGGCGGGGAGTTGGTGGTACTTGGCCGCTCGCGCGTCCCATGCAGCGGACCTCGAGTTCCAGCTTCAGGCGATCGACGGTGATCGTGCCCGCGTGCAGGCCCTGGCGCGGCAGCTCGAATCGATCGCGGCGCAATACGGCAACATCCGTGACCTGTTCGGGACTTCCGGATCGGGTGCCGAGTCGGATGTCTGGCTTCCGCCGGCCAGCGGTTCGAGCCGGGGCCGCGGTGCTGAGACGCTGCCGGCGGTCGGAGCGTCACCGCCATCGGTTTGGCCACTCAGCGAAAAGGGTTTTGTCACGCAGGCGTTGATCGAAGGCGCCTCTGGCATCGACGACCACCCCGGACTCGACATCGCCGTGGCCTCGGACTCCTACATCCGAGCGGCGGGGGGCGGCACCGTGGTCGACTTGGGGGAGGACAAGGTATACGGCCGCTTCATCGTGCTCGACCACGGTGGAGGGTATTCAACCGTCTATGCCCATGCCTCGCTGCATCTCGTGGAAAAGGGGCAACGCGTTCGCGAGCGGGAAGTCATCGCGCTGAGCGGATCCACGGGCCAGTCCACGGCTCCGCACCTGCACTTCGAGATCCTCCTCAGGGGGGAGGCTGTGGACCCGCTGACCATGGTGGAGCAGCCGTCCTAGGAAGCCTCAGTATAGGTGGGGCGCAGGCCTCTTGGTAGCGTAGCCGGCGCGCAACGCTACATTTGTTTCCCAATTCTCAGTTGATCCAGAGGTACGTATGGCACGTGACCGGAGCGGAAGCGTTGCATCTCCGGAGTCGGTGATCTCCCTCATCGGACTGGGCATGAAGGTCGTCGGCGATTGCGAAACCGACGGTACGATCCGAATCGAAGGTACCGTGGAGGGCAGCGTGCGGGCGGGCAAGGCCGTGGTGGTAGGCAAGGATGGTGTGGTTTCCGGCGATATCGCCACGCAAGACGCGGTGGTGTCGGGAACCGTGATCGGCACGCTGGTCGCCGAGTCACGGCTCGAACTCCAGGCCACGTGCCGCATCGAGGGCGATGTCACGGCACGCCGCATGCAGCTCGAGGAGGGGGCGATCCTCAACGGAACCGTCCACATGGGGGAAGTCCGTGGTCGGGGCACCGAGGCTTCTAACAAGGCCGAGGCGGGACCGGTTGACGGATCAAGTAATAAACGGACTTTTCCCCAACCCGTTGGCTCGACGCAGGGTTAGTTGGCAGGGGGCTCCGTAGTACCACAACTGTCTGCTGTGCAACGCTATAGTCGAGATCGGTACCCGACACGGCCGACCGCTGATCCACATGACCCTCACTTTTCCACACGTTGTCCACGCGCGCTCCGTCACGCCCGGAGGTCGATCGCATGAAACTAGAATCCATCCTCCAATACCTGGACGGATACCTTGCGGTTGGTGAACATCCCGACTACTCGACGGCTCTGAACGGGCTCCAGGTCGCTGGGCCGGGAGAAGTCGAGCAGGTGGTCGTCGCGGTGGACGCATGCGAAGCGTCGATCGCCGAAGCCGTAGCGCTGGGCGCGGACCTGATGATCGTGCATCACGGCCTCTTCTGGCGTGGCCTCGAACCGTTGACCGGTAGGCACTTCAGGAGGGTGCGCATGTTGATCGAAGGCGGTGTCGCCCTCTACAGCTGCCACCTACCGCTCGACAGCCATGCGGAAGTGGGCAACTGCGCTCTGCTCGCTCGTGCTCTCGGCCTGGAGTTGCAGGGGCAGTTCGGAGACTATCAGGGAACGCCGATCGGTTGGTGGGGCGCCCTGCCCGAGGCCACGACCCCCTCCGGTCTCTCTGCGCAACTCGCGGCCGTGCTCGAGACACATGTCCACCTCATCGACGGCGGGCCGGAGCACGTCGAAAAAGTCGGGGTCGTAACGGGGGGCGGAGCGTCCTTCGTGGAAGACGCGGTCGCCGCGGGCCTGGA
Organism: Longimicrobiales bacterium; assembly: GCA_965197725.1. Lineage (GTDB taxonomy): Bacteria > Gemmatimonadota > Gemmatimonadetes > Longimicrobiales > Gaopeijiaceae > UBA1138. The sequence goes on from CBDANQ010000029.1 coordinate 37,002, forward strand.
CGCGTTGGTGACCGGAGAAGGCAGCCACCACAGCCACTTCGACGCGATGGAGCTAGGCATCACGCTCCTCTTCGGCGGCCACTACGCGACCGAGACCTTCGGCGTGCGTGCGCTCGGGCTCCATCTCGATGAGCGATTCGGTCTGCCTTGGGAATTCGTGGATCAGCCGACGGGCTTGTAGCGGTCCCTACCTCCCACTCGTCATCGCGTCCCGAGCAGCCTTGAACTCCTGACCGTCGTTCCATTCTGGCCAGCTGTCATCACCCGCGACATCGAGCAGGACCGAGAGCACGAGCGCGCCTTGCTGCACCGCGCCGTCGAATACGAAGTCCTCGCTGTACTCGTCGGACGGCGCGTGGTATCGGTTCGCCGTGTACTGAGTCTGAACTTCGGCGCCCCATCCCTCGGGGCGACCGCGGTACTGCCGCCCGTGCTCGACATAGAGAGACGGAACCCCGGCCTTAGCGAACGGGAAGTGATCGCTACGGAAGAAGAAGCCCTTCTCAGGTTCGGCGTCCGGCCTGATGGTCAGGCCGAGCATCGCCGCGCGCGCACGCACGTACGCACCCAGAGTGCTCCTTTCCTCACCGTGAACGATGATGTCGTCCGTCTCACCCCAGAGGTTGGCGCCGTCGACGTTGATCTCGGCCACCGTCCGCTCCAAGGGGTGCAACGGTGACTGCGCATACCACTGCGCGCCCAGGAGACCCTGCTCCTCCGCGGCTGTCGCGATGAAGAGGATCGAACGCTCAGGGCCCAGTGGCATCTCGGCAACGGTACTCGCCAGGTTGAGCAGCATTGCCGTGCCTGAGGCGTTGTCGTATGCGCCGTTGTAGATCGAGTCCCCTTCGACCGCTTCACCGACACCGAAGTGATCGTAGTGCGAGCTCACCGTGATCCACTCATCCGGACGTTCGCTGCCACGAATGAGACCCACGACGTTCTTCGTCTCAACGATGCGCACCGAGCTCTCTACGCTTGCCGACACTGTGATCCCCGTCTCCACGGCGTTGAACGCTCGTGTGGCGGCGCGAGCTTTGAGCTCGTCGAAGTCCAGCCCGGCCGTCGCGAGCGTAGCACGAGCCACGTCGAGCGATATCCATCCGACCATGCCTGCTGGCGTCGGGCCGCTCGGGTCCGGCGGCAGCGAGAACTGCTCGCCCGACCAACCGCCGCGCACCACGCTCCAGGGGTATCCCGCAGGCTCCATCTCGTGCACGATGAGAGCCCCCAGAGCCCCCTGGCGCGCCGCCTCCTCATACTTGTAGGTCCACCGTCCGTAGTAGGTCATCGCCCGGCCACCGAACAGATCCGGCTCCGCGGGGGGTGCGGGCGGATCGTTGACCAGGATCATGATGTATCTGCCCGCAACGTCGACCCCGGAGAAGTCGTTCCACTCGTTCTCGGAAGCGTCGATGCCGTATCCGGCGAAGATCAACTCTGCGTCGCCGCCCGCGCCGTCGGCAACCGGATCACCCGCGTTCAGTACGAACTCGGTGAGGTAGCGCGGGGTCACGGAAGCGTTCGATCCGGAGAAGGACAGCGACACAGTGGCCGGGTTCGTCGTCGTTCCCACCATCGGAACGGTCTGGAAGTACGACCCGCCCGGTGCCTCCAGACCGTATTCCGCGTACCGCTCAGCGACGTAGTCCGCCGCGATATCCCCGCCTGGCTGACCGGGAGCGCGGCCCAGGAAATCATCGGACGAGAGCGTCCTCATGTGCCGAGCGATCACGGTCCCGTCCAGCGCCGGGATATCCTCGGCCATGTTGGAGCCCTGACCGGAGTTGGGAACCGCCTCGCAGGCTGCGATGACCAGGAGCGACGAGAAAACGAACGCGCGGCGCACGATTGCTACCTCCGGAGATGTGTCGGGAACGTGCAACGGTATACGCGCGAGCGTAGCCGTGACAACAGTGTCAGCGATCAGCACCGAGGCTCTACAAGTACCTCGTACAGGACCAAGTCCCGTTCGTTTGCCGGCAGGTCGATGCGCAGCGTGCCCCCCGACGAGAAGCGGTAGTGCGCGAGGGTCGTGTCCGCGAGGAGCTGAGAGCGAGGAAGAGGAGCACGGGTGCCACCCCAAGTCCCCCGATCCGTTGCCGCCTTTGCAGAGCCGCGGTACCGTATTCCGGCACTGCACGAACCGCTGCGCGCGACGTGTCCGCTGCGGCGTGTCGAACAATGGGAGTATCGATGGTTCGTCGACTCATTTTGGCCCTCGTGGCCCTCTCGATCTTGGTGCCCCCGCTTGCGGCCCAGAGCGTTCCCAGTCCACGCGATCAATTCGGGTTCGACATGGGTGAGGACCGGAAGCTCGCCAACTGGGATCAGCTTACGGCGTATTACGAGATTCTGGCAGAGCGGAGCCCGCGTGTGGCGATGGAGTCGCTCGGCCCGACCGTGATCGGCCAGCCATTCGTCATGCTCACCATCACGAGTCCCGAGAACCACGCTCGCCTCGAAGAGTTGCACGAGATCCAGATGAAGCTCTCTGATCCGCGCACCATCTCCGGAGCCGCCGAGCTCGAACGCCTCTTCGACCTGGGAAAGACCGTGGTGATGATCACGCACGGCATCCACGCGACCGAGGTCGGCGGAAGTCAGGGGGCGGCACGGTTGGCGCACATCATGGCGTCTTCGAACGACCGGAAGATCCTCGAGATCCTCGACAACGTGATCTTGCTCCAGATTCCCTCGTTGAACCCCGACGGCTTGCAGTGGGTCGCGAACTGGTACAACGAGCACGTGGGTACCGAGTTCGAAGCTGCTCCCCTGCCTTGGCTTTACCAGTTCTACACGGGTCACGACAACAACCGCGACTGGTACGCGTTCACACAGGACGAGACGATCCACACTGTTGGCGCGCAGAACGAGTGGCACCCGCAAATCGTGCACGATATTCACCAGATGGGTGGCGACGGTGCGCGCATCTTTTTCCCACCCTACATCGAGCCGTGGGAGCCCAACATCGATCCTGCGCTCACCACCGCGGTCAGCCAGCTCGGCACGTACATGGCGGCCGAGCTCACGTCTCAAGGCAAGCAAGGCGTCGTGGTAAACGCCCAATACGACGCCTTCACGCCGGCGCGGGCCTATATGCACTATCACGGCGGTGCCCGCATCCTCTCCGAGACCGCGTCCGCGCGCCTGGCCTCCCCGACCACGGTCTCACCGGAGCGCTTTGGACCGCGCCGCAACTTCGATTCCAGCAGGCGCTCCTGGAACTTCCCGAACCCATGGCAGGGTGGAGATTGGGGCCTGCCCGACATCGTCGACTACCAGACCTCTGGAGCCCTCGCGCTTCTCACCAACGCGGCCAAGAACCGTCGCTATTGGCTCGAGAACTTCTACGGCGTGAATAAGCGCGCGGTCGACAAGTGGGATCAGTGGCCCGACGCCTGGATCATCCCGGCCGGGCAGGAAAACCAGACGGGCGTGAACTATGCGTTGCGTTCGCTCGTCATGGCCGATGTGGAAGTACATCAGGCCGAGTCGAGCTTCTCGGTCGACGGAATGCGGTTCCCGGCCGGTAGCTACGTGATTCCGATGAATCAGCCGTACGCCGGTTTCGCCAACTCGATGCTCGAGATCCAGCACTACCCCGATCTACGCGAGTATCCGGGTGGCCCGCCCCAGCGTCCGTACGACGTGACCGCACACACGTTTGGCTACCTCTTCGACTTCGAGGCCGTGGCGATCGACGGGCACGTAGGCGTGGGGCTCTCCGAAGCGATCGAGGCGCCGGAGTTCGACTTCCGGCTGCCGGATCATCTAGCTGGGTCCGACGCACCACGGGTCGCGATGTACAAGTCGTGGCAGGAGCCGATGCCCGAGGGGTGGCAGCGCTGGGTCTTTGATAAATTCGAGATGGTGTACGACACGCTGCATGACGCGGACATCCGCGGAGGGGCGCTCAGCGGCTACGACGTGCTCGTCTTCCAGGCGCAAAGCGCGCAGTCGATCCGGGAGGGCTACGACGAGGGTCAGCTCCCACTGCAGTACACGGGCGGACTCGGCCGTCAGGGGGTGGCCGCCGTGAAGGCTTTCGTCCAGAACGGCGGACGCGTCATCGCGATCGAGGCCGCGACCGACTTCGTGGCGGATCTGTTCGAGCTGGACGTGTCGAGCGCGACCGTGGGTTTGTCCGACACCGACTTCTACATTCCCGGTTCGATCCTCCGTCTGGAGCTCGACCCGTCGTCCGAGATCACCGAGGGCATGAGGAATGAGATTTCGTCTTGGTATTGGCAGAGCAGTATGGCGTACGAAGTGAGCGATCCCCGTGTACGCGTCGCGGCCCGTTACGGCTCCGGCGATCCCCTGCTCTCGGGTTGGGTGCTTGGCGGTGAGCACATCGCGGGCAAGCCGGCGATCCTCGAGGCGGCCATCAGCGACGGTTCGGTCGTGCTCTTCGGGTTCCAGCCCAACTACCGTGCGCAGACCGTAACGACGTGGCCGCTTCTCTTCAACGCGATGCGTAAGTGAGCAAGCGCGGTGGCGGGAAGCCGTCCTGCCCAGAGTGCGGAGAGGCCGCGACAGGCAATTTCTGCCGGCACTGCGGCGCCGAGCTCGGTGGGCGCTTCTGCAATCAGTGCGGCGCCAAGGTCGTGCCCAGCGCGAAATTCTGTAACCAGTGCGGCGACAAGGCCGGGGAGGGGGGTGGCAATCGTGCCGCCGCGGCCGCGACCGTCGGAGGTCAGAACCTACCGTGGTGGATCGCGGGGATCGCGATGTTCGGACTGATCATCGTGGTGGGCACCCAGATGGTCGGCCCGGGGGGGCCGGCTGCGCCGGCCCCTGTTCAGCCGGTGGCCGGCACTCCGCCGGACATCTCGTCGATGACGCCCATTGAAGCCGCAGACCGACTGTACAACCGCGTGATGCAGGCCGTATCGCGGGGCGACTCCTCTGAGGCCCAACAGTTCATGCCGATGGCGGTCGGCGCCTACGAGCGGGCGCGCCCCCTCGACCAGGACGGCCTCTTCCACCTTTCCATGTTGCAGCGCACCGCTGGCTTGCTCGAGCAAGCGCTCGCGGGCGCCGAGCAGATCCTCGACCGGGATCCGGACCACCTGCTCGGCCTCCAAGCTGCCGCGGCGGCCACTGCCGAGCTCGGACGAGACGTCGAGGCCGCCGCGGGTCACTACCGCCATATCGTGGACGTGTACGCGCCCCAGGTGGCGCGTCGGCTGCCCGAATACCTTGATCACTCGGGCATCATAGACAACCTACTAAGCGTCGCGGAGGCGTTCCTGGCCGCCCGCTGAGGCCGCCAAGGGGCTCTGCAACCACATGCGCGTCTATCTGACTGGGGGGACGGGGCTCCTCGGGTCCCACCTCGCGTCGGAGCTCAGAAGTGAGGGGCACGAGGTGGTCGCACTTCACCGCTCCGACGCCGACACTCTCCCTCTGGAGGAGGTCGAGTGCGAGTTGGTCGAGGGCGACGTTCGTGACGCTGTCAGCATGCTGGCTCCCGGCATGGAAGGCTGCACGCACGTCGTGCATGGCGCGGCGCTCGTGTACGCCGATGGCACGTGGCCGGAAATGCGGGCGGTGAACGTAGATGGGACACGTAACGTGCTGACTGCCGCGGTCCAGGCGGGCGTGGGGCACGCGCTCCACGTCTCGTCGGTTGTCGTCTACGGTTCGGCCGAAGGGCCGGTGGACGAGGACACCCCCATCGACTCGATCATCCCGGCGAGTGACTTGTACGCCCGCTCTAAGCGAGAAGCCGAGGAAGTAGCGCGAGGCATCGAACGCGTTCAGAGCCTGCCCGTTTCGATCGTGCGACCGAGCGCGATCTACGGCGAACGAGACCGACTCACGGTTCCGGCGTTACGAAATATCCTGCGGATGCCGGTGGTTCCGCTCTTCGGATCAGGCATGAACACAGTCCCGGCGGTCTATGCAGGCAACCTTGCCGGCGTGCTCCGGCGCGTCTTGGAGGCGGCCCGCGGTGGGACCACGTACGACCTCGGCCTCGACCACCCGCTGACCCAACGCGACCTGCTGGAGTTCCTGGCGCGTGGTCTCGGTAGGCGTGTGAGATTCATATCGATTCCGGCTCGAGTCGTGCGTGTCTGCGCCTGGTTCCTCGAGCGGGCAGGTATATCGACTCCGGGCGCGAGGCATCTTCCGATTTCGCGCGTGGCGCGGCTCGCGCTCGGTGACAATCCGTATCCTTCGGAGCGCGTGCGGGAGGAGCTCGGGTGGGATCCGGCATACGAGCACCGTGACGCACTGCTGCGGACTGGCCGCTGGGCCGCGGACCACCCTGGCGGCCCACGGGCTGGCAAAAACTCCGGGAGCGCTCGATGAGCGACGATAGCCAGCGCAGCCGAAGCCCTGAGCCGTATGCGCACGACCGCCGAACGGAAGACGAAAGCCTTCTGGAAAGCGTGGAGGAGTTGGAGACGATCGGGCGGGACGCGTGGAGGATATTCCGCATCCTGGGCGAGTTCGTCGAAGGCTTCGAGGGCATGAGCGAAATCGGACGCTCGGTGTCGCTCTTCGGTTCGGCCAGGGCGAAAAGCGGCGATCCGATGTACCAACGGTGTACCGAGACCGCACGGCTGCTTGGCGAGGCAGGCTTTGGCATCATCACCGGTGGTGGACCTGGCATGATGGAAGCCGCGAACAAGGGCGCGAAGGAGGCCGGCGCCCGATCCGTCGGATGCAACATCGAGTTGCCGTTCGAGCAGTACACCAACGAGTACATCGATGTCTCGATCGACTTCCGGTACTTTTTCGTGCGCAAGATGATGTTCGTGAAATACGCGGAGGCGTTCGTGATCTTCCCCGGTGGCTTCGGCACCATGGACGAGCTCTTCGAGGCGCTCACGCGCATTCAGACCCACAAGGTGCGCCACTTCCCGGTCGTGCTCTTCGGCTCCGAGTACTGGCGCGGGCTGATGGAATGGATGCGCGAAAAGATGGCGGTCGAGGGCAAGATCACCCGGAACGACCTCGACATCATGCTCGTCACGGACAGTCCTGAGGAGGCGCGCGACCACATAGTGGAATCGCTGCGAGCACCGCAAGTCGATCCGGTAAGGCATGCTGCCACGAGATTGGAGCGAGCCCAGGTGATCTCGGGCCCCCCCTCCCGATCGCAGCTCTGACGCGACGCCTTGTAAGGAAACCCCGCCCCCGGCTACCTTTTTTTTGGCTCTTCGACGGAGGTTCGTATAGTGACGCCACGTCGCCAACCGGCTGTGGTTCACCGCACACCGACAACGCGGGCTGGAGGACGGGGTGAGCAAAACTGCGATGGAGACGCCGTACGGCTACGCGCCCACCGGAAAGGACACCGGGCTCGTAAAGCCGAAGGGTACCTCCAAGATCCGTGCTCATGAGGGCCTCGAGACGATCAAGATCAGGTCGCGGAAGCCGCATTGGTTGAAGGTGCGCTCGCCGGGAGGCCCCAACTACCTGCGCTTACAGAAGAAGATGCGGTCGGAGGGCCTTCACACCGTTTGTGAGGAGGCGAGCTGTCCGAACATCGGAGAGTGCTGGGAGGCAGGCACGGCCACGTTCATGGTGCTCGGCGACGTTTGCACGCGAGCGTGCAAGTACTGCGGTGTCGCACACGGACTGCCTACGACGCTCGATACCGACGAACCGCGCCGCGTCGCACAGACCGTCGCAAGCATGGCGCTAGAGCACGTGGTGATCACGAGCGTCAATCGTGACGAGTTACCGGACGGCGGTGCGGGTATCTATGCCGAAACGATCCGCTCGATCCAACATGCGGTTCCCGGCTGCTCGGTGGAAGTGCTCATCCCGGACTTCAAGGGTGATGAGGACGCGCTCAAGACCGTAGTCGATGCCCAGCCGGCGATCTTGGGACACAACCTCGAGACCGTCGAACGCCTCCACCCCGACGTGAGACCGGGTGGTCGCTATTGGCGTTCGATCTCGTACCTCGGGGCGGTGAAGCGGTTCGATCCGGGGATGATTACCAAGACCGGCATGATCTTGGGCATGGGCGAAGAGCACGACGAGGTGAGGCAGGCGATGGCCGACCTGAGAGAGGCCGCGGTCGACGTGCTCACGCTCGGACAGTATCTGCGCCCCTCTGCGATGCACATTCCCGTAGCGCGGTGGGTCACGCCCGACGAGTTCGCGACCTACAAGCGCATCGGTGAGGAGGAGTTCGCATTCAAGCACGTCGAGTCCGGGCCGCTCGTACGCTCCAGCTATCACGCGCAAGAGCAAGCGCGTGAGGTGGTGGCTGGGGGACCCGGCAAGATCCAGTCGGTGATAGAAGCCGACATCCCGGCGCCCGCCCAGATGCGGCTGGACCTCGTTCAACTCGAGCTCGGCCGTCCGGGCCGGCCGGTCGCGGGTTCCTGAGATGGCGGAGACCACGACCAAGAAGAGGGGAGGGAAGAAGAGGGATGTGCTGGGCGAATATGACGTGAGCCCCGAGCTGGCCCTCGATCTCCTGAGGGACATGTTGCTCTATCGGCGTTTCGAAGAAAAAGCCGAAGAGGCGTACGGAATCGGCAAGATCGGTGGTTTTTGCCACGTGCACATCGGGCAGGAAGGTGCGGCCGCGGGCAGCATCAAGCCGCTGCGCGAAGACGACTACATCATCACCGCATACCGCGACCACACCCTGGCGATCGCCAAGGGTGTGCAAGCGAACGCGGTGATGGCCGAGTTGTTCGGTCGGGTCGACGGGCCGTCCGGCGGCAGGGGCGGATCGATGCATATCTACGACAAGTCGTGCCGCTTCATGGGCGGTCACGGCATCGTCGGCGGCCAGGTGCCGCTCGCGAACGGCATTGCTTGGAAGATCCGCTACGCCGACGAAGACACGGTCGTCATCGTCTACATGGGCGACGCGGCCGTGAACCAAGGCGCCTTCCACGAGTCGCTGAACATGGCCGCCCTGTGGGAGCTTCCGGCGATCTACGTGGTCGAGAACAACGAGTACGGAATGGGGACCGCGTTCAGCCGAGTCTCCAGGACGGACATGTCCGCCAAGCCAGTCCCGCACGGCGTCCCGGCGAGCGTAGTGAACGGTCAAGACGTGCTCGCCACGTATGCGCACTTCCGCGACCTGATCGCCGAGGTGCGGGGTGGTGGCGGTCCTCGCTTCGTGGATCTGCGAACGTACCGCTTCCGCGGTCATTCGGTGTCCGATCCCGTCTCGGGCTCGTACCGCCCGACCGAAGAGGTCGAGCGCCGCAAAGAGGGAGACGACCCCATTGCGATCCTGCGTGACACGCTCCTTGCCGGGGGCCACCTCGATCAGGCCGACCTCGAGGAGATGGACGACGAGGCCCGCTGGATCGCGCAGGACGCTGCCGATTTCGCGGAGGCTTCCCCCGTGCCTGATCCCTCCTCTCTCTATGAGAACGTTTGGGCGCAGATCAACGAGAACGGGCGTCTCTTCTTCGACGGAAGGCAGAGATGACCTCCCTTCGATTCCCGAGGGCAGGAGGTCATTCGTAGTGGCCGTCATGACCTACCGGGATGCGCTCAACGAGGCGCTGCGCGAGGAGATGCAGCGCGATCCCGATGTATTCCTCATGGGCGAGGAAGTGGCCGAGTACGGCGGGGCTTACAAGGTATCCAAGGGCCTGCTCGATGAGTTTGGCGACAAGCGCGTCGTCGACTCACCCATCAGCGAGCTGGGCTTCACCGGACTCTGTGTGGGCGCGTCGATGGCCGGGCTGCGTCCCGTCGTGGAGTTCATGACGTTCAACTTCGCTTTCCTCGCGATGGATCAGGTCATCAACAACGCGACGAAGCTGTACTACATGTCCGACGGTCAGTTTCCGATGCCGATCGTCTTCCGTGGACCGACCGGCGCCGCGCGGCAGCTCTCTGCGCAGCACTCGCAGGCGTGCGAGACCTACTATTCGCACGCACCCGGCTGCAAGGTCGTCACCCCGTCAACGCCCGCTGACGCGAAAGGGCTGCTCAAGGCCTCGATCCGCGACAACGATCCGGTGGCGTTCATGGAGGGTGAGCTGCTGTACAACGTCAAGGGTGAGGTTCCCGAGGATGACGACCACGTTATTCCGCTAGGGCGGGCCGACCTGAAGAACGAGGGCTCGGACGTCTCCATCATAACGCACGGCAAGATGGTTCACGTCGCGCTTCGGGCGGCCTCCCAGCTCGACGAGGACGATATCGGCGCCGACGTGCTCGACCTGCGCACCATTCGTCCCCTCGACATGGATGCGATCCTCGAGACGGTCGAGAAGACCAACCGGGTCGTGTATCTCGAAGAGGGTTGGCCGTACGCTGGCACAGGTGCACAGATTGTTGCGATGATCCAGGAGGAGGCGTTCGACTACCTCGACGCGCCGATCCTACGTGTGACCCAAGCCGACATCCCGATGCCGTACGCCAAGAGCCTCGAGATCCTGGCGAAACCCTCGGTCGCCCGGGTTGTCGAGGCGTGCAACAAAGTGCTCTACCGATGATCCGGTTCCGACGAGGCCCGTGGGGCCGAGGGCGGCGATAGTCATGGCGACCAAGGTCCACATGGAGGCGTTGTCGCCCACCATGGAGGAAGGGCAGCTCGTGCAATGGCTCAAGGCTGAGGGTGACGACGTCGCAAACGGGGACATTCTCGCCGAGATCGAGACGGACAAGGCCACTATGGAGCTCGTCGCGCGTGGTGCGGGTGTGCTTCGGAAGATCTTCCTCGCAGCGGGTGGTAGGGCGGAGGTCGGCGCGGTCATCGGGGTGATTGCCGGAGCCGACGAGGACATATCGGACCTGGCCGGTGTGAGTGGCGGCGGGGCGGCAGTAGCGCCCGGCGCTACGCCTGAGGCGCTTGCAGAAGCTGCCCCGACTGGTGCCCCCACGCTTCCAGCATCCGCAGCGAACGGTGCCCGTGTGAAGGCGTCTCCGCTGGCCCGTCGCCTCGCAGCGGAGATGGGCGTCGAGATCGCGCGCGTTTCAGGGTCGGGGCCGGGTGGCCGGGTGGTCAAGCGAGACGTCGAGGCCGCGAAGGCTGCCGGAGTCGCGGCTCCCGTTGCCGCGCCCGCGACCTGGGCGACCGACGGCGCCGAGTACGAGGACATCCCGACGTCGCAGATGCGGAAGACGATCGCGAAGCGGCTCGTCACCTCGATCGGTCCTGTCCCGACCTTCTACCTCACCGTCGACGTGGACATGGGCCGCGTCCTGGAGGCTAGGAAGAGCATGAACGCGATGCTCGAGAAGGACGGCCTGAAGGTCTCGATCAACGACATCCTCCTGAAGGCGGTCGCCGCTGCGTTGCGTCAGCACCCGAATTGCAACGCACAGTGGCACGACGGCTTCGTCCGTCGTTTCAGCGCAGTGCACATCGGCGTCGCGGTCGCGATCGCGGACGGCCTCGTCACGCCGGTTATCAAGAACGCCCACGCCAAAGGCATCGCGCACATCAGCACCGAAATTCGAGAGCTCGCGGGCCGGGCTCGCGAGAAGAGGCTCATGCCCGACGAGTATACCGGCTCGACGTTCTCGGTATCCAATCTCGGCATGTTCGGCATCCACGAGTTCACGGCGATCATCAACCCACCCGAGGCGGGCATTCTGGCGGTGGGTGGCATCGTGGAGACGCCGGTCGTGGTCGATGATCAGGTCACGGTGCGGCCACGCATGCGAATCACGATGAGCTGCGACCACCGCGTCATCGACGGAGCGCAGGGTGCGCGCTTCCTGCAAACGCTACAGGGCATGCTCGAGGAACCGACGGCGATCTTGTTGTAGACGCCGAGCCACTTCAAGGCGGCACCGGGCGTACATAGTAGAGCCCTCTCGAACCAGGACGGATCGCCCCGATCAAGTCAATTCCCCATGCTCCACGGCGGAACGACGTGATTCGTGCGTGCGTATGCGATGAGCTGCCCGAGGTGCTCATGCATGTCGGCCAGGGACATCGCGATGTGCGCGTGTACTTCCATCTGGCTTCCATCGAAGTAGCGCGCGTCGGCCATGCGTGCTCCGTCGTCCATGTCCCGCACCACCCCCGCCATGTAGTCGAACGCGGTCTCGAGCGCGGCAATCATGTCGGACTGAGAGAGCGCTGCGGTTCGCTCGAGCTCGGCTCCAAAGTCCTGCGCGGCACCCGGGCCGGGCGCGGCGCCCCAGGCGCCCGGGAAAAGGTTCGCCTCCGCGATCGCCAATCCCAGGACCTGACGGACCGAACGCACTCCCTCCATGGGTTCCCAGTCGTAGTGCGACTCATCGAATGCCCCTGCCAGAGCGATCCACTTGCCCTTCATCGTTTCGATGTCATCCACCTGTACTTCTTGCCACGACTGCACCTGCGCCGCCGTCGTCGCGGGCAGGGAAAGCATCACCGCGAGCGCCACCAAGCTCCACACCGCCTTCCTGACCATCAGCTTGCTCCTGTTCTGGTTCACAAACTTTGGTACTGCCCAAAAGCAACATCATCGTACGCGGCGCTATGCAAAAGGTGACCGAACTCGGGGCCGCCCAAACGCTACCGGTGAGCGGTGGCCTGAGGTCGGTGAATGGGCGCTGCGACGGCGACCTGGATTCAGGTAGGCGACCGGGCGGTGGGGCGCTATTCTACGCCGTCGTCCCTCGACTCCCACCGTGACCAACATGCACCGCTCCCGGCTCTCGGCGATTCTGGGTTCCCTCGCGCTCACGGTCGCCGCGTGCGGCGGAAGCCGGGCGCTCACGACCGACTTGCCCGTCGAGTCCGACACGAACCCGAAGAATGCCGAGGCGCACAACACTGCGCCTTACGTCGTGCTGGTGTCGTTCGATGGTTTCCGATGGGACTACCAGGACCAATACGCGACGCCCAATTTCGACCGGGTCGCGGCCGCCGGGGTTCGCGCCGAGCGGATGACCCCCGTTTTCCCAACGAAGACGTTTCCCTCGCACTATGCCATCGCGACGGGGATGTATGCGGAGAACCACGGGATCGTGGGCAACACGTTCTGGGCGCAGGACAAGCAGGCCTGGTACACCATCGGGAACCGAGCGGCCGTCGAGGATGGAGGCTTCTATCGAGGTGAACCGATCTGGGTCACGGCGGAGCAGCAGGGCATGATCGCCGCTTCGTTCTTTTTCGTCGGCTCGGAAGCGCCCGTGGGGGGCGTTAGGCCCACGTATTGGAATCGGTTCGATGCCTCGATCCCGAACAACACCCGTGTCGACCAGGTGCTCACGTGGCTCGGCATGCCGCTCGAGAATCGGCCGCACATGATCACGTTGTACTTCGAAGATGTCGACGACGCGGGTCACGATTTCGGCCCCGGTAGCGCTGGGGTTGGAGACGCGGTCGCGACCGTGGACGCGAATCTCGGCCGACTCCTCGACGGCATCGCGGCTCTGCCACATGCGAACGACGTCTTCCTGGTGCTGGTCTCGGATCACGGCATGATGAGCCAACCCGCGGACGGCGCCGATGTGCTCGACATGGAGCTGTTCCCGGGCGTCCGGCTAGGGCAGGCAGGCCCATACGCGAGTCTGTACGTCGATGAAGGAGGCGCGGGGCGGGCTGCCGCCGTCCGCGACTCGATTGCCGCGACGATGCCCGAGAACGGGGTCTATCTGCGGGCCGATGTGCCGGAGCGGCTGCACTACAGCGCGGATCCACGGGTGGGCGACATCCTCATCGTGCCCGCAGAAGGGAGGTCGGTGGTCACTCCCGACCGCGTGCCCGACAGCGATGGTTTTAACCACGGCTGGGACAATGCCTTCGCAGGCATGGGCGGCATCTTCCTGGCACAGGGCCCCGGGATCGCCGGTGGACAGACGATCGACGTATTCGAGTCGATTCACGTCCGCAGGCCTTCTAGTCGTCGTCGCTGAAGCTGACCTTGGGCACCGCCTTCTCTGCCTCGGCCACCTCGAAGAATTCCCGCTCGGTGAAACCGAAGGAGCGCGCGATGAACACGCTCGGGAAGGTTTGTGTCTTGGTATTGAAGTCGCGCACCACCGCGTTGTAGTCCTGGCGTGCCCGGGACAGCTGCCCCTCGATTTGGCCGAGTGTGCCCTGGAGGTCGCGGAATCCGCTCGCCGCCTGGAGGTCCGGGTACGCTTCCGCTAGCGCAAAGAGTGACTTCATCGCTCCCGCCAGCATGCCCTCAGCTTGGGCCTTCGCCGCGGGCCCCTGAGCCGACATCGCGCCGGATCGGGCGGCTACGACGCCCTCAAGGGTCTCCCTCTCGTGGCTGGCGTAGCCCTTCACGGTCTCGACGATGTTGGGGATCAGGTCGTACCGCCGTTTCAGCTGCACGTCGATGTCCGCCCAGGCGGCGTCACCGGTTTCCCGCAGCCGCACGAGAGAGTTGTACGACATGACCGCCGCGACGACGATCACGCCGATGATCAGTAGTTGCCTCATCACGCATCTCCCACCAGAAAGGTGCCCGGTCGCCTCGAGTCTCGAGCTGATCTTAGGTCCAGGCCCCCTCCGAGGGCAAAGCACGCATTCCCGGACGGCTACTGGGTTTACGGGCCCGGTCGCGGCTCCCGTCAGGGGGCCGGTTCTTCACCTTTACCCTCCGACCCGCCTGCTCTACCTTCGTGATCCCCACGATTTCCGCCCGTCAGGGCCCGCTCCAGCCCCTTTCATACAGAGAGAAACCACGTGGCCGGCGACAACAGCGGACACTTCGAACTAATCGTCATCGGGAGTGGCCCGGGCGGCTATGTAGCCGCGATTCGGGCCGCTCAACTCGGTATGAAGGCGGCCTGCGTCGAGGCGGAGGAGCTAGGCGGCGTTTGCCTGAACATCGGTTGTATTCCGACCAAGGCGATGCTCTCGAGTGCATTCTTCGTCAATGAGATGAAGGACGGGGAGAAGCACGGCATCATGGCCGAGCAAGTGACCTTCGATCTCGCGCCCGCACAGGAGCGTAGCCGCCGTGTCGCGGACGAGATGGCGAAGGGCATCGGCCATCTCTTCAAGAAGAACAAGGTTACGCATCTGCCAGGCTATGGCCGCCTGAAGGGCGGCGGAAAGGTCGAAGTCGAGGCGGAGGACGGCTCCAAGACCGTCTACGAGGCCGCCAACGTCATCATCGCTACTGGTTCGCGCCCGCAGAACCTGCCTGTGCTCCAGATCGACGAGGTCCGCATCTGGTCGTCGACCGGGGCGCTCATGCAGAAAAAGGCGCCCGAGTCGCTGTTCATCGTAGGGGCCGGCGCGATCGGCATGGAGTTCGCCGACGTCTACGATTCCTACGGCACCAAGGTCACCGTCGTCGAGGCGCTCGATCGGATTCTGCCGCTCGAAGATGCCGAGATCTCCAAGTTCGTGGAGCGCACGTACAAGAAGCGCGGCATCGACATTTACGCCGGCTCTGTTTTCCAGAAGGCCGAGATCGAGGCGGACGGTGTCACGGTCACGTTCACGGATAAGAAGGGTGAAGAGCAGACGCTCGAGGTCGAGTACGTTCTTTCCGCGGTTGGACGCGTGCCGAATTCGGAAGACATCGGCCTCGACGCCGCCGGGGTCAAGGTCGATGATCGGGGCTTCATCGTGGTCGATGAGCAACTCATGACCAGCGCTCCGGGCGTCTACGCGCTCGGCGACGTCGCCGGGCACCAGCTTCTCGCCCATAAGGCGAGCCACGAAGGCATCGTCTGCGTCGAGCACATCACGGGGCAGGGTCATGGCACCGTCGACTACGGCAACGTGCCGAACTGCACGTACTGCCATCCGGAGGTTGCTTCCGTGGGGCTTACGGAGGAGCAGGCCAAGGAGCAGGGATACGATGTCGCGGTGGGAAAATTCCCATGGGTCGCTAACGGACGGGCGGTAGCGGGGGGCCACGCGGAGGGTTTCGTGAAGGTCGTGCGCGACAAGAAGTACTCGGAGATTCTGGGGGCCCACATCGTGGGACCGCACGCCACGGAGCTCATCGCTGAGTTCGTCGTGGGCCGCCACCTCGAGTCGACAGTCGAGGAGCTCGAGAAGGCGATGCACCCGCACCCGACGTTGTCGGAAGCCGTAGCCGAGGGAGCACTCGCCGCACTCGGGAGGCCCATTCACATCTAGCCGACCTTCGTTAGCCGACCTCCATGAACAGCGCCGAGACCCCCGCTCTGACGAGCGACGACGCGCCAGCCAGTCGCGATTGGAGCGCCGGGAAGAGCGAGCCCTTCGGCTCTGGATCGCGCCCGCGCGTTGCTACGGGACATTTGCCAAGGCGGTCGCCGTGAAGGTGCGGTGGCTCGCCACCCCGACGGAAACGAGCAGGAGGAGCTTCGGAGCCTCCTGAAGACGCTCGGCGTCGGGATACGGGAGAACGATCTAGCCTGAGGCTACTCGGTTTGCGTGTAGGCGCGGAGATCGACCCTGATGCCGCGAGTGGTCAGTATTCGTACAAGCGCCTCACCGATCTTGTTGTTGGGCGTCGATGCGCCTGCTGTGATACCGAGCGCGAACGGTCCCTCGGGGAGCCAGTCCGAGTCCACGACCTCCGGGGCGTCGGGGCTCAGCCCGACCTTGTGCCGGATCGTCCCCTTCTCGATGTCGATGCACGAGGCGTCCTCGACGTGGAACGTCCGGGTTTGTTGTTCACAAAGGTGCGCGAGGTGGTTCGTGTTCGAGGAGTTGTAACCGCCGATGACCAGCATGATGTCGGGCGGGTCCTTCATCATGTCAGCCACCGCGTCCTGACGCTCCTGTGTCGCTGAGCAAATCGTTCCGAACGAGCGAAAGTGTGTGGCGGCGTGCTCGCCACCGAAACGCTCGACCATCGTCTCGTGGATCTTCCATCCAATCGCAAGCGACTCGCTGGCAAGCATCGTGGTCTGGTTGGCCACGCCGATGAACTCGAGATCGACGTCCGGATCGAAACCGTCTGACGCCTTCTTCTCGAAGTGGTTCATGAACTCTTCGCGCGGCATCCTGCCGGGTACGCGAGCGATGTAGTCGCGAATGAGCTGCGATTCATCCATGTCACGGATGATGACGAATTTGCCGTCGTCGTATTTGTTCACCTGCGAGGCGGTCGCGCGGGACTCCTCGTGGGTGTCCTTGCCGTGGATGACTGCGGTGAAGCCGTCTTTGGCATAGCTCTCCACCCGCTTCCAGACATGCAACACAGAGCCGCACGTCGTGTCGACCAGGATGCACCCGATGTCGCTCAGCTCGTCGAAGTCGCGAAGAGTTACTCCGAACGCCGGCATGATGGCAACGTCCTGCGCCGTGACTTGGGAGAAGTCGAAAGCGCCCGACTCGTCGGGGTAGATGAAGGAGATACCCATGTCGGTCATCCGCTGGTTCACATACGGATTGTGGATGATCTCACCGACGAGATAGATCTTCTTGTCCGGGAAGTTGTGCACGGTTTCGTACGCGTAGTCGACCGCCCGATCGACGCCGTAGCAGAAGCCGAACTCCTTTGCGAGCCTGATGGAGACATCCCCGAACTGGACCCTGTTCCCGTTTGAGCGGATCTGCTCGACCAACGCCGATTCGAATTCGGCGTCGATGACAGGCTTGAGCTCCTTCCTGAGCCCGAATCCCTTGCGGAAGTATGTGTGCTCCATCCGTCGATTCCCGCCTGAGGCCCTTGAGGCAAGAGGGTTCACACCCCGGGGTACCCCTCGTGCGGGAGCGCGGTCCCGAGTCGGGCACCAAGTTCGTCGCGGGTCGTGAACCCCGCCGGTCCTCAAGCGGGTAGTGGTTTGCATGACCACTCTTGGCCGTCTGGCTCTTCTCTTCGTCGTCGTCCCCATCATTGAGTTGACGCTGCTCATTCAGCTCGGGCAGTTCGTTGGACTCATGCCCACGCTGGCGCTGGTCATCGCGACCGGCATCGGTGGAGCTGCGATGGCGCGAGCCGAAGGCCTGCGTGTGCTCTTTCAGTTCCAAAAGGAGTTGGCGCAGAGTCGGCTGCCGGGCCAAGCGATGCTCGACGGGGCGTCGGTTCTGGTCGGTGGTGCGTTTCTTCTCACGCCGGGGGTACTCACCGACCTGCTCGGCTTTTCGCTGCTCTTTCCTCTGAGCCGACGGTGGATTCAAAGACGGTTGAAAGAGTGGCTTGAGCAGCAGATCGCCGACGGCTCGATCCGGGTCGCGGCAATGGGGCCCGGCCTGGAGTTCCGTGCCGCGGATCCCCGGCAGGGACCCGGGATGGATCCCTCGAAGGGCATCGTCGTCGAGCCGGAGGAGTAGGCCGAGCCTGCCCGCGCGCACCACGCGCGGCCGACCCGTGGCTCGTTCCAGGGCTCGCGGATAGCTTTCGGCCCCCGCTACTCACCCATCCGGATTACCATGAGTCACGACATCTCCTTCCTCGAGCGGCTTCTCGACGCCGCCGGGCCCTCCGGCTTCGAAGTCCGTGCGGCTCGCGTTTGGCGCGAGGACGCCGAGACCTTCGCGGACAACGTGCACACGGACGTTACGGGCAACTCGTTCGCGGTGGTGAACCCATCAGGAAGTCCGCGAGTCATGCTCGCGGGGCACATCGATGAAATCGGCCTGCAGATCACCCACATCGACGATGATGGCTTCGTATTCATCGCTGCGATCGGCGGGTGGGATCCGCAGGTGCTCGTCGGCCAACGCGTCACGATCTTGGGCAAGCACGGCGACGTGGCGGGTGTGATCGGCAAGAAGGCGATCCATCTCATGGACCGCGAAGACCGCAGCAAGGCGTCGGAGACGAAGAAGCTATGGGTCGACGTGGGCGCGTCCTCCAAGGAGGAAGTCGGTGAACTGGGCATCCGGGTCGGCGACCCCATGGTTGTGTCCCAGAGGATGGTGCGGCTTGCCGGAGACAGGATCGCTAGTCGTGCCATCGATGACCGCATCGGGGCGTTCGTAGTGCTGGAGGCGGTCCGCATGCTTTCCTCCAATCCGCCCGCCGCGTGTGCGACTGCGGTGGCCACCGTGCAGGAGGAAATCGGGTTCACGGGAGGTGGCGCAATGTCGAGTGCGTACGCGCTCGAGCCCGACGTCGCGATCGTCGTGGACGTGACGTTCAGTACCGACGTCCCAGATGTGGAAAAGAAAGAGTTGGGCGACCACGAACTCGGTGGTGGTCCTGTGCTCAGCCGCGGCTCGGCTGCCCATGACTGCGTCTTCGAGATGTTGGCTGATGTAGCTGAGGACGAGGGCATCTCCTACACGATCCAGGCGTCGCCCAGAGCGACGCGCACCGACGCCGACGGGATCTTCCTCACGCGCGCGGGCGTGCCGACGGGCCTGGTATCGGTCCCGAACCGCTACATGCACTCACCGAACGAGATCATCAGCATCGAGGATCTTTGCAACTCGGCGCACCTCATCGCCGCGTTCATCCGTCGGCTGACACCGGAGACCGACTTCACGCCACGGTAATTGACGCTCCGATCCCCCTTCCCTACCCTTCGTGCCCCTGTAAACGTCCTCGCGGATGTGAGATAATGGCTTTGCATAGTGGAGAGGTGGTGCTGGCCCTGCAGGAGATGCGGGACGAGGGTCACCTCTCGGACGCGCTACTCCGTAAAGCCGTGCGCTCGATCGACGCGGCCGATGACCGCTTCAACTGGGTCGGCGTGTATCTGCTAGACGAGGCCGAGGAGGAACTGTGGCTTCACAACTACATGGGTCCTGGCACGGACCACGCGAAGATCCCCGTGGGCACGGGTGTCTGCGGGCGCGCGGTCGCCGAACGGACCAACCTCAACATCTCCGACGTGAGCGCCGAGGAGAACTTCCTCGTGTGCTCGCCCGATACGCAGTCGGAGCTAGTGATTCTGATCCGCGCGGGTGAGGACATCTTCGGACAGATCGATATCGACTCGGACGATCAGGCCGCGTTCACCGAGGAAGACGAGATGGCGCTCATCAGCATTGCGGACAAGCTCGCGGAGCAGCTCGCTGCGGAGCGTCGGTAGGAGTCACTCCGACGGAGCAGGCGGCCTACCCGGCTGCGGGAGCTCGACGTCGCCGTCGCATACCCCGCTCACGGCCCGCCGCTGGAGGACGTGTCGACGGCGCTCGATCGCTTCGTGAGACACCGACGGATACGGGTCCGACAGGTCGAGCACGCGTTGATCGGGCACGAGAACGCGGCCCCGAGGAGTTGTTCGAGATCGTCTACGGAGGGTCGCTGCCTCCAGGCATGGACGAGCCGGCCAGACGAAGTTTGGCCGCGCTCATGGAGTACGTGAGGGACCGCGATCAGCTCTGAGGGCGACGTATTGCACCCGCCGTTGCGAGCGGGGTATGCTCGGGCATGAGCCAGCCCATGCCCTCGGCGCTCGTGCGTCGCCTGTCCGACATCGTCGGCGCGAAGCACGTCATCACCGACCCCGATCGCCTTCTCGTATACGAGTCCGACGGCCTCACCGCGTATCGGGCTACGCCCCGGGCGGTGGTGCTTCCGGTCTCGACGGACGAGGTCGCCCGCATCGTCGAGGTTGTACACGAGGAAGGGATCGAGGTCGTGCCACGAGGTGCGGGCACGGGACTGTCCGGCGGCGCGCTCGCGACCGCGAACGGCGTGGTCGTTGGCACGGCCCGCATGAACCGGATCCTGGACATCGATCCGGAGAACCGACTCGCGCGATTGCAGCCGGGTGTGATCAACGCACGCCTCACGGAGGCGACCAGTCCGCACGGGTTGTACTACGCGCCCGACCCATCGTCGCAGAGCACCTGCACCTTGGGTGGCAACGTGGCCGAGAACTCCGGCGGACCACACTGCCTCAAGTACGGCGTCACGTCCCGGTACGTCACCGGACTCACCGTGGTCCTGGCCGGAGGCCGCGTCGTCCAGCTCGGGGGTGCCTCGGGAGCCCGGCACGGGTCACTCGACCTGGTCGGGCTCTTCGTCGGTTCGGAGGGCTGCTTCGGAATCGCGACCGAGATCGAGGTGCGTCTGCTGCCCATCGCCCAGAGCGTGCGCACCTTGCTCGGCATCTTCGACACCATGGAGGACGCGGGGCGTGCAGTGACCGCGATCATGGCATCTGGTCTCATGCCGGCCGCGATCGAGATCGTGGACCAGGCCACCATCCGGGCGCTCGAGGCGAGTGTCTTCGCCGCTGGCTACCCGGTCGACGCTGGCGCTGCGCTGGTCGTCGAGTTCGACGGAACCGAGGCGGGTCTCGAGGCGGATGCGGACAGCGCGGAAGAGTGTTGTATCGCCGAGGGTGCAAGGGAGGTCCAGAGGGCTACGGAGGCCGAGCACCGCGCGGCGCTTTGGACGGCCCGCAAGAAGGCGTTCGGCGCCCTGGGGCGAATTGCGCCTGATCTGCTGGTCCAGGACGCGACGGTGCCGCGCACGAAGCTCCCGGAGGTGCTCGCGCGCATCGCTCAGATCGGTGAGAGTTACGACCTCAAGATCGCGAACGTCTTCCATGCCGGAGACGGCAATCTGCATCCCAACCTCCTCTTCGATCGGCAGGACACGGACGAGCTGGACCGCGTAGAGCACGCATCCAAGGAGATCATGCAGCTGTGCGTCGACGTGGGCGGCACGATCACCGGCGAGCACGGTGTGGGCATCGACAAGCGCGACTACATGCCGCTCGTGCACAACGAGACGGAACTGGACATGCTGCGTTCCGTGAAGCGGCTCTTCGATCCCAAGGGGCTCTTCAACCCGGGGAAAGTGCTTCCGAGTCGCACGTCGAGCGCTAGCGAGTTGCCGGCTGGGGTGATTTCATGACGGTGGGCAGCGCGACCCCCCTGACCGACGTGGTTTCCACGGAGGCGCTCGAAGTTCCGCCGGGCGGCTCGGCGTGGATCGCGCTTGGGCGGGAACCGGACGCATACGTCGCTCCCGGCTCGGTCGAAGAAATCGTCGAGCTTCTTGCGTGGGCTCAGGCCGCCGCCGTCGGGGTGATCCCGGTGGGGACCGGTGCGCACGTTGGGGACCGCCGGTCCCAGCGTCCGTACATCGCGCTCTCTACCGCTCGATTGAGGGGAGTCGAGATCTACGAGCCTGCGGATCTCACGCTGACGGCAGGGGCCGGTACTCCCCTGACGGAGCTCGCTGGCGTGGCGGGCGAGCACCGCCAATGGCTCCCTTTCGACCCGATGGACGCGCCAAACCGCACGTTGGGTGGACTCGCCGCGGCCGGAGTGACCGGGCCCCTGTGGGCCGGCTACGGACACGTGCGCAATCACGTGCTGGGAATGACGGTCGTGTGTGGCGACGGCCGCACGCTTCGACTCGGTGGTCGGGTCGTGAAGAACGTCGCGGGCTTCGATCTGATCAAGCCGATGGTAGGCAGCCGCGGTCGTCTCGCCGTGGTGACGTCGGTCACGTTGCGGCTCTTTCCCGTGCCGGCGGTCGACAGGGTGCTCGTGCTCGAGGCCGCCGAGCCCGCTGCGCTCGTGCCTGCTGCCCGGGCGGTCGCGACCGCACTGACCCTCCCGGCGTCAATCGTGCTCTCTTTCTCGACCGGGGCTGCGAGCTTGCTCGTGCGCCTGCACGGTGCCGTGGACACGGTCGACGCGGACCAACGGATGCTCGAGGCGCACGCCGGGGTCTCCTTCGCCGCGAGAGATGGGCCCGAGGCAGAGGCAACGCTTGCCGCCACCCGAGACGCCGGTGCGGACGCTGAGGTACTGCTCCACGCCTCTACGCTGCCCTCGAAGCTAGGAGCTTTGCTCGACCTGATGCGAGGCGCGCTCGCGGGTGTGGACGGCGTAGTCGTGGCGGACGTTGCCGAGGGCTCCGCACGGGTTGGGCTCACTGGCGCGGGTCCAAGCGATGTCGTGCACGCGCTACGAGTGGGAGCCGAGGGGTTGGGCGGTGCCGTGGCGGTGGACCGTTGTCCCATCGACGCGAGTCCGGCGGCTCTTTCTACCCCACTCTCGCCCGCTGCCCGGGAGATCGGCGACGGCCTGAAGCGGCTCTTCGATCCCGGCGGTGTGCTACTTTGAGCCGCACGGCGTCGACGCTGTCCGAGGCGCTGGAAAAGCAGCGCGATCGCTTGCTCCCGTGCGTGCACTGCGGGTTTTGTCTGCCGGCTTGCCCCACGTACAACCGTCTTGGCGACGAGGCGGATTCTCCACGCGGGCGCCTCTACCTCATGCGGGCAGTTGTCGAAGGGCGGCTCGACCCCGGCTCCGACGCGTTCGGCACGCACATCGATCGATGCCTCGGGTGCCGCGCGTGTGAGCCGGTGTGTCCCTCGGGAGTCGAGTACGGCGCCCTGCTCGAGCTGGCCCGCGAAACCGTTGCTGAGCACCGTCCCTCCGGTTTCCTGACGCGTGCTCTGCTCTGGGTGTTCTCTTCCTCATTCCGACGAACCCTCTTCTTCATGCAGAGTCGGTCGATCCGGGGCCTCGGGCTCGCGTCGCTCGGCGCCGGCCTGACGCCGGCGGTGGGACCGCTCAAGACCGCGAAACTCGCACTTGCGATGCTCGCTTCGACGGCGGGTTGGAGCCGCCTCCGCACCTTCGGTATTGCCAAGACCGGCTCGGCCGACGCGCCGACGAGGTCGGTTGCGGCGGGTTCGCGTGGACGGGTCGCCGTGTTGATCGGCTGTGTGCAGGAGGGGCTCTTCGCCCGCCTCAACCGTGCGACTGTTCGCACCCTCGAGGCTAACGGCTACGAGGTGGTCCCACTCACCGGTCAGGATTGTTGTGGTGCTCTGCACGCACACGGAGGGGACCTCGAACAGGCGCGGGCCCTCGCTCGCGCGAACATCGCCACCTTCGAGTCTGTCGATACCGATGCCATCGCGGTGAATACGGCAGGGTGCGGTGCGGCCATGAAGGACTACGGAGTGCTACTGGAGAACGACCCTGAGATGTCTGAGCGCGCGCGCTCTTTCGCCGCCAAGGTGAAGGACGTCACCGAGCTGCTTTCCGATGCGGGGCCTTTGGCCGGCGCGGAAATGACATGCATGGTGGCGTACGATCACCCCTGCCACCTGCTGCATGCCCAGCGCGTCGAGCAGCCTCCGCTCGCGGTGCTCGCTGCCATACCGGGCACCGAGGTCCGCATCGTCGAGAGGGCGGACGAGTGCTGTGGAGGAGCAGGCATCTACGGCATCACGCACCCGGAGCTCGGCGGCGAGATCGGACGGGACAAAGTGGCGGCGGTGCGCGCTTGCGCAGCGGACGCGGTCGTGACGCCCAACCCGGGCTGTATGATGCAGATCGGCGCGGGGCTCCGGATGGAGGGGGCCCGAGAAGGCGTGTTACACCCGGTGGAGCTGCTGGACGAAAGCTATCGGCGCGCCGGCTACTACCAGACGAGGTCGGAAGCATGAGTGATGTGGGTGCCCGAGCGCAGTCGATCCTCGGGTATCTGGCCGGGCGGCGCGACGCCATGGTCGAGATGCTCGTCTCGCTGGCGTGCAAGGAGTCGCCGAGCGACGTGGTGGCTTCCCAGGCGGCGGTGCAATCGGAGCTGTCCGGGGCATTGTCTGAGCTCGGTTTCCGAGTGCGACACGTCTCGGGTCGAGAGACGGGTGGGCACTTGTTCGCGGTGCCTGAGAGGCGCGAGCGAGGCAGGCCCGCACAGCTGCTGATCGGGCACTCGGACACGGTTTGGCCACTCGGTACGCTGGAGTCGATGCCGGTCGTTGTCGAGAACGGCTCGGTGCGTGGGCCTGGCACCTTCGACATGAAGGCTGGCATCGTGCAGGGTCTCTTCGCGCTGCGCGCGCTGCGCGACCTCGGTCATCAACCGCCTGCGACACCGATCTGGTTCATCAACTCCGACGAGGAGATCGGGAGCCCCGAGTCGAAGCGCTACGTTCGGCTGATCGCCAAGCACGTCGCGCGCACTTTCGTGCTCGAGCCGGCCCTGGGCCCGGACGGCCACCTCAAGACAGCCCGCAAGGGTGTCGGGCGCTTCAAAGTGCGGGTCCACGGCAAGGCCGCTCATTCGGGGCTCGACCCCACGGGAGGGGCCTCGGCGATCCATGAGCTTATGCACGTCGTGCGACGTATTCACGCGCTGGCCGATCCCGAACGCGGGGTGACCGTGAATGTCGGCGTCGTTCGGGGTGGCACGCGAGTGAACGTGATCGCGGCGGGAGCCGAGGCGGAAGTCGACGTGCGCATCCTGTCGGCCTCCGATGGAGAGGCCATCGCCAAGACCATCCGTGGACTCGAGCCGCTGACCCCTGGCACGTCGATAGAGATCGAGGGAGGCATCGAGATACCGCCGTTGGAGCGTACCGCTCGGAACCGACTGCTGTGGCGGGCCGCGACCGCAGCGGGAAGCCGTCTGGGCATCGAGCTAGACGAGGACATATCGGGCGGTGGCTCCGACGGAAATACGACCAGCCAGTTCACCGCGACGCTCGACGGGCTCGGTCCCCGGGGGGGCGGGGCCCACGCGCGACATGAGCACGTCGAGATCGAGGGCCTGGTTGAACGTGCGGCGCTGTTGGCGGAACTGCTAATGAGCCCCGTGGAGTCAGGTTAGGAATGAGTCACACGCACATCGCGATCCTGGGTGCTGGACCCATGGGTCTCGAGGCCGCCCTGGCGGCGGCGGGCGCGGGGCTCGACTTCACGGTTTTCGAGGTGGCGGACGGCCCCGCCGGCAACGTGCGCTCGTGGGGGCACGTGCGTCTTTTCACGCCGTGGTCCATCAATGTGTCCACGAGGGCCAGAGCGCGGCTCGCGGCGGCCGGCGTCACGGTGCCCGATGGGGATCGTTGCCCGACGGGTCATGAGCTCGTGCGCGACCTGCTCGAGCCCATCGCGGAGCTCCTGGACGTTGCCCCACATGTCCGGTATGGAACGCGGGTCCTGGAGATCGGGCGCGACGGGCTGTTGAAGAGCGACGAGATCGGCACCGCCCAACGCGGAGAGACGCCTTTTCGCATTCTGGTCGAACAAGCGGGCGAAGAGAGGCTCGTCTTCGCCGACGTGGTCCTCGACTGCACGGGCAGCTACCGCAACCCCAACGCCCTGGGCAGGAGCGGGATACACGCACCGGGTGAACGGTCCGTTTCCGACTCCATCGTCCGTATCCTGCCAGACCTCATCGGGAACGAGTCCGACTGGGCCGGGCAGAGGATCCTGCTGGTGGGCGAGGGCTACTCGGGGCAGACGGCTGCCCGAGATCTGACGGAACTGTGCTCGAGGCACCCCGACACCGAGGTGACATGGGCGATCCGCAGCCAACCGCCGACGCTCGGGGAGGTCGAGAACGATCCGCTCCCCGAGCGAGCGGCACTCGCGGTGCACGCCCGTGGCCTGATATCGGCGGCGACGAGCGGCAGCGCGAAGGGCCCGGGGATTAAGGATCCAGGGATCGTGGTTCGCCTCGGCCGCTCCGTCGAGACGCTGTGGCGCACTTCCGCCGGCATCGAGGTGACCCTTCGCAGCTCCCGGGCGGGTGGAACGGAGACCGTGGTGGTCGATCGCGTCATCGCGCTCACGGGCTACGTGGGGGATCACACGATCTACCGACAGCTCCAGGTACACGAGTGCTGGGCGATGTCGGGCCCGATGAAGCTCTCGGCGGCGTTACTCGCGTCTTCTTCGGTGGACTGCCTGGATCAGACGAGTCAGGGTGCTGACACGCTCAGAAACCCCGAGCCCGACTTCTTCATCTTGGGCGCCAAATCATACGGTCGGAACGCGACGTTCCTGATGCGAGTCGGCTGGGATCAGGTAGACGAAGTCTTTTCGCTTTTCAGTGCTACGCCCGCCATCGCGGGGGAGAGTAGATGAAGATCGAACGCGCGGAGCTGAGGCAGATCCCGCTGCGCTTGAAAGAGTACTTCGAGAACAGCAGTGGCGGCGTGCAGGATCGCCGAGTTCTCCTTCTGACGCTGTATTCGGAGGGCGTCGAGGGATGGAGCGAATGTGTGGTGGGCGAGGATCCGGCCTACTCCTACGAGACCACGGGCACCGCGTGGCACGTGCTCACGGAATACATCCTTCCAGGTATCGTCGGGCGGGATGCCGAAGCGCCGGAGGACATCCTGGCTCCGGTCCGTTGGGTGCGCGGCCACAACATGGCGAAGGCCTCCGTAGAAATGGCCGGCTGGGACCTCGCGGCGCGTGCCGACAGTGTCTCACTCTCCGAGAAGCTGGGCGGTGATCGCACCGTCGTGCCGGTCGGTGTGAGCGTCGGGCTCACAGCCCCCGACGAGGAGCTGCACGAACAGGTCCAGGGGTACCTCGACGACGGCTACGCCCGAGTGAAGATCAAGATCAAGCCGGGCCGCGACATCGAGATGCTCGCGGGTCTTCGGGACCGTTTCCCGGACGCGCCGTTCATGGCCGACGCGAATTCGGCCTACTCCCTGGACGATGTGGACCGACTCGAGGAACTGGACGCGCTCGACTTGATGATGATCGAACAGCCGCTCTCCTATGACGACTTCTTCGACCACGCACGGCTGCAGGAGCGCATCAGCACACCGGTCTGCCTCGATGAGTCGATCAAATGCGAGGGTGATCTAGCGCTAGCGCTGGAGCTGCGTAGCTGCCAGATCGTGAACGTCAAACCGGGTCGGGTTGGCGGGCTCGGAGTGAGCCGCCGCTTGCACGACACGATGCGAGCCCGCGGCATGGCGGTCTGGTGTGGCGGCATGCTGGAGTCCGGGGTCGGGCGGGCGCACAACGTGGCGTTGGCCTCCCTTCCGGGCTTCACCCTGCCGGGGGACATCTCCGCCAGCCGGCGGTACTGGGAGCGGGACATCGTCACGCCCGAGTTCGAGGTCGAGGACGGGGTCATGCGAGTACCGACGGGTGTGGGTCTGGGTGTCGAGCTGGATGTCGACCGCATTCGCGGACTCACCGTGCGGGAGGCGTCGTTCGGCTAGGTAGGTGCGTAACACTAACGGCCACGAGGCTGTCGAGGCTGAGGCTAAGGCGAGTCCTGCGGTCGGGCTTGCGAGGCCCTGGTATGGACGCGTAAGCTGTCGCGCCCGAAGCCACCACTCGACGCTCAGCCACAGGACGCCCATGACCGCCAAGGACTTCTTCCAATTCGCGGAACAGCACAACGCCCTCATGGTGGACCTGAAGTTCACCGACCTCCTGGGCTCGTGGCAGCACTGCTCTTTTCCGATCGAAACGTGGGACGAGAGCACGTTCGAGCACGGCGTGGGCTTCGACGGGTCGTCGATCCGTGGATGGCAGGGGATCCACCAGTCGGACATGCTGGCCGTGCCGGATCCGACCACGGCAGTCCTCGATCCTTTCTTCGAGCGCCCCACGGTGAGCGTCATCGCCGACATCGTGGATCCGGTCACCCTCGAAGACTACACCCGTGACCCGCGGCATGTGACGCGCAAGGCCGAAGCGCACATGAGGGAAACCGGAATCGCGGACACGTGCCACATCGGTCCGGAACCGGAGTTCTTCATCTTCGACCAGGTCCGCTACGAACAGAACGAGCATCACGGCTTCTACGAGATCGACTCTGTGGAAGGTGCGTGGAACACGGCCCGCTTCGAGGAGCCGAATCTGGGCTACAAGCCGAGCTACAAGGGTGGCTACTTCCCCGTGAGCCCCACGGACACGTACCACGATCTCCGGGGCGAGATGGTCTACGCGATGAACGACGTCGGCATCGTCGTGGAAGCGCACCACCATGAGGTGGGCACCGCCGGTCAAGCCGAGATCGATATGCAGTACGCGCCGTTGCTGCGCATGGCAGACCAGTTCGCCTGGTACAAGTACATCTGCCGCAACGTCGCGAAGCAGGCGGGCAAGACCGTAACCTTCATGCCGAAGCCGATCTTCAACGACAACGGGAGCGGGATGCACACGCACCTCTCGCTGTGGAAAGATGGCGAGCCGCTCTTCGCCGGGGATGGATACGCGGGCCTCAGCGATTTGGCGCTCCATGGGATCGGCGGGATGCTACGGCATGCGCGCGCGGTGCTGGCGTTCGCGGCTCCGACGAGCAACTCGTACCGGCGCTTGGTTCCGGGCTTCGAGGCTCCGGTGAACCTGGCGTACTCCCAGCGCAATCGCTCGGCCTGCGTGCGCATCCCCATGTACTCCCCGAGCCCGAAGGCGAAGCGCCTCGAGTTCCGCTGCCCGGATCCGAGTTGCAACGGATATTTGATGTTCTCGGCCATGCTGATGGCCGTCCTCGACGGGATCGAGAACGAGGTCGATCCGGGTGACGCGCTGGATCGCGACATCTACGACATGACCCGCGAGGAGCTCGCGCACTGGCCGCATACGCCGGGCTCGCTCCCGGAGGCGCTCGGCGCGCTGGAGGAGGATCACGCCTTCCTCACCAAGGGCGACGTCTTCACCGACGACCTGATCGAGGGGTGGATCGATTACAAAGTGGAGAATGAGATCGAGCCGCTCCAGCTACGCCCGCACCCGTACGAGTTCTTCCTCTACTACGACAACTGACAAGGAAGGGCCTCGCCGGTCACGCTGCCGTGTGCCGCACGCACCACGGACAGAAGCGCCACGCCCGCTCGAGAGTTCGGCCGCAGCCGCACAGACGCGCGCGCTGTCGTCCGCACGCGGGGCACGCGAGCGCGCCGAGCGGCACTCCGGTTCCACAGGTGGCGCACGGGAGCGTAGCTCCGCTCGAGGCCTGAATGAGACGGGTGATCTCGTGCGGGGTCGTGAGTCCTTCGGCCAGGGCCCGTCGAGCGTCCGTACCCAGGGTGCCCATTCCGGCCTCGGTCGCGAGCTGCCGAATGCGAGCGGATGGCTCTCCTTTCGAGACCGCGTCTCGCAGCGGATCCGTGAGTGCCAGGACCTGAAATACGCCAGTCCGTCCGCGGTGTCCCTCGGAGCACCGCTCACACCCCTGGCCGCGGCACTCGGTGCAAACGCGGCGTACGAGTCGCTGCGCCACGACACCGGAAAGCCCACCCGCCACGAGGAACGACGGCACGCCCATGTTCAACAGCCGGGTGACCGCTCCGGGCGCGTCGGTCGTGTGGATGGTCGAGAGGACCAGATGGCCGGTCACCGCGGCCGTCATCGCGATTTCCGCCGTCTCTCGATCACGAATCTCGCCGATCATCACGACATCCGGGTCTTGTCGGAGCACGGCCCGCAGCGCGTCGGCGAAACCGAGACCGGCTCGCCGATCGACCTGGACCTGGTTCGCGCCGGGCAGCCGATACTCGACCGGGTCCTCCAGGGTCACGACATTCTGCGTCTCACGGTCCAGCTCTGACAGCGCAGCGAAGATCGTCGTGCTCTTTCCGCTGCCGGTGGGGCCAGCGACGAGGATGACCCCCTCTCCACAGAGCAGAAGGCGTCGCAGACCCGTGAGCTCCTTCGCGGCCAAACCCAATGCGCCGAGGCAGGGCGGCGCGGCGCCGGGGTCCAGAATACGGACCACCGCCTTCTCGCCGCCATTCACCGGAAGGGTGCTCACGCG
>CBDANQ010000030.1:0-37070 GCA_965197725.1 Longimicrobiales bacterium
CTGTTCGTGGGTTCAAGTGCTCCGCTCCGTCGAGCTAGGTCCGCGCTGCCTGCGAAAGGTCGAGGTCGGCGGGGCGACACTGCTTCTGGCACGACTCAAGAGCGGAGAGGTTGCGGCGGCTCTGAACGTCTGCCCTCACGAGGGCGAAGATCTCTCAAGCGGGCGGCTCTATATGGACGGAATCGACTGCCCCCGTCATCACTACGTCTACGATCTCAGAACAGGGAAGAATCGCTATCCACAAGAGGTTTTTCCAAGTGATCTTGCCAAGAAGCTTGTTCCCCTCCCGATCTACCCTGCCAGAGAGCAAGGTGGCTGGATTTGGGGCTACGTGCCCTCGACCGGGCCGACCGAATCCAGTGACGCCCTGGCGGATCGGTCTACGACCTGAACAGCCCGGGGTACCGAACACCACCACCCAATTGAGAGGCCGGTGTCGGACGGTGAAGCTGTCCCAACCGTAGTTGAAGGTTCCTGATAGGGGAGAAAGAAAAGTGGTGGCTCCGGGGGTCCCGGGCCGATAGGCTCGGGTAGGCAAAAACCCCAACACGGAGCCACCACGATGAAGAGAACGTACGAGGTAAGGGATCGGGCGGACAAGCGCGCGATCAGGGAGTTCCTGAAGCGGGAGGGGCAGTTTCTGCTTCCGATGCTTGAGCTCGTGGAGCAGACGGAGGTCGCGATCGACGAAGTCATCCAGGTGATGGGACGAGCGACGATCGAAGCGGTGCTGGAGATGAGCGCCGAGGGTGTGGCAGGCGTGAAGCAGGCAGGTCGGTCACGAGCGGAAGACGACACGGTGTGGTATGGCCGGCAGGGTGGTGTGGTTTACCTGTCGGACCGGAAGGTGCGTGTGGAGCGGCCACGGCTCAGGCGCCGGGGCGCCGGGGAGGGTGGCGAGGTCGAGGTGCCGGCGTACGCAGCGATGCAGAGACCGGGCGCCGTGGCGGATCGGATGCTCGAGGTCCTGATGGCGGGGGTGAGCACGCGGAAGTACGGCCGTGTGATCGGTGAGATGGCCGACACGGTCGGGGTGAGCAAGTCGGCGGTGAGCCGTGAGACGGTCGAGGCCTCGGAGCGCGTGCTGAAGGAGCTGATGGAGCGCCGGCTGGATGCGTGGGACCTCCTGGTGATCTACCTGGACGGGATCCAGATGGGCTCGCACCACGTGCTTGCTGCGGTAGGCGTGGACTCAGACGGAAAGAAGCACGTGCTGGGCGTGAGGGAAGGAGCGAGTGAGAACGCCGAGGTGACCAGCGCGCTCCTAGAGGATCTGGTCGAGCGCGGCCTGGACCCGGGCAGGCGGCGGCTGATCGATGGCTCGAAAGCGCTCAGGAAGGCGATCGAGAAGGTGTTCGGCCAACGTCACCCCATCCAGCGCTGCCGCAACCACAAGCTCCGCAACGTGCTGGGTCATCTGCCGAAGGATCAGCATCCTCAGGTGAAGGCGGCGTTCCGGGCGGCGATGAAGCTGGACGCGAAGCAGGGCGAGCAGAAGCTCGAGCAGCTCGCCCGATGGCTCGAGCGCGACCACCCCTCGGCCTCGGCCAGCCTACGCGAAGGCCTCAGCGAGATGTTCACGATCAACCGGCTCGGCCTCCCGCCGCGGCTGAGGAAGTGCCTGGGCTCGACCAACCTGATCGACAGCACCCACTCGGGCGTAAGACAGAAGACCCGCAGGGTGACCAACTGGAAGAACGGAGCGATGGCCTTGCGCTGGGCTGCGGCCTCGTTCGTGGAGACCGAGAAGAGCTACCGGAGGATCATCGGCTACGACCAGCTCTGGATGCTCAGGGCCCACCTCGACGACCATGAACCGGTTGCCGAAATGAGAAAGGCAGGCTAACAAGGAGACTCTCCGGAGCCACCACCTTCAACTGTCAGCGGGACACCATCCGGACGGTCCGCTCAAGCGCTTGCTTCAGGGGAGGCTCTCCGATGCGCCCTGCCGGTCGAGTGAACGACTTTCTTAGGATCGCCACCGTGTTTGTTGCAGTGGGCGTTGGTATACCGTCCGGGGAGGCCTACGGCCAATCGGGCCCCGAGCTCCTTCCCTATCAGCCCGCAGACGACTGGGCTCGGCTGCCTAGTGGACGGACTTGGGGTGCCCCGACCGGCGTGGAGATGGACCCCGACCAACTAAGCCTGTGGGTATTGGAACGATGCGGTGACTACAACGGCCCTGGATGCGCGGAGTCGGACCTTCCGGCCGTTATGAAGTTCGACGCCTCCGGGAGGCTGCTCCAGAGCTTCGGTGCCGGGATGTTCAATTACCCGCACGGTCTCGCCGTCGACCACGAGGGCAACGTGTACGTGACCGATGGCCGTGACGGCGGCGGAAAGGGTCACACGGTCTTGAAATTCGACCCGAACGGGGAGCTCGTGTTGACCCTGGGCCAGCCCGGTGTTTCCGGTGAAGGGCGCAACACGCTCAACCGGCCGTCCGATGTCGCGGTAGCGCAGAACGGGGACATCTTCGTGGCCGACGGACACAGCGGAATGGATACGAACATGCGCATCGTGAAGTTCTCGAAGGACGGCACGTTCATTAGAGAGTGGGGGAAAAAGGGGTCAGCTCCGGGTGAGCTGAATGGCGCCCACGGTCTCGCTTTCGATTCCAGAGGACGATTGTTCGTGGCCGACCGTGAGAATCGCCGAGTCCAGATCTTCGACCAGGATGGGGGCTTCATCGACGCGTGGACGCAGTTCGGGTCTCCGAGCGGGATCTTCATCACCCCGGGCGATGTGCTCTATGTGGCCGACCTCAGCGAGGGCATCCGGATCGGCAGTGCAAGAGATGGGTCTCTGTCGGCCCACATCGTGGCTCCGGTGCCGGAATCTGGTGGTGCCGCGAGGGTGGCGGAGAGCGTGGCGGTGGATGCTCAGGGCAACTTGTACGCGGGAGAGAACGCTGGAATGAAGCTGCTCAAGTTCGCCGCTGGGCGCTGACATTGACGAGGAGGACCCGCGAGCGGCATCGGTCTGGCCAGACTCTACCTCGGTCCATTCAGGTCGTCTGGGAGGACTGATGAAACGTGACGATGAACTCCCGGAACAGATCTCTGGTTTCTCGAGCGTACCAGTCCTCGTCGCGAAGCGCTTCGTGGTCCTGGTGCCGGGACAACGAGATCGACTACTCGCGGCCAACTCTGCCCCTGGGCGGCCGCGACGCCTCCCGAGAAGCGCCCACCGCCTGGAACGAACCATCGCCGCCCATGTACACTGCCTCAGCCGTACTCACTCCGAGCGAGGAGTTCCATCCGCGTGCGTTCGAAGGTCGCCATCTTCGGTCTGACGTTCCCCTTGGTCATGGTCTTCGACTTCATGAGCAAGCGCTGGGCGCTGGACGCGCTGGGCGTTCGCGGTAGCGAGCTCTTCGGCGGTCTCGTGCCGCTCACTCTCGCCTACAACAAGGGTGCGGCATTCGGGGTTCGGTTGGGCGAGGACTCGCGATGGTTCTTCGTACCTGTCACGATCATCGCGCTGGCGCTGCTCGGGGTCCTCTTCAAGCAGGCGGCCAACCGCGATTTCCTGCGAGTCGGGTCGATCTCCCTCGTGGTCTCCGGTGCGATTGGGAATCTGTGGGACCGCGTCCGCTGGGACCGTGGCGTCATAGACTTCATCGGGCCGATCGACCTCGGCTTCTGGGACTTCCCGATCTTCAACGTGGCCGACATGGCGATCACTTGTGGCGCCGTGCTGCTCGCAATCTCGTTCTGGTTCGAGGAGCAGATGGAGCGAAAGCTCCAGGCTGCGTCGGCCGCCGCGTCCAGCGCGCCGCCCGCCGAGCCCCTCGCGGAAGAACCGAGCGCCTGAACAGCGCGCGCGACTGCCGTCGGCTCCCCGCCTAATTCACGTTAGCCCGGACGAGGAACGAAGAGCAGATATTCGACGCGGCGGCCCTTCATCGTGGTGACACGCAGGCTGCCGCTCTCGATATCGACCTGATCGCCGACAACGGGAATTCGATTCAGGCGGCCGAAGACGAACCCCCCCACGGTCTCGAAGCCCTCTTCTTCATCCGCCGTAGGCTCGAAGCCGAGATGCTGGCTCGCATCCCTGAGCGAGGCACCTCCCCACACGCGCCGCTGGCCGTCAGCCATGCTCTGAAACACGATCGGCTCATCGCCCTCATGCTCGTCCTGGATTTCGCCGATGATCTCCTCGATGAGATCCTCGAGGGTGACGAGGCCCGCAGTTCCCCCGAACTCGTCGACCACGATCGCCAACTTGACCCGCTGGGCTCGCATCTCAGGGATCAGGTCCTCTACGGGCTTCGAGGCCGGAGCGAACGGAACGGTGTGCATGACATCCACGATGGACTCCACCCCGGCCTGGCTTGCGCGCCACAGATCCCGCGCCACGAGAACGCCGACAATCTGGTCGAGGCTCTCCTCGTACACCGGCAGCCGGAGGTGTCCCGTACCGAGCATGACCTGCTGAGCGTCGGCGACGGACGACTCTACCGGCACGGCGCTCATGTCGGTGCGCGGCGTCATGACTTCCCCGACCGACACTTCGTCGAGCCGGATGACGCTGCTGACCACCTTCCACTCGTCTTCGTCCAGCGTGCCTTCGCGTCGCCCGAGGTCCGCGAGAACTTCGATTTCCTCACGACTGACTGTCGGTTGATCACTGGCCGGGGTAATCCAGCCGGACACCCAGCCCAGGGGGATGAGAATCGGCTTCATGCCGAAGACCATCGCGCGCAGGACGTGTGCGGAGGGCTTCGCGAGTCGCCTCCAGTGCGTCGCGCCAAGCGTCTTGGGCACGATCTCGGAGAAGACGAGGATCACGAGAGTGAGTCCAGCGGAGAACGCCGTCAGCCACGCGTTGCCGAAGAGGTCCTGGACGACCGCACCGGCGAGCGTCGCGCCGACCGTGTGCGCGATCGTGTTGAGCGTGAGAATCGCCGCAATCGGCTCGTCGACATTCTCGTGCGCCCGCTCGAGCCACGCGCCGGCCCACTCTCCCCGCTCCTTGAGCACGGCGATGTACGAGTGAGTGATGGAGAGGAAGACCGCTTCCAGGATCGAGCAGAGGAAAGAGATCCCGAGGCTGAGCCCGAGGATCCACAAGAGCGTCGGCATGATGGCGAGGAGTATCGTTGGAGGTGACCGCAGCGATCAAGTGGGTTACTGTGGCCGCGTGTTCGGTCTAGATGACAGTCCCTTCCAAAACTGGAGAGTCCCGAATGGCGACTTACACCTGCGACAAGTGTGGGATGAGCGTGGACATGACGTGCGGCAAGTGCGGTGCGGCTCTCGTAAACGACACCCTCACGAAGGATGACGGCAGCACGGTGCAGGTATCGAAGTGCCCCAACGGTGACGGCATGATCAAGTCGCCGATGTGCTGTGCGCAAGACATGGCCTGCGCGGTCTAGACGCACCTCGGGTGTCGTCGCTATCCCGATGATCGATCCGGAGGAGCGGAACGGGCCACCGCCGCCCATCCGGAGCTCTGAACGACTAGCGCCCGAGATCTTCCAGTTGCCCGTCGACAAGATGCGCAGTGGCTACTACTCGGATAAGTACTTCGTGCGGGCTCGCGAGGTTCTTCTGCACCACGGCATGGATCCGGTGGTCACCATGCAGGTCTTTCAGAAGACGGATGCCTTCGTCGCCGGCACGGACGAGGCGATCGCGATCCTGAAGCTCTGCCTGACCGAAAGCTACTCGTTCTCCGATCTCGAGGTCCTCTCCCTGCACGACGGCGACCGCGCAGAGCCGTGGGAGACGGTGATGCGCATCGAAGGACCCTACGCGGCGTTCTCACACCTGGAGACCCTGTACGTCGGTGTGCTCGCGCGTCGCACACGAATCGCGACGAATACACGAGCGGTGGTCGAGGCCGCTTGGCCACGCCCAGTCATGTTCTTCCCCGCACGTCACGATCACTGGATGGTGCAGACCGGTGACGGATGGGCCGCGCACGTGGCCGGCGCGATTGGCGTCTCGACGGACGCGCAGGCCTCGTGGTGGGGCTCGGAAGGAATCGGCACCGTGCCCCACGCGCTCATCGCGGCCTTCGCCGGGGACTCGGTCGCCGCCACGCAGGCCTTCGCCGACGCTACACCGGACGACGTGCGGGTCATCGCGCTCGTCGACTTCGACAACGACTCGGTGGGAACGTCACTCGCGGTCGCGCGCGCGATGGGTCGGAAGCTCTGGGGGGTCCGTCTCGACACCTCCGCGGATCTGGTCGATCGCTCGCTCGATAAAGAGATGGGCGACTTCGACCCGAGAGGCGTGAACCCCCGTCTCGTCGAGCGTGTTCGCGATGCGCTCGACGCCGAAGGCTTCCAGCACGTGAAGATCGTCGTGTCCGGGGGGTTCTCGGTCGACAAGATCCGCTACTTCG
The DNA here is from genome assembly GCA_965197725.1 of Longimicrobiales bacterium. Taxonomy (GTDB): domain Bacteria; phylum Gemmatimonadota; class Gemmatimonadetes; order Longimicrobiales; family Gaopeijiaceae; genus UBA1138. Next base: position 6,364 of record CBDANQ010000030.1, read on the forward strand.
AGGCTGCGCGCGTCCCGGTCGACAGCTACGGAGTCGGATCGGCCCTCGTGCGAGGACCGTTCGACTACACGGCAGACGTAGTCCGCGTCGAAGGCAAGCCCCGCGCCAAAGTGGGCCGCTGGCATCGGGACCACGATCGCCTGGAGCGCGTTACGTGAGTGAAGGAAGCGCCCTCATCGGGTGGATCGTCGACGCCCAGGTCGACTTCATGGATCCGCACGGCCGCCTGTACGTGAAGGACCTGGATGACGATACAGACCCGGGCTCGACATCGATCGTCGCCACGCTGCGTAAGGCCGTGGCCTGGATGCACGAGAAGTGCGACCTGCTCGTCTACACCGGCGACTGGCACGGGCTCAACGACGAGGAGATCGATCTCGTGAGCCCGGATCCGCTGGCCGGCACCTACCCGCCGCATTGCATGGGTCGCTCAGCCGATCCCGCGGAACGCGAAGGCGCGGCAATCATCCCCGAGATTCGCCCGGGTCACCCTGTCGTGCTCGCGTACGACGCGGACCGGAACGCGGCAATCGCGGTCGTCCGAGAAGCACTGGCCGACGGTCGGCCGGTCCTCATTCAGAAGACCCGTTTCGACGTCTTCACCGGGAATCCCGCGACCGAAGCTTTTCTCGCCGCACTCCAAGATGCACTGGGAAAGCCACTCGCCTTTGTCGTCATCGGAGTTGCACGCGACGTGTGCGTGACCCAGGCGGTCGACGGGATGCAGGCCCGAGGCTACGCGGTCACCACACTCTCGGACGCAACCTGGGGCCTGGGGCTCGAGCCCGAAGCGCAGACCTTGGCCCGCTGGTCGGAGAAAGGCCGCGTCCTTACCTTGCCGGAGTTGCGAGCACTCAGCTGATAGGTCGCTGAGTCGGGAGCAGCTTCACCGACCAAAGCCCCGAGGCGAGGTCCGTGAAGAATATGTTGCTCTTATGTTGCTGGGCGCCCCAAACTACGCTGACGTTCGCTGCCCAACCGTTGGGGTCGAACGGCTTGAACACTGCGATCTTCCGGCCCTGCGTCGCGAGGTTGCCCATGAGCTCACCGGACACGTCCACCATGCGGAGTTTCGAGATGGTCGGATCGGCCGAAGTCGGTCATCAGGCCGGCGGTATCATCTTCTGGAAGATGGAGCCCGCGAACTGAGACGCCTCTACCCGCGTCCCGTGACCTTCCGGCGCAGGCCTTCGAGGAGGGGCAGGGGGGTCAGCTCGCCATCTACGATCGCCGCCAGCTCCTCTTCTTGCTTCCAATGGGCTTCGAGCTGTGCTAGCTCGAGCTCCAGGAGCTTCTGCTCGGCCGATTCGTTTGCCGCAATCTCGAGCGCGATCGCGCCCGTGCGCTGAAGGTCGCCGATCCTGCGGCCGTCCTTCACTACGATACGGGTCAGGTCCTGCGGCGAACCCGCCTCCTGGATGAGCTTGGCGGCGGAGACGACCCGACGCTCGGACGCGCCCGCGAAGTGGTGGTAGGCGAGCACGCGACGGAGCGTGCGGTTAGCGTCCCTGCCCTGAAGGTGTAGGCCACCTTCCTTGTAGCTGCCGCATACCGGGCACCGCTGCACGACCTCGATCCGCCCGGCCTCACCCCCCGGGAAAATCCCGAGGCTCCCCCGGTCGCGGTACGGCACCGCGGTGAACGTGTAGCCGCACCCATGACACTCACGAGCGCCCCGCCAGGCCGAGCCCCCGAAGCGGAGCCAACGCGCCGCGTCGGTAATGGAGTCGGGCGCGTGGCCCATGATGAACCACATGCCGATCAGCGTCATGCCGCCAGTCGCCCACCCACCGAGCACAACCGCGCCAGCGGCTGCCGTGCCCGCGAACGAGAGCTTCTTGTAGTTCTGCCGACGGGACGTCAGCTCCCGCCCGTAGCGCCACCAGGCCTCTTCAGTGAGCTGGGCCCTTCCGACCCGCACGATCTCGAGCGGCCCGGCTTTGAGGAGCGCGATGTTGTCGGTCTGCGAGAGTAGGCGCGCCTTGTCCGTGGTCAGCTTCTCCAGCTCCTCGAGCGCCTCCCAACGGTCCTCGATCGGCGTCAACGACCAGCGCTTGCAAGTAGAGCAGATCGCCCACAGCCGTCCGCGCCCAGGGTCGTACGCCACACGTCGCCCCTTGGGCAAGTACTCCAACTGGTCGTTGGGCTTGAACGGTGTGGCACAAACCAGGCAGCGCGTGTACACGCTTTCTCCCGACTAGAACACAGAAGTCGCAGCAGTAGCAGAAGTAATTGGCCCCTACACGCACGATACGCTTCAGGTCCACAACTTCATCACGCGAATAGGGCTTTTCGCCCCCGAGCGGCTGAGTAGATTCTCGCGATGCTACTCGTCATCGACAACTACGATTCCTTCACGTTCAACCTCGTCCAGTTCCTCGGAGCTCTGGGCGCGGACCCTGTCGTCGTGCGCAATGACGAAAAGCCTGTCGATGAGCTCGCGGCGATGCAGCCGGACCGGGTCGTCGTATCGCCCGGACCCTGCACCCCGGCTGAGGCTGGCGTAAGCGTCGAGGCCTTCCGCAGCTTGGGAGGGCAGGGAATCCCAATGCTCGGGGTCTGTCTGGGGCACCAGTCGCTAGGTGAGGCGTTCGGCGGCAACACCGTCAGGGCACATCGCATCATGCACGGCAAGACCGGCCCTGTGCGGCACGAAGGTGGGGCACTCTTCGAAGGGATCCCCTCGCCGTTCGTGGTAGCACGCTATCACTCGCTGGTTACCGACTCGACCGTGCTGCCCGATGCGTTGATCCCGATGGCGTGGAGCACCGATCCGGCCGACGAGGATGAGGTCCAGGCGATGCGGCACCGCGATCTGCCGCTTTGGGGCGTGCAGTTCCACCCCGAGTCGCTGTTCAGTGAGCACGGAGAACGGTTGCTGAATAATTTTCTGGAGATTTAGTGGGGCCCGACTCGGCCTTGCCAGGTTGACCCTCCCCCCCAGCCGTCGGTAGCTTTCCTGGCGTGAATGTTGCATCCCCACCGCGCCCTCCCGGCCCCGGAAAAGCTCCTTGAGCGGCCAGGTTCTAGGCATCGTGCCGGCCCGACTCGCATCTACGCGACTCCCCAACAAGCCGCTCTACCCTCTGCTCGGACGGCCCCTAATCGAATGGGTCTGGCGCCGCGTTGAGGGAATGTCGGTGCTCGATCGAGCGGTCGTCGCCACCGACTCCGAGGAGGTCGCTGAAATCTGCCGGGCGCTGGGAGCGCCAGTCGAGATGACGTCACCCGACCACCCGTCGGGGACCGATCGCGTCGCCGAGGTCGCCGACCGACTCGAATACCGCGACTTCGAATTCATCGCGAACGTTCAGGGCGACGAACCGCTGCTGAAGGAAGCGCATGTCAGGGCCACCATCGACCTCGTGCGCGAGGGCCGCTGGGACGTAGGGACGTGCGCGACACCCCTCAACACGGACGCCGCGCGCATGGATGCCTCCGTCGTCAAGGTCGCACGCGCCGCGAGCGGTCGGGCGCTGTACTTCTCGCGTGCGCCGATTCCGTTCAAGAGTGACGAGAAGCCCGTGGGGGAGGAGCTGGAGCGCGAGCCGTTCCTGCGGCACATCGGGATCTACTCGTATACGCGCGCCGCGCTCAACACGCACGACTGGGTGGCCCTCGCCCCGTCGCAGCTCGAGCGCCTGGAGTTGTTGGAGCAGTTGAGGCCGCTGGAAGCAGGGCTGAAGATCGGGGTCGCCATCGTGGGTGCGGCGGACCCAGGGGTTGATACACCGGCGGACGTTCTTCGCATGGAAGAGAAGCTGAGCGAGCACGGAGCCCCCACTTTCGCATGACGGAATCCCTGACCGACAAGCACGAAGGACCCACGAAGTACATCTTCGTCACCGGCGGGGTCGTGTCCTCGCTGGGCAAAGGCATCGCGGCAGCGTCGATAGGAAGGCTGCTGAAGCTGCGCGGCTTGAAGGTGACGCTGCAGAAGTTCGACCCCTACATCAACGTCGACCCTGGAACGCTGTCACCGTTCCAGCACGGAGAGGTTTTCGTCACCGATGACGGCGCCGAGACCGATCTGGATCTCGGACACTACGAGCGCTTCATCGACCAGTCGCTGTCCCAGGCGAACAACATCACCACCGGCCGTATCTATCAGACGGTGATCTCGAAGGAACGGCGCGGCGACTACCTCGGATCCACCGTACAGGTCATCCCGCACATCACCGACGAGATCAAGGGCGCGATCACCCGGCTCTCCGCGGCAAACGACGTGGTGATCACGGAGATCGGGGGCACGGTCGGTGATATCGAGTCGCTCCCGTTCCTGGAAGCGATTCGTCAATTCCGGGCGGACGTGGGTCGCGAGAACGCCATCTTCGTGCACTTGACGCTGGTGCCGTACATCACCGCCGCTGGCGAACTGAAGACGAAGCCGACCCAGCACTCCGTCCGCGAGCTAATGCAGATCGGAATCCAGCCCCACGTGGTCGTGTGCCGGACGGAGCACCCGCTCTCCGAGGAGATCCGTAAGAAGATCGCGCTCTTCACCAACGTCGAGCTCGAGGGCGTGATCGAGGCGCGTGACGTGGAGACCATCTACGAGGTCCCACTCTTCCTCAAGGAGCAGAGGCTCGACGACGTGATCCTGGAGCGACTCGGTATCGACCTGCCGCAGCCGGACCTCACCGAGTGGACCGCGATGGTCAGCCGCGTGAAAAGACCCTCGTCGGGCACCGCACGCATCGCCGTAGTCGGCAAATACACGGCTCTGGTCGACTCATACAAGTCCATCGAGGAGTCGCTGATCCACGGCGGCATCGCAAACGACGTAAAAGCCGAGATCGAGTGGCTCTCGTCCGAACACTTCAGCGAAGGCGGCGGCGTCGAGTCGCTCAAGAACTTCGACGGACTGCTCATTCCCGGTGGATTCGGTCCCCGCGGCGTGGAAGGGATGCTCGCTGCCATCCGCTGGGCACGGGAAAACGAGATGCCGTTCTTTGGTATCTGCCTCGGCCTTCAGACCGCCGTCATCGAGTTCGCTCGTAACGTCTGCGGCCTCGAGGAATCACATTCCTCCGAGTTTTCGGAGGCATCGTCCGATCCGGTGATCTGCCTCCTCGACACCCAACTCCAGGTGACCGCCAAGGGCGGCACGATGCGCCTCGGCGCCTACCCGTGCGTGCTCGGGGAGGGAACGCGTGCCGGAGAGATCTACGACGCACGGGAAGTGTCCGAGCGTCACCGTCACCGCTTCGAGGTGAACAACGATTACCGGGAGCTGCTCACCCAGAACGGCATGACGCTCAGTGGCCTGTCACCGGACGGCGGCCTCGTGGAGATGATCGAGCTCGCCGATCATCCGTGGTTCATTGCGGGGCAATTCCACCCAGAACTCAAGAGCCGGCCCACCCGCCCACACCCCCTCTTCGCTTCGTTCATCGAAGCAGCGGCGCAGTACGCCCAGAAAAAAAAGCCGCTCCGGTTGAGGAGCCGGTTGGGGTATAGAGCGCCGTGAGATGTTCGACCGATTCACGCTCATCACGGGCCCCTGTGTGCTCGAGAGTGACGAGCTGAACCTCGAGATAGCGCGGGCCGTCAAGGGCTTGGGTGAGTCGTTCGGGCTGCCCGTCATCTTCAAGGCTTCGTTCGACAAGGCGAATCGGTCGCAGATGGACTCCGCGCGAGGCCCCGGGCTCGCTGAGGGCCTGCCACGACTGGCCACGGTGAAAAAAGAGACTGGTCTCACGCTCCTTACGGACATCCACGAACCGAAGCAAGCCGAACGCGCGGCGGCGGTCGTCGACGTACTGCAGATCCCAGCGTTCTTGTGTCGTCAGACCGACCTCTTGCTCGCCGCCGGCGCCACGGGCAAACCCATCAACCTGAAGAAGGGCCAGTGGATGTCTCCCGACGACATGGCGGGCGCAGTCGAGAAGCTCCGCAGCGCGGGAGCGACAGACGTCGCGGTCACGGAACGAGGCACGTTCTTCGGCTACGGCAACCTGGTCGTCGACATGCGCTCCTTCGCGACCGCGCGTGCCGCGACCGGCACGCCCGTGCTCTTCGACGGAACGCACTCGGTGCAGCGGCCCGGCCGGGCGGACGGATCGAGCGGTGGAGACCCGCAACACACCCCCGTGCTCGTGCGCGCAGCGGTTGCGGCAGGTTGCGACGGACTGTTTCTGGAGACCCACCCGAACCCTGCCGGCGCACCTTCGGACGGCTCGAACATGGTGCCCCTCGAGCGTATGCGTGGACTCTTGAAGGACGCGGTCGCGATTCGGTCCGCGCTCACCAGCGCGGCCAAGAGGGATGCGGACGCTCCGTGAGCTCCATGAGCCCCATGAGCCCGATGAGCGCCGGAGCCCGGCCGATTGACGCGGAGCTCGCCGCCCAGATCAAGCTCGTCATCTTCGACGTGGACGGCGTGCTCACCGATGCCGGTGTCTATGTCGGGGCGAGCACGGGCGGGGAGGCCACCGAGCTGAAGCGCTTCGACATACAGGACGGCGTCGGTCTGAAGATGCTCATGTGGTCCGGCCTCGAGGTCGCCATCGTGTCCGGGCGAACTTCGGAGGCGACCGCGCTGCGGGCCCGCGAGCTCGACGTTGTGGAGTGCCACCAGGAAGCGAACGCCCACAAGCTCGGCATTGTGGAGGATCTGCTCAGTCGGAAAGCGGTGGAGTGGCACGAAGTCGCAATGCTCGCGGACGACATTCCGGATCTCGCGGTGCTGCGACGCGTGGGCCTCAAGGCCGCCGTGGCCAACGCGACCTCTCATGTGGTGGACATCTGTGACTGGCAGTCGAGCAAAGCCGGGGGCCACGGCGCGGCCCGCGAGTTCTCGGACGCACTGCTCGCGGCACGAGGGGAGCTCGATGACGTCGTGGAGCGCTACGTCGAGGAGCGAAGCCGGTGACGCGCTCAGCCGCGTTGCATCCCGGCGGAACATTGGGAACGAAGCTCTCGGTCCGTGTAGCAGATGTCATGATAGCGGACGAACATCCCCTGCTCGGTGAGGGCGCGACGATGAAGGACTCGATCGCGCTGCCCACTTCCTAGACCATGCGATCAGAGAGATCATGACTCGAGATCCGAAGACCGCGCGGCCCGAGGGGTTGGGATCCCCTGCCGGCCACCGGATGGAGGCGCATGGCAAATGGACGTAGCGACGTTGGGACTCGAACACGGGCCGCGTTTCCGGACACTCGTGCTCCTTGCTGGTTTGGCAGCTTGCGAAGCGCCTACGAGCGGCGCGGTGGCTTCTCATGAGCTCCTGGAGATGGGAGCGGACAACATCGTGTTCGGAATGGTCAGCTTCATGACTTCCAACGGAATCCGTGAGGGCCGGGTCGAGGCCGACACGGCCTTCATGTACGCGGACTCGGCGAAGGCGAAGCTACGGCAGATGCGCATCGTCTTCTACGACGAGAACGGGGCCGAGCGGGCCACGGTCACGGGAACAGCCGGAGAATGGGACCGGAACACCGACCGAATGTGGGCACAGGGTGACGTCCTGCTCATAGTGCACGCCGACGGGCGCCGCATCGAGAGCGCGGAGATCGTCTACGATCCCTTCGAGGACGAAATCTGGAGCGACTCGGCGACCGTGCAGACGCTCGCCGACGGGCGGGTGACCCGGGGTTCGTCGTTCCGGTCCGACATGGAGTTCCGGAACGTGGAGATCGCGAACATCCGCGGAGCCGTCGGCCGCTAGCTACCGACGCCCATGTCCTCACCCGCCCCTCGTGGCCGGTCCGCAGCCGCGCTCGTCCTGTTGACCTGCGCCTGGATCCCCGCCCGGATCGCTGCTCAGGAGGACTGCGATTTCGTCGCGCCGACCAGGTCGATGCAGTTCACCACGCTCACGAGCGGTTCCACGATTACCTACGTCGGCGCACCGCACATGCTGTGCCGGGACGGGATCGAGATCTGGGCCGATTCCGCGGTGGAGTACTCCGCCCAGAGGATGCAGCACATGATGGGGTCTGTGCGCTTCATCGACGCCAATGGGGAGTTGAACGCCGATGAAGCCCGCTACTTTCCCGAGCAGGGTCGACTTCAAGCCAACGGCCACGTCTTTGTCCAGGACACTCTCCAGGGCTTCACGATCCGGAACGGGAACCTGGTGTATCTGCGCGCCACGGACTTCCGGGAGGAGCCACAGACTACGGTGACGATCGCGGCGGACGGCATTCAGCCACACGCGATCCTACGGATGAGGCCGGCAGAGCCTAGGCCAGAGAGCATCGAACCGACAGCCCCGGATGCTATCACAGCGGACTCCACCGGCACGGCTCTTTCGGCGGAGGCTCTCGTCCTCCCCGTGGATGCCGAGCCCGACGGGCAGGGTTCGCCCTACATCGTCGACGGCAACCAAATCTTCATCCAGGGTGACAGCTATTTCCGCGCGACCGGCAATGTCGAGATCCAGCGGGATTCACTGAACGCGTTCGCTGACAGCGTCGAATATGACCAGGTAGCGGGCCGAATCTTGCTCGAAGGATCTGCCCGAGTCGACGGTCCGACGTACGATCTCGTTGGTCGCACGATCACGCTCGGCATGGACGGCGACGACATCGACGAGGTGCGGGCCGTTCACGACGCCGTGCTGAACGGCGACGACCTGGTGCTCACGGCACCGGAGATCCGGATCTACCTGCTCGACGATCTACCGCAGAGACTCGTCGCCGTGAGGGCCCCGGCGCCGCCTGACGTCATGTCGGTCGACAGCGCTGATGCGCGGCCCGTCGCCCAGGCCGACGACTTCGAGCTCACCGGGGACTCGATCGAGGTCATCGTGCCCGGCGAGGCGCTCGAACGGATCTTCGCGGCAGGCATGGCCCGTAGCGTCTCTCGCGCACGCGACTCCTTGAACGTCGAGACGCTGTCGGAGATCGCGCGCACCGACTGGTTGGAGGGCGACACGGTCATCGTAATGTTCGTGCCTGCGGACACCAGCGAGCGCCGGGGGCCTGCCGCGGACACAGCGCAGGCGGCCTACCAAATCGACCGGATCATCGCCCAGGGCGCCGCGCGGAGTCTGTACCGACTACCACCGTCGGACACCACCGCGGTCCCGGGTGAGGACGAACCCGCCGTGCACTACGTGCTCGGCGATGAGATCACGATCGTCATGGTCGAAGGCGACATCGACCACATGGAAGTGACCGGCCAGACGCGAGGCATACATCTCGAGCCAGTGCCGGTGATGGAGGACAGCCTCGCAGCACGGACCTCCGGAATCGACACGACGACTGCCCTCGACACGACCACGCTCGCTGGCTCGCCCCGAGAAACCACGCCGCCGGAGCCTTCGCGCCCACCGGACTCACGCACGCCATCATCTGGCGGCCATCCCCAAATCCGGAAGTCGGCCGCGACTCATCATCCATGGAGGGGCTCGTGACGGATGCCGACAAGCCGGGCGCCCAGAGTAGGCTCTCCGGCGAGGGTCTCACCAAGATCTACCGACGCCGCAAGGTCGTGAACGAGGTGGATCTTACGGTTCGCCAGGGAGAGATCGTCGGGTTGCTGGGGCCGAACGGTGCGGGGAAGACCACGACCTTCTACATGATGGTCGGGCTGATCCCCCCGCATTCCGGCACTGTCCACCTGGACGGTGACGACCTCACAACCACCGCGATGTACCGTCGAGCCCGCCGCGGGATCGGCTACTTGGCCCAAGAGCCGTCGGTCTTCCGACGCCTCACGGTCGAGGAGAACGTGCTCGCGATCCTCGAGACGCTGAAGCTGCCCAAGGCGGCACAGCGCGAGCGGCTCGATCAGCTACTCGGCGAGCTGGGCCTGGAGAAGCTCAGAAAGAACAAGGCGTATTCGCTCTCCGGGGGCGAGCGGCGTAGGCTTGAGATCACGCGAGCTCTCGTCCAGCGGCCGAAGTTCATGCTTCTCGACGAGCCGTTCACGGGCATCGATCCGATCGCGGGCAACGATATCCAGCAGATCGTTCGCGGACTGAAGGACCGCGACATCGGGGTGATCATCTCGGATCACAACGTCGAGCAGACGCTCGAGATCGTGGATCGGGCATACATCATGTACGAAGGACGTATCCGAGTGAGTGGGACCGTCTCAGAGTTGGTTTGGAACGAGGAAGTTGCGGAGATTTACCTCGGTCCGACGCTGACGACACGGATGCGGGCCCGGTATCCGGAGCCGGCCGGGGTCTAAGTGGAGATCTGAGTCACCGATGAGCCAGTTCATCAAACTGCATCAGAGTGCGCAGCTCCGGCAGGAGATGCGGACCAACCCACGCCTATATCAGGCGATGGAGTTGCTCTACATGCCGATGCTGGATCTCGAGCAATACCTGAAGCAGGAGGTTTCGGAGAATCCTCTGCTGGAGATGGTCGAGGCGGACGTCGAGCAGGAAGTCGAGCTCAAGGAAGAGACCGACGACGAACCCATGGGCGACGACGATGTCGACTGGGAGGAAATCCTTCTCGACGGATTCGACGTCGGGGGTCGGCGCGAGCAGTACGAGCAGACTGAACACTTCGAGCGTACGCCGGTCGACACGCGCGACCTGCACGATCACCTGCAGGACCAGCTGCGTATGCTTTCGCTGTCGGAACGACAGCTCCGGATGGGCGAGGAGATCGTCGGAAACATCAACGATGACGGACTGCTCGCGTGTGGGCTCGTGGAATCGGTGAGGGGTGTGAACGGCTGGCTCGCGGAGGTGCGGCCCGCGGCGATCGCGACCGCGGAGTCGATCGCTGACGAGGCCGCGCGCGCCGCCGACCTCGAGGAGATCGCGGCGCTCTTCAAGCCGTACGTCATCGAGGAAGCCGAGGCGATGCTCGAGGTCATCCAGGGCTTCGACCCGCCGGGGATCGGAGCTCGGGACGTGCGCGAGTCGATTCTCATCCAGCTCAGGATGCGTGACGAAGAGGGTGAGCTCACGTATGTGATCGTGCGGGACCACTTCGACGCGCTCTCCAACCATCGCTGGACGGAACTCGCCAAGGAGCTCGGCGTGCAGCCGATCGAGGTGCAGGACGCCGCCGACGCGATCAGGCATCTCGATCCCAAACCAGGACTCAAGCACTCCGCGGAACTGGAGCAGTATGTCATCCCTGATCTCATTGTCGAGGAGATCGACGGTGAGTATATGGTCTTCGCCAACGATACGAGCTTGCCCAGGTTGCGCATATCTCAGAGCTACCGGGAGATCGCACAGGACAAGAAGAAGTTCACAGGCGAAAACAAGGAGTTCATCTCCAGCAGACTGAATTCGGCCCACTGGATGATTCAGGCGATCGAGCAGCGGCGTCAGACCATGCTCAAGGTCATGCACTTCATTGTGGACCGCCAGCGCGACTTCTTCGAGCGAGGGGTGCAACACCTCAAGCCTCTCACGCTGCGCGAGGTCGCCGATTACATCGAGAAGCACGAGTCGACCGTGTCCCGCGTGACGAACAAGAAGTATGTGCAGACGCCGCGCGGAGTGTATTCACTCAAGTACTTCTTCGCGAGCGGTCTTTCGACCACATCAGGCGAGGACATCTCGGCGCGTGGCGTGAAGGACAAGATCAAGAGCCTCATCGCGGACGAGGACACCAGCAAGCCGCTCACCGATCAGGCGATCGTGAAGTCGCTCATGGTCGACGGCGTGAAGATCGCTCGCCGTACGGTGGCCAAATACCGGGACCAGCTTGGCATCATGCCCGCGCGCATGCGCAAGCGCGTATGACGAAGAGCGACTTCGCCGTGATCGTCCCCGCCTTCAACGAAGCACCCGTCGTCAAGGACCTGGTGCGGGAGCTCAGGGAGGCGTTCGAGCGCCATGGCCTCGAGGGTGAAGTCGTGCTCGTCGACGACGGTTCCACGGATGATACCGCCTCGCTTGCGCGTCAAGAGGCGGACGGGTGGGGAGCGTTCAAGGTCGTCCGGCACAAGACGAACCAGGGTAAGACCGAGGCGATGATCACCGCGGCGGCCTCGACCGAGAAAAGCTATCTCGTGCTTTTCGATGCGGACCTGCAGCACTCTCCGGACGAGATCCCCCGCTTCCTCGAGCGGCTCGCGGACGGGTTCGATATCGTGACGGGGCGCAAGATCGGAGGGTACAACAAGAGGGCGGTCTCCACGGTCTACAACCGGCTCTCGCGCCGGGTATTCGACGTCCCGGTCTCCGATCTCAACTCGATGAAGGCGTTCCACCGAGGCGTGCTCGACGGGCTCACACTGCGCCACGACTGGCACCGCTTCTTCGTCGTGCTCGCGCACGCCCGCGGTGCGACCGTAAGCGAGATCGATGTCGAGCTGCACCCCAGACGGGCAGGGAAGTCCAAGTTTACCGGCCCGTTCAGGGTCATCGTCGGATTGCTCGACCTGGTTTCCGTGGGATTCCTGCTGATGTTCTCGCGGAAGCCGCTTCTGCTCTTCGGCGCAACCGGGATGCTCTTGGCCGGACTGGGGATTCTCGTCGCAGCGGTGGCGATCTACGTCCGCTTCGTCCACCCGATGGTAGGGTTCGACCCGTACATACCACCCATGGGGTACCGGCCACTTCTATATCTAGTGATGCTGTGCGAAACGCTCGGCTTCCTGCTCGTAGGCTTCGGGCTCGTCTCAGAACAAATCGCGCAGGTGCGGGACGAGCTCGACGCGCTGAAGAAGAGGGACGACTGACTTGACTGAGAAAGTCGGCGTGCCCCGTCGTGTCCTCGTCGTGGTGGGGACCCGGCCCGAGGCGATCAAGATGGCCCCGGTCATCGACGCGCTACGCGATTACAGCGCCGACGTCGAGACGCGCGTGGTGCTCACGGGCCAACACACGCAACTCGTCGACCAGGTCGTGCAGGCGCTGCGACTGAACCCCGACTACGACTTGGGCATCATGAAGGAGGGCCAGACGCTCTACGATGTGGTTCAGGGCGCGCTCGAAGGTCTGCGCGGCGTCGTGCAACGGTTCAGACCCGATGCGTTGCTCGTGCAGGGCGACACCGCCACGGTGTTCACCGGGTCGCTCGTGGGCTTCTTCGAGCGGGTGAAGGTCGGGCACGTCGAGGCCGGGCTGCGCAGCAACGACAAGTGGGCTCCATTCCCCGAGGAGATCTTCCGGCGCCTCACGGATGTGGTCTCCGACTACTACTTCGCGCCGACCGAGTACGCCAAGCGCGCGCTGCTCGCCGAAAAAGTGCCTGTGGAGCAGGTGTACGTGACCGGAAACACCGTCGTCGATGCGCTCATGAGCGTGGCCGACCAACAGAGACCCGTCGAGAACGAGGTCCTGCGCGCCGCGATTCAGGGTGAGCGCAGGCTCGTGCTGCTGACCGCGCATCGGCGTGAATCGTTCGGTGCACCGATCCGCGAGGTGTTCGGCGCGGTTCGCGCGCTCGCGGATGAGATCGACGACGTCGAGATCGTGTATCCGGTGCATCCGAACCCGGACGTCATCGAACCCGCGCGCGAACTGCTCGGGAACCATGAGCGCATCCACCTCATCGACCCAGTCGGATATCTCGACCTGGTCGCGGCACTCGCGGCGGCGGCGCTCATCCTGACCGACTCGGGCGGTATCCAGGAGGAGGCTCCCACGTTCGGTGTGCCCGTTCTGGTATTGCGTGAGGTCACGGAGCGCCCAGAGGGTATCGAGGCGGGGGTGGCTGAACTGGTGGGCACGAACCGGGACTTGATCCTGGAGCGCAGTCGGGCCGCACTCGCCCAGCCGGCGTCGGACGCACCAGCTACCAACCCATACGGGGATGGTAGCGCCGGCGCGCGGATCGCAGACATCGTGGTTTCCGACCTGATCGGACGTCCGCGCGCGATGGAGGACTGGGGCGCGTGAACATCCTCATGCACTGCGTCTACTTTCCTCCGGAGGTCGGCGGCCTCGAGAGCCACGCCTACTACCTCTGCCAGGCACTGGCTGAACGCGGACACCGAGTGCACATGGTGACGTCTCGTTCTCAGCCAGGACTGCCCGATCATGAGATCATGGGCGGCGTCGGGGTGTGGCGAACCTGGATGCCCGCACGCAACACACCGGGTTGGGCGGCCCACGCGTTCTTCTCCATGCCTCGCTTCGGTGCCCTCGCGCGCTCGGCGGACATCCTGCACGCCCAGGATATCGCCTCGGTTCTTCCCTGCCTGGTCGCGCGGCGAGTGGGCCGGGCACCGATCGTCACTACATACCACACGAGTCACTTCCTCGAGCGAGCCGAGTCGCCGTTTTGGCGTCCGATCTTCAAACGCTTCCTGGAGGCCGCGGACCACAACCTTGCCGCAAGTGTCGAGCTCGCCTCAGTGGGCGAGGGCATTGCGCCCGGCGTCCGCGTCGAGGCCCTCACCAACGGAGTCGAAACGTCCTTCTTTCAGCGTGTCGAGCCGACGCTCTCTGCGCTTGGGGACGGGCGCGCGCGCCTGATCGTACCGCGCAGGCTCTTCCACAAGAACGGCGTCGAGTACTTCGTGCGCGCGATGCCGCTCATTACGAGCGAGGTCGACGCAGAGGCTGTGCTCGTGGGGGACGGACCGGAGCGGCAGAAGCTCGAGGACCTGGCCGCTGAACTCGGGGTCGCCGAGCGCGTGACGTTCCTGGGCGCGCGCGCCCACCAAGAGATGCCCGGCATTCTCTCGTCCGGCGACCTGGCGATCTTCCCTTCGCTGATGGAGGCGACCTCGATCGCGGCGCTGGAGGCGATGTCGTGCGAGCTGCCGGTCGCCGCGTCGCGGGTCGGAGGGTTGCCTGAAATCGTCAGCAACGCCGTGGGTGGGCTCTTCGAGCCTGCGGATCCCGCGTCACTCGCGGCGAAGGTGATCGAGCTGCTGCGCGGCCGCCAGTTGCGCGCCCTCGGCACCGAGGCGCGAAGGCGAGTCGTGGACAGGTGGAGCAACGCCCGCCTCGCCGACCGGCATCTCGAGATCTACGAGGAGCTCGTGGCGCGTCGCCACGCGGCGTAGCGAGGCGGAGATGGCGAAAAAGCGCCGGAAAGACCGGGACGGCCAAGTGCCTTCTGTCCCCTTGTGGCTTCCGCCGACGCTCTTCGTCGGGCTGACGCTGTTGCTGTTTCGGACCTTCGTGTTCAGCGACCAGATGCTATTTGGTAGTGACACGCTGGGGCTGGGCTACGTGGCACGGGCGCTCTACGCCGAGTCGGTCCACACGTTCGGTGCGTTCCCTCGCTGGGCGCCTGACATCCTGGGCGGCACGCCGTTCTTGGAGGCCCTCTCCGCTGGCGACTCGTTCTACCCACCGTCGCTCTTCCTTCTCCTGGTCATGGAGCCGTTCCGGGCGCTCGGCTGGAAGCTGGTGATCCACGTTGCCGCAGCCGGCTTTTTCATGTTCGGTTGGGTGCGCTCGATTGGCGCGTCTCGTGTGGCCGCTCTGGTTGCGGGTATCGGCTACATGCTGGCGCCGTTCTTTGTGAGCCTTGTGACCCCAGGACATGACGGGAGGATCTTCGTCATCGCGCTGACGCCTCTTCTCTTCTGGGCCGTCGAGCGCCACTTCGTGGCTCCTCGTGTCTCGGTGTTCAGCTCGATCGCGCTGATCATCGGCCTGGTGATCGCGACCACGCACTTCCAGATGGCGTACTTCCTCTTCGGAGCCGTGGGCTTGTACGCCTTCTTCAGGGCGGGACAGATCGCCCGCGGGTACGTCGCGGACTCGGGGGACAGCGACAGCACGGCCCAGCGCACATCCGGACCACGAACGGCAGGCATCCGTTTCGCGCTCTTCCTGGCGGCGTCGCTCACCGGAGCGGGCGTGGCGGGCTTCCAGTTCTTTCCGGCGTTCGACTACGTAACCCGGTACTCGCGACGTGTGCAGACCTCTCGCGAAGCCGCCGGAGAAGCGGGCGTCGCCTGGTCGAGCTCGTGGTCCCTGCATCCCGAAGAATCGATGGCGATGGTAATCCCCGAGTTCGCTGGCAACAGTGCAGGCGGTCCGGCCGGCTGGGCCCAGAACACCTATTGGGGCCGGAATATCTTCAAGAACAACCATGAGTACGCCGGTCTGGTGCTGCTGCTTCTCGCGGCAGTCTCGTTCGCCGGTGGTGCCCGTCCCGGACTCCGCTGGTTCTTCACCGGATTGGGTGCACTGGCGTTCCTATTCGCGCTGGGAGCCCACACGCCGGTGTGGCGACTCTTTTACGAGGTCGTGCCGGGCATCCCTCTGTTCCGGTCCCCGTCGCAGGCCATGTTCCTGTTCGGCTTCGGAGTGGCGACTCTGGCCGCCCTGGGTGCGGACCGACTCTTCCGGGCCGCGGCGGAGGACAACAACGACAGTTGGCGCAGCATCATGCGCATCCTCTGGGGCGCCGCCGGCGCGCTGGGGGGCGTGGCCCTCCTGGCGGCCTCTGGAGTCCTGACGACCATCTGGACCTCGACTGTCTACGCGGACGTCGATCCGGACCGCCTCCAGCTCATGGAGAGCCAGTTACGACCCTTCATCGGGCAAGGCGCGTTCATCGCCTTCTTCTTGGCTCTTGCGCTCGCCGGCCTGACGTGGGCCGTGCGCGGCGCGTATCTGGCCCCGAAAGCGCTGCTGGCGGGACTCGTGCTACTCGTCGTGGCGGACGAACTGCGCGTATCGAACACGTTCATCCAGCCGTTCGACTTCGAGACATGGTCGGCTCCGGACGCGAACATTCTGGCGATCATGAACCAGGAAGAGGGCAGCGACGAGCCGTACCGGCTTCTTTCGTTTCGCAGCACCGCACAGGACGTGACCCCGGCGCTCCACGGCATCGAGCTCGTCGCGGGCCACCACCCCAACGATCTCTCCCGCTACCGGGAGTTGATCGGGATGCTCGGATCGGGAATGCCCGAGAACCTCTTCAACGCGAACATCCGTGCGCTGCTCAACGTGAGGTACGTGCTGTGGCCGGACTACGCATTGGGGCAGTCGATGGACGGAGCTTTCTTCTCCCGAACACAACTCAGCGACGGGCGACCGTACGAGACCGTATTCGCAGAGCCTGGCCTCCCGCGCGCGCGCCTCGTCGGCCGCGCCGTCATGAAGTCGGATGCCGAAGTCGTCACCTACATGCTGTCGGAGGACTTCGACCCCGAGACCGAGGTGGTGCTGACCGAAGCCCCGCCGCTGGCGCTTCCGGGCGGGCCCGTAGCAGGCACCGTGACCTGGCTAGAGCGAACTCCGAACCGGCTCCGGCTCGCGGTCACTACGCAGCAGCCCGCGCTGCTCGTGGTCTCTGACAACTGGTTCCCGGCGTGGCGAGCCACCGTGAACGGCGCGGAACAGCCTCTCCTGCGTGCCTACCACAGCCTTCGCGCCGTGGCGATCCCGACAGGTGAGCACACCGTCGAGATGGTGTACGAGTCGGCTCTGGTCCACACGAGCATCTGGATCAGCTTGCTTCTCTTCCTTGCGGTGGTAGGCGCTGCCGGCTTCGATCTCTGGCGCGAGCGCCGGACGAGGGAGGCTCACTGAAGACCTGGCTGATCCGAGTCTCGCAGCTCACCCTCACGATCCTGGTGACGTGGTTCATCGTGGACCGGGTGGGGCTGGACTGGACCGAATTCCAGGAGCTCGATCCGGCGGCGTGGCAGCCTAATCTGGTGGTGCTCGGCTCGGCGTGCTCGCTACTGCTCCTCGCGATGTTCATGAACGCCGTGCTTTGGGCCCGGGTCGTCGCCGATCTCGGTGGTGCGCGCATTCGGCCGATCGAGGCCATCCAACTGTTCATGATCGCCAACCTCGGCCGCTACGTGCCCGGGAAAGTGTGGCAGATCGCCGGGCTCGCCGCGCTCGCGCGAGGAAAGGGTGTGCGACCTGTCACGGCGACCGGTGCGGCGGTGCTCGGCCAAGGACTGTCCCTGCTCGCGGCGACCGCGGTGGGGCTGGGCGCGTTGCTCACCGGACCCGAGCGGCTGCGGCCTTGGGGGCTCTTCGCTGCCGGCCTCCTCGCGTTCGTCATCATCGTCATCGCGATCCCTGCCAGCTTTCAGTGGGGCGCCCAACTCTGGTTCCGTGCGGCGCGTGCGGAGACGCCACAGCGCTTGGACTCGGTTCATGGGCTGCAGTGGCTCGCACTCTACGCGCTCAATTGGGTACTCTTAGCGTTGTCGTTTTGGGTGCTCGTCGTCAGCTTCGGTGTCTCCGTCGGGGTCGTGCCCGCCGCATCCGCCTTCGCGGCCGCGTACGTCATCGGTTACCTGTTCATCCCGGCCCCGGCGGGCGTTGGGGTACGTGAGGGATTCTTGGTGGCGTTCTTGACTCCGCACGTAGGTGTCGGCTCCGCAGGCGCGCTCGCCGTCATAGCACGGGTCTGGACCACGGTCGTGGAGCTCGTTCCCGCTGCGGTGTTTTGGGCGCGTCACGTCGCAGCCAACGGAGCAGGGGAGGACGCGAGCCATGAGTGAGGGGCATGAGGGGCATAGGGAGCGCTTCCTCGTCATCGTGCCCACCTACGACGAGAAGGAAAACCTTCCTCGGAAGGCCCCGCAGATTCTCGATCAGGACGAGCGTATCGATGTGCTCGTCGTCGATGACGCTTCGCCGGATGGCACCGGTAGGCTCGCCGACGAGATGGCCACGCAGGACTCCCGCGTGCATGTCCTGCACCGCGCCGCGAAAGACGGCTTGGGGAAGGCGTATCTCGCCGGCTTCGACTGGGCGCTCGAGAGGGAATACGAGCTGATCTTCGAGATGGACGCCGATATCTCGCATCCTCCCGAGGCGCTGCCTAGGCTCATCGCTGCGGCCGAGGAGTACGACTTCGTCATCGGCTCGAGGTACGTCGACGGTAAGGTCACGGTCTCCAACTGGCCGATGACCCGACTCCTCGTGAGCTACTTCGGTTCGTGGTACGCGCGCGCCATCACCAGGATGCCGGTCCGAGACGCGACCGGCGGCTTCAACTGTTGGCACCGCAGGGTGCTCGAGAGGATCAGGCTCGAGCGTGTGCGCTCGAACGGTTACGCGTTCCAGATCGAGCTGAAGTTCCGCGCCTGGTGCAAGGGGTTCTCATTCACGGAAGTCCCCATCCTCTTCACGGAACGGGACAGTGGTGAGTCCAAGATGTCGAAACGGATCGTCCGCGAAGCCGTGTGGCGCGTCTGGTGGCTCAAGTTCCAGCAGGTTTTTCGCCGCCTGTGACGAGCGAACCCCGCATCGGGAAGGAGTTCTACGACTCCAGCGACTACTTCGAAGAGGGTACCGATCACCTCATCGACGCCGAGAGTCGCTTCCAGCGGTACCGCGTCGAGAAGGTCCTCGCGCTCCACGATCCGACACCGACCGACCGCGTAGTCGATCTAGGCTGCGGATGGGGCACTTTCGGCTTCGAGCTCGCGGACCGGGTCGGGGAGATCATTGGCGTCGACTTCAGCGAGAAGAGCATTGAGATCTGCAACCGGCGACTCGAGTCCGACCCACACGACAAGCTGCGTTTCGTGTGCGCCGACGGGGGCGACACCGGGCTGGAAGACTCGGGCTTCGACCTGGTCATCGCCGCGGACCTCTTCGAGCACCTATATCCGGACGACTCCGAGCGCGTGTCGAAGGAGGCGTATCGGCTTCTCAAGCCTGGCGGCCGCTTCAGCACCTGGACCCCGCACCGCGGTCATTTCCTGGAAGCGCTCAAGAACCGCGATATTGTGCTCAAGCGGGACGTGAGCCATGTGGACTACAAGTCGATGGAGCGCATGAGGGCGTTGCTCACCACGCAGGGCTTCGTGATCGAGCGCGCGTACTACGCGGAATCCCATCTGCCCGGCCTGAACGTCGCGGAACGCCTCCTTCAGGGCCTCGTACCATTTCTGAGACGCCGCATCGCGGTGCTCGGCCGGAAGCCGGGAGGGTAGGGACGATGGCGTGGGAGATCGAGCGCCGATTCCTCGTTCGCGTTACCGACGCGCTCTGGCGCACGCTCGGCGACGGACACCACTACCGCCAAGGGTACATCCGGAACGGGGAGCCCTCGGTCCGCATCCGGACCGGTGAGCCGAGGGGCGCCGTCCTCACGTGCAAGATCGGCTCGGGGATCCGAAGAGAGGAGGTGGAGACGATCGTGCCGCCCGAGATGGCCGTCCGGCTTCTCGAGGCTGCGGAGGACCGAATCGTCGAGAAGATTCGCTGGAAGCTCGGCCCCTGGGAGCTCGATCGATTCCTCGGCCCGCTGGAGGGTCTGGCCCTGATGGAGATCGAGCTCGATACCGAGAGCGATCCGCTGCCCGACCCTCCACAGCGAGTCCGGATCTTACGTGAAGTTACGTATGATAACCGCTTTGTCAGTGGGCACTTAGCGCTTATGAAACCCAAGCAGCAACGCAAGCTCGTGAAGAAGGCTTACAAGGAAGTGAAAGGATGGACAGAACTCAGCGACTAGTGCTCGTTTCCACCGTATTGGCCGCGACCTCGTGCACCATGATCGGGTCTGCCGAGCTGTCGGGCCCCATCATGCCGTCCTCGGACGCGGAAATTGCGGCCCTGGAGGCCATTCCGGACCCGATCCCGAGGGTGGAACCGCCTAGCCAGACCGGGAACATGGCGCAATACGAACAGTCGGGCGGTACGTACCGCGTTCTCGATACCTCAGAGGGATACGACGAGCGTGGGGTGGCCTCGTGGTACGGTAAGCCGTTCCACGGGCGGCAGACGAGCAGTGGTGAGACGTACGACATGTTCGGGATGACAGCGGCGCACCGAACTCTGCCGCTCCCGAGCTACGTCGAGGTCACCAACCTCGCGAACGGACGCACCGTGGTTCTGAGAGTGACCGACCGGGGCCCGTTCCACGACCCAGGCCGCCGAATCATCGACGTGACTTACACGGTCGCCGTGAAGCTGGGCATGGTGGGAACAGGAACGGCCGCGGTTCGCGTGAGAGCCTTGGAGCCGTACCAGAGGCGGCGGGCAAACTAGCCGGGGAGGAGGCGGGCCAGGGCGAAGAGCCGGCTTCTCACCCCGTCTTGGCCACATGCAACATAATATATATTATACGAAGCAGGTTCCCCTCGGCCACCAGGGCGTTCCAGGGCGTCGCCCTGCATGTAGTCGCCGTGCGCGTGGCTCCCGAGCACGATCCGGTGGCGCGCCACCGGCCAGTACGCGCTAGGTGGTCGCCGCCGTCTTGAGCTCCTGGATCCGCATCTCGAACTGTCCGCGCTCGGCTGCGTTCTCCTCCATGTTGCTCAATACGCGCTCGTAGAGCTCGATCGCGCCGAAGGCATCGCCCTGGTCGGCCCGGATCCGAGCGGCACTCGCCAACGCCTCGCGCACCTGGAAGTCGAGCTCCGAGCGATCCGCGATTCTCAAATAGATCGCTTCGGCCTCACTCCAGAGGCTCTCCTGCTCGTAGGCGGCACCTAGCAACACGGCACCTTGGAACTCGATCGGGTCTCGCGGGGAGGCGCCGAGCGGCTCCAGCACCACCTGGGCCTGCTGCGGATCGTCCGACTGCAAGTACAAATCGCCTAGCAGCAGCCGTGCTTCACCCTCGTAGGCGGTGCCGTCGAAGCGCTCGAGGAACGTGACGAGCTCGTTCTTGGCACCCTCGCGGTCCTGGATCGCGATCGACTGATGCACGGCCTCGAGCTGCTGCGCCGCCTGCTGGACCAGCGTCTCCTGATAGTTCCCATAGTACACGATTCCCGCGACCACGATCACGGCGACCACGCCCAGAACCGTCAGGAGCTGCTGGTTGGCGCTGGCCCATTTGCCCACGTCCAGCACCTTGGCAATGAAGATGTCGTCGGGGTCGTTGCCGTGCTCTTGGTGGGTCCGGCGGGCACCGGGATGACGCTGCGACATGAAAGGACCTTTTGCGGTTCAGTTCCTACGGTTTCCGCCCCTCGGGAAGCGCTAAAAGCTAGACGGGACGGACATTTCGGTCAACGCGCCGGCCAGTGCCACGCTGCCTCGACAGGCCCTCCAAGAACGCCGGATCCGGGGCCCTCGATTCAGCCTTCCGAGTCGGTCTCTGAGGGGTGATACCCGGCCAAGATCCAGAGGTCGCGCGGACGCCTAAGCGCGAGGAAGCCGTCGGCCATCGCGACCACACCGTCGTAGAGCCAGTCGTTGAGCAACGTCGTCACGGTGGCCCGATGAGCCCCCGCCAGGTCGGCGAGTACCTGGTGGGTGAGTTTGACGGAGAGATGCACTCCCCGACCGGCCGGATCACCGCAGCGCGCGCTGAGATCCAGAAGCACTTCCGCGAGGCGCTGTGCGGCGGTAGGCCCCCGTGAGCCGCCCTGTGCATGCCGCAGGCGGTGCAACTCTCGCTCGACACCCTCGAGGTAGGCGTCCAGACTCCTCTTCGCCGTCTTGAGACCACTCAGAACGCTTGTTGTCGGCAGAGCGACCACGGTGCAGGTCGACCCCGCGATCGACCCGTACCGTCGATGGCCCTCGGTGAACGCTTCATCGCCAAAGAGCTCCCAAGGGAGCGCTACCGAGACCGTTCGCTCACTCCTCCCCTTTTCCATCCCCGGCAGTACGAGGCGCATGAATCCGGACTGAACGAGGAACACGTTCTTGGCGGAACTTCCCGCCGCGTAAAGTGGCCGCCCCTTTACGAGCCGCACGACCTCCGCCCGCTTCACGAGCCGGAACAGCTTGCGGTCACGTGCCGGAACGAGGTGAAAGGGCATCGTCAGGCCTCCCGGGCTCCGCCCATAACGACGCCCGAGCTCACATCGGCGCCTCGAGGGAGCATCTCCCCGAGACCGCCTGGGGCTGGCCCTGGACCTTGGACGCGACGACGTGCACGATGGGCTCTGGCTCCACGGACAGGGGACGAGCAGGGGATGAAAGGGCCCCCATGATAACCGCGGGGGCTGGCCACCACCAACTGCCCCTGGCGCGGTCGTGACGCCCCCCCCAACGTGCATCGAGGCACACCTCACGAACCCTGGATCCGACATGATGCAGACGCCCGATCGCCTCTTCTTCGGGCTCGGCGCGCTTCTTGCCGGCCTCTCCGTCGCGCTTGGTGCATTCGGTGCCCACGGACTTCGCAATACGCTGAGCCCGGAAGATCTCGCGACGTTCGAGACCGGCGCTCGCTATCAGATGTATCATGCGCTCGCGCTGCTCGCCGTCGCTTGGGCATACGCCCGGTGGGAGGCCCCCCTCGTACAGGTCGCGGGTTGGCTCTTCGTCATCGGGATCGTGATTTTTTCCGGCAGCTTGTACGCGCTCGTGCTGACCGGGCAACGGTGGCTCGGTGCACTGACCCCTCTCGGAGGCGTGGCACTGCTTGCCGCGTGGCTTGTGCTGGCCTGGTCGGCATTCCGGAGCTGATGCGCATGAGCCATGGCCGAGCTCCGTGATGACCGAGCGGATGGCGCGGGCACGGCGGCTCGTTGGTGAAGCCAGTCGTATCGTGGTACTGACCGGAGCCGGTATTTCGGCGGAGTCGGGAGTCCCCACGTTTCGGGGCGCCGGAGGCTTGTGGAAGTCCCATCGAAGCGAAGAACTCACCACACCCGAAGCGTTCGCGCGCGATCCACAGACCGTGTGGGAATAGTATTCCTGGCGGAGGGGGCTCGTCGCCGACTGTGCCCCGAACCACGGCCACTTGGCACTCGCCCGCTTCGCGCTCGGAGACACGCCCACGACCATGGTGACTCAGAACGTGGACGGCCTGCACACGAGGGCGGCTCATGAGGCGGCTGGCCGCGCCGACCCCTCCCCCGCACTCCCCGTCGAGGTCCACGGCACGATCGATCGCGACAAGTGCTCGGCCTGCGGCGTGCGCACGCCGGGCATGACCTCGGTCGACGCCAGCAGCCACGGTTCGCTCCCGCGCTGCACGGCGTGTGACGGCATGCTCCGCCCGGACGTCGTATGGTTCGGAGAACCTCTGGAACCCGAGGTCTTGTCGCACGTGTTCCAGGTGGCGCGGGACGCGGATCTGTGCCTGGTGGTCGGAACGAGCTCGCTGGTCCAGCCGGCGGCCTCGGTGCCGCTCGTGACCCAGCACAGCGGTGGCATGCTCATCGAAGTGAACCTCGAACCGACTCCGCTCAGCGGGGAGGCCGAAGTCAGCCTGCTCGGGCCAGCAGGTGAGCTGCTGCCCGAACTCCTCGACCTAGAACCCGTGACCTGATTAGAATCATGCCAAGGATTTGTTCGCCCGAACAACCTCGAGATGCATCGACTTTTCCCGGCGTCCCATGAGCACTCGTCGTCCGCACGTCGTCTTCGCGCTCGCGTTCCTGACCGCCTGCGGTGGCAGCGACGGTCCGACCGGCCCCGGCCCCGGCAATGGAGGGGCGCCAACCATCGCTTCGGTTACGGTTTCGCCGGCAGGCGTGACGATCACGATCGGAGCAACGCAGCTTTATTCGGCCGCGATCCGGGACTCGAACGGCAGCAACGTCACGAGCGCCACAGTGGTGTAGTCGAGCGCGGACGCGTCCGTGGCGACGGTGAGCAGCAACGGACTGGCCACGGGCGTCGGTGAGGGCACGGCGGCGATCACGGCAACGGTCAGCGGCGTCTCGGGCTCCCAGAACCTCACCGTCGAGATAGCAGCGTGCGCCAATCGACAGACGGTCCAGATGGATCCCGGCGGAAGCGCGACGTACGAGGCGACCGACTGCATCCTGCTCCCGGCGGGCGTCTCGGGAGATCGCTACCGGGTAGCGGTGATTCGCCCGTCCGAGAGCGAGAACTCGAGCGACATCACGACGGCGACGGTGACCGCCACCGCCATCGGATCGTCTGCCAACGCGGTAGCCCCGCCGAGCACTCGAGCACGAACTCCCTCGCAGGTCCTTTCCAAGATCGACGGCACCGTCTTTGTCGAGAACTTCGAGCGTAGGCAGCGGACTCGGAGGGCGCATGCGATTCTCAGGCAGCGCGAGCGCGACATGGCCTTCTCGAAGGAGACTCTCCTCCAGAGCAGTCCCATGCTGCTGGCACCGGCGCTACGCGCGGACCCGCCCACGACTCGGCAGTTCAACACTACCAGCACCTGTTCGGGCGCCAAGATGCCGCACTCGCTGGTCGCCTTCAACGACGACCTCGCGATCTATCAGGAGGACGCTGGCACGGCGATCGATGTGGCGTCCGCCAACATCATGCTCGACTACTATACGTCATACATACGAGACATGATCGCCGAGTATTGGGGCCCGATGTCGGACGTCGACGGGAACGGACGGCTCCTGGTCACAACGGCGGCCTCGCTCAGCTTGGATGGCGTGGCAGAGACCTTTTCGGGCGATCTCCACGACGCTTCGACGTGCCCGAACGGCAATCAGGCGAGATAGCTTACTTCCAAACATCGTTTTTCAACTTGATGGCCGACGACAGTCCCAATTGGGCAGCGCTCGGCGTGCTCGCTCACGAGGCCAAGCACATCATCGGGGGCTCCAATCGCGCGGAGGGTGCACAAGGGAGCGATCCAATCTGGCTCGATGAGGGCGCCGCCGACATCTCCGAAGAGATGGCCTCGCGGACCGCGTGGGCCGCGACCGGCGGCCCGGCGATCACGGCGACCATCACGGACGCCGACATTCTGACCGCCGTGGCGGCCAACGGCAACCGCATTCCCAAAGAGCTGTGGGGCGTCACGGACCGGATCGCCGGCATCATCATCCAACTGTCCAACCACCCGAACAGCTTCACGACGAACCCGACCGGGGCGCACGCTCAGCACTCGTTCTATCACGGGAGCTGGCACCTGCAACGATTCCTGGCGGATGACTATGGGAACGCGGGTAGCGGTCAGGCGGGCGCCTTCTTCACGGCGCTCTACGCTCCCTCCGCGACTCCCGGTACAGCGGGGCTGACCGCCCAGACGGGTCAGACATTCGAGCAGCTCTTCGTGGAGCTCGTCACCGCGATGAGCTTACACGGCGCCGCGACCCCCGCACCGGCGCGCACGTTCTCGACGTACGATCTCGTCACCGCGACGAACATCTTCGGGGGGCCGCCGCAAATCGCCCCGACGGGGCTCTACCCCTGGCCGGTGACCACCACTTCCGACGAGAACCCGAGCGCCGGCTTCGTCACCGCCACCTACTCGGGGCTCATGGGGCTCGCGGGCATCCGCATCCACGACTTCCTCTCGTCCGGGACCGGCGACGGCCTGCAACTGGAGTTCGATTTGGCGGCGCCCGCCAAGATCGTGGTGACACGGCTCCGTTAACGGCTGAGCACGGAGGCGAGCGTCGCGGGTGCAACGTTCCCTCCGCTCAGCACCACGACCACGGGCCGCACAGCACCGGGCTCAAGGGCGTGGGGCCGCCAGGCGCCCGAGAGCAGCGCCGCAAGCGCAACCGCCCCGCCCCCCTCTACCACCAGTCGCAGAGACGTCACGGCGTAGGCCATCGCGTCCTCGATCTCGGCCTCGGAGACGCTGACGTGCTCCTGGACGCGGTCTCGGACGAGTTCGAACGAGTACTGGTTGTCGAGCCCGATGCCACCGGCGAGCGCGTTGGCCAGAGTCTCCTGCTCAGGCAGCTCAACCGGCTTGCCCGCGCGCACGCTCGCCAGCATCACGGCGGCGTTTGCCGCCGAAACCGCGACGATGCGCGGTGCGTCCCCCAGAAGCTTCTCCTGGAGCGCTGCGGCGATGCCACCGATCAGCCCGCCTCCTGACAGTGGAGCGAGCACCGCTTCGGGAACGACGTGCAACTGATCGAGGATCTCCAAAGCGAGCGTACCCTGCCCCGCGATGACCCACGGATCGTCGTACGCCGACACATAGCAGCGAAGCGACGTGCGGGCCAGGGCGAGCGCGTGGGCTTCGGACTCGTCGAACGTGTCCCCCACCAGAAGAGCCTCGGCTCCTCGGGCCCGAATGCCCTCCAGCTTCACCGGGTCGACCCATGTGGGCACGCACACCGTCGCGGGGATGCCCAGGCGCTGCGCCACGTACGCGACCGCCCGCCCGTGGTTGCCGCTCGAGCAGGCCACGACGCCACGAGCGCGTTCGTCCTCGCTCAGTGCAGCCAGACGAGCTGCGGCGCCGCGAACCTTGAAGGACCCGGTCACTTGCAGGCACTCGGCCTTCAGCAAAACGGGCGCACCGAGCTTCTCCGAGAGCTCAGGCGCCTCCAACAGCGGTGTACGGCCCACGATCCCACGAACCGACGCCTGGGCCTGTGCGAAGTCGAGCACGCCCGTTGCTCCTACTACGAGATGACGCACGCCACGCATCAACAAATCGCGTGCGCGAGCACACAAGGTAGGGTGGCGACGCCTCGACAGCTGAGGCGTCACTTCCACGCGGCCGCTGCCGAGGGCCAGCTCCGTGTTGTCGCCGCTCCAGAATTGCCCGGTCTGAGCGGATGTGCGGGCTTGAGACGAGGTGGATTCGCGGACACATTCCGTTCATGCGCGTTAGAGCACAACCGGCCCGGAGCTATGAATCATGAAAGGGTTTCTCAAGTTCGCTGGCATGTCAGCCGGGGGATGGATCGGTTGGTTCATTGGCGCTCCCTAGCGGGCGGGAGAGTGGGGATGTAGGCACCACCCCGAGCGATCTTCCGGCCGATCCACTCACTTGGCGCCTCCACCGAGAACGTGGAGGTGCAATGATCGGAAGGGAGAAGCGCGTGCTGCTCCGTCATTACCTCGAGCAGGGGATGAACAAGGCGGTGATCGCCCGGGATCTTAGGGCGGCGCCGGCACCTGGTGTGCGTGTGCGTCGAGAGCGTGGGCTGGAACAACTACTTGGCCTCGTCTCCGTGGATCTGCCTCGTGAGGGCCGGCACCAGGTCCATGGAGCGGGCGTAGGTCGCGAGCTGGCCGCAGTGGTAGTACTCGTGCGCACCGGCGTAGAAGAGGTACGTCACACGCTTCCAGGTCTTCTCGTCGAACCGCTTAATGTCGCGCGACCAGTGGTCCTCCCCCGCGGCACGGATGCGCTCATTGCACGTCTCCAGGGATGACCCGAGCGCGTCGAGGAGCTCACTCGGCGTCATCGACGCGGGCAGGTGTCCGGCATGATCTGACAGGTGGTCGTCCGGCGACCGGCGCGTGAAATCCCCACCGGGATCTGCCGCCTCGCTGATGAGCATGAGGCCCGCTTCGATGATGTGACGCACCAGCTCCGCAACGCTCTTCGCGTTGGGATGGGGCCGAAAATCCCAGCTCTCGAGCGGGATGTTGTTCGCCTCGCCGATCGTTCCCTTACGTGCGTACCCGAACGCTTCGATCGCGTCCGCCAAGACTCCGTCGCCCATTTCCTTCTCCGTCGGGGGGGTGCGGAGGTCTGTGTGTGCCCACCCCCCACGAACGACTACATCGAGACCGGGTGTTCCGCCAGGCCCACCCTGCTGAAGCGTGGCCAGGAACGTCTTCCTACTGCTCGCGGAGGCAGAGAACCCCGCCAGAGGCCCAGAATCGCCCCCTACAGTATTCGGTGTATGTTCGGGTAACCAGAGTAGGCCGGAGCCTCCTCGTGGCGTAGAGAGCCGTCCTGCCAGACCCGAACGAGATCGTGGCCGCGCCGACTCCCATCGCTCAGCCCACAGACCGGGCTGCGAACAGCGACGGTGCAAGCAGCCAACCCACGGAGGGTTAGGGACGATGGGGCATCGGCTTCAGCGTGCTCGTCTTGGGGGCAGCACTCGTGCCCCCCTGGCCAGCAGCAGGTCGAACGGATCGCCAGGAACGGGACCGGCGGCGCCCAGTGGCCGGCTCCGTGAACGCCAGCCTACCGGCCGAGCTCGCGCTGCAAGACGTCCAGATCGCCGGCCTCGCCGGCCTCACCCGCCTCGTCAATCCGCCATGGACGCTGAAGCTGATCGACGCGGGTCCGGAGGTCGCCGTCGGTATCGCGCTCGGGTACGGGCTTGGGGTAGCGACGGGCGGGTAGGCGCTCCAGGCTCGCGATTCACTATTACTAGCCGACACGCGCTATACCTACCCGCGACTGCGGCGATTCGCTGGTAGGACGCCTGAGCGGGTACGCTTCAAAACACTAGCTTCCCGATCCCGACCACCAGGCGGCCGTCGCGCAGTGTCCGAAAGCCGCGGGCGGGCGGCGGGAGAAATCGGGCGCATTCACCGCTTCGTGCCATCGCTCCAGCTGATCGAGGGCGGCATGTACTACCACACCGACTACGATGCAGTGGAAACGACTCCGCCCTCCGGCCTGGAGAATACAACGCGCTCGTACGCTAAGATCATCGACCAAGTGAACCGATTCGACCGGTCGGAGCTCGAGGCTCCGGAGGCAGCGGCGAGCAACTAGGGCCCGCCCCGTCGGCCCTTGCCCCTCCAAAACCCGCAGCCTACGGTTGACCGCGGATGAAGGGTCGTAAGAGGGGTCTCCCAGAAGCGAGGTCAAATCATGCCAGTTCGTAGCCCAAAGCCGAGTCCAAGCGCGTGGATCAGTGCGCTGGTCGCTATCACGTTGTTCGCACCTGGGGCACACCTCATCGCCCAATCGGGCCCCAGTCCCTACCGCACGGTGGACGGTTGGGCCAAGCTGCTGGACGGGCGGCAGATGGGCGCCGTGGGCAAGGTTACGACCGACCCTGATGGAGAGCACATCTGGGCGGTGATCCGCTGTGACGCGGGCAGGGACCGGTTCGGAAACGAATGCATGGACTCGGCCCTGGACCCGGTCGTCAAGTTCGACCTCGACGGCAACGTGGTGGCGAGTTTCGGCGGCGGGATGTTCATTTGGCCTCACGGGATCGATGTCGACTCGAACGGCAACGTGTGGGTCACGGACGCGGTGAGCTCGGCGAACATCCCGGACGGTGACAGCCGCGGCCATCAGGTCATCAAGTTCAGTCCGACCGGTGAGGTGCTCTTCAGGCTCGGCACTCCAGGGGTCGCGGGCAGCCGTCCCCGCAGCTTCAATTCGCCGAGCGACGTCGTCGTGGCGCCCAACGGCACTGTCTTCATCGCGGACGGCCACAACAACAACGGAAACAACCGCGTCGTGACATACACGAGCGATGGGGAGTACGTCAGGGCCTGGGGGCGGACCGGGTATGGGCCGCAGGAGTTCCGCGCGCTGCACGCCATCGACATGGATTCCAACGGGCGGATCTTCGTGGGCGATCGCAGCAACAACCGGATCCAGATCTTCGAGCAAGACGGCACACACTTGGCCACCTGGACCCAGTTCGGCCGGCCGAGCGGGATCGCCTTCGATGGGAACGGCCAGATCTTCGTGGCCGACTCGGAGTCGGACAACGTGCAGAATCCCGGCTGGGAAATGGGGATCCGCATCGGAGACGTCGAGACCGGTTGGGTGACCGACTTCATCATCTACCCGTGGGGAGACCCGCGTGAGGTCGCCGGCAACGGTGCCGAGTTCGTCGCGGTGGATCGTGACGGGAACATGTATGGGGGGGAGCCTCGTCCTAGGAAGCTCCAGAAGTACATCCGAGTCAGGTAGCGACAGGGGGCGGGCGCTCGACCGCGCTCGCCAGCCATTCATCACGCCGGCCGCCTTCCCCGGGATGTTCCGCGACTCTCCCCGCGCGACGGCATCCGCCCCGGAGGGCGTCACTCAAGTGTGGCTCGAAACATCCTTCGGACGGGTCGAGGCCTGGTGCTTCAGCGCGAAGGAAGGCTTTCCTAGCCCGACGATCCTCTTCGCTCACGGTAACGGAGAGTTGATCGAGGACTGGGACAGCGAGATGGGCCGCCTGGCTGAGGCAGGAGTGAGCAAGCTGGCAGTGGAGCTTCCAGGATACGGTGTCTCGGCAGGCAAGCCGTCCCAGGCGACAATACGCGAGACGTTCACACTCGCGTTCGATTGGCTCGTCCGGCAGGACGAGGTAGACGCTGATCGAATCGTGGCCTTCGGAAGGTCTATGGGCGGCGGAAGGCTCTC
>CBDANQ010000031.1:0-61827 GCA_965197725.1 Longimicrobiales bacterium
CCCCCCAACCGCCGCGCACACCCCGAGCGTCGAACGGTCGAATGGAGGTTCGCATGGAGTCCCTGGGCGGAGGTGTGAGTCACGGTCCGGACACTCTGGTATGACGTCCGGTACACCAAGAATCGCACGCTTGGTCCTGCTCGCTCGTTGGGCGCAACTGCGCTCGAGGCTTGACGAACGAAAAGTAGGCCATGGGCGCTCAGGTCATCGCTCTGCTATGGTCGTGATCACGACAGCCACCGGGCTTTCAAGGGGCGTGGCAACACGGTGGTGTGCTTCAACGGGGAGCAGGCTAGGCACTGGCGAACCTTGCCTTGTCTCACGATCCTACATGGCGTATGATGCGGACGTTAGCTCAGTCCCGTCACATCAGCGTGCCGGCACTGCCGGTCTAGGAGGATCTCAATGTCACTGACGCGTCGCGGGTTCGCTCGCACAGTCGGTCTGGGTACGGCCGGCCTGCTGTCCAGCTCGTTCATCATCGGCCGTGGCCGGGAGGCGGCGGCGTTCGAGCCCGAGTGGGCGGAAGATCCCTTCGATGATCCCATCATCAAGCTCAGCTCGAATGAGAACGCCCGGGGGCCGGGCCCGAGCACGTTGAAGGCGCTCCATTCGGCGATCTCGGCGAGGGCGGGATACGGATACCCGCCCGACCACACCGGCGATCTAGTAACGGCGATCGCCGGGATTGACGGCGTCGAGGAAAACAACGTCGCAGTGGGTACGGGCTCGGGTGACCTCCTCAGGGGGGCGGTCCGCGCCTTCTGTTCGGCGACCAAGCCGCTGGTCCAGGGGTCGCCGACGTTCGGCTACTGCGAACGGACGGCCAGACGGATCGGCGTGCCGGTCAAGAAGCTCCCCGTCGACAGCTCGTTGGGTCTGGATCTCCAGGCGATGGCGGAGGCCGCCACCGGGGCGGGCTTGGTGTTCCTCTGCAATCCTAACAATCCGACGACAACGGCGCACACGGCAACCGCGGTAGAGACATTTGTCCGACGGGTGATGCGCAACTCACCCGCCACGAAGATCCTGATCGACGAGGCCTACATGGAGTATACCTTCAGCGCGGACGTAAAGACCGCGGCACCGTTGACGCAGGAGTTTCCGAGCGTGTTCATCACTCGCACCTTGTCGAAGGCGCATGGCATGGCGGGTCTGCGTGTCGGTTACGGAATCGGGCACGAAGAAACTCTCGATGCCATCAGGAGTGCGTGGAATCTAGGCAGCATGAACACGCTGTCCGCCGCTGCCGCGATCGCGTCGATCAAGGACCGGGAGCATATGGCCGAGGAGCGGGAAGAGAACGCCAGGGTTCGCGAGTTCACGGTCTCTGCGTTCCGTGACCTGGGCTTCGAGGCGCCCGCCTCCCATACCAACTGCCTCTTCGTCGACCTCGGGCGTCCGGCGAGTGGGTTCCGGGAGGCGTGTCTGGCACAGAGTGTGCGCGTGGGTCGGGACTTCCCGCCCATGGAAAAGACGCACTGTCGGATCTCTCTAGGGACAATGGCGGAGA
The DNA here is from genome assembly GCA_965197725.1 of Longimicrobiales bacterium. GTDB lineage: Bacteria > Gemmatimonadota > Gemmatimonadetes > Longimicrobiales > Gaopeijiaceae > UBA1138. The sequence goes on from CBDANQ010000031.1 coordinate 1,514, forward strand.
TGGAGAAGGCCGTCAGCGTCTTCCGTAGCGTGTTGTAGCGTGTTGGGTTGAGGGAGGTGACATGATGCCACGGAACCGCGGAGTCAATCCCAAAGCTAGTTGAAACTGTCGTGACCTCTCGCTCTCAAGCGGCGGCGTGAACGGCGCTATCAGGGTGAGTGATCGGAGTTCCTTCTGAATCGCGGTACGGAGCGACGGTAGGTGGCGGTAGCCGCTCAGTCTCCTGAGCCGAGGCTCCGATGTCGAGGAGTGCCGCGGCAAGCCATCGCTGCTTCTGGTTCGAGGTCCTCCAGTGATCCACGCGACCGCAGCGCCGCTCGGCCTGGGCGTTCACGGACTCGAGCGCATTGGTGGTCTTGAGGGATCGGCCCACTAGCGTCAGGCTACCCCGATCGTCGTCCGGTGGAAGAGTGCGTTGTTCTCCCAGCGAGTCCGCTTCATGTCCAGGTGCTCCGGCTGAGTGCGTCCCGCGGTATCCGTGGCCCGCGACACCAGCGTATGCTCTCCGGCTGGCAACTCCGGAATCTCGAGCGTGAAGAACGTCCAGCTGTGGGGATCGCTCGGCCCGTCTAGCTCGGCCGTGCTCCAGGCGCCGTCGCCTACCCGCACTTCGACCCGATCCAGCGGAGTGCCGTCGCTCCAGGCGGCGCCGAAGATCGTGAATCGGCTCCCGCTCCGAGTCACGCGGGCGATCGCGGATTTGGGTCGCTGGCGCGTGACCGAGGTCTCGACCCACTCCGTCCGCCCGTCCACCTCGCGCCCCATGAGCGTGACGTAGTCCTTGGCCATGAAGCGGGTCATCAAGCGGTCTGCACTCAAGTCGATCTTGTTCAACCACTTGACCTGACAGACCCCGTACCAGCCGGGGACGATCAGCCGCACGGGGAAGCCATGAACCACCATCAGAGGCTCCCCATTCATCTCGTATGCGAGAATCGGGTTCGTCTCCCTGATCTGACCCAACGACATCGACCGCGCGAAATTCTGCTCGTACTCGTTGCCCCGGATTTCCTCCGTACCCGTGTCCGCCCCCCAGAAATGAACCTCTCTCGTGTCCTCCAGCAGCCCCGCCTCTTCCAGGAGCGGCAAGAGCTCGGTGCCCGTCCAGGTGGCATTGCCCACCATTCCGTGGAACAGCCGGGCCGAGTTTCCGCTGCACTCGAAGACTGTCGTGCGTTCCACGCGGGGTCGGGACTTGAGCTGATCGAGCGTAAGCGTCAGGGGCCGCTGCACGAGCCCCCTCAATGCGAGCCGATACGTCGAGGCGTTCAACTCGGGGTAGCCGTAATGCGCCACCTTGAAGAAATCGTCGACCGGTGTCGTCCACGACGTCAGGTTGCGTAGATCCTGCGCGACGCGCAGCCCGGATTCGCGGAGGCCTGTGAACGTATCGGGAACGTCCGTGAACGGGACGATCGCTTCCTGCGTGAACCATGACGCCGGCCAACCGTGTACCGGCGTTACCGCCAGGCCGACTGTGACGATACCCAGTTGGCTCAGAACTTCTCGGCGAGTCATGAAACCATCGAGTCTGGCACACGAGCTGCGTTCTTTCATCGGAGTCCCCGCGGATAGAGGGAAGGTGGGCTGGGTAGGATGGGGAGTTGTTCCAAGCCAACGCAAGGGTAGCCAGGGCGGGCTGATCCTAATCTGTTGTTTCACCTACTGGATCTGCTGCCGCCGGAGGCGGTGCCCAACGGGTTGATCAGGGGTCGCTGGGGGGTCCTTCGGAGAGTACATCCGCCAGAATCGCACCCACCTCCGACGCCTCTCCAGCGCTCAGAACCAGCGGGGGAAGAAGGCGAAGCACACTCTTTCCCGCGCTGAGCACCAGAACACCACGCTCCTGGAGCGCGCGCACGTAGGGCCGAACCGGCTTTTTCAGCTGAATGCCGATCATCAGTCCGACCTGTCGGATCTCTCGCACGATCCCTGGCTCTCGTTCCCGTGTGGGCTGGCAGATGAGGTCGCCGATTCCCTCGACTCGGTCGATCAGGTCGGAATCCAGTAGCACGTCGAGCGTCGCCCGCGCCACTGCGCATGCGATGGGATTCCCGCCGAAGGTCGACCCGTGGGTTCCGAGCTCCAGATCGATGCCACTGCGAACTACGGTGGCTCCGAGCGGAAGACCACCGGCGATGCTCTTGGCGAGGCACAGAACGTCGGGCACGACACCGGAGTGTTCGAACGCGAAGAGACGTCCCGTGCGACCGAAACCGGTCTGAATCTCGTCGAAGACGAGGAGCGCACCCGTCTCGTCGCACGCCGCGCGTGCGGCGTGCAGAAATTCGGGATCCGCTCCGTGCACACCGCCTTCACCCTGGACCGGCTCGAGCACAACGGCTGCGACCCCGGAATCGACCGCCTCCTCCAGTGCGCGGGGCTTGTTGAGAGGGACGTGACGGACCGAGCCGAGCAGCGGCTCGAACGGCTCGCGGTATCTCGCCTCCGCGGTGATGGAAAGCGCCCCCATCGTTCTGCCGTGAAATCCGCGCACGGCGGCCACGAAGTCCGTCCGTCCGGTGTGAGCGCGCGCGATCTTGAGAGCTGCTTCCATGGCCTCCGCGCCGGAGTTCGACAGAAATGTTCGATCGAGCTCGGGAGGCAGAACCTCGTGCAGTCGTTCCAGAAAACGTGTCCGCGGGGGGCTCCCGAACGGTCCTGGCACGATCCACACGTGTTTGGCTTGCTCGACGAGCGCCGCCTGCAAAACAGGGTGACGATGCCCGAGCGCCAAGGCCCCGTACCCCCCGATACAGTCGATGTACTCGTTTCCGTCGGCATCCCGCACACGGGATCCCTGTCCCGAGACGAGCGTGAGGCCGCGTTTGCCGTACACGTCGAGTTCGTGGCGGCTCTGCAGGGTGAGCCACGCCTCCGACTCGCTGGTGGGCGCGTCGGCCGACCCCACAGCTGCTTCGGCGGCCTTGCGCACCACCAAAGTGCCCGCGCCGGCCAGCGCTCGCGTGACGGGCCGCTCGATGCGCCCGTCGCTGAGGCGGAAAAGCGGACCCCGAGCGCCCGTCCGATCGAACAGCCTTCCGACGGCGCCCGCGCAAACTGGGCATTCCGTCACAACGGCAACGCTCATCTCCCCTTCTCCTGACACTGTTCATTGAGAAGATGAAGTATGGACGCAGTTCATCGAAGAGCGAAGGAATCAGCGGAAAATCGCCATTGCTAACGTGTTCTGTTTGTTTTATAACAAGCCATGATCAAAGTCGCCGATGCGGTTCGCGAGATCGTGGACAATGATGCCGCCCTGAAGACCGGTCTCGCGCAGCAGCTCATGAACCTGAGCCAGGTTGCGAGGCACATCCACTCCACGGTCGAGGCGCGTACCCACAAGGACGTGCGGCTCAGCGCGATCACGATGGCGCTCTCGCGACTGAGGGCAGAGTTGCCCCGCTTCGAAGTGAAGCCGGACCTCGGGCTTGCGGATCGCATCACGGTGCAGCGGGGGCTTGCCGTGTTGACGTTCCCCAACACAGCCCGCGTGCACTCCGGGCTATTGAGACTCCAGGAGAGGATCCGTGAGGCGCGACGCTACCTGACCATCACCGAGGGCATCAGGGAGATCACGCTGATCATCGAGCAGGCGATGCTCGAGGTGGTTCATGAGGCTGTCGGGGAGCGCCCCGCACGCATCGCCCAGGGGATCGCGAGCCTGTCGGTTTCCCTGAGTGAGGACAACCTTCCCGCTCCCGGCGTGCTCTACCGGCTCCTCCAGGCCCTCGCTCTCCAGGGCGTGAATCTAGCGGAAGTCGCCTCCACCACGACCGAGTTCCACCTATACCTCGCCGAATCCGACGTGATGCTCGCGCTCGATTCGCTGTATGGAGCGTTTCGGTGAAGTGTGCCTTGGCGGTGCAGCGATCCGGCGCTCATTGTCGCCCGTGCCACGAGTTCGGAGACACGGTCACTACACGCTAGTTGCTGGCCGCGACGGCCCCCATCGCATCGAGCACCGCATGGACGACGTCAGCGAACGCGCGCCCGCGAATCCAGCGTGCGACGATGACGAGCTCGTTCGCGGGATCGACGTAGATGAGGTTGGAGCCGGCGCCGGTATGCGTCCATGTGTACTCCGGTGCGTTCGCATAGCGACGCTGGTCGGTGTTGAGCGAGAAGTTCATGAAGCCGTACGTGCGGTTCACTTCGCCGGGCGTGGTGGCCATGTCGATCCACTCTTCCGAGATCAGCTGCTTCCCGTTCCAGTTCCCCTTGTGCATGGTCAGCAGACCGAAACGCGCCTGATCGAAGCCGCTGATGAGCATGCCGCCGCCCCAATGGGCGCCCCCGCTCACCGCCTGGACCCTGCGGCCGTCCAGGGTGATCCAGGAGTTGTCGTACCCGTGCCAGCGCCAGGTCGGTGACGCGCCTATCGGATCGATGACGTTCTCGCGCAAAACCTCCGGGAGCGACCGCCGCCAAACGCTCGTCGCGACCAGCGCGAGAAGGTTCACCCGGGTGTCGTTGTACTCGTAAACCGTGCCAGGCTCGAAGCCGGGCCCGCGTCCCCCAGGTCGATCGATCGTCGTCGGGGCGATCGGCCCATTCGGGTTTGCCCCACAGCGTGCCTTCCCAGTCACTGGTCTGACGCAGCATGTCGTCCCACGTGATCTTCCGGTTGTGCTCGGACTCGAACAGCAGCTTGGGCCTACGCCCGGCCTCGTCCCCCGGCTCCCCGTCTCCGCTTTCGAGCACGATCGGTGCGACATACGGCCGGACGAGGTCGTGCACGTCCGCGATCAGGCCGCGGTCGTAGGCCAACCCGACCGTCGTGGACAGAAAGCTCTTCGACACGCTGAATGTGTTGTCGACCTTCTGCGGGTCACCCCACTCGGCGATGATGTAGCCCTTGTGCACGATCAGCCCGGTCTGAGGCGCTCGGACCGTAAACGGGCCCACCGCCTCTCCGCGCGGCTCGCGCCCGAAGGTCATCTCGTGGTTGAAAGCCAGATCTCTGGGCGAGGTCGATTCGCCCGCGATCGCGATCTCGATCGCCCGCTGGATCGCATCAGCATCGAATCCGGCTTCCTGAGGACTCTTACGCTCCCAGTCGAGATTCTTGCCCGGCCAGTACGTCTGGGCGGATGCGAGCTCCGTCGCGAGTAGTAGCGCGATGAGCGCAAGCAGCGCTCGCAGTTGCGTCGACGGATGCCGAGACATGGGAACCTCCGAGGTTGCCTTGGAACGAGCTGCGGCTGTGTGGACCTGTCTTTCCGAAGCTTAGAGGGCGTCGGCGATGTGCGCCATGCGATTGGCCCTCGCGGAGCGCCTCCGCGCGATTTTCAGGAACTCCGGCGGATCACGAGGGACTTACTAGATTGCAACGAGACCAGAAAGTACAGCCCCAGACGTAGCGAGCCGATCTGTGACGCCGTCCCTCCTTTTCATTCCCGATATCACGGGCTTCACGAAGTTCGTGAACAACACCGAGGTCGCGCACGGCCAGCACATCGTGGCGGAGCTGCTCGAGCTGATCATCGATTCCGATCGGCTGGGAATGACGGTCTCCGAGGTGGAGGGGGGACGCAGTGCTCTTCATCCGTCATCCGGCGAGCTCCTTCGAGGCGGTGCTCGAACAGGCGCGCGTGACTTTCGAGGCCTTCCACCGCCACCTCAAGAGGTACGAGACCCAGCGCATCTGCGAGTGCGGGGCATGCCGGACGGCGCACGGGCTCTCGCTGAAGATGATCGCGCACGCAGGGCCCATCGAGATCGTCGCGGTCCATGGTTTCCAGAAGCCCTACGGGTCGGACGTGATCCTCGCGCATCTCCTCCTGAAGAACGACGTGCCGGAGTCGGAATATGTCCTCATCACCGGGGCGGTCGCCGATACCCGTGAGGGAGCGGGGACCACGTTGGACTCGGCGCGGCTGCCCGAGTGGGCCGAAGTGATCGACGGGGCCACCGAGTACGACGACTTTGGGACCGTCCGGTACCGCTAGGTGCCGCTTGAGCCGCTCCGGGCCTCGATTCCTGACCCGCCTCCGCGCCCGGTCTTCGAGAAGACCGACAACCCGATCGCCACAGAGCTCGTGATCGACCGGCCCGTCTCCGAGGTGTACGAGCTGGTCACCAACTTCGAAGTGCGGCTCCTGTGGAACCACGACGCGGAAGAGCTAACCTACGAGGAGGACCGCGTGAATCGCGTAGGAACGAGACACCACTGCCTGGTCCACGGCACCTTGCTCGAGTTCGAGACGATCACCGACGACTTCGGGAAAGACCGGCTCGTCTACGGCGAGCGCGTGCTCGACAGCCCGCTCGTCGACGACGTCGCCTCCTCCGGTCGATCAAGGAGGTCGCCGAGCAGCAGCCTGAACAGGCAGGCGCCGGAGGTGCCCCCGAGCTCGTGAGCGTCTAGACGGTCGATCCAAAGCGGAGCGCGCTTGCGCGGGTGCGCGCGTCAATGTCCGCGTGAGCTATCACGGCTCCGGTTTATCGATTGCCTTTGTCCTCGAAATGAACAAAGTCGATCAGAAAGACGGCGCCCGCGCGCCAGCGTCTTCCACTCGACTGGGGCCATTCGGACGGAAACGTCACGCCAAAGTTGTCTGCGTCGGTGAAGCCTTCCTTCAGCAAGCCGCTCCACTTTTTCTGAATCATCCCTCGTTTCCTTTCCCTTTTCGTGGATCTCGAAGGTCCACGGGTGAAGGAGGGGACCGAACAGATCAAAGAGCTTGTCGCCGTTGGTGGAGCGCACCGAGTAAAGGCGCCGAAGAACCGAAAAGTGCCTCTCCAGGCTTCCCGACCAGCTTGCCGGAGCCGTCGAAGATTCCCGCAGTGTGGAAGTAGGAATCGGAACGGACGCTCGATTCGCAGCAGTGTCTCGCCACCTCTATCCAAGACGTCGATGGCAAAGGGCCTGTAGGCTTTCAGAAAGAGGCGGGCCAGGACGGACCCTGGTTCTTCGACAGCGTAGAACAATTCGTTTCCGCGCTCGTCGGAAACCACGTACCGGTTGGTGCCTTCGAAACCGGTCAGGATTTCTCCCCACTCCTTCTTTTGACCTACCGCGAGGCCGCCTTTCGACTCCAGCCTTTTCATATCGTCCGCCGCCGTCTCAATCCACCTCGAATGCGATCGACTTGTGGGTCCCGTCACAGAACGGCTTGTTCGCCGACCCGCCGCACCGACAAGGAGCACCGGAGACGCCGTCCGCGCTCGTCCCCGCGGCGCCGAGAATCTCGACGGGACCCCGTACGAGGATCGGTCCGTGCGGAGCGGGCGAGACCTCCAATGAATCCGGCTCACCGCCCGCCTGCGGCCTGAGACGACTGTCCACGATCGTACCGGCGTCCGTGAACCCTGCCTCGAGGTGCGAGTCGTCGCAGAACGGCTTGTCTTTCGAGTGTCCACAGCGACAGAGAGCCGCCCGCGTCTCGTCGAGTGATTCGCAGGTGGCCCGCGACGTAGAGCGGGCCGTCGGCCTCGATGCGCACTGTATTCGACGTCGGCGACTGCTCCTCTTTCCCGTCTCGCCGCCGGTAGTGCAGCGCGCCGGTAGGACAGTGCTCGATCGTCCTGACGAGATCCGCCGTCACCGCCCGACTCGGGTCGATCCAGGGCCGACGGCCCGGCTCGAACGCGTCGGACAGACCATGCAGGCACTCCTCCGCGTGGATGCAGCGCTTGACGTCGTATGCGACGACCAACTCTTCGGATTCGTACGAGCGGACCGTTCGCGTCACGTGAGGGCCCTCTTCAGGCAGGATGCCGTCCATAGTTCGCCAAAGCTAGAAAACGCGTCAAGTCGATCCTTCCCGAACATCGTCGTCCACGCAATAAGGCGAATGTCGCTGCTCGCGCTGAAGGGGCTGCCGTCTCCCCACTTCGTTGCTCCGGCACACGGTCCGCGCGTAGTCTTCTCGTCGCTGCCGCCCACCACGGGGTGATTCCCACTCCGAGGGACCTTGGAGGACGCTGAACATGACGAGCCGCATCCCGATCTTGCGACGAGACAGGCCTCATCGCGTTGGCGCTCAGGTAGACCAGCGGAAACGAGCCCACAAGGCACGATGACAGACCCTGACGCGATTCGACCGGAATCGAAAGCCGTCTTCGACTCCGAGAAGATGGGCAAGAGCACGATCTTCAGGTCGGAGCGTGTGCTCGTCGGGTTGAACGCCTTCGAGCCCGGTCAGGAACATCGGCTCCACGCCCACGAGGGGATGGACAAGATCTATCACGTGCTCGAGGGGCGGGGACTCTTCCTGCTCGAGGACCGGGAGGTCGAGATGGAGGCCGGCGTGATGCTCGTCGCCCCCGACGGCGTCCCGCACGGCATCCGAAACACGAGCGACGATCGCTTGCTCGTGCTCGCGATCCTGGCCCCGGCGCCCTGACGCCGGTTCAGTCGCGGGTCGGCCAGACCACGCCCTGATCTCGTTCGGTGACCGTCCCCAAGCCCATGAGCACGAACTTCTGCGTTCCGGTGGGACAGCCTTACCGCGCGAGCGGGTCGGGCCTCAGCTGAAAGTGGACGACCTTGCTCGAAGTGCCCTTGCCGGTCTCGAGATGGAACGGCGCCCGGGTGCTGTACGTCGCCCACAGGCCCTTTCCCTTCCAGCCGGCGCTCGGATCGTCGACGCGGCCATCCATCCACTTGGTGTAGAACCCCAGAGGGTAAGGCACGCGCAGCACGACCCACTCCCCGTCCTGCAGCGCGAGCAGTCCTTCGGATCCATTGCCCGTGTTGATCGGCACGCCCTCGCCCAGCCCCAGCGTGTTGAACTGATCCACCCACGTGTAGTAGCTGGACTCGGCGCTACCGGAGTCGGTCAGACCCTTCAGCTGCGGTACGGGCTCCGGATACAACGTCCATCCCTCGGGGCAGTGGGGCCCCGTCGCGGTCGGCCCGTTGAGAGGCCCGGTGCACTCGCCGCGATCGAAGCTCGCCATGTGCCCGCTCGCGAGCGCGGTCCAAACCACTCCGTCGCGATCGATGTCTCCGCCTCGTGGCGAGTAGCCCTGCACTGGAGCATCCGGGGTGCCCCACGGCGGCTCGTAGAACTCCGTGAGACCCGTTTGCGGGTCGAACCGGATGACCCCTCCCGGGAATCCCAGTGACGTACCCCAGATCGAGCCATCGATGGGGTTGAACGCGACGCCGTAGTAACCCGAAGTGATTCGCTTGTCCTTGGTGGGGTCGATCGGCTCACCCGGCTCGACCCACGCGTCCTGCGTGCCGTTACCGTTGGTGTCGAGGATGAGCGGAGACCAGCCCTGTGACACTTCTTCGTCTCCGGTCTCGTCGTACATCTTGGTGTTCAGCCAACCGATGACCTGGCCACCACCGCTCGTCCACAGTGTGTGGTTGTCGTCTTCCGCGAAGATCAGATGATGCGTGCTGAAGCACGTGCTGATGAGCGCAAAATCCTCGGTCGCTGGATCGAACATGGCCAGGTTGCGGCCGGTTCGGGTCGTAGGGAAGCGCTGCGCGGACGGATGGTCGGAGCCCTCCCGACAGAAGGGCGGATTCTCGAAGCCACGAACCCTGGACGTAAGCCAGACGCGTGCGCGGTGATCGAGCATCGGATTGTGGACGTTCGCCCGACTGTCCCAAATCGATTCGTCCCCCCAGTACGGCGACGGCGCCATCGGTGGCCCCGACGCGACCGGCGTGTTCGGATCACGTACCGGTACCGGCACCTGGCTCGCTTGGTGGCGCAGGGGGTCCAGGACGGGCACATAGTCCGCGCTCGCCTCGAGCGCGCCGTAGATCGGCCCGTTCGCGTTGACGGTGGGGTCGCGCTTGTCGGTGGATGCCTCATCGTGAAGATACGCCTTAGGATCCGCCCAGTCCCACTGGGAAATGACGACGTTGCGCTCTACGCCTGACGGCCGCGGCGGCGCGGGAGGTACTTCGCCCGCGACGATCCGGTCGGTCCAGTCCGCGAACATCTCGAGCCCCGCCTCCAGGCCCAAGCGGTTGAGGCCGCCGACCATGCTGCCGCCGGCCTGCCCGGACTGGATGCGCCGTTCCCATCCGGCCACGGTCGTCGGAAATTCGCCGAGCTGCGAGGGAATTTCCCGAGTCGCCTTGTTGCCGAGCTGGTGACACGCCGTGCACCCCCCGGACTTGAGATACCGGATCCACTGGGCTTGGCTCTCCATGGCGGGAGAGATGCCGTTCCCATCCGGCCCCGTGCCCGGAAATTGATCCTTGTCAGGTACACTGATCAGTGAGAGCCAATATCCCGCCGGGTAGTATTGCGCCGCGGCGTGCGGGTCGGGCGCGGCCACCGCCGTAAGGTCGTGAGTGCTTCCGGGCGTGACCGCCTGCTTCGGCGAATCGACGAGTCCGTACCCGCGCACCCACACGTCGTACGTCGCGCTCGGCAGGTCCGGAAGCACGTAGCGGCCGTCGTCGTCCGTCACCACGATCTTGTTGAAGGTCGTGGGCAAGTCGGTGGTCTCCGCGATGACCCAGACGCCGGCCTCGGGCTCGTTGGGCCCGGTGACGACCCCACCGATGTCGTCGTCGTCGATGAGCACATTTCCGCCAGCCTGCTCACAGGCCGTCACTCCGAACAGCGACACAGTCGCGATGAAGGCGATGCCGACCGTGCTTCTCCGAGAGCTGACTTTCCCCATCATGGTTCCCTCCTCGCGCAGCGTGCCGTTTCTGAAAGAGACATGACTCGAGGAGTCCGCACCAGGGTGTCCCGTCGCAGGCTAGCGCTTACCTAGAGCCCGCCCGCCCGCGCGGCCTGCGTCATTTAGTCTGCCGCACGGAACGCCAGCGCTTGGATCGTCATCGTGCGGGCACGTCTTGCGCGCCCTCAGACTGCGCAGCACGAGAGCGTCGCGACATCCTTCTCGAAGGTCAGCGCCGTGAGCTTGATCCCTTCCGACAACGTCAGGTAGGGGTGAAGCGTCGAGGTCAGGTCGTCGATCGTGAGGCCGAATCTCACCGCCAGCGTGGGCTCCATGCTCATCTCACCGGCCTCTGCGGCCACGATGTGCGCGCCATGCTGAGGGACACGCTCGTCCGGCTTGATCGCGACCAGCCCCCTATCCCAGGATGCCGCTGTGCCGTCATCGAGGCGCACGGTTAGCCACGCCTCACCTCCCGCGTCACGCCAGTCGCGCTGGTCCATGTCATGAGCGATGCGCCTGGCAGGCTCGTCAGGCGAGGCCGGGCCGGCCGGTGACTGAGCAAACGCTTGCGAACTTCGGCCTTGACGGTTCTCTCCTGCCCCCCGACTGTGGAGGCTCTCAGGGGAGCCGGTGTGGGCTCTGCCGACGTCGGGTGTGTATCAATCGCACGAGTGGAGGAACACAATGAAGAGCTTCATCCTTGCCGTCCTCTGCCTGCTCACCGGGTCGGCGAGTGCGCACGCGCAGAGCGCGATCGACATGGCGTTGGCGCCGTTGCCCGCAAGGGCGAGGGCGAGTGCCACGGTCATCAAGTGGAATGCCGACCACACGTACGAGACCATCAAGGAGGGTACCAGCCAGCTGGTCTGCTACGACCGGTCTTCGGAGCGTGATCGGAGGCCGTTCGCCGTGCAGTGCACGAACAAGGCGAACCTCGACAGAGTTGCGCAAAACCGGCTTTTCCGGACGAAGACGGCCAACGGCGCCGAGGAGCGTGCGATGATCGTGGCGGCCGAGGCGAACGGCACGCGCGCGTCAGTCCAGTACGGGTCGATGTGGATTGCCATGGCGGGTCCGGATCAAGCGAGCGCCGGGATCCATACCACCATCGCCGTGCCGGGCGCGACCGCGGCGTCCACTGGCTTTCCGGTCACCCGCGACGCAGGTGGCGCCTACCTCATGGACGCAGGCACGGGCGGCGCCCATATCATGATACCGGGTCGCTAGCTCCAAGAGCGAAGAAAAGATAAGAGGCCCCGCGGCGGTTCTCGACGCTGCGGGGCCTTTCTCCCTGGCAAGAATGGCGTGTGTGCCGGCCCTGTGCTCCTTCAATCCCGCCGGGCCGAGACCAGCGGTCCCGCGGATTCAAAATTCCGCTCGAGGGACGTCGCTATGTCTCGGGCCGCAAACCCGTAGCTGCCATCGAGGTTGGTCCGCACCGGCAAAGGCGCCAGTCTGGCGTTCCCGGTGCTGATCGTCCCGCCGGGCGGGGCCGACACGCCTTGGGGTGCTCTACCCCCACAACGTCTCGACCGACTGGCTGGCCGAAGGCAGGGTCTCCCCCAAGACCTCGACGGGCCGCCGCCGGTCGTTTCCGGGCCGAGCCGGGTACGCGTTGGCCAGTTTGAAGGCCATGACCTCGGCCTCGCCTACTTCGTCGGGGCGCTCATGGTAGAAGCGCCCGTGCGTCAGAATCGTCAAGTGTGGCGGAACGACCACGGGCGTGGTTCCCGTCAGCCCGACGCACCGCGCCGCCGCTTTCGCCAGGATCTTGTCCAACAGTTCGACGGAGAGTCGCTTCGTCATGAAGATGCTACCGAACGCCCCTCGCAGCTCTCCCTGGTATTCGTTCGCTATGGCGGTCTCGATGGGAATGATGGAGGCCCCGTCCGGCCGCTGCCAAGGCTGGCGCTCGAGCGAGACTAGGAAGTACCCCGGATCGATCTCGTACACGCCCTCCGGGTTTAACCGCACGGCACCGTTGCGCCCGATCTGACCGACCACGACTTCCAGATTGGGAACGAACTTGCGGAGATTCCCTGCGAGCGTGGTCACCACGTGCTCGCGCTCAGCGAGCTCAGCCAACGGAAAGCCCTTGAAGCTGATCTCGGGGATGAACAGCTTGAACTGGTCGCGTATCTCGGGCATGAACGGCCTCAGGTACTGACCGGATACGTCCGTCACTACGCCGTCCTCGATCGAGAACTGAAAGGCATGTGTCACCCCCATACCATCCCCATCCGCCGGGAGCTCGTTCTGGAGGTACTGGGTGAACAGGCTGGTATCGAACCCCTCAGGAATCTGGTCCTTGCGAAGGACCTTGAGCCGCCGCGGTCCGACGAGCTCGCCGTCGTGGGAGAAGTCGAGGAGTGGCGTGAAGCTCACCGTCCTGGCATTGCTGGAGATCACTCCCGCGAGAAGGATCTTCGAGTACTGTTGGAGGATTGGAATCCGCTCGAAGTGCCCGTCCTCCCCCACCTGCGTTACATCGATGATATGGACGACGTCGTCCTTGACCCCGTAGACGTAGATGCTGCCCTGCGCGGGGTCCCCGTGGATGTCCTGGTCGTGAACCCTTACCGTGAGCCTGCGATGGAGCGGTATTGGATTCCGTCGGTTTTCGACAGCGCGCTCTTCGGCACCAAGCTGGCCGACGACTTCGTGCAGGTGCACCAGGGTGGCGACGTCGCGTTTCTCAACGGGGTGCTCAAGCACCTCATCGACACGGACGGAGTCGACCGCGAATTCATCGACCGACACACCGAGGGATTCGCGAAGCTCGAGTGCGAGGTGGCGGGGCAGTCGTGGTCGGAGCTCGAGCGCTTCAGCGGTGTGACACGAGAAGGCATGACCGACTTCGCCGAGACCGTGGCCAAGGCGCGGAGCGCGGTGTTCATCTGGAGCATGGGCATTACCCAGCACCGCTTTGGAGTCGACAACGTACAGGCCATCGTCAACCTCGCCTTGGCTCGCGGCTTCCTCGGGAGAGAGAAGTGTGGGCTCATGCCGATCCGAGGCCACAGCGGGGTGCAGGGCGGCGCGGAGGTCGGAGCGGTGCCGTGGTCGTTCCCGGGTGGTCGAGCCGTCACCGCACAGGGCGCCGCGGAGATGTCCGAGTTGTGGGGCTTCGACGTGCCCGACTGGCGCGGGCTGTCCGCCGTTGAGACGGTCCACGCGGCGCACCGCGGGGAGATTGACGCGCTGTGGGCGATCGGTGGTGACTATCTGGGTACGCTTCCCGATCCCGCGTACTGTAGGGAGGCGCTCCAGCGAGTTCCCCTGCGTGTGCACCAAGACATCGTGCTCGCACACCATATGTTCGTCGAGCCCGAAGACATTGTCGTTCTGCTGCCCGCGACGACGCGCTACGAGCAGCCGGGCGGCGGAACCGAGACGGCTACCGAGCGGCGGATCTACTTCTCTCCAGAGATCCCTGGGCCCCGCATCGAGGAGGCCCGCTCCGAGTGGGAGGTGCTCGTGGAGCTGGCCGCCCGAGTCGACCCCGATCGCGCCGAACTTCTGGGACTCACGGATGCGCTCGAAGGGCGACGCGACATCGCGCGGGCGGTGCCGTTCTACCGGGGTATCGAGCGGCTTGCGGCGGCGGGCGATGCGATCCAATGGGGCGGCCCACGCCTCTGTGAAGGTGGACGCTCCGCGCTCCCGGGCGGTCGTTCCCGATTCCATCCGGTGCATCCTTCGGAGCTGGATATCCCGGAGGGCTGGTTCCATTTGAGCACGCGGCGCGGCAAGCAGTTCAATTCGATGATCCAAGCGAGGCACGATCCGCTCACAAGCGGAGAACGGGACGATGTCTTCATGGCCGCGGCAGACGCCGCGCGCCTGGGGGACTGGCGGACGGTGACCCGGTAGCCCTGCGTTCCGACGTGGGCTCGTTCTCCGGTCGCTGCCGCATCGCCCCCGTGAAGGAGCGCAACCTCCAGGTCTACTGGCCCGAGGCGAACCCCATGATCCGGCGTGACGTCGTGGAGCCCGAGTGTGGAATCCCGGATTTCACGGCGATCGTGGAGGTCGTGCGGGCCGACGCGGATGGCGAGGCCGGGGACTGACGTGATCGGACGGGGGAGCCCCACCCGCTCCGTACGCGTCGCGCGTCACCGTGACGGACGCGTGGTTCGGCAGAAGGACACTCTCGCGGTCGAAGAGCCGCTCGAGATCCGAGTCTCGTGGACCGCGGGCGACCGCCGCCTCATCGAACCTATCGCGATCACGATGCGCACCCCGGGCGACGACTTCGAGCTGGTCGCGGGCTTCCTCCACGGCGAGGGAATCGTGTCGAAGGCCGACGACGTTCACGAACTGACCTACTGTCGCGAGGACGAGGCTCAACATTACAACATCGTCGAGGCTCGCTTGCGCTCCGGGGTCCCGTTCGACGCGGACGCGATGCGTCGGAACGTGTTCACATCGTCGAGTTGTGGCATCTGCGGTAAGGCATCGATCGAAGCTGTGCGGGCGACGGGTTGCTCGATATTGCCCGCCGGTTTTCGGGTTCCCGGCGCGCTCTTGTGCGATCTGCCCGATCGACTTCTGGCGGCGCAGGGCGTCTTCGCCCGCACCGGAGGGCTGCACGCCGCTGGTCTCTTCCGGGTGGACGGGTCCTTGGACGTGCTGCGCGAGGACGTCGGCCGTCACAATGCCGTAGACAAGGTGTTCGGACATTCGTTGCTCTCTAGAGTCTTGCCAGCCCAGGACAGGGTGTTGGTTGTGAGCGGGCGCGCCTCGTTCGAGATCGTGCAAAAGGCGCTCATGGCCCAGGTGCCGGTACTCGTCGCGGTCGGCGCGCCGTCGAGTCTGGCCGTCGATCTCGCGAGCCGGTTCCACCAAACCCTCGTCGGCTTCGCGCGTGATCGCGGCTTCAACGTCTACTGTGGAGCCGAGCGCGTCCGATGAGGCTCCTGGGTGCCGTACTCGCGGGTGGGCGAAGCCGCCGCTACGGACGCGACAAGGCGATGGAGCTCGTTGCCGGCGTGCCGATGCTGCACCGCGCGATTCATGCGCTCGAAGCCACGACGGATGAGGTCGTGGTCATCTCGTGCAACCACGCTGAGGTCCCCAAGGGGATCAGGGGGCTTCCTGACGCGATGCCGGGGCATGGGCCTTTGGGTGGGCTACACACCGCGTTGTTGGAGGCCGAGGCGTGCCAGTTGCACGCCGTGCTGCTTCTCGCGTGTGATCTCCCTCTCGTCGGTGAGCGGGTCATGGCTGCGATTGCGGCACAGGCCGAGACATCGTTGGCGGCTGCGCCGAGGCGACCCGGTGGCGTCGAGCCTCTCTCTGCCGTGTCTGGCTGCTCTGCGCTGCCGTTGGTGGCGGAACGACTCGCTGAGTCTGACCTTTCGCTGCACTCGCTCTTCCGCGCGCTCGACGGTCGGGAGCTGGACCTGGCCTCGCTCGGCTTGGAGACCGGAGCGTCCTTTCTCAACGTGAACACACCGGAGGACCTTGTGAGGGCGGAGCTCCACCAGGACTTGGAGTGAGCATGGCCGAGACTGCGACTCCCCGGCTTGCCGGTTCGGCCCGCACTGCCGCATCTTGGGACCTTCCTTCTCACTCCATGGCAGAGCACGATGATTCCTTCCAAATCCCTGACGTTCGTGACATTGCTGGCTCTCGCGGGTTGCGCGGGCAGCACGACTGTCGCGCAAGGACCCTCTGCCGCGAGCGACTCTGCCGGGGCCGCTACGGTCACCGCGGATAGCGGCGCCGGCGCGGATGCCGCTCCCGCCTCGTCGGCGCTCGGTTTTTCGGCGGCTCAGGCCGACCGAGGACGAAACGTTTTTCGTTCGACCTGTACCGCGTGCCACAGCTCGAGCGAGTTCAGCGACCGCCGGTTCAAGTTCAAGTGGCGGCGGCGCACGGCCGGTGATCTCTTCGAGATGGTGTCGACCCAGATGCCCGAGGATGCGCCCGGAAGCCTGGAACTCCAGCAATACACTGACATCGTGGCCTTCGTGCTACGAATGAACGGATTCGAACCGGGCGGCTCTGAGTTGCCGCCCGACGCAGCAGCGCTCGAAACGATCAGTCTGGCGCCATTCGTCAACTAGACGGCGTATGGACGAAGGCCGACGGCCTCACCGGAGTCTTGGATGAGCCCAACCCAGTCGGCAGTAGAGCTCCGAAACGGTCGCCCCCGGAAGACACGCGCCCGCGTGGCGCTCGCTTTTGTCGCGGTCGCGCTCATCGCGCTGGCGATTCTGCCGATCTATCTCGGACAACGCGTCGCGCGGGCACAGGAACAAATCACCGAACACCTCCAGCCTGCGCTGCTGGCGAGCGCGGAGCTGTCGCTCGCCCAAGCGCGCCTGGTGGACCTCCTCCAGCGATTCCTGCCGGCCGGCGAAGGATCGTATCGCATACGGTACAACGCTGCGGTAGTGCGTGAGGACAGTCTCTACGCCGACCTGGCCGAGAGGGTTCGTGCCATGGATTTCGATGTCCGTGAGCGCTTGGCCGAACTCTCGGCGAAGTCGGCGCGTTGGCACTTCGAGAACCGGAGGGTCTTCGACGCGCCGGACGACGCCGTTGCCCGCCGGGTGCTCGCCGCGCAGAGTCTGGCCGCGTTCGACGATCTCCGGCGCGCTACTCGAGAGCTGGAACGCGCGATCGAGAGCCATGTCAACGAGGGCAAACGCAGGACGGCCCGCACGATGCGCTTCCAGTTTTGGATCACGCTCAGTCTGGCCCTCGTCGCCCTCGCCGCGACGCTCGTGGTCGGGCTCGTGAGTCGACGGCTTCGGGGCCTCATGGCGGAAGGCGAACGGCGTCGCTCGGAGGCGGTGCGAGCTCGGCGCGAGATCGACGCGCTACTCGAGGCGACGGGAGACGGTGTTCTGGGAATCGACCTCGACGGGAAGTGCTCGTCGCTGAACCGGGTAGGGTGTGCGCTTCTGGGCTTCAGCGAACGCGAGATCCGGGGTCGTGATATGCACGACCTGGTCCATCACTCCACCGCCGACGGAGAGCCCCGAGACCGCACGGAGTCGCCGATCCTTGCGGCGCTTCACGCGGGAGGCCATGTGGATTCCGGCGACGACGACGTGCTGTGGCGCTGCGACCGGACGTCGTTCCCGGCCCGTTGGTCGTTGCATCCGCTGGTCGATGGGGTGGAGCTGCGCGGCGCCGTCCTGACCTTCGCGGACATCAGCGAGCTTCGGGAGAAGGAGGCCGCCCTGCTGCGAGCGGTCCACCAGCGGGAAGAAGTCGTCTCGTTCGTTTCCCACGACCTGCGCAATCCTCTAGGCGTGGTCGCGGCCGCCGCAGACCTGCTCGTAGATCTGGCTTTGGATGAGGACGAGCGTCGGAAGCAAGCGCGGATCATCGCGCGATCCGCTGGCCGCATGGGTCGGCTCATCGAGGCGCTGCTCGATGTGGCGCGCATCGAAGCGGGAGCGTTCGTCGTGCGTCCTTCTGCCGAGCACGTACGCCCGATCCTGGACGAGGCCAGAGAGCTTTTCGAGGGGCAGGCTGAGATGGCCGGCATCGAGCTGCTGGTGGAGGTCGATTTGCATGTGCCCCAGGCCAGAATGGACCGGGACCGCATGCTCCAGGCACTCGCGAACCTGCTCGACAACGCGCTCCGATTCACGCCACCCGGCGGTTCCGTGACGCTCGGGGGCACGGAGCATGACGGCCGGGTGGTGCTCTCGGTGTCCGACAGCGGTGCGGGGATCACGCCCGAAGCCCTCGACCGGCTTTTTGACCGCTTCTGGCAGACCGCCGGACACGGTGGCGCCGGCCTCGGCCTCACGATCGTCCAGGGTGTGGTGGAGGCCCACGGCGGTGTCGTGGAAGTGGACTCGGAGCCGGGGTCAGGGACCACGTTCCGGCTCTTACTACCGGTGGCTCATGTCTCGGCGGAGACCAACGCCTAAGGCGGGTGGCACCCGGTGCTCGTCGGCGTAGGCACGGTACCGCTCTACCTCGGCGTTTCTCCGGTCCTCGTTCCAGTGCAACAGGGATCCCATGATCTCAGCAGCTTCACCGGCCCCGGCGAGTCCGAAGTCGGGGGAAAAGAGGAGCAGCGCACTGCGCCGGTCCATGAAGTCGATGAGATTCGAGGCCATCTCTCGTTCCACCGCGAGTTTCACCTCGCCCCGCACGGCCGGTACCCCACGTCCGAGCGGCTCCAGCCATGCCGGATCGGTCTCCGCCAGGGCTAGTAGATGGTCGAGCTGACAGCCGTAGAGCCATCGCAGCCGTTGGACCGTCTTCTCAGTCAACCCTGCAGCCCGAAGGCGCTCTGCTGCCTGGCACTCGAAGTCCACGAAGTCGCCTTCGGGTGCTCCCGGAAGCGGGACGGTAGTCGTTCGGACCTCGTCGCGTGGCGGCGGTCCCAGCACTTCTCGCAGCTCATCGATGACGCGCTCGGCCATACGTCGATACGTGGTGAGTTTCCCCCCCGCGATCGTGACGAGGCCTTCAGGGCCAGACCAGACTTCGTCCTCTCTCGAGGTGTCGCGGGTCGTCTTGTCCTCTTCTTCTATGAGCGGGCGGATCCCGGCCCAGGTGGCGAGCACGTGCTCGATGCGTAGCGCGGCGTCGGGAAAGCAATCCTGGACCATCTCGAGCAGCTCGAGCACATCTTCCCGGGTCGCTCGAGGAGTATCCAATGGCCCGTCGTACTTCGTGTCGCTGGTTCCGACGTACACGTAGTCCAGTCGGCGCATCACGAGTCCCCTGCGACCCGAGGTCGACTTGAGGAAGGCCGCACCCTCGATCGGCAATCGTTCCGCCGATAACAGCAGGTGGATGCCCTTGCTCGGTCGCAGCGGCGTTTCTATCGGCATGTCAGCGTTTCGCAGTATCTCTTCGGCCCAGGGCCCGCACGCGTTGACGACGCATCGCGCCTCGACGTCGAAGGCATCGCCGGTCAGGCGGTCTTCGACGCGGGCACCTCGCACCCCCCCCGTATCGTTCATCAGAAAGCGATCGAAGGCCGCGTGATTCGCGAGCAAAGCCCCGTGCTCCGCGGCCGAGATCGCGTTCTCCAGCGTGAGGCGTGCGTCGTCGGTGATGTACTCCGGGTACTGGACGGCACCCCGCAGCGGCTCCCGCAATCCGGGTAGCCGAGCCCGGACCTCGTGAGGCTCGAGATTCACGTGCTTGTCCTCGTTCGACGCTCCCGCGAGCCAGTCGAACACCGATAGCCCCGCTTTGATCTTGAGCAACGAGTCGGGTGCGAATACCGGATAGAGGAACTCCAGACGATGGACCAGGTGAGGCGCGATCGAGCGGAGCACTGTGCGTTCTCTCGCGGACTCACGGACGAGTAGGAAGTGACCATACTCGAGGTAGCGCACGCCGCCGTGAACGATCTTCGAGGAGCGGGAGGACGTGCCGAAGGCGAAATCCTCCTTGTCGATGAGGGCGACCGACCAGCCCCGCAGCGCGGCGTCCCGAGCGATGCCGCACCCGGTAATGCCGCCACCCACCACCAGGACATCGACGCCCTCCGAGCGCATCCGGCGCAATGCGTCAACGCGACCGAGGGGCGAGAAAGGGTGGGGCAACCCACCTTGGTTCACAGCTCGCGCTTCCAATCGAGCAGTGCTTCGACCTCGTTCGTCGTGATGCGTGGAACGCCCATTCGCAGCAGCCTTGAAGCGTCCGACGGATCGTCCACCGTCCAGGCCGCCAACTCGATGCCGGCGTCGCGGGCCCGCGACGCCAGCGACGGGTCGTCGAGCAGAAGCTCAGCCTTGAAGTCGATCAGCGCCGAGGAGTCGCCAGTCGCTCTGCGCAAGGCTTCCTCCGCAGACTCGGCATCGTCGACGATGTAGGCGATGCGTGCGGACGCGTCCTGCGAGCGCATCCGGTCGAGCAACGTCCAGTTCATGGCGACGAAGATCGTACGCTCCTTCTGGCCGGTCTCGGTTGCGAAGCGCACCATCCTGTCCAGGTCCTCCAGTTCACGGAAACCCTTCACCTCGGCGTACACGCGGGGGACACGGTCCCCGACGTGCTCCAGAGCTTCGCGGAATGTCGGAATCTTTTCCCCCGCGAACTCGGCACCGAACCAGCCGCCCGCGTCGAGCTTCTGGAGCTGCTCGACGGTTCGCCGCCGCACGGGACCGACGCCGTTCGTGGTACGGCTGAGCATGGGGTCGTGGAATAGCACCGGGTTGCCGTCCCCGGCCGTATGCAGGTCGAACTCGATCGCGTCGGCCCCGGCCTCGATCGCGAGGTCGATCGCCGCGAGAGTGTTCTCCGGCGCGCGAGCGCTGTAGCCGCGGTGGGCGATGACCTCGGCGGTGCCGTCGAAGGCGAAGCCTTCAGTCATGGCGCGGTGAGGTCTATGGGGTCTATTCGCATCGTGAAAACGGGGGGGGTGGAGTAGACTCGGGTGATCGTGTCGGCACAGGACTCCGAATGCAACCGCAGTGTGTCTCTCCGCTTCTAGATCCAGAAGGACTTCAGCGGGCTCAGAAGGCCCCGGCCACTCTTGTTGGCTGCCGGGGCCTCCTCGCTGCTATTACTTGCGTCTGCGCCCGACCTTTCGCCACGAGGTGAGCGGTGCCTTCGGCACATCGATCCAAAAGGCGCTTCCGCCTTCCGCTCGCCGTTCGACGCCACACTCTCCGCCGATGTGCTGGAGTCCCCGGCGTACGATTGCTAACCCGATGCCTGTGCCCGGGCGGTCTCCGCTCTCAATGAGCCGTTCGAACATGCCGAAAATCCGTTCCTCCTGACCTTCGGGGACGCCGACGCCGTTGTCTTCCACCCAAAGGCGAATCGAGTCTTCGCGCTCCTCTGTGCGGACCCGGATGTCGGGTGTCCGGTCCTCGGGCACGAACTTCACCGCGTTTGAGAGGAGATTGGCTACAACCTGAACGAGCGCGGTGAGATTGCCTCGCACGCCAGGCAGCGGATCTTCCACGGTGAGGTTGGCGTTGCGCGCGTCGAGGTCGCCCTGGATCTGCTCTCGGGCCGAATCGACGACCGCTCGCAGGTCGACCGGCATCAGCTCCAACCGCTCGAAGCTGAGCCGGCTGTAGGCCAGTAGGTCATTGATCAGCTGCTCGGACTGCTGCCCTGAGGCAACAATCCGGTTGGCGTAGTCGCGCGCTTCCTCGGGGAGTTGCTCGCCGTAGTCTTGCAGAAGGGCATATGCGAAGCCCTGCATCGTGCGCAGTGGCGCCCTCAGGTCGTGAGAGACCGAGTAGGCGAACGATTCGAGTTCCTGGTTCGCGTGCTGGAGCTGGGTCGCGAGCGTGCGATGCCGTTGCTCGCTCTCGCGCATCGACGCTTCCGCTTCCATGCGCTCGACGTACCTCGCTACGGTGGTGGCCAGGTTCATGCCGAGACGCTCGAAGTGCTCATCGAGCATAACCACCTGAGTGTCCGCCAGAAGGAGAGTCCCGAACACCGAGCCGCCCGACTTGAGCGGGAACGCGGCATAGGTACGTAGGTGCAACGCGAGCAGCAGCTCATCCGCGTGCTCGCGCCGTGACGTGGGGTCGGACTCCAGAACCGGCCGTCCGCTCTTCACGACGGTACCCGAAAGCGTCCGGTGCAGCGGAATCTCGACGTCTCCGTTGTCGAACGCCGGCCATCCCTTGGCGGCGCTCACCACCATGCGGTCCCGGTCCCGATCGAGATGCTCGATCGCGACGATGGAACAGCCCATCACCGAGCTGACGAGATCGAGGATTTGCCTATACGCCTCCTCGAGCGAGGTCGCGGACAGCGTCAGCTCTCCGAGGCGGTGGAGAGTGGCGAGCTCGCGATTGTGGGCCGCGAGTTCCTTTCGAGATCCCTGTTCGTCGGTGACGTCCACGACCACACCGTCCGCACGTAGAGGTGGCCCGATGCCTCATCCCGATGAAGCTTCGCGCTCGCTCGCACCCACCGGTCGCCTCTTTCCGGGTGTAGGACTGAGTACTCGCGCACGAAAGGTACGTCGGACCCGCGGTTCTTGAGGTCCTCCCAAGGGTTGAGGTCATCGGTTCCCGGGAGCAGCACCTTCTGCCAGCGGGACTTCTCCCCGACAAGCTCCTCAGGGTCGTAGCCGAACACGTGCCTCGTGGCCGGAGAGATTTGGATGAGGCGCTCGTCCGTAACATCGACTGAGAACAGGACGTTCTGCACGTTGTTGAAGAGCGTCTCCAGGTCAAAGGCCTTCGGGCGGAACTCGTGGCGGGCGACGATCAGGTCGCCTACCTCTCGGATTCTCCTCTCGGCGATATCGAGGCGGACGCCCAGCGCCACCGCGTCCACCGGCTTGCGAATGAAGTCGTCGGCTCCGGCCGCCAGCACGTCGTCGAGAGCACCCGCCTCCTGACTCGAGGTCACGACGAGGATGCATGGTGTGCGGCCATCGGGATCGAGCGCGTCGATTCGTCGGCACACTTCCAGGCCGTCGATGCCGGGCAGCAGGAGATCGAGCAGAACGAGGTCCGGAATTCGGTCCTCGATGCTCTTGAGGGCGCCCTCGCCAGTGGCGCAGGCGACGACATGGTATCCGCGGGACCTGAGGATCTCGGAGAACAACCAACTGTCGGCCTGATCGTCCTCAACGATCAGAGCGCGCACAGCGCGCTTCTCAGCGGCTGACTCGCGGTCCGGGTCGGCGTGCTCGACGCTCAGGGTGTATGGGTCAAGGGCCGCTCGGCGTGGCCGTGATCGGAATGGCTCGAAGGGGGACTAGCAGACCGTGGATAAAGTCCGGTCATCGCTGTTGTGTTAAATCAGGAGGACACGAGGGTTTTTGCAGCGAGGACGGCGATGGCGGTAGGCAAGCGGCCCGAGGCTCGGCAGGGCGAGATGTTCGTGGTGGCGAGCGAGATTCGGGCCTTGGACAACCCGTTCTACTGGGCCTTGAACGAGCTTCTGGCGAAAAGCGGGTTTGACGAGTTCGCGGAAGAGGCATGCCGTGAGTGCTACGCGGACAATCGGGGTCGGCCGGGGATTGCTCCCGGGGTGTATTTCCGAATGATGATGGTGGGCTACCTGGAAGGGATCGGCTCGGAGCGGGGCATTGCCTGGCGGTGTGGGGACTCGTTGTCGTTGCGTGAGTTTCTGGGATACGGGTGGGCGAAGAACCCGCCGGAGCATTCGACCCTGTCGAAGACGCGCAAGCGCCTGAGCGTGGAAGCGCACGCGGCGGTGTTCGGGCGGGTGCTGGAGCTGCTGAAGGGGTCGGGGTTGCTGAGCGGCAAGACGCTGGGCGTCGACTCGACGACGCTGGAGGCGAATGCGGCGATGCGCACGATCGTGCGGCGCGACGACGGGTTGGGCTACGATGAATGGCTGCAGCAGGTGGCCCGGGCGTCGGGGATCGAGACGCCGACGCGCAAGGATCTGACGACGCTGGACCGGAAGCGTCCGAAGAAGGGCTCGAACAAGGACTGGGTGCATCCGCACGACCCGGAGGCGCGGATCACGAAGATGAAGGACGGCAGGACGCGCCTGGCGCACAAGTTGGAGCAGGCGGTCGACATGGAGACCGGTGCGCTTGTGGCGGTGACGGTGCAGACGATGGACGGGGGAGATGTGGCGTCGCTGCCCAACACGCTGGACGAGGCAGAGCGGCAGCTGGAAGTAGTGCAGGTAGAGCCCGAGGAAGTGGTGGCCGACAAAGGCTACCACTCGAACAAGACCATGACGGGCGTGAAGGAGCGGGAGCTGCGCAGCTATGTGAGCGAGCCCAACCGCGGGCGCCGGAAATGGAAGAACAACCGGGACGCGCAGACGCCGACCTACGACAACCGCCGCCGGATCCGCGGCAACCGGGGGATGCGGCTGCTGCGCCAGCGCGGCGAGAAGGTGGAGCGGGGGTTTGCGCACTTGCTTGTGACCGGAGGGCTGCGTCGCGTCCACATACGGGGCCAGGAGGAGATTCGAAAACGGATGTTGATCCACGCGGCGGCCTTCAACCTCGGCCTTCTCATGCGCAAGCGGTTCGGGGTTGGAACCCCCCGTGCGTTACAGGGCCTCGCTACCGTACCAGCTGCGCTCGCAACTCAGGTTACAACCCGCGTCTCGCGCTTTTTCCGCCGTATTCGGCGCTATTTCGCCTTCCTTGGGCCGAATATCGCCTCGTCAGACCCCAAAACCCGCTTCTTGCACAACAACACAGCCCCCGCGTGTCTGCCTTCTCTCCCACCCATCATCCGCTGGGAACCTATTTCTTCCACGGACTGCTAGCAGGGGGACTAATAGGCGCCCAAGCCACCCCGCGCCACATTCGGATCAATTGCTCCCTAGTGTTCCTCCCGATCGCAGCCTCGCGGTCCGGGCGAGCGCGACATCGGCTTCGAAAAAGCTGGAGTCCATGGCTATGGCCGCCTGGTACCCGACTCGAGCGGATTCCCAGTTCCAAACCTCCTCGGACGCCAAGCCGGCGAGGAAGGCGTTCACGGCCGAGACCGAAATGTTCGTGGGCTCGAAGGTCGTCGGCGCGGCGTGGGCGAATGGATCGCTCCAAGCCGGGACCCGGCCCAAGCGTCCGAGCTCGGCGACCAGACCCCCGACGATGGCGCGCGCGACCCCAACCGCATCTGCGTCACGGGGAGTCTCGGTCCGCCACGTGCGTTCGACGCGCCCGCTCGCGGGATCGATCAATCGGGCCTCGAGGTAGGCGGTCGCGTTGTGGACCTATGGCGGGATCGCCAAGGAACATGTAACGTCTGCGATTGATAGAGGTATATGCGACTGATGGATAGACACGGAGAACGAAGCATGGTCCGACACTTGAAGCTGTCACTCAGCCTTGTCCTTGTGGCCCTTGTCCTGGGCCCGGTAGCCCTTGATGCACAAGCTCAGGGCCGCTTCCGCGTGCTCATCCCGTACTTCACGCCGCTGGGGGACGCGGATGATGATTTCGGCAAGGACGCCTCGAAGGAGCTCCGCAAGCTCATCAACACGCTTGCGACGCACGAGCCCATCGAAGAGAGGGAAATCAAGAATCAGGCCAAACGCTTCGATACCAAGATCGAAGACTTGAACTGTATCGTGACGCGTCAGCTCGCCTCGCAGATCGACGCGCAGGTTGCTCTGTGTGCCGCGTACAACGAGTTGCCCGACAAGTCCTGGGCGCTACAGAATGTGGTCTTCTGGGACGTCGCCTCGAGCGAGCAGTTCGCGGTCTCGAATGTCACGGTGGCAGAGAAGGACGAAGAGGTTGCGGCGCAGCACATCTTCAACGAGTTCGACAGGTACGTGCAACAGATCCGCGCCCAGGGCATCTGCGCCGACTACTACGCCAGCCGGCAGTGGGAGAACGCGCTGAGGAACTGCGACCAGGCGCTCGGCCTCAACCCCGATGGCGTCGCCACTCGTTATTTGCGCGGGCGGATCCTCTATGAGATGGAGAACCACACGGAAGCGCTCGGGGAGATGGAGAAGGTGCTGGCACTGGATCCTTTCCATGAGGACGCGCTCGAGCTGGCCGGATATATGTCGGCGATGCGGGAGAACGACGATCAGGCTCGTGAGTATTACGGACGCTACCTCGAGTTGAACCCGGCGAACGCGGCGGTTCGCATGAGGATCGCCTTCGACCTCGCGAGGGCCGGAGACCCAGTGGGTGGCATGCAGCTCATCGAGATCGGCCTCGAGGTCGACCCCGAGAACATCGACCTCTGGGAGCAGTACGGCGGCTTCGCGTTCTCCGCTGCGCTCGAGGCCGAGCAGGACGCGGCGCTCGATGCCCCCCAAAACAACGGGGGTGGCGTTTCTCCGCAGGCCCAGGGTCACTACCGAGAGGCGATCCAGGCGTATGAGAAGGTGTTCAAGGGCAAGGGCGCGGAGACGCCCGTAGGGCACCTTCGGAACATCATCGCGGCGTACATCCAGCTCAATGAGATCGCCAACGCGGTCGAGGTCGGGGCTCGGGTTCTCCAGACGCACGCGCAGGAAGACGCGCTGTGGTCGATCTACGCGGATGCGCTGCAGCGAAACGATCAGCTCACCGATGCGATCGCTGCGCTCGACCGTGTCCGTGAGATCAACCCTTCGCATCCGAGCGCCATGCTTCGGCAAGGCAACTGGCTGATCAAGGCCGGTCGCGTCGAGGATGCGGTCGCGGTCTTGAAGGAGGCCGCTGCCGATGACCCGCAGCGGGCGGAGCAGGCGGCCCGTATGATCTTCGCTGACGCGTACCAAAAAGGTTACCAGCAGAAGAACTACCAATACGCGATCGAGGGGATCGCGGGGGCGAAGGAACTGCCCGACCTCAATGAAGCGATGGTCAGCCAGCTCAACTTCTGGCACGGCTTCAGCGTGTACCAGGCCGCTGTCTTGCAGCAAGCGCCCCAGACGATCGAGACCGCGGAGGCTACGCTGCCGAAGTTCCGGACCGCGATAAACCTGTTCACCCAGTCTGGAGCCTACCCGGCGTCGGTGAACGTGAACCTCGGGGAGCTGCTCGCGAACGCGAACACCTACGTGGAGATTCAGGACGCGATCATCCAGAGGGGTCGGTGACCTAGAAGCCCTCTTCTACCACGGGCTGCTAGCAGCAACCGAGGGGGCTTGAGCGCCCCGGGGCTTCGGCCCCGGGGCGCTTTTTCTTGCGCACTTGGGCGCGGGTCCTCCCCGCGCGCACCGCCGCTCGTCCCGAATGTCCCCCACTTCGACCCACCGCTCTGCGAGCGCATCTTCGGTTTTCCTTCGGAAAATCGAAAAAGTGCTCGAGGTGCCGATTCGGTGATCGTGCCCGTGCTAAGCACGTATTCCCTTCATCCGGACCGGCCTCGCGACCCCCAACTATTTGTAATAATGCACCCTTGACGCCCTCAGCCACCAGAGCGTATACTGGCACCATAATATCCCACTTAATCCCACTTATTACCACCAGGGGCAGTTGGTGAACGGATTCGTCGGGCAGTACGAGCATCAGATGGACGAGAAGGGGCGGGTCAGCCTCCCTTCGGCGTTTCGCCGAGAGGCCGACTCAGGCCGCTTCGTGCTCCTCCAATGGCAGAAGCCATACCTGACGCTCTTTCCAGCATCCAAATGGGTAGGCGTGCAGGAACGACTCCTCGAATACCGCCGGAACGATCCGCAGGCTTGGAACCAGGTCAGGCTCATCGTTTCGAACGCAGTGGAGGTTGCGCCCGACAAACAGGGGCGGATCCTCGTGCCCGCAAGCCTACAGGAGGCTGCGGGTCTGTCGGGAACGGTGCTCCTCAGCGGCAATCTCGATCGCGTGGAGCTCTGGAACCCGTCGACGTATGGCGAGGCCGTTCAGGATCAAGCGGGCGACCTCGAACAATTTGCGCACCGGCTCTTCGGATGACCGACAGCGGAGCGGGACGTGGCGGGACGACCCCGGGGTCGCGAGCGGAGCGAAGGGATAGGGTCGGCTTCCACGAGCCGGTGCTCAGCAATGCGGTACTGCGGTTCCTCAGCCCCGGGGGCGAGCAGCTCTACTTGGATGGGACCGTCGGTGGGGGAGGGCATGCACGGTGGATCTTGGAGGAGTGTCGCGGTTGCCGGGTTCTGGCCGTGGACCGCGATCCGGAGGCACTCGAAGCGGCGCGGGCGGCGCTCGGCGAGTACAGCGACCGAGTGCGCTTCCTGCACAGCCGCTTCGACCGCGCTCTGGCGGACATCGAGGTCCGCGACCGTGGCCTGGACGGTGCCTTGCTCGACCTCGGCGTGAGTTCCCATCAGCTCGATGAAGAAGACCGGGGATTCGCCTTCCGCGGCGGTGTGGCACTGGATATGCGAATGGATACGACGGAGGGGAACGACGCCGCTCTCTTGCTGGCCTCGGCCAGCGAGGACCAGCTCGTGTCGGTGTTCCGTGACTACGGCGAGGAGCCTAGGGCACGGGGATTGGCGCGGGAGATCCTGAAGCGTCGTGCGTCCGCTCCGCTGGAGACGAGTGACGATCTGGTCGCGGCGCTGTCCGTGACGTTGCGGCGCTCCCCTTCTCAGCAGGACAAAGCCCGGATTTTCCAGGCTGTCCGGATTGCCGTAAACGAGGAGCTGGAGTCATTGGAGATGGGGCTACCCGCCATTCGGGAAGCGTTGAACGATCGAGCCATCTTGGTCGTGATCGCCTACCACTCACTTGAGGACCGGGTTGTGAAGAACGCGTTCCGCGAGTGGAGCAAGGCGTGTATCTGCCCCCCAGAGCTTCCGCTGTGCACCTGCCGGGGCGTGCCGTTGGGTGAGACACTCACGCCGAGGCCGGTACGCCCGGACCGAGACGAGATCGGGCGAAACCCGCGTGCGCGCAGCGCTCGGCTGAGAGCCTGGCGGAGGGCCGCCTGATGGCCCCGGCCACGCTTGCTCGCGGCGCGGTGGTCTTCCTCGTCTTCCTCGTCCTCCTCGGTGCGCTCGGGATGGTTACGTGGCGCCAGAGCCGGGCACTGGAATCACTCGCCTTGCTCGACGAGCTACACCGCCGGATCTCGGTCGTCGCGGCAGAGCGGGTCGAGCTGGAGCGGGACATCCTGGTGCTCGAGTCCCGGGCGCGCGTGGTGCCCGAGGCGCGAGAACGGCTTGGTATGCATATCCCGGAGGGAGTCGAGTTGGTCACGCTCCCGGGAGACTCGAGGCCATGACACCGCAAGACGTGATCGCGCGGCCCAGTCCTTTACGGCGAAGAGTTCTGCTCGGCGCCTGGTTCACCGCGGCGGCGATCATCTGCGTGCGCGCGGGCCAGATCCAGGGGGTACAGGCTCAGCAGTGGCGCGCTCTCGCGGAAGCTCAGCACCGAAAGGACGAAGAAGTCGTTGCGGCACGCGGGAGCGTGCTGGACCGCGACGGCACGCCGCTCGCGGTGTCGCGCGAGCGCTTCAAGGTCGGCATCGCTCCGAACGAGCTCATGAACGTAGAGGCGGCACGTGCTCTCCTCGTCGACGCGCTTGGGATTTCGTACCGCAAGGCGCGGCAGGTCACGTCTCCGCAACGGCGCTGGAGCGTCGTCCAGGGTCGCTACCCGCCCGCGGTGCGTGATCAGCTGAACGGTGTCCGCGGCATCTATGTCACGCGCAAGCTCCAGCGCTACCACCCGCACGGAGACCTCGCGGACGGTGTACTCGGCGTCGTCCTCGACGACACGGGGCGTGGCGGAGTGGAGCAGGCCTTCGAGGACTTGCTGAGTGGCCGCCCCGGCCAGGAGGTCGTCGCGCGGGACAACGTCGGCCGAGAGATCCCCGGCGAGCGCATTCTCGTCGAGCCGCCACGTCCGGGCGGTGAGGTCGTGCTCACTCTCGATATGGATCTGCAGGAGATCGGACGAGAGGCTCTGCAGGAAGCGATCGACAATACGGAAGCTCGTGGCGGAGACGTACTGATCACGGATCCGCATAGCGGTGAGATCCTCGCGTTCGTCTCGATCCGCGACGGTCAGAGCGCTTCGCTCTCTGCGATCAACACGCCGTTCGAGCCCGGATCCACGCTCAAGCCGTTCACGGTTGCCGGCCTCCTCAAGCATGGTGTTGCGTCGCTCCAGGACACGATCGACGTCGGTGATGGGAGCTGGGCCGTCGCGGGGCGCACACTCGACGAGCGCCAGTCAGGTCGCATGACTGTTTCCGACGCGCTGCGTGTCTCCTCCAACGTGGGGATCGCGATGGCCGCCCAGCCGATGCCGCCGGGGCGGCAGTACGAGAACCTGCGCGACTTCGGGTTCGGCGGTCTCACGGGCATCGAGATTCCGGGTGAGGTACGGGGTACGCTTCGCCGTCCCGAAGGGTGGACGGAACAATCTCCGGCGTCGCTGGCGATCGGGTATGAGATCTCCGTCACGTCGCTGCAGATGGCGATGGCGTACGGGGCGCTGGCGAACGGCGGCCGGCTCATGCAGCCCCGCCTGGTCCGAGAGATCCGCGGCAGCGATGGCACGGTGCTCCAGCGCTTCGGGCCGCGAGTGATCCGCCAGGTCGTCTCCCCGCAGGTCGCCCGCTCGGTGAGCCGCGTGCTCGAGGACGTGGTCGAAGACGGCACCGGAAAGTCGGCGCGCCTCGGCACCTTCCGTGTCGCCGGCAAGAGCGGAACGAGCCGTCTCTACTCTCCGGACGTCGGCTATGAGCGCGGGGCGTATTTTTCTTCCTTCGTCGGCTATTTCCCGGCGGAGGACCCGCAGCTCGTGGTTTTCGTGAAGCTCGAGCGCCCCCAAGGCGCGTACTACGGCGGCGCAGTGGCGGCGCCGGTGACACGTACCACGATGGAGGCCGCGCTCGCCGCCCGAGCGACGCACCTCGATCGCGCCGCGTTGCTGCGCGCGGCGCACCCGTCCACGACTCTGCCTGCGCGCCGAGCCGCCTACTTCGCCGCTCTGCCGATCGATCCCCCCGTGCCGCCGGCCCAGAAGGCGCCGTTCGATGTAGGGCTCGCATTCGACGGACCACCCTCGTCGGGGTCCGCCGTGCCGGTACCGGACGTTTCCGGGCTCCCTTCACGGATCGCCGTCCGTCGTCTGCACGCGTTGGGGCTGAGGGTTTCCCGAGCGGGGGCCGGAGAGATTCTCGGGACCGAGCCCGCAGCGGGCGCCCGCGTGGCGCGAGGCGACACGATCCTGCTGAGAATACGAAGAAGGGCTGATGACTGAGCCCGCACGGACCTTGGACGCGGTGGGCGACGTCCTTCGGTCGGCCGGCCTCCTTGGGGAGCTGCGCGGCCCAGGGGACGTCACCGTTCTGGGCGTATGCCAGGACTCCCGTGAGGCCCAGCCCGGAGACCTCTTCCTCGCGTGGAAGGGCGCCTCCACGGACGCGCATGATTTCGTGGCCGACGCGGTCGCGAACGGGGCTGTCGCGGTCGTGGTCGAGCGTCCGGTGGACGTAGACGTTGCACAGCTCGTGGTGGCCGACGGTCGTCGCGCGGCCGCGCTGGCTGCGCGTGCGGTTACCGGCGCTCCCGACGAGGGCATGTTCATGGTCGGCGTAACCGGCACGAACGGAAAGACGACCACAGCGCTGCTCGTGCGTCATCTGATGGCGGGTCGGGGGCCTGCTGCCGCGATCGGTACGCTGGGCGTGGTCGACGACGAGGGCGTGTGGCCGGGCACCGAGAGTCTTACTACGCCTGGCCCGGTTCAGGTCGCCGTGTGGCTGTGGAAGCTCGCCAACGGAGGGATGGAGGCCGTCGTGATGGAGGCGTCCTCCCACGCCCTCGATCAACGTCGACTGGACGGTGTCGAGCTCGATGTCGGTGTCTTCACCAACCTCACCCAGGACCACCTCGACTACCACACAGACATGGCCGAGTACTTCGGCGCGAAGGCCCGTCTCGTGGAGCTCGTCGCCCCGGACGGGACCCTGGTCGTCAACCGCGACGATCCCGCTTGGGAGGAGCTCGATGCCAGTGGTCGCGCGCTGCGCACCTTCGCGTTGGATGCCGAGGCCGACGTGAGGGCGGAGTCGATTCGGTTGGGCCCGGACGGATCGAAGTTCACCCTCGTGATCGATGGGGACCGACGTGAGGTGCGCCTGCCCCTACTCGCGCGTTACAACGTCGAGAACTCGCTTGCGGCGGCGGCGGTCGGTGCCGCTGCGGGACTCTCGATCGACGAGATCGCCGCGGGACTCGGTACGGTTCCGCAGGTGTCGGGCCGCCTCGAGACGGTGGTGACGCAGCCCTTCTCGGTACTCATCGACTTCGCGCACACTCCGGACGCGCTGGACGGGGCCCTCTCTGCGGTGCGCCAGCTCACGACGGGTCGCCTCATCGTCGTCTTCGGTGCCGGCGGCAACCGCGACGTCAGCAAGCGTCGTCAGATGGCGGAGGCGGTCGCGCGCGCGGCCGACGTGATCGTTCTGACGTCGGACAATCCGCGGACCGAGGATCCTGAGCGGATCCTCGACGATCTCGCCGAGGGGCTGCAAGATGGGGCATACGAACGCTTTGCCGACCGACGCGCCGCGATTCGCTTCGCCCTCGAAACGGCGCAGGACGGGGACACGGTCGTGCTCGCTGGGAAGGGGCACGAGACGTACCAGGTGCTTGGGACCGAGACGATCCCGTTCGACGAGAGGGTCGTGGTGCGAGAGTGCCTGGAGGAACTGGGCGTCGCATGAGCCGCTTCACCTGGACCGACGGCGCGGTGCGCGAAGCGCTCGGCCTGCGGACGGAGCTCGCGGACGATGGCATGGCCTACTCCGGTGTTTCGACCGACTCGCGCTCGATCGCCGAAGGAGACCTCTACGTCGCGCTCAGCGGTGAGCATTTCGACGGGCACGACTTCGTTGCCGACGCGTTCGCGGGTGGCGCCAGCGGCGCCGTGGTGTCCCGGCCGGTGGCGGCCGAGCTGCGCGAGCAACTATACCCGGTCGAGGACACGCTCATCGCGCTCGGCGCCTTGGCCGCCTACCGGCGCCAGGCGCTCGACGTTCCGGTAGTCGCGATCACGGGCTCCTCTGGCAAGACGAGCACGAAGGACCTCGCGCGCGCCGCGGTCGATGGCGGAGCCCGAGTTCACGCGACGTCCGGCAACTTCAACAACCGGATCGGCATGCCGCTCACGCTGCTCGCGACGCCGAGCGAGGTCGATGTGGTGATTCTCGAGCTCGGCAGCAACGAGCCGGGCGAGATCGCGACGCTCGCGGCGATCGCCCAGCCGGACATCGGCGTCGTCACGACGGTCGGCGAGAGTCACCTGGAGAAGCTCGGGTCGCTTGAGGGCGTGCTGACGGAGAAGCTCGATCTGCTACGCGCGGTCGCCGGCCGCGGTACCTGCTTGGTTGGCGACGAGCCGGCGACGCTGGTCGATGGCGCGCGTGCGATCTGCCCCTCGGTGAGGGTCGCTGGGTGGGGTGAGCGCGCCGACCCGGGGCTGCGCGCCGAACAGGTCGAGGCGGATGTATTCGGAGGCCATCGCTTCCACTGGCACGGCGAGAGCGTCACCCTCGCACTGCCCGGACGACATTCGGTCGCGAACGCCATAATTGCCCTGGCGATCGCGGAGCTGGTTGGCGTCGCCCCGAAGGACGCAGTGCAGGGTATCGCGAGCGCCGAGCCCGGATCGTTACGCGGTGAGGTCCGACGGATCGGGCGCCTGACGGTGGTCGTCGACTGCTATAACGCCAATCCGCAAAGCGTTCGGGCGGCGCTCGACCTGTTGCAGGGCCAGTCCGCGGCCTCCCGAACCGTCGCGGTGCTCGGCACCATGCTCGAGTTGGGAGAGGCCACGGCGCGGCTCCACGAAGAGCTACTCACCTTCGCGCTCGGACTCGACATCGACCTGATCGTGGCGACCGGTGCGTTCGCGGCCACCACCGCGGCCACCACGGACGCTGACCGTGTGCTGCGTGCCGACGACTGGCAGAGCGCTTATCCGCCCCTGCGGGAGCGCCTGGAGGGTGACGAAGTCGTGCTCCTGAAGGCGTCCCGTGGCGTCGCGCTCGAGGACATCTTGCCCTCGCTCGAGCAGGACTTTGGTGCCCAGGCGCCGTCGGCCACGGCGGAGGCCTGATGCTCTACCACTTCCTACCAGGCCTCTCCGACGTGCACATCGTCTTCAACGTCTTCCGCTATCTCACGTTCCGAGCCGCGGGCGCCGTCGTGACGTCGCTGCTGATCGCGTTCGTCTTCGGTCCCATGGTGATTCGCCGCCTTCGGCTCGCGAATGTCGGCCAGGTCGTGCGTCAGGTCGGGCCCGAGGGCCACCTCGCGAAGGCCGGGACCCCCACCATGGGCGGGGTCCTGATCATCCTGTCGGCGGCCGCTTCAACGCTGCTGTGGGCAGACCTGACCAACGTGTACATCCTGATCGCGCTGGTCTCGCTCCTGTGGATGGGCGCCATCGGCTTCCTGGACGACTACCTCAAAGTGGTCCGGGGGAAGACGAGGGGTCTGGTCGCCCGGTACAAGATGGTCGGGCAGTGGACATTCGGGCTTGGACTCGGCGTCTTCCTGATCTTGAACCCGATCTCGCCTCATCCATCGACCGCGACCTCGGTGCCGTTTTTCTCGGATGTGCAGGCGAATTTCTTTCCGTTCGCCTTCATCGTCTTTTCGGGGTTCGTCGTCTCGGGTACGTCGAACGCGGTGAACTTCACGGATGGCCTCGACGGGCTCGCGGCGGGACTCACTGCGATTTCGGCCGTGACGTTCGGGATCTTCGCCTATATCGCGGGCCGTTCCGATTGGGCGAACTACCTGGGCTTCTTCGCGCTACCCGGTGCGGGCGAGCTCGCGATCTTCGCGGTCGCGCTCGCAGGTGCCGCGATCGGATTCCTGTGGTTCAATGCCTACCCAGCCGAGGTCTTCATGGGTGACACCGGTTCCCTCGCGTTGGGCGGCGCGATCGGGGTCATGGCGATCCTACTCAAGGCTGAGTTCCTGCTCGTGATCGTCGGCGGCGTCTTCGTCATGGAGATGCTCTCGGTGATCGTGCAGACGAGCTACTTCCGATACACGCGCGCCCGGTTCGGGGAAGGCCGACGCGTCTTCAGAATGGCCCCCATCCATCACCACTTCGAGAAGCTCGGTTGGCCGGAGCCGAAGGTGGTAACCCGCTTTTGGATTCTCGGAATCCTGTTCGCGATGCTCGCGTTCGGAACCCTCAAGATCCGGTGAGTGAGTATGCCGCGGCCAATCGAAACGGAAATGGGGAATGAGCGAATTGAGTGGAGTGAGTGTGTCCATCATCGGCCTCGGAGCCAGCGGCATCGCCGCGGCCCGGTTGGCCCTCGATAGAGGAGGAGACGTCTATGTCTCGGATTTGCGTACTGAACCCACGGTTGCAGCTCGTGGAGCCGACCTGCGAACAGCAGGCGCCAGGGTCGAGATGGGAGGACACGACCTCGAGCGTTTGGCGGGAGCCGACCTCGTCGTTGTCAGTCCCGGAATCTCCGCCGCCGCTCCGGTGCTGCGAGCGCTCTCGGATCGTGGTGTTGGGTGGATCTCCGAGCCTGAGTTCGCCGTTCGGTTCTTCTCTGCACCACTGATCGCGGTCACGGGAACCAATGGGAAGACGACCACGACGCTTTTGGTGGCGCACCTTATGCAGGCAGCCGGGCTCCGCGCGGCTGCGGGCGGCAATGTGGGCGGCGGGCTCGCGCCAGCGGCCTCGGAGCTCGCTCTGCGCGACGAGTCTCCAGATTGGTACGTACTGGAAATGAGCTCCTTCCAGCTCGCCGACGTCGACACGTTCCGGCCGGACATCGGGGTGATCACGAACCTGTCACCCGACCACCTCGACCGGTATGCGAGTCTCGACGCGTACTATGCGGACAAAGCACGGATCCTCAACCGCGCCGACGCGAACAGCGTCTGGGTGCTGCCGGCGGGGGACGCCGCGGTCAAGTCTCTGATGGCGGAGACTCCGGGTACTCGCTTCTTCTTCGGTGAGTTGGACCACCCGGGAACGCACGCCTTCGTCTCCCAGAGCGCGCTTACGCTTCAGACCGAAGGCCAGGCCGATGCCCTGATCTCAACGGAGGAGCTGCCGCTGCTCGGTCGGCACAACCTGAGCAACGCGCTCGCGGCATCGATCACGGCGCGGCTCGCGGGGGCGAATGCGGAGGGACTGAGAAGTGGCCTGCGCACGGCGCGCCCGCTCCCTCACCGGCTTGAGCCGGTGGCCGACCGCGACGGCGTGCTCTGGGTCAACGACTCCAAGGCGACCAACGTCGCGGCGACTCGCTCCGCGCTGCAGAGCCTGGATCGGCCGGTCGTGCTTCTCGTAGGAGGCAAGGACAAGGGAGAGGACTTCTCCCGACTCGTGCCGGACGGCGCGCGCGTGCGCTCGGTCATCGCCTACGGCGCCGCCGGGTCGCGGATCGTGACTGAACTGTCGGGAAGCGACCTGGTCGCGGGCGGGCTCGAGAGCGCCGTATGCCGCGCCGCCGCCCTCGCACAGCCTGGCGATGTCGTCCTGCTCTCACCCGCGTGCTCGAGCTTCGACAGTTTCGAGAACTACGAAGAACGAGGACGCCTCTTCACGGCGCTCGCGAGGGGAGCGGCATGACGGCCCGCCCCATGGACGTCGCGCCCGCCGGCCCCATCCTCCTGCCCGACTCCGGGCTG
Source organism: Longimicrobiales bacterium (assembly GCA_965197725.1). Classification (GTDB taxonomy): domain Bacteria; phylum Gemmatimonadota; class Gemmatimonadetes; order Longimicrobiales; family Gaopeijiaceae; genus UBA1138. The sequence goes on from CBDANQ010000031.1 coordinate 38,078, forward strand.
GGGCGGGGTTGGGAGGGTGCCACGCTGATGGGGCTGACCGTGGTACTGCTGTCGTTTGGTCTCGTGATTCTCTACAGCGCTTCGTCGGTTCTGGCGATGCGGGAGGGGCTTCCCGACACGTATTTCCTGCTGCGCCAGGCGACCGCCGCAGGAGTGGGGCTGCTCGTACTGATCCTGTGCGCGCTGATGCCCTATCGCTGGTGGCAGCTGTGGTCGTGGCCGTTGCTGACGGTGAGTGTCGCGACCCTGGTCGTGCTGGTGCTGCCCGGAACCGAAGCGATCGCGCCAGTGATCAAGGGCTCGCGTCGCTGGCTGCAGGTCGGTGCCGTATCGGGGCAGCCCTCGGAGTTTGCGAAGATCGCCTTCATCGTGTGGACAGCCGCGATGGCGGTGAAGAAGGCACCGCAGTTTCGATCGCTGCGGAAGGGACTCGCCGGGTTTTTCGTGATATGGTCGCTCGTGCTGATCCCGATCGCGCTGCAGCCCGACCTCTCCACAGCGGTGGTGATCGGGCTGCTCGGCGTCATGATCGTCTTCGCGGCCGGAGTGCGGGTCTCGCACTTTCTGTTCCTCGGGCTACTGATCGTACCGTTCCTTCACAAGCAGCTCGCCGTGGGCTTCCGCGCCGACCGGATCGAGGCCTTCCTGAACCCGGCGGTGGATCCCGGCGGCGCGGGCTTCCAGGTCCGTCAATCGCTCGTTGCACTTGGTTCCGGCGGTCTGACGGGCGTGGGAATAGGGGAGGGGCGGCAGAAGTTCGGCTTCCTGCCCGAGGCCCACAACGACTTCATCTTCGCCATGATTGGGGAGGAGTGGGGCCTGCTCGGGGTCGTCTTCCTGGTTGCGCTCTACATGGGCATCGTACTCGTCGGGTTCCGGATCGCGAGCCGGGCGCAGGACCTGTTCGGCGAGCTGCTAGCGCTCGGTTTCACCAACCTGATCGCGCTCCAAGCCGTGCTGCATATGTCGGTCGGCCTTGGCTTGGTGCCACCGACCGGGCTCTCGTTGCCGCTGGTCTCATGGGGACGCTCGAACTTGGTGGTTACGCTGGCCGCGATAGGCGTCCTCATTTCTGTGGCCCGTGCAGCTCCGGGCGGAAAGGCGGCCCGTGCATGAGGGCCCCGTGGTCGTCTTCTCGGGCGGCGGGACTGGGGGACATCTCTACCCCGCGCTGGCGATCGCGGACGCACTCCGGGCACGACGCAGCGATGTCCGCGCGGTCTTCATCGGCGCCACGCGGGGCCTCGAGGCTCGCATCCTTCCGGAGCGGGGCGAGCAGCACTATCTGCTCCCGGTCCGGGGCGTCGATCGCACGAGGCCCTTATCGAGCTGGCGTGCCGTCCCGGCCCTGGGCTCGTCGCTTTATACCGTCACGCGGCTCTTTCGCAGCCTGCGCCCGGAGGCCGTCGTGGTGACCGGGGGGTACGCGGGAACCCCTGCGGGGCTCGTCGCGGGCATGTTGGGCGTGCCGCTGCTGCTGCAAGAGCAGAACTCCGTTCCCGGCTTGGCGACGCGCGCTCTCAGCCGCTTCGCGGCCACGATCCACGTCGCCTTCCCCGAAGCGATTGGGCGGTTGCCCAGACGCGTGCGGGGCCGGGTGCGTCAGAGTGGCAACCCGGTGCGGGCCTCTTCACCGCGCAGTCGAGCGGAGGCACGCGGCCTCTTCGACCTGCCCGCCGACGCGCTGGTAGGGCTCGTGACGGGAGGGAGCCAAGGCTCGCTCGCGCTCAACGAACTGATCCTTCAGGCGATCGGAGGCGTGGTCGGTGGTGCGCTCAGGCGGCCTGAGCGACTTCGGCTTCTCTGGTCCACCGGTTCGAGGCACCACGAGGCGGTGGCCGCAAGACTCGCACGATTGGGCGATCCGCCCTGGGTGCATGTGCTCCCCTACATCGAGGACATGCCCTCGGCGCTTGCGGCCGCGGACCTCGCTGTGAGCAGGTCGGGAGCGATGGCCACGGCGGAACTTCTGAATCAGGGCCTACCGGCGGTGCTGGTTCCGCTACCGACCGCAGCCGCAAACCACCAGGCACAGAACGCCATGGCGCTCGCGGAGGCGGGCGCGGCCGTTGTAGTAAGCCAGGCGGGCCTCACCGCTGACCGCTTGTGGGCCGAGGTGGTGCGCCTGGTCGAGGATGAAGCGTCTCTCGCCCGCATGCGCAGGGCAGCGCTGGGTCGCGCGCGGCCCAGCGCTGCCAGCGAGATCGCGGCCGATGTCGAGGGGCTCCTCACTACGCGGGCAGGCATTCGATGACCGGGCCGCAGCTCGATCTGCGCGCGCTCGCCCGGGAGCAGCCCATCCACTTCGTCGGGGTCGGAGGCGTGGGCATGTTCGCGCTCGCTGAACTCCTCCTGCGGCAGGGAGGGAGGGTCAGCGGCTGCGATGTAAAGGAGAGCCCGGCACTCGACGACCTGCGTGCTCTCGGCGCGGAGATTCACGTGGGTCACGACGGGTTGCACGTCGAACAGGCGTCCGCGCTGGTCGTCACATCCGCAGTGCCGGCGGACCACCCCGAGGTGCTCCGTGCGCGTGAGCGCGGAATCCCGGTGCTCAAGCGCGGACAGGCGCTCGGCGCGTGCGTGAACGCGGGGTACGTAGTCGCGATCGCCGGCACCCACGGCAAGACGACGACCACCGCGATGGCCACGGAGGTCCTCGCTAAAGCTGGAAAGAATCCGACGGGCTTGGTCGGTGGGCGCGTGCCGGGCTGGCCGGGCAATCTCCGCTTCGGGTCCGACGACCTCTTCGTCGTGGAGGCCGACGAGTACGATCGCTCGTTCCACACGCTCACGCCCGACGTGGCGGTGGTCACCAACCTCGAGGCGGATCACCTCGACGTCTACGGCAACCTCGAAGGTGTGCGTGAGGGCTTTCTGACCTTTCTCCGCGGCATGCGGAACGGTGGCCGGATCGTGGCTTGCGCAGACGACCACGGTGCTGCGTCGCTGCTGCCGGGCGCCGGCTCGGCGGGCTACTCGTACGGGACGTCGGCCGGCTCGATGCTGCGAGGCATCGACGTACGAGTCACTTCGACGACGACGAGTTGCCGGGTCGTAGAAGAGGGGGTCGGGGTTGGCGAGCTGACGCTCTCGATCGGGGGGGTGCACAACCTGCGCAACGCTCTCGCGGCCGCCGCCGTGTCCAGGGCGTTGGGCGCCGAATGGGCGGCGATCCTCGAAGCACTCGCGAGCTTCCGTGGTGTGAGACGCCGCTTCGAGCGCCTCGGGGAAGCCAGTGGCGTAATCGTGATCGACGACTACGCGCACCACCCAACCGAGATCGAAGCGACGCTCTTGGCGGCGCATTCGATGTTCCCGGGCGCCCGTATCGTGGCTGCGTTCCAGCCGCACTTGTACTCGCGGACGCGCGACTTCGCGGACGCCTTTGGGGTCTCGCTGGCGTCTGCCGACCTCGCATACGTCACCGACGTGTTCCCGGCCCGAGAAGCTCCGATCCTCGGAATCACCGGGGAGGCCGTCGTAGCGGCGCTGGAGCAGGCGGGTCTGAGCGAGGTGCGCTACGTGGCGGAAGTCGGCGCTCTGGCCCAAGCCCTGCTGGACGAACTTCGCCCGGGCGATGTGCTCATAACGCTCGGGGCCGGCTCGATCGAGGACGTGGGACAGCCAGTGCTCGATGGCCTGGAGGCGAGAGCACATGCGTAGAGAATTCCGCATCCTGCTCGTGACCGTTCTTTTCGGCGCCGCATGGACGTGGGGCGGGCGTGTTCCTGAAGCGCTAGCTGCGATGGAGGCGTTCCGGGTCACCGAAGTCGAGATCCATGGACTGCGCTACGTCACCCGGTCGGATGTGCTCGAGGCGACGGGTGTCGGGCCCGAGACCTCGGTTTGGGGTGACCTCGACTCATGGGCCGAAGCGCTCCGGGCCCACCCCCTGGTTCGGACGGTTCATATCGAGCGCAGGATTCCGAACGGGCTCGTGATCTGGGTTGGTGAACGCGTACCGGTGGCCTTGGTCTCAACCCCGACGGTCGAGCCCGTCGACGAAGAAGGCATCCGACTTCCGCTCGATCCGGCTGAGCATCGTTTCGACCTTCCGCTCGTCGACGCGGGTCCGGCCCCCGCAGCCGGCTCGAGGATGCTGCCAGGGCAAGCGCGCGAGCTCGTCGCCGAGGTCGGTCGCCTCATGAGTGTCGACACCGCGTTCTTGCAGATGGTCTCCGAAGTACGGTGGGGCGAGCGCCGGTCGATCGTCGCACGCTGGATCGAGCCCGATGTGGAGTTTCTGCTGCCCCTCGGTGTGTCGCAGGACCGCCTTCGCAAGGCCTTGAATGCGCTCGCTCACGCGGTCTCGAACACATCGGGCGAAGTGCCTGAACTGATAGACCTGAGATTCGCGGACCAGGTGGTGGTCCGCCGTACCAGCGGAAAGTGACGGTGACATAGATGCGTTCGAACCGCATCGCGGGACTCGACATCGGGACCACGAAGACATGCGCCGTGATCGGTGAGATCATCGGGGATCCCCGGCGGCCAGGTCTCATGATTCTCGGCGTCGGCCAGGCCCGCACGGGTGGCGTGCGCGGCGACACGGTGACGAACATCGAGGAGATGACCGAGTCGGTCCGCACGTCGCTCAAGGAAGCCGAGCTCATGGCCGGCGTGGCGGTCGATCGCGTGTACGCCGGGATCGGGGGTGACCACGTGCGAGCCACGAGCTCGATGGGCGTGGTCGCGGTCTCGGAAGACGACGTTACGGCGGACGATGTCGAACGCGTGCACGTGGTCGCGCGCGCTGTCGCGCTGCCGCCGGACCGGGAGATGTTGCACGCGATTCCGCAAGAGTACAGGGTCGACCGGGAGCGCGGGATCAAGGATCCGCTCGGCATGGCCGGCATCCGGCTGGAAGCCGAGGTCTTCCTCGTCACATGCGCGATCACCGCGTCGGCGAACATCCGCAAGGCCGTCAACCGGGCGGGGTACCGCGTTCAGGAGCTCGTGCTGGAGCCCCTCGCTGGAGCTCGTGCCGTGCTCACTGAAGACGAAAAGGAAGTCGGTGTGGCGATGGTCGAGATCGGCGCCTCAACCACCGACCTGGCGTTGTACTACGAGGGCAAGATCCAGCACGTGGCGATCTTGCCGTTCGGCGGCAGCACGCTCACGGCCGACCTCGTCCGTGGTCTGTCGGTCCCATACGCAGAAGCGCAGAAAGCCAAGGAGCACTACGGCACGGCGTTCGCGCAGTTGGTCGATCCCCGCGAGACCGTAGAGATGCCTGGGCCGTCGCCAGGTCAGAAACGGGCGGTCGCGCGTGAGTTGATCGCGCACATCGTCGAGCAACGCTTGGACGAAATGTTCGGTCTGGTGCAGCGCGAGTTCCACGACCACGCATTGCAGGACAAGCTCGGGGCCGGCGTCGTGCTCACGGGCGGTACCGTCGCGATCCCTGGCATCCTTGAGCTGTGCCAACAGATCTTCGCCTCGCCGGTGCGGTTGGGTGTTCCGAGCGAGGGCCTCAGCGGGCTCGCCGACTCCGTCGGCCGCCCTCGCTTCGCCATCGCGGCCGGTCTCGCGCTCTGGGGCGCGGACCGTTTCGCAGAGACCGGGCGTGGGGCATCCACGATCACCTCCGGCATGCTCACCAAGCTCGGCACGTGGCTGAAGGAGTTCTTCTAATGGACGCCCCGGTGCCGAGGCGGCCGCCCACGCATTCGCTTTTTCAACACTCCGATAGGAGGCGACATGATGATCTTCGAGTTTGAGGAGACTCCGGACCGAAACGCCCGCATGAAGGTGGTCGGGATTGGTGGTGCGGGCGGCAACGCCGTCAATCGCATGATCGACGAGGACTTGGAGGGCGTCGAGTTCATCTCGATGAACACCGACGCCCAGGCGCTGAAGTGTTCGCGCGCGCAGGTCACGCTGCAGATCGGAAAGAAGCTGACGTGTGGTCTCGGCGCCGGCGCACGCCCTGAAGTGGGGCGCCAGGCGCTTGCCGAAAGTGAAGAGGACGTGCGCCGGGCGCTGGACGGAGCCGACCTGGTGTTCGTGACCGCGGGCATGGGCGGCGGTACCGGAACCGGTGCTGCTCCCATGGTCGCCGAGATTGCCCGTGAGCTGGGTGCGCTCACGATCGGGGTCGTGACGAAGCCGTTCTCATTCGAGGGGAAGAAGCGCGAGCGCCAGGCGAGCCAGGGATTGGCGGAGCTGCGTCGCAGTGTGGACACGATGATACTCGTGCCGAACGACCGGTTGCTCGCCGTCGTGCCGAAGGGGACGTCCTTCCGCGACGCGCTCAAGAAGGCGGACGAGGTGCTGCTGAATGCCACACAGGGCATCAGCGACCTCATCCGTGTGACCGGTGAGGTCAACGTCGACTTTGCGGACGTGCGCACCATCATGGCCGCACGGGGTCCGGCGCTCATGGGCTCGGGCTTCGGCGAAGGTGACAACCGGGCGCAGGAGGCGGCCCAGGAGGCGATCTCCTCTCCGCTCCTCGACGACGTGTCCATCGCCGGCGCGAGGGGCGTCTTGATCAACATCACCGGGGGCCTGGACCTCGCCATTGACGAGGTTACACAGATTTCTTCGATTATCCAGGAGGAGGCGGGAGACGAGGCCGAGATCATCTTTGGCGCCGTCCACGACCCGGAGCTGGAGGGCAAGATCCGCGTGACGGTGATCGCCACGGGCTTCGATACCCCGGCAAACGAAAAGGTGATTCCGGGCAACTTCCGGCGATCCCGGCCGCAGCCTCAGCCCATGGCGGTGCCGGCCCAGGCGCCGGTCGTTCAAGAGGTGGCACAGTTCGAGACCGTTCGCATGGCCGTGGGTGGTGGAGGCGTGGAGGAGGTTCTTCCTCTGAACAGGTTCCCTGAGCAGACCGTCTCGCGCGAGCAGCTGGTGGAGCTCGATATTCCGACGTTCATCCGTCGCCAAATGGATTGACCAGCGCCCTAGCACCAGCTGATTCTGAGGCGACGGGCCGCCCGGCGGAGACGTCCGCCGGGCGGTCGTAGTACTTTAGAGGCTATGTACTTGGTGAAAACTGGGAAGCACACGCGCTGGAGGTGGTTCGCGGTGGCGCTTGGCGTCCCAGTAACGGCGTCGTGCTACCATGAGCCGCCCGATGTGGGGACGCTGAGTGCGGTCTACGCCGAGCCCGCGGAACACATCCGGATCTTGGCGCTCCGCCAGGGGCAGACGCTCGGGCAGCTGCTGGAGGGTTCGGTCACCTACAACGAGCAAGCGTCGCTCTTGCTCGCGCTGCGGGAGCACGCCAATCCCCGGCGAATGCGAGCCGGGACCGAGGTCACGCTTCGCTTCAGCAGGGGTGACGAGTCGTTGCGCGGCGTCGACGTGGAGGTGAGCCGCGACGCGACGGTGCGCCTTTCCCGATTCAGCGGCGCCTGGTCCTCGGAACTAGTGCCAACACCCATTTACGTGGACACGATTGAGGCAACGGGTGAGATCCAGAGCGACTTGTGGACGGCGGTGAACCGGAACCCGTCGCTCAATCGCATGACGGCTGGCGACGCGGCCCGTCTCATCGACGCCCTCGACCGCGTTTTTCAGTGGCAGATCGACTTCTCTCGCCAGATCCGTGTCGGAGACACGTACCGCTTCGTGTTCCAGCGCGAGATCCGCCCGGAAGGCTCTATGCGAGCGGGTCGCTTGATCGCGGCAGAGCTCGTCAACTCAGGCACTGCGTACCACGCGATCTGGTTCGACCCGAACGAGGATGGGGACGGCTCGTACTTCGACTTGGACGGGAATTCGGTCCGGCGGGCCTTCTTGCTGAAACCGCTGACGTACCGGCGCATCTCTTCGACCTTTACCAACTCGCGTTTCCACCCGATCCTCAAGACGTGGCGTGCGCACCGCGGCATCGACTACGCCGCCGCCCGCGGCACGGACATCATGGCTACCGCCGACGGTGTAGTGATCCACCGTGCGGCGAAGGGGTCCTTCGGCAATACGGTCGAGATCCGACACCCCAACGGTATCATCACTCGCTATGCCCACCTGAGTCGCTTCCGCAGTGGTGTGAACCTCGGCACGCGTGTCCGACAGAGCGACATCATCGGATACGTTGGCATGACGGGTCTCGCTGGAGGTCCGCACCTCCACTACGAGATGCTGCGGCGCGGGCGACAGATGGATCCGCTCTCGGTCGACCTTCCGCCCGGGGACCCGGTGCCGTCGGAGGATCGCTTGCGTTGGCTGGGGGAGATGACCGCTCGCGTCTCGCTGCTCGAAGCGATCCCAGGTGCCGGGCCGGTTCGCGTGCTTCCCGCGGACGAAGAGCCAGACCAGTTGGGAGACCACCCCGGGGGGGCGCAGTAGCGGCTTTACGGCTGGCATGACCAGGGGTCTACTGTTCGTCGCTCTCGCCACGGCACTCGCCGGCTACTCCTTTTGGGTGTATCTGTGCGTCGAGCTTCCCGTGCGTGCAACACGCCTCTTGGCCTCCATGCGAGCCCTGACGCTCGTCGTGATCCTGGCGCTGCTCTTCGATCCTCGGGTCCCGACGACGGGCGCGACCACCACGTCGACCCAGTGGGTTCTCCTCGACGCCTCGCTCAGCATGACCGCGGAGGTCGCTGGGTCGAGTCCCTGGCAGGAGGCCCAGGCGAGGGCGGTCGAGCTCGCCGGCGAGGGCTGGGGCGTGGTGACATTCGGCGACAACACCGGTGCTCCTGAAGGACCCGACTACTCTCCCGACCAGACTCGGACCTTGCTGGCGCCGGCACTGGAGCGCGCCGCCGAGGCCGGCGTCGGTACCGTCCGAGTGCTCTCGGATCTCCGATTCGAGGATGTCGTGGCGGTGCGCGCCGCGCTCGAGGCGCTGCCTCTGGAGGTCGCCTTCGAGGGGTTCGGCGCCGACCTGGTCAATGCGGGTATCTCAGCATTCGACGTAAGCGATGCCGCCCGCCCCGTGGGCACGGTCACTGCCACGGCGGAGGTGCACGGCGTCGGCGCGGACAGCGCGACACTCGAGGTGCGAGCCGACGGAGAGGTGGTGGTCTCCGAGCTCGTGGATCTACCAGACCGTGGCCTCCGTCGTCGCGTCGAGATCGAGATCCCGGTCCCCGAGGGTGCTGGCCGCATCCGGTACTCGGCGCGGGTAACCGCCGTGTCCGACGCTTTCTCCTCGGACGACGAGGCGATCGCTTACGCGACCGTCGGCTACGAAGAGGGCGCGTTGGTGCTCGTGTCGCTGGAGCCCGACTGGGAGCCCCGCTTCCTGCTGTCGGTGCTCGAGGACGTCACGGGCCTCCCGGGGGTCGGGTACCTTCGCGTGGGAGCGGATCGGTTTGTTCTCATCGGGCCGGCGGTGGAGCGAGCTGGCCCCGTCGACTCAGCGACGGTTGGGCGAGCGGTTCGCGATGCGGCGCTGGTCGTTGTGCACGGCCTTCATGGTGACGCCGATGCGTGGAGCCGCCGGCTCGTGGAGCGCACATCCAGCGCGATTCTGCTGGCGCGCGATCGTGAGGGCGCCGCGCTCGCCGGTGTGCGGACCACGGCGCCGCTAGTAGGGGAGTGGTACGCCTCTGGCGACATCCCGGCGTCTCCGTTGGTCGCTGAACTTTCGGGTGCTGAGCTGCTCGGGCTTCCGCCGCTCACCGATGTCCTCGTTCCCACGGACGCCCTCACCGTGGTTTCTCCCCTGACCCTCCAGCTTCGAGGTATCGGCGCCTCCGCGGCGGCGCTCCACCTCGGCACGAACGCCGGGGGGCGGAGGGTGCTCGGGCTCGCCTCCGGATTTTGGCGGTGGGCGATGCGAGAGGGCGCGGGCCGCGACGCGTATCGCCGCCTCTGGTCGGGAGTCGCCGGATGGGTGCTCGCTGACGACTCGATGGTTGCACCGGAGCCGCGACCGGCACTGTGGGTTTTCGACCGTGGTGATCCCGTCATTTGGTCTTTGCCGCGCGATTCCACCGCTGTGCGAATCAACATACTGAGGGGGGATTCCGTAGTCACCGACACCGTGTTCCGCGGAGGAACGACACGGTCCCTCGGCGCAATGCCTCCAGGGCTGTACAGCTATCGGGCGTCGACGGGAACGGGTGAAGTGCTTGCGACGGGTCGATTCGACGTGTCCGCGAACTCGTTCGAGATGATTCAGGCACCCAAGCTACCCGAAGCAATGGGTCCGAGGGCGGCAGCACCCGCTGGGGGGCGCGGGGGGCGCCCGCTGAGCACCTATCCCTGGCCGTACTTGTTACTGATCGCCCTGCTGTGCGCGGAATGGGTCGCGCGGCGGCGAACGGGACTCCGCTGATGGCTCGGCTCTTCAGGAACGAGCTGGAGCGGAAAAAGGGCCTGTGGCGGAGGGTCGTCGACCTGGCGCTGACCGACGTTCGCGTCGTCGCGGGAGGAATGGCCAACGTTTCGCTCGAGGCTCTGGAAGAGCGGCTCCTCGCTGCGGACTTCGGCGTCTCAGCGACGATGCGCCTCGTCGCCCGGGCGGAGGAGGCCCTGCGCAGGGGCAAGGCCCGGGGAGACGCCCAGCTCGTGGAGACGCTGCAAGGCGAAATCCGAGCGATCCTAGAAGGCGGGCACGATGTGTTCCTGCGCGCCGCCGACTCTGGCCCCACGGTATACTTGATGGTTGGCGTGAACGGGGTCGGTAAGACCACTTCGGTGGCGAAGCTCGCCAACTTCTTGAAACGAGAGGGCCGCACGGTCATGGTGGCCGCAGCTGACACCTTCCGGGCAGGGGCGGTCGAACAGTTGGAGACGTGGGCTGCCCGGATCGGGGCCGATTTCGTTCGAGGCGAGCAGGGCGGAGATCCCGCGGCGGTCGCGTTCAACGCGCTCGACGCGGCCGAAGCCCGAGGCACCGAGGTCGTTCTGATCGACACGGCTGGGCGTCTGCACACGAACACGGGGCTGATGAAGGAGCTCGAGAAGATCGACCGGGTGCTCGGGCGGCGCATCGAGGGTGCTCCGCACGAGACGCTGTTGGTCTTGGATGCCAGCGTCGGTCAGAACGCGGTGCGCCAGCTTGCCGCATTCAAGCTAGTGGTGGACGTGAGCGGGATCGTGCTCGCCAAGATGGACTCCTCGGCACGCGGTGGCATCGTCGTGGCACTGCGCGAGGAGTACGGCGTGCCGATCAAGCTCGTTGGGACCGGCGAGGGGCTGGACGACCTCGAGAGCTTCGAGCCTCAGGCATTCGTGGAGGGAGTCTTCGAGTCATGAAGTGGGCGTGAGCTTCTCACAGCTCGACCGACCAGCCCAGTTCCTCAAGGGGGTGGGGCCGAAGCGCGCGGACGCTCTGGCGAACATGGGAATCACGTCCGCTCGAGATCTCCTGTACCACATCCCAAGGCGCTACGACGACGCGTCGACCCTCACCCCAATCGGAAGACTCGAGGTCGGCCTGGACGCGACCGCGGTCGGCCGGGTGCGCAGCAAGGGCGTTATCCCGACCCGGCGCGGGCTGCGCATCTTCCAGGTCATCCTGGAGGACGATACGGGCAGGATCACGGTCGCTTGGCCGGGCCAGCCGTGGCTGGATCGTAAGATCCGCGACGGCGACACGTTGCTCGTGACGGGTCCCGTGAAGTTCTTCCACGGGCGGCAGATCCACCCACGCGAGTTCTCGTTGCTGTCGCGGTCCGGGGACGGCGAGCTCGACACGGGCACGATCTTCGCCAGCTATCCCGCGAGCGAAGATGTTCCCCAGTGGTTGCTGCGAAGCATTTTGGGGAGCAACCTCGACGACTTGCTCTCCTGGGCCGACGACGACGAATATCTCACAGAGGGGCAGCGCTCCTCGCGCGGGCTCCCAGGTCTGGGCGAGGCGCTGTCGGCGCTGCACCGTCCCCGGAGCCTCTCCGACGCCGAAGTCGGACGGCGCAGACTCGCTTTCGACGAGCTCTTCTTCCTGCAGCTCGTGCAAGCCCAGGCGCGACGGCGCGCGACCGAAGTCGAGGAGGGCATCACGCACGAGCGCACCAACGAACTGATCCGACCGCTGTACGAGGGACTCCCGTTTGCATTGACGACTGCTCAGGCCGCAGTGCTGAGGGAGATCTACCAGGACATGAAGTCGAAGCGGCGCATGAGCCGCTTGCTGCAGGGTGACGTGGGCTCGGGCAAGACCGTCGTAGCGGTTTTTGCCATGCTGCTGGCCGCGGAGGGGGGCTATCAAGCCGCGCTCATGGCGCCAACGGAGATCCTCGCCGAGCAGCACGCGCGCAAGCTCACGGAATGGCTCGAGCCGCTGGGCGTCGACGTCATCCTACTCACGGGCAGCCTCACCGCTTCCGAGAGGCGTGGGGCGCTCGAGTCCATCGAGTCTGGTCAGGTTCGAATTGTTGTCGGTACGCACGCGCTCATTCAGGACACTGTGAGCTTCGCTCGGCTCGGGCTCGTCGTCGTCGACGAGCAGCACCGCTTCGGCGTACGGCAACGGATGGCGTTGGTCGACAGGGAGGGCCTCCGCCCTGATGTGCTCGTCATGTCCGCGACGCCGATCCCTCGATCGCTCGCGATGACCCTTTATGGCGATCTCGACCTCAGCGTGCTCGACGAGTTGCCGCCGGGTCGCAAGCCGGTCACGACGGTGCTAAGGACCCCCGACGGCCGGGACGCTGTGTACGCTTTCGTCGACGAACAGCTGGCGGAAGGGAGGCAGGCATACGTTGTCTATCCGCTGGTGAGCGAGTCCGAGAAGGTAGATCTGCTCGCCGCAACCGAAGAATTCGAACGCCTTCGCCAGGACGTGTTCCCCGACCGTCGCCTCGGGCTCCTGCACGGCCAGCTCCGGCCGGCGGAAAAGGACACGGTCATGCGTTCGTTCTTGGCGGGGGACCTCGACCTCGTGGTAGCCACCACCGTGATCGAGGTCGGCATCGACGTGGCCAACGCCACCGTTCTGGTGATCGAACACGCCGAGCGCTTCGGACTCTCGCAGCTGCACCAGCTACGGGGGCGGGTGGGTCGGGGGGCGGTCGAGAGCCACTGCATCATGATCGCGGAGTTCGGGGAAGAGGCGTTGGAGCGCCTCAAGATATTCCGCGACACCTCCGACGGATTCGAGATCGCGCGCGCCGATCTTCGCATCCGTGGCCAAGGAGATCTCTTCGGTAGCCAGCAGCACGGGCGCGATCCCCTGCTACGATTCGCGGATCTCATGACGGATGAGGATCTCTTGATCGAAGCCCAATGGGCGGCTCGCGAACTCGTCGCCGCGGATCCCGAGCTCCAGGAGCCCGCGCACAGGCGGATGCGGGAACTCCTGGAGTCGAGGTATCGAGAGCGTCTGGAGATGTTTGGCGTCGGGTAGGCACTAGCGCTTCTACCACGGGCTGGTAGGGTCGCAGCCGCTTCCCTAGTGCCGCCCTCGACTCCACTCTTCATGTATTGGGAAGCAAATTAGGGCCGGGGCTGGGCGCCCCGCGTACGCCGGCAATCGATGACTTCAAGCGGAATCATGGTCGATATCGAACGGTTGGGTGAGCATGTCGGTGAGACCGTCACCGTGCGGGGGTGGGTGGAGACGACACGTGGTCACGGCAAGGTCGCGTTCCTCGTGGCCAGGGACGGCACCGGCACCGTGCAAGCCGTCTTGCTCAGAGATCAGGTCGAGGGAACGGCATGGAGGCTGCACGGCTCGTTGACGCAGGAGTCGCTCATCACCGTCACGGGTGAGGTCAAGGAGGATGCGCGGGCGCCCGGAGGATACGAGCTCGGCGTCACCGCGTTGTCGTTGCTGTCCGGCGCGGCGGAATACCCGATCCAGGCCAAGGAGCACGGGGTCGACTTCCTACTCGATCACCGACATCTCTGGCTGCGTTCCCCGCTGCAGCGGGCCAGCCTCAAGGTGCGCGCGGAGGTTTCGCAGGCGATCCACGACTTTTTCTACGGCCGCGGCTTCACCCGGATCGATACGCCTATTCTCACGGGTGCGATCGGCGAGCATGCCGGGACGCTCTTCGAGACCGGGTATTTCGGCCAGACGGCCTATCTAGCACAGACGGGTCAGCTCTATGTCGAGGCCGCGTGCCCCGCGTTTCAAAAAGTGTACTGCTTCGGTCCGACGTTTCGGGCGGAGAAGTCGAAGACGCGGCGACACCTGACCGAGTTCTGGATGATCGAGCCCGAGGTCGCGTTCGCGGACTCGGACGACAACATGCGCCTGCAGGAGGAGTTCGTTTCGTATCTGGTGAAGAGAGCCCTCGAGAATTGCGCGGATGAGCTCGAAGTCCTGGAACGGGACACCAGCAATCTCGAGCGCATCAAGACTCCGTTCCCCCGCGTCAGCTACACCGAAGCGGTGGAGCTCCTGAAGCAGAAGGGATCCAGGACCGAATGGGGGCAGGACCTCGGCGCGCCCGACGAAGCGGCGCTGATGGAGGATCAGGATCGTCCACTCTTCGTCTACAACTATCCGAAGGGCGCCAAGGCCTTTTACATGAAGGAGAACCCGGACGATCCACGAACGGTGCTCTGCAATGACCTGCTCGCGCCGGAGGGGTACGGTGAGATCGTCGGCGGGAGTCAGCGAGAGGATGACCACGACCGCCTCCTGGCTCGCATCCAGGAGGAGGGTCTTCCCGAAGAGGCATACCGGTGGTACCTCGACCTGCGGCGCTTCGGGACTTTCCCGCACTCGGGATTCGGACTCGGGCTCGAGCGCACTGTCGGGTGGATCACGGGTCGCCACCACATCCGCGAGATGATACCGTTCCCGCGGCTCATGAACCGGCTGCACCCCTAGAAGGCTGTTGAAGAGGTACAGTGGTGCCCAACACCGCGCTGAAATGAACATACGCGTCCGTGGGTTGGGATGGCACGGCCCCATCTCCGTCGTTGGAGCGTCTCGGAGTAGCTACGGCTACACGTTCACCGCTCCGCGACCCGCGCATTGCGCGGGTGCCCTCTGGGGCCGTGGCATCCCGGGGACCCGCGCGTTAGCACGGGTGGCCGCCCGCTGTACCTCTTCAACAGCCTTCTAGCCGCGTCTCGATATGCCGAGGGCAGTGCTGGACATGATGGACCGGCGTCCCATTTGGGCGATGCCGCAGTGGGTCCCCGAGGACATTCGTGCCGCGCTGCCCGCCGACTGGCAGCTCGTCGTCATCGATGAAGAGACCGAAGGCTCAGGGGACGGAACGGGGCGGGTGTCGACGGCCGTGTTGGAGGCCGTGGCCTCGGCGGAGATCTACTTTGGATACGGAATCGCTGCCGAGCTCATCCAAGCGGGTCGGGCGCTCCGTTGGGTCCACTCGGGTGCCGCGGGCGTCGGCAGCTCCCTGACTCCCGCGATGCTCTCGAGCGACGTGGTGTTCACGAACTCCGCCAAAGTCCACGGGGAGCCGATGGCCGAGACCGTGATCGGCATGATCCTGTTCTTCGGCCGGGGACTCGATTTGGCGGTTGCCAACCAACGCACGTCCGACTGGGACACTGACCCCTACTTTCGAGGTGAAGCGCCGCTTAGCGAGCTCTCCACGTCGACTCTGGGCATCGTCGGGTACGGGGGCATCGGCAGGGAGGTCGCGCGACGCGCGGCAAGTCTGGGCGCGCGCGTGATCGCTCTCAAGCGCAGTCCGCCCGGGCCCGAAGACGCGGCGCTGAAGGCTGTCGGAGGTGGAGGGTCGCTTGCCGCCGACATCGCTGTCGTTCACGGTGCCGACGGCCTGCACCGCGTACTATCCGAGAGCGACGTGCTTGTCCTGGCCGCCCCCGAAACCGAACAGACCCGCGGCATGATCGACGCGGGCGCGCTCCGGAGGATGAAGACCGGAGCTCTGCTGATTAATGTGTCACGCGGCGGGCTGGTCGTTGAGGACGCTCTTGTGGTGGCGCTTCAAGAGGGACGACTACGAGGCGCCGGACTCGATGTGTTCGCGGAGGAGCCGCTCGCGGCGGATCACCCGCTGTGGGCGCTACCGAATGTGCTGATCACACCGCACGTATCGGCGGTGACGCGCGGGTTCTGGGCGCGGGAGACAGCGCTCATCCTGCACGACCTCGACTGCTTCCTGCGCGGCGCTGCCCCGAGGGAGTGGTTGAACCGCGTCGACAAGGCCGCGGGCTACTAGCAGCAGCGTGCGAGCAAGGGATCCTGTCACTTAGCGCCCCGGCTCCTCTCCTTTGAGCTCGTGCCACAGGCGGTCGAGCACTTCGAGACCTGCGCTCTCGATCCGGATTCCGCGCTCGAGCGCGAGTTCCTCGAGCCGCTCGAAGCGAGCCTGGAACTTCGTGTTCGCTCGACTCAAGGCGGTGGTGGGGTGGGGGCCCGCGAGCCGCGCCAGATTCACGGCCGCAAAGAGGAGATCCCCGATCTCTTCCCCAACGGCCTCGGCGTCACCGGACTCTAGGGCGCCCCGTACCTCTTCCAGCTCCTCGTCGACCTTTTGCCACGCCCCCTCGTAGCTCTCCCAGTCGAACCCGACCGCGGCCACTCGCTCCTGAATCCGGAACGACTTCGTCAGAGGATCGAGCCCCTTCGCCATGCCGGCCAGAACGCTTTCGCCCGCCTTGCGCTCAGCCGCTTTTAGGACCTCCCACCCTTGTCGCTCACCGTTCCCGAAGAGGTGGGGGTGGCGCCGGATCATCTTCTCCTCGAGCCGTGCATAGACGCTGTCGGAATCCATGGTGCCCGCCTCTTCAGCGACAACGATCTGGAACGCGAGGTTGAGCAGCAGGTCGCCGAGCTCGCCCTCTACGTCCTGGGTGCGGCCGTCGCGGATCGCGTCGACGACCTCGTGTGTTTCCTCGAGCAGATGCGGGATCAGTGACTCGGCGGTCTGCTCCGCGTCCCAGGGGCAGTTCTGCCTCAGGAAGCGGACCAGCCTGACCGCCCGATCGAGCGTTCCAGGCCCTGGAAAGTGGTGCGGCTCGGCTTCGTTGTCGGGGGTGTGGGTCATGGAGTCCCGGGGGTCGTAGGTGAGGATAGTTCTTGGCATCTTTCTCGGCGCATGTCAACGAATCCGACCACCCGAGCCTGGGCCGAAATCGACGCCGCGGCGCTCCTGCGTAACGCCAGGACCGTCCAGTCGTCCGTCGGTGCCCATGCGCGCCTGCTTCCCATGGTGAAGGCGGACGCGTACGGCCTGGGTGTCGCTGGGGCGGTGCGGGCGCTCGAGCCCACTGATCCCTGGGGGTTCGGCGTGGCGACCGCCGAAGAGGGCGCCCATCTGCGCGCGCTCGGCGTCACGCGGCCGGTCGTCGTGGTGAGCCCGGTGCCCGCAGGCTCGCTGCGTACCGCGCTGGAGTCCGACCTGCAGATCGGGATCTCGAGTCTCGACGCTCTAAGAGTGACCCAAGACACGGCTCGATCTCTCGGACTGCGCGCTGGTGTACACCTCGAGATCGATACGGGTATGGGCCGGTCCGGCCTCGACTGGCGTGCCGTGGACACCTGGGCTCCGGCGGTGTCACAGGCGGCCGCGCAGGCGCTTCGCTGGGTAGGGTGCTACACACACCTACACTCCGCCAACGAGGGTCCGGAATCGGTACACGAACAGTGGCGTAGGCTTCAAAGCACCCTCGAGCGCCTCGAACCACCTGATGACGTCGTGGTTCACGTACTCAACAGTGCGGGCGCGATGCGGCTCCCTGAGTACGCGGTGGCGGTGGTGCGGCCGGGGATCTTCCTCTACGGCGGTGAGGTGGGGGCGGGGCTCCCGGCTCCGGAACCCGTGGCCCAGCTGCGGGCGCGCGTCGTGCATCTCAAGGAGGCGGAGCCGGGGGACACCGTCGGATATGGCGCTACGTACCGCGCGCGAGACTCCCAGCGGTGGGCCACGCTGTCGATCGGATACGGAGACGGACTCCCGCGGGCGCTCGGCAATCGGGGACATGCGCTGCTACGGGGGGTTCGGGCACCGATCATCGGGCGGATCTCCATGGACGTGACGGTGATAGACATCACCGGCGTTCCGGACGTTGGGCTCGGCGATACCGCTACGCTGATCGGCACCGACGGCGAAGATCGCATCACCTTGGACGAGGTGGCGGGACTGGCTGGCACGATCAGCTACGAAGTTCTGACCGGCCTCACGCCGCGGATTCCCCGGATTTGGAAGGGTCTCGATGGATCTTGAGAGTCTTATCGACGAGGCTCGGGCCGTGGCAGAAAAAGCGTACGCGCCCTACTCGGGGTTCCGCGTGGGTGCGGCGCTGCTCGCCCAAGACGGGTCCGTGCATGTGGGATGCAACGTCGAGAACGCGTCATACGGTCTCACGGTGTGTGCGGAACGGTCAGCGGTGGCGGGTGCGGTTGCGCAGGGCGTGAGGCGCTTTCGCGCGGTGGCGATCGTCACCGATGGTGAGCGGCCCGTCGGCCCCTGTGGCGCATGCCGTCAGGTCCTCGCGCAGTTTGCGCCGGATCTCGTCGTAGTTTCGGAGGCGGGTGGTCTTCGAAAACAGTGGACATTGGGCGAACTTCTGCCCGTGCCCTTCGAGGGCCTGCCGGAACGGCCCGGCAGGTAACAGAATCGGAACGAGACAGCGTGTGTAGGCACCTTATCGGATCATTGCTCGGCTTGACGGTACTCGGCGTCGTCGCATGCGAGGAACAGACGCCGACGTCGCTTGACGATGCCCTGCTCCCCGCGGAGCCGATCACGTTGGAGCTGCACATCCCCTGGGAGGACTTCGCTTCCGGACTCGAGGTCATCGGTGGCTTCGGTACCCCCGCGGAGCTGGGTATCGGTGTGCTCGCCAAGTCCTTCGCGGGCACGCTCGACGCCCGAACTCTGGTGCGATTCGGGGCGTACCCCGCATCGGCATCCGTCAGGGATACCACGGGAACGACGCGCACCGATACGTCGCTCACATTCCTCGGTGGTCGCGTGGTCGCGTTTCTGGATACGATCGCGAGCACGAACGAAGGGCCGGTGCTGCTCAGTCTGGGCGCGATCCAGCACGACTGGGACGTGAGCACGGTCACCTGGACCAACGCGGTCGATACGATCGACGATCGGCGCTCGTGGCCGGAGGCGGGCGCCGGGCCGGTGGCGCTCTTGGCCACCGCCGAGTGGGACCCGGCGAGGGGTGATTCCGTCTGGTTCGAGCTCGACTCGGCGCAGATCGCAGCGTGGGCCGATGCCTCGGCCCTAAGCCGGGGTGCGCGCATCGACCTGCTCACGGAAGGCGCGCGCGTCCAGATCTCAACGGCTGTATTGCGACTCAACACCCGCCCGAGTCTTAACCCCGACTCGACGTTCTTCCTCCTCGCCCCGCGCGAGGAGATCAGTTTCGTGTACGACCCGTTCCCCGAGCCTCCCCCGGACGGCATTCGCGTCGGTGGGGCGCCGGCTTGGCGTACGGTTCTCGACGTGCGTATGCCGAAGCGGCTCAATGGCCCGGATGCGCTGTGCGCCGTGGTCACGTGCCCCGTGACACTCCATGCCTCCGAGCTCAACTATGCGGGGCTGGTATTGCGGACCCGGCGAACCCAAGCGGCGTTCCAGCCGACCGACACCGTGGCGATCGACGTGCGGCCGGTGCTCAGTCGGGTGTCGTTGCCGAAGGCGCCGCTGGGGAACTCACTGGCCGGCACTGCGGGCCGCCTCATCCGGCCCGAGCTCTTCGGCGAGCAGGCTGGACAGGACGTCGAGGTTCCGATCACGATCTTCGCGCAGCATCTCATCTCAGGGACGGACGCGGTGGGGATCGAGCCCTCGGAGACGCTCGCGTTGCTCTCGGTCTTGGAGCCGGTTTCGATCGCGTTCGCGTCGTTCCATGGCCCGGGTGACGAAAACGCCCCATTCCTCAAGTTGATCGTAACTATCGGCCGATCAGTGGAGCTACCGTGAGGCACGTGCCTGCGCGCATGCTGGTCTTCGCGCTGACCGCGGCGCTGTCATCGAGCGCGGCGCCGCTGTGTGCACAGTCGCTCTACAACGCGGCTGGGCTCGGCCTCCCAGCCGAGTCGATCGACGGGCGCGGACGGGCGTTGGGCAACCTCGGCATCGGTCTGTGGGGGCACTCGATTCTGCCGAGCGATCCAGGTGCGGCCAGCTTCCTCGTCGTGCCCTCGGCGTTGCTCGTGGGGCAGCCGTCCTGGGTCGAATACCAGCGTGGAGCAGACGAGAGCGGGAGGTTTCAGGGCAACCGCTTCCCATTGCTCGGTATCGGATACCCGCTCTTTTCCGGCATGTTTACCGCTAGCTTCGGCTCGTTCCTCGACCAGCGCTTCGACGGCCAACGGGATGTGACGGTCGAACTGCCCGACGGTCCCATCGATGCTACGGACTCCTTCGAGCAGGACGGCGCCGTCTCCCACGTCAACTTCGGCTACTCGCGGCGGCTGAGCGCGCGGCTGGGCGTAGGCGTCACGGTGGGTCGGTACGCGGGCTCCGTCACGCGCCGGTTGATGCGCGACTTCGGCGAGGTGACCGGGACCGAGAACCTCGACGTCTACGAGGTGGGCGGCCGGTGGAGCTATGCCGGCTTGTCCGTGACGGGGGGCTTCGCTGCCGACGTTGGCTCCGTCGCGCGTGTCGCGGGTAGCGCGACTTGGTCCGGCTCCCTCGACGCCACCGCATCGGAGGGGACGGAAGGGAGCGACGGCGCCTTCGACCTTCCCCTTCAGTACCGGTTGGGTACGAGCGTCGTGCTGGCACCCGGACTACTCGTGACGGCAAGCGTGATTCGCGCCGATTGGGCGAACCTCGCTGACGACTTGGCCACCCCCTCCACCGTGGGAAGCACGAACGGATTCGGCGTGGGTCTCGAGTTGTCGCGCGCGCGGCTGTTGGGTCTTGCCGCACCGCTTCGGTTCGGATACCGGAAGAGTAATCTCCCGTTCTCGTTCGGGAGCTCGGGCGCGACCGAGACCGCCTTCGCCGGCGGCTTCGGCGTCATCTTGAATCAGATAAGCGGGATCACTCTGGCCGGCGCTGACTTTGCGCTGGAGAGGGGTGAGCGCTCCGACTCCTCGCTCACGGAGAGGTTCTGGCGCGCGACGGTCTCGCTGCGCGTATCCGGTTATTAGAAGGCTGTTGAAGAAGTACAGCGGTGCCCAACACCTTGGCTGATATGATCTTACGCGTGTGTGGGTTGCGGTGGCACGGCCCCATCTCCGTCGTGGGGGCTCCTAGCCGTAGCGACGGCTATGGCGTCGTCGCCCCGCGACCCGTGCTATGCACGGGTGCCCTCTGGGGCCGTGGCATCCCGGGGACCCGTGCGTTAGCACGGGTGGCGGCCCACTGTACTTCTTCAACAGCCTTCTAGGCACGCCACCACGCAACCATGGCCAGCATGCGCGTCTTCTATCACACCTTCGGCTGCAAGGCCAATCAGTACGACACCGAGCGCATGCGCCAGGAGGTGGAAGCGCGTGGAGGCGAGACCATGGCCAGTCGCTCCGACGCCGACGTCTACGTGGTCAACACGTGTACGGTCACCAACCAGGCGGACGCTGACGCCCGACGCTTCATCCGTCGCCTGGTGCGGGAAAAGCCAGAGGCGCAGGTCGTGGTCGCGGGCTGCTCGGCGGCGCTCAAGGCCGACGAATACCGGGCGATGCCCGGGGTTACCGCGGTCATAGAGGGACATGATCCCATCGCCGTCGCCGGTGCTCTCGAGCCGGCGGCGCCGGTGCGGATCGAGCTCCGTTCGTCACTGGACCGGATCGACACCGAAGCTATCGGGGGCGAGCTGTTGAGGACGCGCCTAGGCGCGGCACGAGGGTGGCTCAAGGTCCAGGACGGATGCGACCGCCAGTGTTCGTTCTGCGCCACGCGTCTGGCTCGAGGCGAGTCGCGCTCGCGAGCGCCCGAACAGGTCGTGGCGGAAGCGCTGCTGCTGTCCCGCCGGCATGCCGAACTGGTCGTCACAGGCGTCCACATCGGGCACTACGGGAGGGATCTGGAAGCGATCTGGACGCTGTCACGTCTCATGGCGCTGTTGCTGGACCGGGTCCCGGACACGCGCTTCCGCCTGGGCAGTATTGAAGCGACGGAGGTAGACGATTTGCTCATCGACCTCCTTGCCACCTCCGAGGGACGGCTCGCTCCCCACGTCCACATGCCGCTTCAGAGCGGGGCAGACCCCGTTCTCAGGCTCATGCGGCGCTGGCACACCCGAGAGCAGTATCGCGTGCGCATGCTCGAGATCGCCGAACGCTTGTCTCCGATCGGACTCGGCGCGGACGTGATCACGGGGTTCCCGGGAGAGACCGAGCGTGATCACGACGCGACCCGAACGCTGATCGAGGAGCTGCCCTTCACGTACTTGCACGTCTTTCCGTTCTCCCCGCGTGCAGGGACAGTCGCCGTCGGCCTTCCTCACCCGGTTCCGCAGCGTGTGTCCGGAGAGCGGAGCCGTGAGCTTCGGGACATCGCTCAGGCGAAGGGCACCGCGTACCGGGCGACGCGCCTCGGCGGTGCCGCCGAGGTGGTCGTCGAGGGTGACGGGGGCACGGCACTGACCGGGGACTATCTGCGAGTCGGGGTGGGCGACGCGGTTCCACCGGACCGCCGCGCGCTGAGGGGCGCGCGCTCGCGGCTTGGCGCAGGTACACTGCAGGGGGATGCGGACCATCTGTATATTGCGTGGTCCCAGGAACCTACCGTCATTTCAGCATGAACGAGCCCCTGCCAGCCCGCCGCGCGTACGTCGAGACATACGGATGTCAGATGAACATCAGCGACGGCGAGCTGATGGAAGGCGTGCTCGCGAGCAACGGATACATCATCGTCGCCACTCCCGATGAGGCGGACGTGGTGCTGATCAACACCTGCGCGATCCGGGAGCACGCCGAGAAGCGTGTGCTCGGCCGCGTGGCGCAGCTCAACGGACTCAAGCGCGAACGCCCCGACATGGTCATCGGCGTGACCGGGTGCATGGCGCAGCGCCTGGGCGAGACCTTGCTCGAGCAGGCGCCCTACGTCGATCTGGTCATCGGGCCCGACGGTTACCGGGGTCTACCTCAGACCCTCGCGAGTCTCGAGCGGAGGCGGGCAACGCCTGGTTCCCAACGAAGCAAGAGGGGCGCTCAGCTCTCGGTGCTCGACCTCAGCCTCGGGGAGAACTATCAGGGGCTGGAGCAGCGCCGAGGCGAGGGCCCCACCGCCTGGCTCCCGATCCAGCGAGGCTGCGACCACCGTTGCCCGTTCTGCATCGTGCCCTACGTGCGGGGCCCCGCAAAAAACCGTGCGGCCTCGGAGATTCTTCAAGAGGTCCGCGGTCTGGTGGAGACCGGCGTGAGCGAGGTTACCCTGCTCGGCCAGACGGTCAATTCGTACGAGTGGGGTGATTGGCATTTCCCGCGCCTTCTCTCAGACGTGGCGCGAATCGACGGCATTGAGAGGGTGCGTTTTACGTCGCCGCATCCCATCGACGTCACTCCCGAGCTGGTCGATGTGATGGCCGCCGAGGCTGCCGTCTGTGAGCACCTGCACCTGCCGGCGCAGTCCGGAAACAACCGCACCTTGAAGCGTATGTTGCGGCGTTACACGGTAGAGAAGCTGCTGGAAAAGGTCGAGCTCGTGCGCAGGGCAATCCCGGACGTCGCGCTTTCAACGGACATCATCGTGGCGTTCCCCGGTGAAACCGATGACGAGTACGAGGACACGCTCGACTTGATGCGCACGGTGCGTTTCGATGAGGCGTTCACCTACAAGTACTCCCCGCGCGACGGCACCCCGGCGACGAAGTTCCCCCAAGAGGACTTCATAGACCTGGACCTTGCGCAGGCACGTCTGGAGGGGCTCATCGACGTGAGCCGCGCCATCCAGGCCGAGATCAACGCCCGAGAGGTCGGTCGTGTCGAGCGGGTCTTGATCGAACGAAAGGGCCGGAGCCAAGGTCAGATCCTC
>CBDANQ010000032.1:0-66886 GCA_965197725.1 Longimicrobiales bacterium
GCACGAGACGATTCGGCTCGACGTGGGGCAGGGCCTTAGGATGATCCGAGCCGCGGAGGCGACCCGGCACGCGGTGATCGTCGCCTTCTGGGCGGTGCTCACCCCCCGACAGATCCTCTTTCTGCAGATGCTCAAAGAAGAGGCGTGGCGGATCACGGTGCTGGCGTGGGATCGCGAGGGCAGCGGGAGGGGGCCGGTTCTGCCCGAAGGGCTGGTCGACGAGGTTCGGCTGATGGTGCTACCCGCGCCCGCGCAGGAAGCGGGCGATGGGGAGATGCAGGAAGTGGGTCAGAATCCACATCGGCCGGCCCGGGATCCGCCCGACCTCACGCAGTAGCCTGGCGTAATAGCGCGGCAGACTGGCAAGCAGACGCAGGCTCCACGCGGGCGCGGGTAGCACCATCAGCCGAACCTCGTCGACCAGCCCTTCGGGCAGAACCGGCCCCCTCCCGCTGCCCTCGCGATCCCACGCCAGCACCGTGATCCGCCACGCCTCTTCTTTGAGCATCTGCAGAAAGAGGATCTGTCGGGGGGTGAGCACCGCCCAGAAGGCGACGATCACCGCGTGCCGGGTCGCCTCCGCGGCTCGGATCATCCTAAGGCCCTGCCCCACGTCGAGCCGAATCGTCTCGTGCGCTCGCCCCGCACGGCACGTGCGACCCCCAGACCCGAGGCGAGCACGGACAGCATGAAATAATAGACCCAGGTGATCGGTCGCACCGAGCGCAGGCCGACGCGGTCCATCAGCCAGCCGACGATCGCGATGGCATAGATCACGAGCTGCCCGCTCAGCAGGATCGAAGCCGGCCGGTCACCTGTCAGCATGAGCCCCACGCTCGCCACGAGTAGGAGCCCCAGGAAGTAAAGCGTGAGCCAGCGAAGAACCTTATGAACCACCACGACCATCCCCACGGGCCAGACGGATCGCCAGGGCAACTTCCATAGCTCTGCGATCGTGCCCGCGAAGCTCCGCATTGCCATGCGCGTGCGAACCCAAACTCCGCTCCAGCTTCTTGCTGGGCCTGTTCGATGGCTACCGCGCGCGGTTCGTACACCACACGTGCGCCCCGGCCCGCGAGCTGTATCGGGAGAACCACATCCTCACTGAAGTCGGGGTTCACCGGCTCGAAGAGCGAACGACGGACGGCCATGCACGCGCCCGGTGCCCAGGCGAGCACATGGAGTGCGCTCTCGAGAGACCACAGCATCTGCTCGAACGACCAATAGAAGCTTGTGCCGACGCCAGTCTGGCTCCCTGTGGCGTCCTGCCAGAGCATGCGGGCACCCACGCAGCCCACCGACTCGTCGGCGAAATGGCTCGTCATGAGAGTGAGCGCGTCCGGCTGTAGCATCGTATCCGCGTTCGTGAAAACGACAACGTCTCCCGTGGAGAGTCCCACAGAGGCGTTCTGTGTAGTAGTCTTGCCCGCTCCTGCGAGGTCGTGTACCCGCACACGTGCGTCTCGGTTTGCAAACGACTGCGCAATCTCCACTGTTCGATCGGTCGATCCGTCGGAGGCGACGAGGATTTCCAACCGATCCGCGGGATACTCGAGAGCCAGCGAGTTCTCGAGCTTGCGCTCGAGCACATCCTCCTCATTGTGCGCGGCAATGAGTAGAGTCGCGGACGGAGGCGTCCCGCCCTCTACGTCCGCTTCTCGCCGGCCTCGGACCGCAACGAGCAGGTGTAGCAACAGTGGGTAGCCCACCCAGGTGAGGACGACCAAGGCGATGGTGGCCCACGCGAAAAAAGAGAACGCCATCGTCACTGGTCGGAGTTGGTCCAGTCGAGCACGACCTGGATGAATTCGTGGTCATGCGAGGAAACGATGTCGTATGCCGCCGCGAGGTCGGGCGCCGCGACCCTGTGCGTGACGAGCGGCTTTCCCACTACGAGTCCGGACGCCACGAGGCTCGCGGCGGCGTCGAAGTTCTCACGACGGCTCCAGCGGTTGAACTCGCTCGTCGCCGCGGTGCTTCCGGAGCCGCGCACGCTGTGCACGGTGATCTCCTTCGCGAAGAAGATCTCCCCCGAGAGCGAGAAGGGCTCGATGTGAAAGCCGCCCACCACGACCCGCCCCTGAGTTCGCACGACCCGCATCGCCGTGTGGACCGCCGAGTCGACACCTGCCCACTCGATTGCGACGTCGACGCCCCGATCGCCGGTACAGTCGAGCACCTGTTCGGTCAGCTCCGGGTCGGCTGGGTCGAGCGCCAAGCTCGCACCCAGCTCCACCGCGAGCTCGCGCTTCCGCACGGAGCGACTGATCGCGATCACCTCCCCGGCACCGGTGGCGCGCAGCACCTGGCAGCAAAGGAGCCCGAGAGTACCCATCCCGATCACGGCAACCGCGCCGCCGGCAAATGGGCCCGCACGGTGAAGCGCGTGCAGGTTCGTGGCGGTCAAGGCGGTCGCAACCGCATCGTCGGGGTCGATGTCGTCCGGGAGCACCGCCCAGTAATCCGCAAGACCCAGAATCGCATGGCTCCCGTGAGGCTTCATCGCGAAAACGAGCTCGCCGGCCTCGATGTCCACCACCTCCGAGCCCAATTCGACGACCCGACCCACGAACTCGTAGCCCGGGTGGTACGGATATCCGCGACGCCCGCTCCTGATGGCGGGGTTCGTGCCCTCGTACCACATGCGTTCCGTGCCTGCGCTCACCCCCGTGACGATCGCCTCAGCTCGGACGGAGTCGTCCGGTAGCACCGGCATCGTCTGGCTTTGCATGTCGATGGAGCGCGGTCCGTCGAGCACGAGGCCGACCATGTCCGGCATGGGAACTCGGTCTTGGAAGCGTGGAGGTGTGTGGGTCCGCCGAGAATCTATGGAAGCATGACCACTGAACCACCCATGGTGCCGTTTCTCGGACCGACTCAGCCGGGGCCAAGGGGCTCCCGCTCGAAGAACGCTTCACCCCAGAACGACCTGGAGACGAAGTAAGCGATCGCCGCGGTCACGAGCAGGTTCACCTCGGAGCGAGCGAAGTCCATGTTGAACATGCCGTGCAGCAGCCACATCACGAGAACGCCGCCGACGATTATCCCGGTTCGGTCACCCAGGTCGACCGACAGCTTGATGTTGCGCACGGTGTATACAATCAGGCTGAGCACCAGCGCGCCCCCGATGATCCCGAGTTTCCACCACGCGAAACCGAACAGGTTGTGCACATACGACTTGGTCGTGACCGCCTGGGCAGAGTTCGTGTAGTTGAGCGCCGCAGAGAAGTCGCCGGACGCACCCCACCCCTCGCCCATCACACCGCCGTACGCCAGAGCGGACCGAAGCTCCGCCACCCGGTAGTTGACAGCCCAATCCGTGTAGCTGGCTCGCGACAGGAAAGCGACCTCGTACGCATCCGCCAAGCGAGTCTGGGTCAGCGACTGTAGTGGCGTCCAAGCGAGCAGGATCAGAGCGACCGCGATGAAGCCGCGCTTCACGAGCGGACCCGCTCGCGGCTGAGTGGAGAAGACCACCGCGTACAGGAAAGCGAGTGCCGCGATCACCACCGGCCCGCGGCTGAGGGAGAGCATGGTGCGCCATAGCAGAAAAGGAAGCACGAGCAACAGTCCCGTCCGCGCGGCCCCGCTGATCGGCAACAGGAGCACCGCCAATACCGCCACGATGAGCGCGTACTGGTGGTACACGTTGTGAAATTCCCCCGACACCAAGCGTGTGAGCCGAGTATCGAACGCGTCGACCGACGACAGGTCCACGAGCGCCGAGACCACCCCGATGCCCACGAAGAACCACATCGCCACGTGCCACTCACGCTCGCGCCGCAGCGTCAACGCAAAGACCGGCAGCAGCGCGAAGGGCGTGTTGCGAGACGCGAGCGCGATAGCCGTACGGTTGTCCCAGCCACCTTCAAGGGATAACAGCATGCCGTAAGCGACGACCCCTGCCGCGACCGCCCACACGATGACCGTGAACTTGACGATCGGTGGCATCGTCTGCGCCGCCGAGCGTGCGTGAGACCCGCTCACCAAGCCGATGTAGACCGCGAACAGAACCAGCGTCTCGACCACGAACGCCTGCAGGTACACCTCCATCACGGTCGTCTGGCTGCGCACGAGCCCTCCGACCACGAACAGTGCGGCCAGCAGGAGGGCGAAGAGGGATCTCATGGGCTCCTAGCGACGAGACTCTTCTTGAAGCTGTACCTGGCCGGAGGGCAGCCAGTCATCCTCCCCCTGGGGTGAATGCAGTATCCTCAGCACCGTGCGCACGAGGATGACCAGGTCCGACGTTATCGTGGCTCTCGACATGTACCGCAGATTCGCGGCGATCTTGTCCGGGATTACGGTGGATTCGTAGTACAA
The DNA here is from genome assembly GCA_965197725.1 of Longimicrobiales bacterium. Lineage (GTDB taxonomy): Bacteria > Gemmatimonadota > Gemmatimonadetes > Longimicrobiales > Gaopeijiaceae > UBA1138. The sequence continues at coordinate 4,324 of CBDANQ010000032.1, forward strand.
CTCCCAGTCGGCCACACCGTCCAGAATGTCCTCCTCGCCGAGATAGGCCAGTGTTGCCGGATCCGTGATGCCCGGCCGAAACGCCAGGACGCCACGCTGATCCTCGTCATACGACGCTACGAATCGTGGGACTTCCGGTCTCGGCCCGACCAGGCTCATGCTGCCCGCGAACACGTTCATGAGCTGGGGCAGCTCGTCGAGCTTCCACTTACGCATCCACCGGCCAACGCGCGTTACGCGCTTATCGCCCGCCACCGTGATCGAGGGGCCTTGGGATTCGGAAGCGAACTCCATGGTGCGGAACTTCCAGATCCGGAAGATCTCCCCGCCCCGCCCGACCCGCTCCTGGCGAAAGAAGACCGGGCCGGGCCCGTCCAGCTTGACCGCGACCGCCACGAGCAGCATCACCGGAAGAAGCGCGACCAGCCCCACGAACGAAAACGCGATGTCCAGGGTTCGCTTCACGGCCCGCCCGAGCGGAGTCGTCACATGTATCACGTCAGTTTCCCACGCAGATGACCTTGCGGATCGCGTCCACGATTCGCTTACCGTCCTCATCGCTCAGCCCCGGATGCAAGGGAACGGTCACCAGGCGCTCGAAGGCGTCATGCGCCACAGGAAAATCCCCCGTCGTCAGTCCGTACTTTTCTCGGTAGTACGGTTGCACGTGTAGTGGAATGAAGTGAACCGAAGTGCCGATCCCCTGCTCGGTCAGACCGTGAACGAGCTGGTCACGATCCCTGCCGAGAACATCGGGTCGCACCCGTATGGGAAACAAGTGCCAGGCAGGATCGACGCCATGCCTCGCGGATGGCAACTCCAACCCCTCGAGGTCGGCGAGCCCCTCTTGATAAACCTCTACGATCTCTCTCCGACGAGCCTGCATGCAGTCCAATTTCTTCAGTTGACACATGCCCAGCGCCGCCTCCAAGTCCGTCATGTTGTACTTGTAGCCGGGTGCGACGACCTCGTAATACGAGGTCCCCCCCTTCGCGTGACGATCCCACGCCCCTGTCTGGATGCCGTGCAAGCTCAGTACTCGAGCTCGATCCACGAGCGCGGGATCGCCCGTGAGCATCCCACCCTCTCCTGTTGTGAGGTTCTTGGTCGCGTAAAAACTGAAGGATGTGAGGTTGGGCGTGGCGCCGACCGTCCGACCCTCGTACCGAGCCGGCAACGAGTGGGCGGCATCCTCCACGACTGCGAGCCCGTGGCGATCCGCCATGGCTTGCAGCGTGTTCAAGTCGGCCGGATGGCCACCGTAGTGCACGACCATGATCGCCTTCGTCCGTTCCGTGATCGCGTTCTCGACCGCCGTCGGGTCGATGTTGAGCGTGTCCACCTCCACGTCCACCAGCACCGGCCTCGCGCCGACGTGCTCGACCGCGTTCGCGGTCGAGCAGAACGTCATCGTCGTCACGATGACTTCGTCACCTGGCCCGATGTCGAGCACGATGAGCGCGAGGTGGAGCCCGGCTGTGCACGAGCTCAGGCCGAGCGCCGCCGGCGCCCCCAGATACTCGGCGAACGCTGCCTCGAACTGGCGGGTGCGCGGTCCGCGAGAGATCCAGCCGGAGCGCAGGACCTCGGCGACCTCGGCGATCTCCTCCTCCCCAAGGAACGGCGGCGAGAACTCCAGACGCGTGCGGCGATCACCCGTCATTCCGTCGACCAGCGCACGCGCGGAGGAATCCGGTCCTAGGCGATTTGATCCTTGTACGCGATCACCTGACGCATCATCGCGGCTAGCACCTCATCGGTCATGTAGGTCGGCTCGAGGCCGAGGTCGAGGAGCGTGGAATGGGCGGGGTTGTAGTAGTGATCCTCCGCCTCCTTCCGTGGGTTTGGCAAGTTCTGCACCTCGACGGCGAGCCCAAGCCCGCGTCCGACGCGCTTTATGCGATCCGCAAGATCGTTCACCGAGAAGGTCTCGGTGAACTGGTTCATGACACGCAGCTCGCCTGAATCCGCCGTCGAACACAGCGCCAACCGAATGCACTGCATCGTGTCACGCAGGTTGAGGTAACCGCGAACCTGTCCACCGGTCCCATATACCGTGAGCGGGACTCCCGCCACGGCCTGCACGATGAAGCGGTTGACCACCGTGCCAAAAATGTCGTCGTAGTGGAAGTTGGGGAGCAGACGCTCGTCCAGATTCGACTCATCGGTCGAGAGGCCGTAGACAGGTCCCTGCATGAGGTCCGTGACCCGCAGTCCGAACGTGCGCACGTAGAACCAAAGCAGATCGGTATCGAGCACTTTGGTGGTGTGGTAGAGGCTACCCGCCTGACGGGGATACAGGAACGTGTCCTTGCGCCCCTTGTGCTCTATCTCGATCCATCCCTCCTCGATATCGATGTCGGGCGTCCCATACTCCCCCATCGTGCCGAGCTTCACGATGTGGCAGTCAGGCGCGTGCCGCATGACCGCCCAGATGACGTTGAACGTCGCATTCAGGTTATTCTGGAGCGTCAAGCGCGCCTCGTCGAAGCCCCGCATCGAGTACGGCCCCGACGGCTGCTCCGCATAGTGAACGATCGCCTCGGGCTTGAATTCCCGAACCATACCCTCGAGGACACGGTAGTCGGCCACGTCCCCGATACGGACCTCGATGCTCTTCCCCGTCAACTGCTCGCAGAGTCGAGCACGGTCTTCCAGGTTCGGGTGCGGCATCAGCGCTTCGGACGAGGTCTGCCGTGCGATGGTGCGCCGCAGGTAGTTATCCACCGCCATGACCTCGTCACCACGGGCAGCGAGGGACATGGAGGTGGGCCAACCCAGGTAGCCGTCGCCGCCCAGGATGAGCGCCCTCATCGTTCCGCCATCTCCCAGATCCGGGTCTGCTCCGCCTCGGCGCTCGCGCCGCTACTTCCGTCGACCTCGAGCAGCTCGTGCTCCCGGAGGTACGTGCGGAGCTCTGCGCGCGTCATCGGTGTTTCGTGCGCCGAGTTGTAGGCCTCTTCGACGGTGCCGAGCGCTTGGGGGTGGACGTATTCGAGCTTGCCTCCCAGCGTGGTCGGCACCACCGGATGGATGACGAAGTGGGTGGGCAGCTCCTCCGCGCGACGGACCTCCTCTTCGTTGAGCAGCTCTTCCCAGAGCTTCTCGCCCATCTTCGCGCCGATGATCTCGATGCGGATCTCGTCCGGGTCGTGCCCGTACAAGGGCGCCAACTCCGCGATCATCGAGTGCGCGAGGTCCTCGATCCGCAGGACCCGCATTTTGGTCACGAAGACCTCACCGCCCTGCGCCAGAAAGACCGAGTCCATCGTCAGCTTCACGGCTTCCCGTAGCGTCATGATGAAACGTGTCATGTCGAGGTCGGTGATCGTGACCGGCCCTCCCTCACGCACCTGGCGGTGGAAGAGCGGAATCACCGAGCCCCGGGACCCGAGAACGTTTCCGAAGCGCGTCGAAGCGAAGATCGGTCGTGGGTCGCGCCGCCGGAGGTAGGCCGCCGTGAAGAGGCGTTCTCCCATCAGCTTCGAAGTGCCCATGACCGACGTCGGGTTCACCGCCTTGTCCGACGAGGTCAGAATGACCCGCTCGACGCCGTTCGCCTCGGCGGCGTCCACGATGTTTTGGGCGCCGAACACGTTGGTCTGAATCGCGTCACGAGGGGATTGCTCGCACAAATGCACGTGCTTGAGCGCCGCCGCGTGCAGAACCGTATCGACGCCCTCCACGACACGCTGCAACCGAGCGGCGTCCCGCACGTCTCCGAGCGAGAGCGTGACCAGCGTGCCGAGGTCGCTCGTCTCCTGTTCCAGGAAGAAGAGCTCGCTCTCGTTGTTGTTGATCCCGATGATCTCGGTCGGGGCCTCCGCAACGAGTTGACGCAGGATCTCGCGGCCTACGGTGCCGCAGACGCCTGTGACGAGAACTCTGCGGCCGGTCCAATCACTCATGAGAGGAGGGCCGGCAGAAGCTGTGCGGGGGGTCGATCATATCGGCGTCGACCAGCCGATCCCTTTTGGCGTCCGTTGTCAGCACATGCTCCTTGAGAGCCGCGAGTTCTACTTCGAGCCTTTGCCCGAGAATCGGCATAAGGTACTGAGACGAGCCATCGTAGGTAAACCGGCAGGGAGCCGCTGGCCTCTAGGGCTCGTCGAACCACTCGAGGAAGCCTCTCACACCATCTCGAAACTCCACGCTGGGCTCATACCCCAACAACGCCCTTGCCTTGGAGACGTCCGCGTGGGTGCGCTCCACGTCGCCCGGCTGCATCGGCTTTTGATCGATGACGGGCTCGACCCCCATTTCCTCACCGAGCACCTGGATCATCTCGTACAGCGACACGGTCCGGCTTTCGCCCAGGTTGACGATCTCGAAAAGCGGCTCAGCACGCCGGAGCAGATCGATGGACCCGAGGATCCCCTGGAGGATATCGTCTATAGTACGTGTAGTCGCGCTCACTCGAGCCATCGCCGAACATCGGAATCGACTGCCCTTCGCGAATCAGACGAGCGAACTTGTGAATGGCGAGATCGGGGCGTTGGCGAGGGCCGTAGACCGTGAAGAAACGAAGGGCCAACACCGACAGGTCGTGCAGGTGATGGTAGGTGTGACACGCGAGCTCACCGGCGAGCTTCGTCGCGGCATAAGGAGAGATCGGCCGATCCACGACCGAATCCTCCCTAAAAGGGGCGATGTCACAATTCCCGTACACTGACGACGATGAGGCAAATATGAGGTGCGGAATGCCCCGCCGTCTCATCCATTCTAGCATCCGCCAGGTTCCGTCCACATTGACGCTCGAGTACAGTTGAGGATCCTCGATCGACGGTCGCACACCAGCCTTCGCCGCGAGGTGCACCACGAGGGTCACATCGGACGGCACGCTATCCAATGGTACTTTATCTCGGATGTCGCCCTCCAACATGGAAAACGTCGAAGCCCGCTGAATCGCGGAGAGGTTGCGTTCCTTGATCGACCGGTCGTAGAAATCATCGAAACAGTCGAGTCCGATCACTCGGTGCCCCGCATGAACGAGACTTTCCGAGAGGTGAGATCCTAGGAATCCAGCGGCCCCGGTGACTAGAATCGACATGGAAGCGTCATGGGGCCTCAGGAGACGCTTCGACTCTCCCGTACCGATCCTCAAGGCGCACCACGTCCTCCGGGTGCGGAGTGGACGCCTCCAAAATGTCCACGTCCGATTGTGCGATCATGCGATGAACCGTGCCCGTCGTCACGTGGAATCGCTGCCCCGCTTCCATGGGGTAGTCCACGAGCTCGTCGGCTGACGGTCCCGCCTGGAACAGCATCGTGCCGTTCAGCAGGTAGATGGTCTCGTCCTTTGTCTCGTGGTATTGCAGCGAGAGCGCCTCACCCGCGTTCACGTGCAGGATCTTGCCCACGTAGTGGTCGGTCTCGGCCCAAATGAGCTCATAGCCCCAGGGTTTCTCGACTCTTCGTGGTCGCTCGATCATATCGTGCGGGCTCGCGCGTCGTGACGGGCCAACTGCTGCTCGAAGAACGGCAGCGTGCGCCGGATACCCTCGCGGATCTCGACCTCCGGCTCCCAGCCGAGGACCTCGCGCGCGACCGAGATGTCCGGTTGCCGGACCTTGGGGTCATCCTCGGGGAGCGGCAGGGACTCGATCGGGGACTTGCTACCGGTCTCCTGCAACACGATTTGCGCGAGCTCCTCGATCGTGAACTCGTTCGGATTCCCTATGTTGGTCGGTGCCGAGCGGTCGGAGTGGAACAGCCGGAAGATCCCCTCGACCTCGTCGTCCACGTAGCAAAACGACCGCGTTTGGCTACCGTCTCCGTACACTGTCAGCGGATCCCCGCGCAGCGCCTGCACGATGAAGTTCGACACGACGCGTCCATCTCCGGGCCTCATGCGGCTTCCGTAGCTATTGAAGATGCGCACGATCCGCGTATCGACCCCATGATGTCTGTGATACGCCATCGTCATCGCTTCGGCAAAACGCTTCGCCTCGTCATAGCAGCCACGAACCCCGACGGGGTTCACGGTGCCCCAGTAGGTCTCTGGCTGAGGATGCACGAGCGGGTCCCCGTATACCTCGGAAGTGGAAGCGAGGAGAAAACGCGCACGCTTGGCCAATGCGATCCCCAGTGCGTTGTGCGTGCCGAGGCTACCCACCTTCAGAGTCTGAATCGGGATCTCGAGATAGTCGACGGGGCTCGCGGGAGAAGCGAAGTGGAGGACGCCATCGAGTTCCTCGTCGAAGAAGATCGGCTGCGAGATATCATGCTCGATCAGCCTGAATCCGTCGAACGCTTCCAGAATCGCGGAGTTCTCGAGAGAACCCGTCACGAAGTTGTCGAGCCCGATGACCTCATGACCCTCTCTGAGAAATCGCTCAGCGAGATGAGAACCGAGGAAGCCGGCCGCTCCCGTGACGAGTACACGCACGCCCTTAGCCGCTTCGCCCCGTCCTGACCGCGACGCCGGCGTGGCCGGTCCGGCCGATGGAGACGTATTCGAAGCCCCTCTCGGCCATCTGGTCCGGGTCGTAGAGATTCCGGCCGTCCAGGACGAGCGGCCGCTCCATCGCAGCGAGCATGCGCTCGAAGTCCGGACGCCGATATGGGTGCCACTCGGTGTGGATTACGAGGGCGGAGGCGCCGTGCAGGGCGTCGTAGTTGACGTCCGCGAACTCCACACGATCGCCGAAGCGATGGCGGGCCTCGCGCATCGCGACGGGGTCGTGAGCGACCACACGCGCCCCCCGTTCGAGCAGCCCCTCGATCGTGGCGATGCTCGGCGCTTCCCGCATGTCGTCGGTGTTCGGCTTGAAGGCGAGACCCCAAACGCCAACGGTGCGGCCGGTGAGGTCTTCTCCGAGCCGATCGACGAGCCGCTCGAGCAAGATGCGCTTCTGTCGCTGATTCACGTGCTCGACCGCCTGCAGAATCGACGGATCGACACCGAGCTCGCTCATCGTGCTTGCGAGCGCTTGCACATCTTTTGGAAAACAGTTGTGAACGATCAGCCCGCCCGTTGTCACGAACGTGTGCGTACCGGGCACCTCGAGCGAGTAGACCCACCCCCGAAAGGCTGCCTTGCCGTGTTCGACCACACGTACCCAGGCCGCCTCGCGCCCCGACCGGTATCCGGTCGGAGCGATCCTCTTTGATTGGCGGCCGATGGACGTCAGCACGCCCGTCCGGTCGGCCGGCTTGACGAGCTCTATAAGCCGCTCCACTTGGTCCGCACCGCACACGACGACCCAATACGTGTCCGTCGTGGACTTCGCAGTACGCGCGACCTTGAGGCGAGCGCAGATTCCCAAGCCGCCGAGCAGGCGCAACACGCCGTCGGCCAGCACGCGACTCACGGTGGCCCACTCCAAGACGACGCTCGGGCCACCCGCAACGAGCGACCAAGAGCCGTCGCCGTGCCAAAGGCCCGAGAGAAGCGCGATCTGTTCCTCCGCGGACAAGGCCCACGCGGCGTCGGGAATCTGGTGCGTGTAACAGTCGCCCCCGAGGCGAAGCTCACGCAGCCACCAACGCGCCAGGATCCTGGAGGAGATCGAGACCAAGCGGGTCGTCGTACCTTGCCACACCCGCGCCGTTACACCCAGCCCACGCCAGTAACCGGCAACCTCTTCCACCAGCTCAGCTTCGTCTGTTGGGTGGAAGGACCACTGGAGCCGCATTCGGCGACCGTCCTGCGTGCAATGTCCCTCAGCGAGATAGAGTCCGACGATCCTCCAAAACGGAACATTGGCTTTGAGGGACGCCGGCACGTAGGTCCCATTGCGAGCGGTCCCGTAAGTGCCCTGCCCCAACGGGAGATCAAGTCGCCGCATCTCGTGCAACCGAAGCGCACCCGTGCGAAGGATGTCATACGCCCGATGCCGACCCCGCGGGTGGTCTGCAACAGCCTCCCTAGTCGTCGCCAGGTCGAGACCCTGCGTCGCAGCCGGGCTAAGGCGCACGATCACCTCACCGTCAGCGAACTCGCGCTGCCCGAGGCCGGCGACCAAGCTCAACTCAGCCTCCCGAGTCGCCTCGTGATTCGGTCGGCCCATGGCAATAGGGAGCCAGTCGTCCTCGCAGATCTCACCTGCCAGCTTCACGCCGACAACCGCCCCGCATCCATCCGACACCACGAGGGGGTGGTCGGTCGTGCAGCGGAGCCGGCGTCCCATCTTCGTGCGGATCAGCGCGACGTCCCCCTCGTACCACCGTCTGGTCACGACGGGGGCCCTTCGCCATTCGGCGCCGCTTTCCTCCCCCCAGGAGAGCACTTCCAGTTCGTTGACCCACGCCACTTCTGGCTCGGGCTCTCCGGGAAGACCGGACGGGACGACAGCGCACTCTTCGAAGAGTGCGTCGAGGGTCATGAGTCGAGCCTCACCCCCGAAGCGAGCCAAAACGGTCTCTTCGCCCGTGAGGCATGACCCACCGTATCCGACCCCCGGGAACAGGAAGCTCCAGCCGATGCGCGAATCGGAGCCGATCCCCCGTCGCACCGCATTCACGTCGGCTCCGGCCTTCTCGCACAGCTGCGCAATCGAGTTCATGAAGCTGATCCGCGTCGCCAGCATCGAGTTGGCCGCATACTTGGTGATCTCGGCAGAGGGAACGTCCATGATCAAGATCTCGCGCCCAGTGCGAACGAAGGGGGCGTACAGATCGCGAAGCACCTCCGCCGCGTACTCCGAGTCCACACCGAGCACCACGCGATCAGGCTTCATGAAATCCTCGATCGCCGCCCCCTCCTTCAGGAACTCAGGGTTCGAGCAGACGTGGACCTTATGCTTCGTCCGCGACTCGATCTCGTCCCTCACATGCTTCGCCGTACCCACCGGCACGGTGCTTTTCGTGATCACGATCTTCTCGCCATGCATCGACTCACCGATTGTGCGAGCTACGGCCAGGACGTGCTGAAGGTCGGCCGAGCCGTCCTCGTCCGGTGGCGTGCCCACGGCGATAAAGACGACGTCGGACGCGCTCACTGCTTGCGGCACATCCGTGGTGAAGCTGAGGCGCCTTGCCTTCAGGTTGGCCGCGATCAGGGGCTCGAGCCCGGGTTCGTAGATAGGGATCTCGCCCCGTTTGAGGCGGTCGATCTTGTCCTGATCGATGTCCGCGCAGATCACGTCGTTGCCTGATTCAGCCAGGCAACCACCTACGACGAGCCCAACGTATCCCGAGCCGACTACCGCAATCTTCATATCGTGCCGAGTGAGGTCTTGGAGGTCGTGAGGGCCCTAAACTACTTCACCGCTCGCAGCTCGAACAACTGATCCCGAATCAGCGCCGCCCGCTCGAAGTCCAAGGCCTCCGCCGCTACCTCCATCTCCTTCTCGAGGATCTTTACGAACTCCTCGCGGTCCACCTCGTCGGCGTAGGTCTCACCCGCCTCAGCGACCACGGCAGGCGCCACGCGCGCGTCCGCGACGCGTGTCGAGAACTCGATCTCCTCGACGCTCTTCCGGATTGTCTCGGGGCTGATGCCGTGCTCTTCGTTGTGCGCGATCTGGATCGCACGCCTCCGATTCGTCTCATCGATGCAGCGCCGCATCGATTTCGTGATGCGGTCCGCGTACATGATCGCTCGGCTGTTCACGTTCCGGGCCGCCCGCCCGATGGTCTGAATCAGCGACCGTCCATCTCTCAGGAAGCCCTCCTTGTCGGCATCGAGGATCGCGACCAGCGACACCTCAGGAAGATCCAGCCCCTCCCGCAACAGGTTGATTCCCACGAGCACGTCGATCTTGCCCAGTCTCAGGGACCGGATGATCGCCATGCGCTCGATGGTGTCGACCTCCGAGTGCATGTAGCGGACGCGTACTCCGACCGACTGCAGATACTCTGAAAGATCCTCCGCCATGCGTTTGGTCAGCGTCGTCACGAGCACGCGCTCGCGCTTCTTCTCTCGCTCGCGAATCTCTGCAAGCAGGTCGTCGACCTGGCCTTTCACGGGGCGAACTTCCACGTCGGGATCGACCAGTCCGGTCGGTCGAATGATCTGCTCGACCACGACACCCCCTGCCCTCTCGATCTCCCAGTCACCGGGGGTGGCCGACACAAAAAGTGTGCTTGGGACCAAGTCGGCCCACTCGTCGAACCTGAGCGGTCGGTTGTCGAGCGCGGACGGGAGCCTGAACCCGTGCTCGATCAGCGTCTCCTTTCGGGAGCGGTCTCCTTTGTACATGCCGTTGATCTGAGGCAAAGAAACGTGCGACTCGTCGACGACCACGAGGAAGTCCGCCGGGAAGTAGTCGAGCAGGCACGCAGGTCGCTCCCCGGTCCGGCGCCGACTCGTGTACAACGAGTAGTTCTCGATCCCCGGGCACGTCCCGATTTCGAGCATCATCTCGATATCGAAGTTCGTGCGCTGCTCAAGCCGCTGCGCCTCCAGGAGCTTGCCCTCATTCCGGAACCGGGCGAGCTGTTGATCGAGCTCGCAGCGGATGAGCGGGGCCATTTCGTCGATCGTGCGACGCTCGGTCACGTAGTGGCTCGCGGGATAGATCGCGGTTCGGTCCAGAGTCGTGATGATCTCTCCCGTCAGCGGATCAAAGCGCGTGATACGCTCGACCTCATCGCCCCAGAGCTCGATGCGGATCGCCTGCTCGTCGTACGCCGGGAAGACCTCGACCGTGTCCCCCCGTACGCGAAACGTCCCGCGCTCGAATAGGTAGTCGTTGCGCCTGTATTGGATGTCGACGAGCCCGCGCAGAATGTCACGCCGAGGCTTCTCGCCCCCGACCTCGACGTGCAGCATCAGGCTCCGGTAGTCCATCGGACTTCCGAGACCGTAGATGCACGAGACCGACGCGACGACGATCACGTCCTCCCGCTCCATGAGCGACGACGTGGTCCGGAGTCGGAGCCGCTCGATGTCCTCGTTGATCGAGGCGTCCTTCTCGATGTACGTGTCCGTAGAGGGCACGTACGCCTCGGGCTGGTAGTAGTCGTAGTACGAGATGAAGAACTCGACCGCGTTGTGCGGGAAAAGCGACTTGAGCTCCCCGTAGAGCTGCGCGGCGAGCGTCTTGTTGTGCGACATCACGAGCGTCGGCCGGCCGTAGTCGGCGATCACGTGCGCGATCGAGAACGTCTTCCCAGTGCCTGTGGCTCCGAGCAGGACCTGCGCGGTGTCACCCCGCGTGAGGCCCTCGCGGAGCTCGACGATTGCGGTGGGCTGGTCGCCGGCGGGCTGGTGCTGTGAGACGAGTTGGAAGTCCGCCATCTCCTACGGCCCTGACGCTTCCGCAGAGGCGAGCTTCTCCCGCCACCACTCGGGCACGCTCGTCTGAGCCTTTCGATACGTCTCGGGCAGACCGATGTCGATGAAGAAGCCGTCGTCGACGACGCCGCTCAGGGCACGCTCCGACACCAGCGCTGGCAGGAGCTCGGTCTCGATGGACGACGGCGTGCCCAGCCGATCGATCGCTGCCCGCCGCAATGCGTAGATCCCCCCGTTGATGATCCCCGCTCCACTTTTGCTGTTGTCGGCGCTGTTGTCGGCGCTCTTCTCGACGAATCCGACGACGTTGCTTCCTTCCAGCCTGACCCGTCCGTACCGCGCCGTGTCGGGCACCCTCCGGAGTGCGACGGCTCCGAGCGTACCCGATTCGAGTAGAGTCTTTTCGAGCCGGGGCAGAGAAGCATCGAACAGCGTGTCGCCGTTGAGCACGAAGAAACTCTGCTCGAGCCGTTGGCGCAGAAGCGGCAATGCACCACCCGTTCCCAGTGGCTCGCTCTCGACGAAGGTCTCCATCACCAGCGGCGACTCGAGCCGGCTCTAGCCATTGCGAGAACGAATCTGCCTTATGACCGATGGCAAGGATGATGTTGCTCACCCCCTGGCGCGCGAGGTTGTCGAGCAGCCACTCGAGGAACGGTCGCCCCCCCACGGGTAGCAGCGGCTTAGGCTGCTTCTCGGTCAACTGCCCAAGGCGGGTTCCCAGCCCCCCAGCGAGTACGACGGCCTGACGTATCGCTTCCGTCACTCCGCCGCCGCCCTCATCGCTCCCTGAAATCTCCGCGGTGCGAGCGAAACCAGTCGACGGCTCGGCCGATGCCGGTCTCGAGAGCGTGCGCGGCCCTCCAACCCGTCGAGCCGATCTTCCGGACGTCGAAGACTCTCTCCCGCTGGCCGGCCGGCTTGGAGGTATCGTACGTGATCTTCCCCATGTACCCCGCAGCTTCCGTGATGGTCTCCGCCAGCGCGCGAACCGTCGTCTGTTCCCCAGACGCAACGTTGACCGGCCCGGAAAAGCGTTCATCCATAAGGCGGATCATCGCGTCGATGCAGTCCTCGATGTAGAGGAAATCACGCATCGCCGTGCCGTCCCCCCAGATCGCGACCTCGGGGGCCACGATCTCCGTGGCCTCGACGAAGCGCCGGACGAGCGCCGGCACCACATGCGAGTGCTCTGGGTGGAAGTTGTCGTGCGGCCCGTACAGGTTCGCCGGAAGACAGTAACAATAGTCGAGGGCGCCGTGCTCCTTCAGCGCCTCGAGATGAACAAGCATGCCACGCTTCGCATACGCGTACGCATCGTTCGTTTCCTCCGGCACACCGTCCAAGTACTCCTCCTCACGAAGCACGTCTCCCTCCAGGCGCTTCGGGTATGCGCACCCCGTACCCATCGCGAACACATACTCGACGCCCGCGTCGACGGCAGCGTCGAGCACGTGCGTGTTAATCAGCACATTGTCCCGGTAGAAGCCCGGCTTTTGCGTCGCGTTGGCGTAGATACCGCCTACGCGCGCCGCGAGGTGAAAGAGGATCGTGGGACGGATCCCCCGCAGCAGCTCACGTGCCACCCGTGCCTCTCGCAGATCCCTCTCGCTCCCTGTCGCGACGACCTCGTGAGCGTCGGCCCGCAAACGCTCGACGAGGTTGCGCCCCGACGAGTCCGGTACCGCCAGTGACGAGGATCGGTGACTCGGTCATTGAGCGGTCCCGGGCTGGTAGTGGATGACCTGCATACCCGTGCGATCGAAAGAGAAAGGCACGAACAGCAGGTCGGACAGCCGCTCGCGGACGGCGCGTTGCATCTCCTCGGGGCAGACCAGGATCATGAATCCGCCGGCCCCCGCCCCCAGGATCTTGCCGCCCGTCGCCCCGGCATCGAGCGCCGCGTTGTACGCCTCGTCGATCATGTGGTTCGTGGTTCCAGGGAACTTGCGCTTGCGTAGCCACGTCTCGTGCAACAGCTCGCCGAGATCTCTCATTTCCCCGGCCGAGATGATGCGCAGCGCCGACTTCACCGAGTCGTGAATGAAGCGCAACAAATGATCGTACTGCTCCGGGTCGTAATCGCGCGCGGGTGACACTTGCCCACTTTGGCGCGCCTTCGGGACGTAGCAGAGCAGCAGGGACCGTTGCAGTGCCTTCAGTCGCTCGGGCGGAAGAACGATCGGACGGACCGCGAAGTCACCTGTCGGATCGAATTCGATGTGGTTGAAGCCGCCGTACGCGGCGGCGACCTGGTCCTGATACCCCCCCGGCTCCATTAGCACATGTCGCTCGAGTCGGATGGCCTCGATCGCGAGGTCCTTGCGAGACAATAGCCGCCCATCGAGCCCGCCGAGCGCCCCAACGAGGCCGACGCCGAACGCCGAGCTCGTTCCCAGCCCACTCCACGCGGGCAGGTCAGCGTCGTAGTGGATCTCGACGTGCATGCGCTGGAAGCGCTCGAGCGCTGCCCGGATCAGCGGATGCTGGATCTCGTCGAGCTCCGAAACCAGCTCGATCCGGGAGTAGGCCAGGCGCACCTTGTGGTCGAAGAACGGCGGCAACGGCCGCGCGGTCACGTAGCAATACTTGTCGATGGTGGTCGACAGGACGGCGCCACCGAAGCGCTCGAACCAGACCGGAATGTCGGTGCCGCCTCCGAAGACAGAGACGCGGAAAGGGACGCGCGTGATGATCATCTCAGCCTATCGCGTCAGGAAGGTCTGGCCCTTGGCGATGCGCGCACGCCAATACTCGAGCAGGTCCCGCATGGTCGTCTCAAACGGGATCTCCGGCTTCCAGCCCGTATGCGCCCTGAACTTCGACGTGTCGGGCACCTGCAGGTCTGCGTCGATGGGACGGAGCCGCTGCGGGTCGACCACCACCTCGATGTCGTCTCGGCTGCTGAACGAGATCAGCGTGTCGAGCATCTCTCCAACCGTGCAAGAGTAGCTGCCTCCGATGTTGTAATACTCCCCCCCAATGGGGTCCTGCGTCACGAGCACGTAATATGCGTGCACCGCGTCGCGCACGTCCGCGAATGTCCGTAGTGAATCCAGGTTGCCGACGTTGACCACGGGCGGTATCTGGTCCGCCTCGATCATCGCAATCTGCTTGGCGAATGTGGACTCCGCGAAGACGTCACCACGCCGCGGGCCGGTATGCGTGAACATGCGCGTCGTCATGACGGTCATCCCGTATGCCTCCGCGTAGTAACGACCCAGAAGGTCGGTTCCCACCTTGGATATCGCATACGGAGATGCCGGGTGGAACGTCGTCTCCTCCCCAATCGGTACGAGCTCCTTCGATACGCGGCCGAATACCTCGGAAGACGCGCACACATGGACCACCGGATCGAAGTCCGAGTGCCGAATAGCCTCCAGCACGTGTGCGGTGCCCTGAATGTTGGTCTCGAGCGTGTCGAGCGGCGCGGTGAACGACGTCTGGGGATAGCTCTGCGCCGCCAGGTGGAAGACGTAATCGGGCCTCGACGTCTCGATCGCTCGCTGGACCGAGAGGTAGTCGCGCAGGTCGCCGTATACCAGCCGTAAGCGATCACCGCGGTTCATGCGATCCAGGTGGTGCTCGATGTTGTCGAGGGGGCTACGCCAACGCGCGAGCCCAACGAGGTCCCAGTCGGTGTTGTCGAGCAGGTAGTCGGTGAGGTGAGAACCGACCATGCCGGTGATGCCGGTGATGCCGGTGATGAGGGCGGTAGTCATGTGTCGAGGTGGGCCGGATCACGTACCTCGACCACGAATTCGCCGTGCATCCCACCCTCCATGGGGCGCATGTCCACGTGAGAGATGTCGGTGCCGGTCCCTAAGACCATCCAGGTGGAATTGCATGGCCCCCCGCATATGAGGACGCTATTCAGGGTCCCCGGAGCAAGCTCGTCGTTTATCGTCCCCGGTACCGTCACGAGACCCTTCTTCTCACGGTGCTTGCATCGATGTTCGGAACACCGTTTCCCGGCGAAAGGTCCGGATGGTTTCAGTCGCCTACACCGCCCGGAACACCTCGAGGAGTGGGATCTCGAAAGCGCGACCGGTGACACGCCAGCGCAGGACATCCCTGACCTGCTCCGGCTCCTCCAAGTCTGGGCGCCAGACCTCGACCATCCGCTCGTCGATGTCGATGACCCACACCTCCTCCACCCCGCTCTCCAGGTAGCGCTTCCGCTTGAGGTTCCGGTCGTAGCTCTCGGTGCTCGGCGACAGGACCTCCACCACGAGGTCGGGGGGGCCGTGCACGTCCCCTTCGGGGTCGGCGATCTCCAGTCGGTCCTTCCGGATGAAGACGACATCCGGCTCCAGCACCAGCTCGTCGTGGAGGTGCACGGTGATGGGGCCCACAGCCATCCCCAGATCGTGCTCGCGGGCCCGCGTCGTCAACGCCAGCATGACGTCGCGGGCAACCTGTTGATGGTTCAAGCGGGGCACGGGCGTCACGAACAGCTCGCCGTCCACGATCTCGTGGCGCCGGTGATCTTCTGGGATGGACTGGTAGTCCGTGTAGGTGTAGCGGACGGTTGAAGCTCGATGCACCGGAGGCCTCCAGGGGCGGCAGGGGGACAACGCATAATAGGGGATCGCAGCTCGGAGCGGGAAGTGCCTGGACGTTGAATGCTCCGGAACGCTGCCGTTCACGGAGGGGCGCGAGAATGGCGGGGGAGGGCGGTGGTCATCGGATCGCTGATCCGCGCAGGTCCACCTCGTGTCCATGGTCCGCCAGAGTTCGTTCTCGCTTCGCGAGCTCGTGGTCGTGATCCACCATCATTCTCACGAGCTCGTGAAAATCGACCTTCGGCTCCCAGCCCAGCATGCGACTAGCCTTGCTCGCGTCGCCCTCGAGGTGGTCCACTTCGGTCGGACGCAGGTACCGTGGATCGAACTCGACGTGCTCTTGCCAGTCCAGGTCCACGTATCCGAAGGCCTCATCGACCAGCTGCCGGATGGAGTAGGACTCCCCCGTCGCGACACAGTAGTCGGACGGCGTGTCCTGCTGCAGCGTCAGCCACATGGCTTCCACGTAGTCTCCGGCGAAACCCCAATCTCGCTTGGCATCGAGGTTGCCCAGATACAGCCTGTCCTGCAGCCCTTCGAGAATTCGCCCGATCGCCCTGGTGACCTTGCGCGTCACGAAGGTCTCACCTCGTCGAGGCGATTCATGGTTGAACAGGATGCCGTTGCACACGAATAGGTCGTAGGCCTCGCGATAGTTGATCGCATACCAGTGCGCGGCCACCTTGCTGACCGCGTAGGGGCTACGAGGATGGAATGGGGTTTCTTCGCTCTGGCGAGGCGGGGCGGCTCCGAACATCTCGGATGAGCCCGCGTTGTACACGCGAATCTCACGCCCTTCTCGAGCCTGCGCCTCGCGCACCGCTTCGAGCAGCCGCAAGGTACCGATCGCGTCGACATCCGCCGTGTACAACGGCTGATCGAACGAGACGCGCACGTGAGACTGCGCTCCCAAATGGTAGACTTCGTCGGGACGCGTCTCGCTCATGACCCGCCCGAGACCGCTAGCGTCCGCGAGGTCCCCGTAGTGCAGGATCAGTCTGACATCGTCTTCGTGCCGATCCCGGTACATGTGATCGATGCGGTCGGTATTGAAGCTAGACGCGCGCCTGATCACCCCGTGCACGACATATCCCTTGTCCAGCAGGTACTCAGCCAGATACGAGCCGTCCTGGCCAGTAACGCCTGTGATCAAAGCGGTCTTCATCCAACTCGCTTCAGTTTGCCGGGATCCGGGCGTCAGGCCCAGCCCAGGTCATCGTCATCGAAGTGCTCTCTCCGTTCGACGTCCAGAACGCCCTTCACGCGCCCGATCGAGCGACGAACCTTTTCGAGGTGGGCCAGATCACGTACGTTGACCACGAATTCGCCGTGCATGCCACCCTCCATGGTACGCATGTCCGCGTGAGAGATGTCGGTGCCGGTATTCGTGATCGCCTTGGCAACGTCGGAAAGTAACCCACGGCGGTCCGATCCCCGCATATACAGCTTCACGAAAAATCGATCGCCTTTCACCGCCGCCCATTCGATCTCGATGCGTCGCTCAGGATCGCGGGAGAGCGCGAGCACATTGGGGCAGTCCTGCCTGTGGATGGAGACCCCTCTGCCGCGCGTGATGTACCCGATGACCGGATCCCCCGGCACCGGCTGACAGCAGCGCGAATACCGGACGATCAGGTTGTCCATGCCCTGAATGCGCACCCCACGGCCGGAGATCCTCAGGCGGGCCGCGATCCGCTCCAGCGCGGTAGGCTGGCGCTTTGCGACCTCGGCCGGATCGTGGTCGCTGAAGAACTGCTTGATGACCGCGGTTGGACCCACGTCACCGCGGCCGAGCGCCGCGTACACCTGATCGAACTCCTTGTACGCGAGCGCGACCGCTACCTCAAGGCGCTCATGTGGATCGCTCGGCAGCGTCCGCTTCGCCTTCTTCAGCTCACGGTCCAGCAAGTCCTTCCCGATCTTGAACGCCGCATCGAACTCTTCCGCGCGGATCCACTGCCGGATGTGCGTGCGCGCGCGCGACGTCTTCACGAAGGCCAACCAATCTCGGCTCGGTCGCTGCTTCGCGCTGGTGAGGATCTCGATGGTGTCGCCGTTCTTGAGCTCGCGGGACAGTGGGGCGATGCGGCCGTTCACCTTGGCGCCGGCGCAGTGCTTGCCAACCTCTGTGTGAACGGTGAACGCGAAGTCGATCGGAGTGGCGCCGGTCGGAAGGGCTTTCACGTCTCCTTCCGGCGTGAAGACGAATATCTCGCCTCTGAAGAGGTCCATGCGCAGGAATTCCATGAACTCCTCGGGCTCCGCCGTATCCTGTTGCCATTCCAACACCTGTCGGAACCATGTCAGCGCCTCGTCGACCTCGCTCCCCCCTCGGTGGGCTACGTCGTCTTGCTTATATCGCCAGTGCGCGGCGATCCCGTACTCCGAGGTTCGGTGCATTTCCTCGGTGCGGATCTGGATCTCGTAGCGACGCCCTCCCGGACCGAAGACGGTCGTATGCAGCGAGCGATACATGTTCGACTTGGGCGTCGCGATGTAGTCGTGAAAACGCTCCGGGATCGGCGTCCACTTGCTGTGGATGATGCCCAGCGCGCCGTAGCAGCTCTGCACCGAATCGGTGAGCACCCGCATCGCCATCAGGTCGTAGACATCCTCGTAGGGTCGCCCTTGCATCATGATCTTCCGGTGAATCGACCACAGGTGCTTGGGGCGGCCGCTCACCTCGGCCGGGATGTCAGCCTCCTCGAGGGCCCGCTCGAGCGGACGTTGCATATCGAGGACCTCTCGCTCTCGCTCCTTGCGGCGCTGCTTGATCTTCTTGGTGAGCGCCGCGTAGGCGTCCGGCTCGAGGAACTTGAACGCCAGGTCTTCGAGCTCCCACCGGATCGCGGCCATGCCCAGCCGGTGCGCGAGTGGCGCGTAGATCTCACGGGTCTCGCGAGCGATGCGCCGGCGCTTATGTTCGGATAGGTGCTCGAGCGTGCGCATGTTGTGCACTCGGTCGGCGAGCTTCACGAGGATGACACGAGCGTCTTCGGCCATGGAGAGCAGCATTTTGCGGTAGTTCTCGACTTGCTGCTCCGTGGCGGACCGGAACCGGACTTGTCCGAGCTTCGTGACACCGTCGACGATCGTCGCCACTTCGCTGCCAAAGCGCTGCTCCAGGTCGGCGAGCGAGAGTTCCGTGTCCTCGACGACATCATGGATCAAGCCGACGACTATGGACGCCGTATCGAGCCGAAGCTGCGCGAGCAGAGTCGCCACTTCGATCGTGTGGGTTACGTACTCGTCCCCCGACGCACGGGTCTGTCCCGCGTGAGCCTCTGCCGCGAGCTCGTAGGCGTCACGAATCGCGTCGACATCCAGCCGATCCGCGTATGCCTCCATCGCCCGGGCGAGGGGGCGGGGGAGGCCGCGGATGGTGGTGGTGGACGGGGGGCTGGGGGTGGTCGACGTGGCCATGTCCCTGAATGTACGGGCAATCGTAGATGAGCGACCAGCGGATGGGCGGCTAGAGGTGTTACTGGATCAGGATCGGCACTGATCTTGTTCAGGAACCGGCGGGTCGCTATGACCTGCCCCCAAGAGCGGGTACCACATCCTATGTTAGTCCCAGCACCTGTGGAGGGCCGTGAAGGACGGGCATCCTCAAGAACCAGGGCGACGGCTTAATCGCCTCAGGGGCCGGGGGAAAGCCGCCGCAGGCGCTGTGGGGTCGGACGGTATTGTACTCGCGCCTCCATTGCTCGACCAGCACGGCCGCCTCCGCCAACGAGTAGAAGATCTCCCCGTTCAACAGCTCGTCCCTGAGCTTGCCGTTGAAGCTCTCGTTGTAGCCGTTCTCCCACGGGCTGCCCGGCTCGATAAAGAGCGTCTCGACGCCCACGCGCCCCAACCACCGCCGCACGAGCTTCGCGGTGAACTCCGCTCCGTTGTCCGACCTCAGATACTCGGGAGGCCCGTGTCGGACGAACAGATCGGCCAGCACCTCGAGCACGTCGTGCGAGCGGATCTTGCGAGCCACCACGATCGCCAGGCACTCCCTCGTGTGCTCGTCCAGCACTGTCAGCAGCTTCAGCGCACGCCCGTCGTGCGTCCTCGAGGCCACGAAGTCGTACGACCAGACGTGGCCCCGATACAGCGGCCTCAGCCGGATGCACGATCCGTCGTTGAGCCACAGCCGACCTCGCTTCGGCTGCCGCTGCGGGACCTTCAGCCCCTCCTGCCTCCAGATCCGCTCCACCCGCTTGTGGTGCACCCCCCAGCCCTCGATGCGGAGCATGTCCGTGACGCGTCGGTAGCCGTAGCGGCCGAATCGACTCGCGAGTCGCACGATATCACCTCGGAGCGCCCCCTCGTCACTCGCCACTTTCCTCGCCCGGCGCTGGGTCGTGCGTGGCTGCCCGAGCACCCGGCACGCTCTCCTCTCCGACGCCCCGAGCTGCTGACGTACACGCACCACACAACGTCGTCGGCGCTCGGGGCTCAGAAGTTTCCCTCGGCTGCTTCCTCCAGGATCAGCTTGTCCAGTGTCAAGTCCGCCACTGCTCGCTTCAGGCGCCCGTTCTCGCGCTCGAGCTCCTTCAGGCGCCGTGCCTGGCTCACCTTCATCCCGCCGTACTCCCGCCTCCACCGGTAGTACGTCTGCTCGGTGATGCCGAGCTCCCGGCTGATCAGCTTCACGGATTTGCCGCGGGCCAGACCGACCTCTGCCTCCCGCAGTGCAGTGATGATCTGCTCCGGAGTGTGTCGCTTCCTTCCCATCCTGACCTCCTCGCTGAAAAACTTCAGACCAGGTCGATCCTAACATTGCACCTGGTCTCGTTTCAGGGGGTCAGGTCAATGCCGAGGCGGAAGACGTAGTTGACGCCAAGGCGAATGCAGACGAGAAGAACCAGGGCCTGGCCGAAGCTCCATCCAACGAATGCAGCCGACTCGAAGTCGAAACGCGCGAGGTACGCCAGCGTGAGCGACCCGGTCGCGACGACCCCGAAGACGACAGATGCCACGAGCCGCCGGTGACGTCGAGCGAACCTGAGACCGACTTGTCCAGCCAGATCGGCTAACGATGTAGGGTCCATGAAGTGGTGGTCAGGGCAGCAGAAGAGCCGAGGGTGCAAAGATGATGCGCAATCGGTGATTTTGATAGGTCTGTGGGCCACGCCACATCTCTTCGGTTGTCGGGTGGCATGAGCAGGAATAGCTTGTATAGGCACGATGTCCAGGTTCTCTCGCCCCGGGATCTCCTGGATCGACTCGCGCGGCCCCCTCCCTACCGCCCGTGACACTTCTTGTACTTCTTCCCGCTCCCACACGGACACTGCTCGTTCCGCCCCGGCGCCTTCTCGACCGACACCGGTCTGCGCTCCGGCCGCTCACCCCGGTTGGTCGATAGCTGTCGCGGATCCGGCCCTGCCGGCGCCCGTGCCAGCCCGGTCGCGACCTCACTCGCCCGGGCTGACATCCCCAACTCGTCCCGCGCACCGCCACCGACTCCGCCCACCGCCACCGCCTGCCGCTGGCCTGCCTGAGCTGCCTGGTCCCCCAGCCCGCCACCCGCCGCGCTCTCCGAGGGGCCGGAATAGGCCAACCGCTGCGGCACACGCGTGCGCGGTTGCGGCGGCCCGAACTGCGCTCGGAAGAAGAAGCTGCCGACCGTCTTTCGCAGATCGGTCATGAGGTCCACGAACATGTCGTAGGCCTCTTTCTTGTACTCGACGAGGGGGTCCTTTTGACCCCAGCCACGGAACCCGATCGACGCCTTCAGGTGATCGAGGTCGTAGAGGTGATCCTTCCACTTTTCGTCGATCACCGAGAGCATGATGAAGTTCGCCACCTGCTCCTGGTGCTCGCCGAGGCTGTCCAGCTTCCTGTGGAACGCGTCGCGCAGACCCTCGATCACCCACTGCTCGATCTCGTGACGCTCGATCTCGTGCTCGGGGTCGTTCACCTCGGGGAGCTGGGCCACCATCACGAAGAAGTCGAGCAGGAGCCGGCGCCTGAGTCCGGCCAGGTCCCACGACTCCGCGTTCTCGTGCGCGGGCGCGAACTCGTCGATCACGTGCTCGGCGGCGTGCTCGATCATCTCCCAGATCTCGCCCTTGAGGTCCTCGCCCCCCTCCAGAGCGAACAGGCGCATGTCGTAGATGACCTCGCGCTGCTGGTTCATGACATCGTCATAGTCCAGCAGGCGCTTACGTGCCTCGAAGTTGTTGATCTCGACCTTTTTCTGCGCGCGCTCGATCGACTTCGTGACGAGGCCGTGCGTAATCACCTCGCCCTCTTCGGCTCCCCACCGGTCCATCACGTTGGCGATGCGCTCGGAGCCGAAGAGCCGCATGAGGTCGTCCTCGAGCGACAGGTAGAACTGTGACGCTCCGGGGTCGCCCTGACGACCGGCCCGACCGCGGAGCTGGCGATCGATGCGCCGAGAGTCGTGCCGCTCCGATCCGATGATCTGAAGCCCGCCGGCCTCGAGCACGTCGTCGTCCGCACTCACTTGGAGCTTCTCGCCCCGCACGGGGTCGATCGGCCACACGTCGTCCAGCTCGATCCCGCGTTCCTTCAGCCACCCGAGCGTCCGCGCCCCCGTAACCCCTTCGCCCAGTTTGATGTCCGTGCCGCGACCGGCCATGTTCGTCGCGATCGTGACCACGCCGGGGTGACCCGCGTCCCGAACGATCTCGGACTCGGACTTGTGGTGCTTGGCGTTGAGCACCTGATGCTTGACTCCCCGCCTCTTGAGCATGCGCGAGAGCGTCTCCGACACGTCCACGTTCGTGGTGCCCACGAGGACCGGCAGCTCCATCTTGTTGAGCCGCTCGATCTCGTCCATGATCGCGTTGTACTTCTCGCGCTTGGTGCGGAAGATGAGGTCGTCACGATCGTCGCGCACAACGGGCCGGTTGGTGGGGATGACGAGCACGTCCAGCTTGTAGATCTGGTGGAATTCGGTCTCCTCGGTCTCGGCGGTACCCGTCATGCCGGCGAGCTTGTCGTACATCCGGAAGTAGTTCTGGATGGTGATCGTGGCGAGCGTCTGCGTCTCGCCCCGGATCTCGACTCCCTCCTTCGCCTCCACGGCCTGGTGGAGCCCGTCGCTCCACCGCCGCCCCGCCATCTGACGACCGGTGAACTCGTCGACGATGACGACTTCGCCGCTCTCGCCGATGATGTACTTCTCGTCTTTGTGGAAGAGCGTGTACGCCTTCAGGAGCTGGTGGATGACGTGGATCTTCTGACTCTTGGCGGCATACTCCGCTTCGAGCTCCTGCATCATCTCCCGCTTCTGCTCGATCGAGAGCGTCTCGCTGTTCTCGACCTCGCCCATCTCGGCGGAGAGATCGGGCACCGTGAACGCCTCGGGATCGCTCGGTGACAACTCGTCGAGTCCGCGGTCGGACAGGTGCACGTTGTGCCCCTTTTCGTCCATCGCGAAGTAGAGCATCTCGTCGATGTCATGCAGGCGCTTCTCCCGCATGAAGTCGGCCTCGACCTTGTTCACGAGCGTCTGCAGCGACGGGTCGTCGGCCAGCAGCTTCATGAACTTGCGGTGCTTCGGCGCGCCACGCCTCACGGCGAGTAGCTTTTCGCCCGCCTCAAACTGCTCGTCGTCCGCCAGGTGCTTCTCGGCCTCGCTCACCATCTCGTTCGCGATGCGCAGCTGCTTCTTGTAGAGGCTGCCGACAAGCGAGTTGTAGTGCTTGAACGGGGTCGACGTATCGCTTCCCACCGGGCCTGAGATAATGAGAGGCGTCCGGGCCTCGTCGATCAGAATCGAGTCCACTTCATCGATGATCGCATAGGCGTGATCACGCTGCACCCGCTGCTCGAGCTGGTGCACCATGTTGTCGCGCAGGTAATCGAACCCGAACTCGTTGTTCGTGCCGTACGTGATGTCGGCGCGGTACGCCGCCTGGCGCTCGGGCGATCCCGGGTCGTACAGGTCGATGACGTCGACGCTGAGCCCTAGGAAGTCAAAGATCGTGCCCATCCATTCGGCGTCACGCTGGGCCAGGTAGGTGTTCACGGTGACCAGATGTGCCCCCCGACCGGCCAGAGCGTTCAGGTACAGGGGCATGGTAGCGACCAGGGTCTTTCCCTCGCCCGTCGCCATCTCCTCGACCTTGCCGCGGTGCAGCGTGATGGCGCCGATGAGCTGCACGTCGTACGGGACCATGTCCCACGTCATCGGCTGGCCCGTGACGACGATGTCCCGCCCCATCAGTCGGCGGCATGCGTCCTTCACGACCGCGAAGGCCTCCGGCAGTATCTCCGCTAGCGTGTCCTCCACGGTCTCGAGCAGCTCCGACTCGATCTCGCCGATCTGGAGCGAGAGCAGCTCGCGATCGGATCCGTCCTCGGAATGGCGCTTTTGCTCACGAAGCTCCTCGATCTCGGCCTTTACATCGGCGGCCGAAGTCTCGACGCGCTGCTTGAACTCCTCGGTCTTCGCGCGCAGCTGCTCGTCGGAGAGCGAGGCATTCTCTTCGGCGAGCTCGTTGATCTCGTCGATGAGGGGTTGGAGCCTCTTGGCCTCACGCTTGTGGTGAGAGCCGAGAAGGGTCTTGATCGCTGATTTGAACATCGATGCCGCAGGGGTACGACGGGAACGACTGCAGGGTCGAACCGTCTACACCCGTCCGGTGGGAAAGATCGGGGCCGCGCGTGTCGATCCGGGACCTAGGAGGGTGATCGGAAAGGGGGGCGGGCCGCGTTGCGATGCCACGGCCCTAGATCCTAGGCGCAGCTTCGAAGGCATAGCCGTCGCTACGGCTAGGAGCTCCAACGACGGAGATGGGGCCGTGCCACCGCAACCCACAAACACGCGTGTCCTTTCATCATGGTGTTGGGCCCACCCCCCTTTCCGATCACCCTCCTAGAGCCGAGAAGCCCGGCATCGTTGTTGCAATATTTACGCAATGGTACATTGCAGGCGGAAACGTTTGTAGTAAGCCGCCTCCTGACACGACTCTTCAACCTGGTTCATGCCGTTAAACCTCGTCCACGCCGTGCGACGCACCACCGTACTGACCGCCATCGTGGCAATGACATGGTCTCTGTCCGAAGCGTCCGCAAGCGCCCAGGAGTCCGCCGATGCCAGCCAAACCATCCGCCCCGGCGACGTGATCAGGGTCGCTATCTTCCGTGAGCCGGACATGTCTCTCGACTACGTCGTCGACGAAACGGGCTCGGTCGTATTCGCAGGCGCGGGCGAGTACAACGTGCTGGGCGACACGAAGGCCACGCTGGAGGTGCGCCTGCTTGCGGATTACGGGCAGAGGCTGCGAGACCCCAACATCGACGTCACCGTCCTGAGAAGGGTTCGCATCATCGGATCCGTGAATGATCCGGGGCTCCATCTGGTGGACGCCACGGTGACGATCGCGGACGCGCTGGCGATGGCCGGCGGCGCGACGGCGCTCGGTGATCCGGACAAGATCCAGATCATCCGTGACGGCCAGGAGATCGCGATCGACATCAGCGCCGATACGCGACTGAGCGACTCGATCATCCGCTCTGGCGACCAGATCTTCGTACCCGAACGGAGTTGGATGAGCCGAAACTCGAACGTCGTGGCGACAGCGCTCAGCGCCTCGGTCGCCCTCGTCATCGCTCTGTTCATACGATAGAGGCATCCATGGGATCGACGCGACGCCCTAGCAGTCCGTGGAAGAAATAGGTTCCCAGCGGATGATGGGTGGGAGAGAAGGCAGACACGCGGGGGCTGTGTTGTTGTGCAAGAAGCGGGTTTTGGGGTCTGACGAGGCGATATTCGGCCCAAGGAAGGCGAAATAGCGCCGAATACGGCGGAAAAAGCGCGAGACGCGGGTTGTAACCTGAGTTGCGAGCGCAGCTTGTACGGTAGCGAGGCCCTGTAACGCACGGGGGGTTCCAACCCCGAACCGCTTGCGCATGAGAAGGCCGAGGTTGAAGGCCGCCGCGTGGATCAACATCCGTTTTCGAATCTCCTCCTGGCCCCGTATGTGGACGCGACGCAGCCCTCCGGTCACAAGCAAGTGCGCAAACCCCCGCTCCACCTTCTCGCCGCGCTGGCGCAGCAGCCGCATCCCCCGGTTGCCGCGGATCCGGCGGCGGTTGTCGTAGGTCGGCGTCTGCGCGTCCCGGTTGTTCTTCCATTTCCGGCGCCCGCGGTTGGGCTCGCTCACATAGCTGCGCAGCTCCCGCTCCTTCACGCCCGTCATGGTCTTGTTCGAGTGGTAGCCTTTGTCGGCCACCACTTCCTCGGGCTCTACCTGCACTACTTCCAGCTGCCGCTCTGCCTCGTCCAGCGTGTTGGGCAGCGACGCCACATCTCCCCCGTCCATCGTCTGCACCGTCACCGCCACAAGCGCACCGGTCTCCATGTCGACCGCCTGCTCCAACTTGTGCGCCAGGCG
This sequence comes from Longimicrobiales bacterium, assembly GCA_965197725.1. Lineage (GTDB taxonomy): Bacteria > Gemmatimonadota > Gemmatimonadetes > Longimicrobiales > Gaopeijiaceae > UBA1138. Next base: position 30,432 of record CBDANQ010000032.1, read on the forward strand.
CGTCCTGCCGTCCTTCATCTTCGTGATCCGCGCCTCCGGGTCGTGCGGATGCACCCAGTCCTTGTTCGAGCCCTTCTTCGGACGCTTCCGGTCCAGCGTCGTCAGATCCTTGCGCGTCGGCGTCTCGATCCCCGACGCCCGGGCCACCTGCTCCAGCCATTCATCGTAGCCCAACCCGTCGTCGCGCCGCACGATCGTGCGCATCGCCGCATTCGCCTCCAGCGTCGTCGAGTCGACGCCCAGCGTCTTGCCGCTCAGCAACCCCGACCCCTTCAGCAGCTCCAGCACCCGCCCGAACACCGCCGCGTGCGCTTCCACGCTCAGGCGCTTGCGCGTCTTCGACAGGGTCGAATGCTCCGGCGGGTTCTTCGCCCACCCGTATCCCAGAAACTCACGCAACGACAACGAGTCCCCACACCGCCAGGCAATGCCCCGCTCCGAGCCGATCCCTTCCAGGTAGCCCACCATCATCATTCGGAAATACACCCCGGGAGCAATCCCCGGCCGACCCCGATTGTCCGCGTAGAACTCACGGCATGCCTCTTCCGCGAACTCGTCAAACCCGCTTTTCGCCAGAAGCTCGTTCAAGGCCCGGTAGAACGGGTTGTCCAAGGCCCGAATCTCGCTCGCCACCACGAACATCTCGCCCTGCCGAGCCTCGGGCCGCTTGCCTACCGCCATCGCCGTCCTCGCTGCAAAAACCCTCGTGTCCTCCTGATTTAACACAACAGCGATGACCGGACTTTATCCACGGTCTGCTAGTAAAGGTGCCCGTCAAGAGGACGGGATCAACCTTCGCGAGGTCTGGAACCTGCTGATCCGGAATTGGCTGGTCATTGCGTTCTGCTTCGTCGCGTGCGTCGGCGCCGCCGCAAGTTATACGTACTATACCGTCCCAGTGTACCAATCGGTGACCTCGATCCAGATCGAGGAGGAGCGCTCGGACATTCCGGTTCTCGACATTCTGCAAACGCTTTCGACTGGTAGCGAAGTCGAGACCGAGATGGAGGTCTTGCGGAGCCGGACGCTCGCCGAGGAGGTCGTCGACTCACTGGGTCTCCAGGTCCACGTGGAGGCTCCTCGGGGTGTGGCGCGCACGGTGCTGATGGGCGCCATCTACGTGGAGCCGTGGGCGCCTGAGGCCGTCTATCGTTCTGGACGCGCTCCCGGACGGCACCTTCTCGATAACCCAAGAGGAGACTCGAACTTCGGTCGGTACCGCGGCGATTCGGAGCCCGGCGGCCGTGCCCGGCGCGACCTTCACGCTTCGGGAGGCGGCATCCGAACACGCGCAGGTAGTCGTGGCTGTCTCCACCTTCGACCAGGCAGTCCAGAATCTGCGCGAGGCGATCGCGGTTTCCCGCCCGAACCGCGAGGCCGCTATCGTCACGGTGCGCTACGAGTCGAGCGACACCCAACTGGTACGCCTGGTTCCGAACACGCTTGCCTCGCGATACATCGCCCAGGGGCAACGGGTTCGAAAGCGCGCGGCAACGAGCACGGTCGCTTTCCTCGAGGACCAGATCGACACCCTCTCGATCCAGCTCCGGCAGGCCCAGGAGGCGCTCACCGGGTTCCGTGAGCTGAACCAAGTCGTGAGCATCCAGGCGGAAGCCGACGCACAGGTGACGCAGATGGCTGCGCTGCAAGCGCAGCGGAACATCATCGAGGCCGAACGGGACGCTCTGCAGACCTTGGTCAGCGACATCGATCAGGAAGCTGCGCTGGCCGACCCGTCGGACCCATCCCCCTACACGAAGCTGATCTCCTTTCCGACGATCTTTCCTAACGCGGCGGCCTCCGAGCTACTGCGGGGTCTGAACGAGGCGGTCTCGGAGCGATCACTGCTTCTTCAGCGCCGGCTGATGGAGGATCCGGACGTCGCCAACCTGAGCAACCGGATCCACGAGATTCGAGCTGCAGCTCCGCAATACGGTGATCACATACCTGCGGGGGCTCGAAAACCAAGTGATCGGTTACGACGACGTGCTGGAGCAGTTCGGCGCGGACCTCGAACGCATCCCAGAGACCCAGGTTCAGCTGCTCCGGATCAGGCGAGAGACGGACGTGCTCGAGGAGGTCTACACGATCCTCCGAAACCGCATGCAAGAAGCCCTGATCCTGGAGGCCGTGGACGACGCGAGCGTACGCGTCGTGGACTTGGCGATTCTTCCGCCCGAGCCGATCAAGCCACGTACCCTGCTCGCGTCGCGCACCACGTCGGCGTCGCAGATGTCACCGTGGACGAACGTGTACCGACTGCCCTCTTCGATGCCGGCCAGACTCCCTAGATTACCGGCGTACGTGAGCGCGTCCAGGTTGGTCACGTGGGTCTCGGGATCGCTCTCGAGCAGATAGCGGACGAGGTTGGAGCCGATGAAGCCGGCACCACCCGTCACGAGACACCTCATGCGCCACGGAGGTCGGAGCGGTCGCCTTCCGGACGCATCCGTCGCAGGACCGCGTTCCCGTGCTCGGCCGCGACCAACGTGCCAGCCCGGTACAACGACGTCACGGTACCCGCATCGGTCCACCACCCGTCCACGACATGGTGCCGCAAGGCGCCGCGCGCGATATACGCGCTGTTCACGTCGGTGATCTCGAGTTCGCCACGCTGGGAGGGCTCGAGCGCGTTGATGATGTCGAAGACCGAGCTGTCGTAGAAGTAGCAGCCGGTGACCGCATACCGCGTCGGCGGATCCGTCGGCTTCTCGATGATCTCGACTACACGACCACCCTCGAGACGCGCAACGCCGAAACGCTCGGGATCGTCGACATCCTTGATGAGGATCATCGCACCCTCCGGCTCCGCCGCGAACGCCTCCACCGCCCGTCGGATCGGATGCTGGAAGAGGTTGTCTCCGAGGATCACGACCACCGGTTCGTCGCCCACGAAGTGCTCGGCGAGCCCGAGCGCTTCCGCGATCCCCCCTTCCCCCTCCTGGTACGCGTAGCGCACGTGCTCGAGCCCGAACTCGTGGCCATTACGCAGGAGACGCAGGAAGTCGCCTGCGCTGTCGCCCCCCGTCACGACCAGGATGTCGTCGATACCGGCATGCGCGAGTTGCTGCAGCGGGTAGTAGATCATCGGTCGGTCGTAGACCGGGAGCAGGTGCTTGTTCGTCACCCTCGTCATCGGGAGCAACCGCGTGCCGAGACCGCCGGCGAGAACAACGCCCTTCATGACGCGCCACCGATCAGGACACCTCTAAGCGCCTCGGGCCATGGGAGCATGGATCGTCCGAGCAGAGCTTCCGTCTCTGTGACATCGAGCACTGAATCGCGCGGTCTGGCCGCCGCGGCGTTCCACTGCTCGCTCGACACAGGCCGGAGATCGGCCTCCACCTCCGCCACTTCGAGCGCTGCCCTAGCCAATTCGTACCATGTGGCCCTTCCTCCGTTCGTCACGTGCACGAGGCCCCTCGCGCCGATGTCGACGAGTTCCGCCGTAGTCTCCGCAAGGTCGCGCGCCCACGTCGGGCTTCCCCGCTGGTCGTCCACGACACGAAGTGGCGTCCCGCTCCGCGCCCGCTCCAGGATCGTCGAGACGAAATTGGCGCCGGCTGCCCCGAAGAGCCAACTGCTGCGAACCGTCGTCCACTGCGCGCCGGCACGCGCCGCGGCCCCTTCTCCAGCTAGCTTCGACCTCCCGTAGACCGACAGAGGGTGTGGCTCATCGTCCGTCCGATACGGAGCGTCGCTGCACCCGTCGAAGACGAAGTCGGTGCTGAAGTACACGAGATGGGCCCCGGTCGCGGCACACGCCCGGGCGACATTTTGGGTGCCGTGCACGTTGGTGGCGAAGGCTCGCTCCGGCTCCGACTCCGCCTGATCGACCGCGGTGTAGGCGGCGCAGTGCAGCACCAGATCTGGTTCCTCCGAGCCGATGTGATCGCTGACGCCGGCCGCGTCGGTCACGTCCAGCGCCGCGGAGTCGCACGCGACGACGCGCGCGTCGCGGGCTCGGTACGCGGCAACCAATTCGCGACCCAGTAGCCCGCTCGCGCCCGTGACGAGTACCTTCATCGCCTATGGATCGCCTATGGCGTTCCACTTCACACGCCTCTCGTTGCCCGATGTCGTGCTGATTCAGCCGACGCGGCACCGCGACGATCGGGGCTTCTTCAGCGAGACGTTTCGCGCTTCGGCGTTCGAGCCGTACGTCCAGGGTCCGTTCGTTCAAGACAACCTGGCGCGGTCGGCGGCGGGCGTTGTGCGCGGACTTCACTTCCAGCTGGAGCCGAAGGCGCAGGGCAAGCTGATCCAGATCGTCAGCGGCGAGATCTGCGACGTCGCCGTCGACATTCGGCGGTCGTCTCCGACGTTCGGGAAATGGGTCAGCGCTCCGCTCTCTGCCGAGACCGGGCACATGCTCTGGGTGCCGCCGGGTTTCGCCCACGGCTACGTCGTCACCAGCGACGGCGCCGACGTCGCGTACAAGGTCACCGCGGAGTACGACCCGACGCTCGATCGCGGTATCCGCTGGGACGATCCGGACATCGGGATCGAGTGGCCGAACATTGGGCCCATTGGGCTAATGGAGCCCATCGGGCCTATCGGGCCTATGGAGCCCGTCGTCTCGGAGAAGGACCGGCGCTTGCCGCTGCTTTCCGAGGCGGAGACCCTCTTCGAGTAAGACGGTACGCACGTATCGTTAGCCGGCTCAGCCCTTCACGATCCAGCTTCCGACACAATCCTCCGGGACCGCCCCCGCCGCTACCACGGCGTGCCTGGCATCGACCAGCGCCTGGGCCTGCTCCAGGATCGAGGCGTAGTCGAAGTCGGTATGGTCGGTGAGAATCACGACCGCGTCGGCGCCGCTCAGCAGCTCGTCCGTGAGGGCCTGCGACTCCCGTATCACTCCGTCTTCCTTCCACTTCGGCACATACGGGTCGTGGTAGGCGACCTCGGCCCCGTCGGCCTCGAGAAGCTTGAGCACGTCGAGCGCCGGTGATTCACGCACGTCGTCGACGTCACGCTTATAGGCGACACCGAGCAATACGATCTTCGAGCCGTTCACTGCCCGCTGCTTCCTGTTCAGCACCTCGCGCACCTTGTCGACGACGAACATCGGCATTTCGGCATTGATCTCCGACGCGAGATCGATGAAGCGCGTCTTGTAGTTGAGCGTCCGCATCTTCCACGCCAGGTAGTGCGGATCGACCGGAATGCAGTGCCCGCCCAGACCCGGCCCAGGGGTGAACTTCATGAATCCGAACGGCTTGGTGGCTGCGGCATCGATGACCTCCCAAACATCGACCCCGAGCAGGTCGGCGATGAGCGCGACCTCGTTCACGAGTCCGATGTTCACCGCCCGGAAGGTGTTTTCGAGAATCTTCGTGAGCTCCGCCGCCTCCGCGGACGACACCCGTACCACCCGGTCGATGAACCGCTCGTAGAACGCGGCCCCCGCCTCACCGCACGCGGCCGTCAGCCCACCTATGACCTTGGGCGTGTTCCTGGTCGTCCACGTCTCGTTTCCGGGATCTACGCGCTCCGGGGAAAAACAGAGGTGGAAGTCCTGTCCCGCGACGAGTCCGGTGCGCTCCAGCGTGGGCTGCATGACCTCCCGGGTCGTTCCCGGATACGTGGTCGACTCCAGCACGATGAGCTGGCCCTGTCGCAGCGCCGCCGCGACCGCCTGCGAAGCGGCGATGACGTAGGAGACGTCCGGGTCCCGCGTCTTCGACAACGGGGTCGGGACGCAGATGGAGACCGCGTCGCACTCAGCGAGCCGGCTCATGTCCGTGGTCGCTTCGAGCAGGCCCTGTTCGAGCAACGATGCGACGTCAGCGTCCGTCAGGTCCCGGATGTGCGACCGGCCCGCGTTCACGCCCGTGACGACCGCGTCGTCGACGTCGAATCCGATCACCTTCAGCCCGCTCCGACCGGCTTCGACAGAGAGCGGAAAGCCAACGTAGCCGAGGCCGATGACGCCGAAGGTGACGATGTCCTGGGACATGAAGTGCCGTCGGAAAGTAGGAGACGGAATGACCTGACAACTTCGAACGAGAGGCGCCTAAGATACAACTCGCCGGCGGGTCGCTACCAGACTTAGCGGTCCATGGCGCGTCGCGTGTGTCCCCGAGGCGCGTCGCGTGTCCTTCTTTCGCTCAGGCATTTCTTTCCGCCGCTCACCGCCCACCGCCAACACGCAATGTCGCTACGGAAGGACACGCGACGCGCCACGGGCTGACCCTAGCAGTCCGTGGATCAAGTCCGGTCATCGCTGTTGTGTTAAATCAGGAGGACACGAGGGTTTTTGCAGCGAGGACGGCGATGGCGGTAGGCAAGCGGCCCGAGGCTCGGCAGGGCGAGATGTTCGTGGTGGCGAGCGAGATTCGGGCCTTGGACAACCCGTTCTACTGGGCCTTGAACGAGCTTCTGGCGAAAAGCGGGTTTGACGAGTTCGCGGAAGAGGCATGCCGTGAGTTCTACGCGGACAATCGGGGTCGGCCGGGGATTGCTCCCGGGGTGTATTTCCGAATGATGATGGTGGGCTACCTGGAAGGGATCGGCTCGGAGCGGGGCATTGCCTGGCGGTGTGGGGACTCGTTGTCGTTGCGTGAGTTTCTGGGATACGGGTGGGCGAAGAACCCGCCGGAGCATTCGACCCTGTCGAAGACGCGCAAGCGCCTGAGCGTGGAAGCGCACGCGGCGGTGTTCGGGCGGGTGCTGGAGCTGCTGAAGGGGTCGGGGTTGCTGAGCGGCAAGACGCTGGGCGTCGACTCGACGACGCTGGAGGCGAATGCGGCGATGCGCACGATCGTGCGGCGCGACGACGGGTTGGGCTACGATGAATGGCTGCAGCAGGTGGCCCGGGCGTCGGGGATCGAGACGCCGACGCGCAAGGATCTGACGACGCTGGACCGGAAGCGTCCGAAGAAGGGCTCGAACAAGGACTGGGTGCATCCGCACGACCCGGAGGCGCGGATCACGAAGATGAAGGACGGCAGGACGCGCCTGGCGCACAAGTTGGAGCAGGCGGTCGACATGGAGACCGGTGCGCTTGTGGCGGTGACGGTGCAGACGATGGACGGGGGAGATGTGGCGTCGCTGCCCAACACGCTGGACGAGGCAGAGCGGCAGCTGGAAGTAGTGCAGGTAGAGCCCGAGGAAGTGGTGGCCGACAAAGGCTACCACTCGAACAAGACCATGACGGGCGTGAAGGAGCGGGAGCTGCGCAGCTATGTGAGCGAGCCCAACCGCGGGCGCCGGAAATGGAAGAACAACCGGGACGCGCAGACGCCGACCTACGACAACCGCCGCCGGATCCGCGGCAACCGGGGGATGCGGCTGCTGCGCCAGCGCGGCGAGAAGGTGGAGCGGGGGTTTGCGCACTTGCTTGTGACCGGAGGGCTGCGTCGCGTCCACATACGGGGCCAGGAGGAGATTCGAAAACGGATGTTGATCCACGCGGCGGCCTTCAACCTCGGCCTTCTCATGCGCAAGCGGTTCGGGGTTGGAACCCCCCGTGCGTTACAGGGCCTCGCTACCGTACAAGCTGCGCTCGCAACTCAGGTTACAACCCGCGTCTCGCGCTTTTTCCGCCGTATTCGGCGCTATTTCGCCTTCCTTGGGCCGAATATCGCCTCGTCAGACCCCAAAACCCGCTTCTTGCACAACAACACAGCCCCCGCGTGTCTGCCTTCTCTCCCACCCATCATCCGCTGGGAACCTATTTCTTCCACGGACTGCTAGGTCGATCTCAGGCAGGACGAGGGAGTCCGACCACGCCTCGCGGGCCGGCGCACGCCCTTGCTGAAAGCTCCCTGGCAGGCGTCGAGCTGCTCGCGGAAGCCGAATTCCCTTGGGATATCCGCCCCATGGTCCTCCACCATCACGAGCGGTGGGACGGCAAGGGCTACCCCCACGGTGTCGCGGGTGTCTTCCGACGTGGCCATGGAGATCATGGAGGGCAACGCGGGGCACGTGTTCGACCCCGCGCTCTTTGCCATTTTCAGGGAGCAGCTTCCCTCGATGCTCGCCGTGCGCCACCGGAGTGATACGCAGGTGGAGTCGTTCCCGGCGCTGCCTTCTTCGGGAGTGTTTTCCGCGGTGAAGAGTCGACGTCGACCGCGATGGCCCTCGCCTCACCATCCTCTCGCGGTCGACCGGATTCAGAGAAGCGAGCGCAGCTCGTCCAGCAACTCCACGGAGTTCGCCGCGGTCACCGGGCCTGGCGCGAAATCCAGGGCGCTCCCGTCGGGGCGAGCGAGCACCCCGCCCGCCTCCTGGACGAGTACGATTCCGGCCGCGAAATCCCAAGGCATGAGCATTTTTTCCCAGAACGCGTCGAGCGAGCCCTGAGCCAGGTAGGCTAGGTCGAGGGCGGCGGAGCCGCCTCGACGCACCCCCGACGCCGTGCGCAGTACGCGATCGAACTCCCCGAGGTATCCCGGAAGCATGTCGAGCACCTTGAACGGGAAGCCCGTGCCGACCATAGCCCGTGAGAGGGGACTCACCGAGGACACTCGGATGCGACGACCGCCCTTGAACGCACCCGAGCCCTCAGCGGCCCACCACCGCTCCCCTGTCGACCCGCTCGTCACCGCCCCGGCCACGGCCCGGCCGTCCACCGCGACGGCCACGGAAGCGCAATACTGGGGATGTGAGTGCAGGAAGTTCGCCGTCCCGTCCAAGGGGTCGACGATCCAGAGTGGGCGACCGTCCCAGCGTGCGAGCTGATCTTCGACCGCCCCGTCGCTCTCCTCCGCGAGCACGACATGGTCCGGATGGCTCCGCTCGATCACCGCGAGCGCTGCTTCCTGGGCATCGAGGTCGGTCTTCGAGACGTAATCGGCCCTCGCCTTCTCCGTCGCACCATCGAGTCCGACTTTGCCCGCGTCACGGCGGTGGATCGACACGGCCGCCTCGGCCGCCTCACGGGCAGTATGGAGAAGTGCGTGCAGCCGGAGCTCAGCCCCCACGCTTGGTCAGATCCCGACCCTGCAGAACGACGACGTCGCGTAGTCCGGCGGAATGCTGCTCGCGCTCTGGAAGACCTCGATGACCTCGACGTCGAGCGTCGTCAAAACCATGGCGGATAGGCGTGGCTTGTTCATGCGAGCTAAGTTAGCGAGCCCGTTCGTGCGCGAAAACGTACAAAGCCGCAGCCTTCCATTCCGCCTCTCATGAGTGACACCCCAAGCAACAGTGCGAAGAAGCGCATCTTCAGCGGCATGCAGCCCTCCGGAGAGGCTCATCTGGGCAACTATCTGGGTGCGCTCCGCCGCTGGGTGGGCATGCAGGATGACTACGACTGCATCTGGTGCATCGTCGACGAGCACGCGATCACCGCGGGCGGCGACCCCGCATCGATGCCTGCGATGGTTTTCGATCTCGCGGTCTCATACCTCGCGGTCGGGCTCGACCCTGAAGAGGCGATCATCTTCGTCCAATCCGACGTGCCCGAGCACACCGAGCTGGCATGGCTCTTCAACGCGGTCACGCCCGTGGGCGACCTCGAGCGCATGACTCAATACAAGGACAAGTCACGGAACCTGGAGTCGATTCCTGCCGGGATTCTGAATTATCCGATCCTGCAGGCAGCGGATATCCTCCTGTACAAGGCGGATGGCGTGCCGGTGGGTGCGGACCAGAAGCAGCACCTCGAGATGACCCGCGAGATCGCGAGGAAGTTCAACACCGCGTACGGCGACACTTTCCCGGTCACTGAACCACTCATCGGTGAAGACGTCGGCCGCATACTCGGGCTTGACCGCAAGACGAAGATGAGCAAGTCGCTCAACAACACCGTACCGGTCCTCTCTGAGCCCGACGACGTGTGGGCCCGCGTGCGCACCGCGGTCACCGACCCCCAGCGAGTCCGACGGGACGACCCGGGACGCCCGGAGGTCTGCAACGTCTACTCGCTGCACGCCTTCTTCACGGACGATGCGACGCGGGCGGACATCGAGACGCGGTGCCGCGCGGGCACCATCGGGTGTGTCGACTGCAAGCGCATCCTCTCCGACAACATTGCCGACGCCTTCGCGCCTTACCGTGAGCGCGCGAAGCAGTACGTGGAGAACCCGGACGAGGTGCGCCGCGTCCTCGACGAGGGAGCACAGAAGGCCCGCGAGATCGCCCGCGGGACGCTTGCGGAGGCAAAGCAAAAAATGGGCCTGAACTGGCGGGAGGCGCTGGGGCAGTCTGCCCATTATCTTAGGTATCGCTGAAAAGGTTCGAGGTACCGGAGGAAACTTCATGCAGGAAATGTTCAAAGCCGCGGTCGAGCGGGGGGCGAGTGACATCCACATCAAGGTGGGTGACTTCATCCGTGCCCGAATCCATGGTGATCTCCAGCCGCTGACTCAGCAGAGGTTGTCCGCCGAGCAGGTGAAGGGGATCGCGCTGTCGCTGATCCCGCACGAGGAAGACAAGGAGAACTTCGACCAGCTCCTCGACTACGACTGCTCCTGGGGGATTCCGGGCGTCGGCCGTTTCCGCGTCAACATCATGAAGCAGCGTGGCTCGCCGATGATCGTCATGCGCGCCATTCCCATCGAGATTCCGTCGGCCGAGGATCTCGGGTTGCCGCCGATCATCAACAAGCTGTCCGCCCTCGAGCGTGGCCTGATCCTGGTGACCGGCGTCACCGGCTCGGGCAAGAGCTCGACCATGGCCGCGATGATCAACTGGATCAACCAGCACAAGCGAGCGCACATCGTCACCCTCGAGAACCCGATCGAGTTCTTGCATCGGGACAATAAGTCGTCGATCACGCAGCGTGACATCGGGACCGATACCGAGTCGTTCGCGTCGGGCCTGCGCGTGGTGCTGCGTCAGGATCCGGACGTGATCCTCATCGGTGAGATGCGCGACAGGACAACGATCGAAACAGCGCTCAAGGGGGCGGAAACCGGGCACTTGGTCGTGTCGACGCTGCATACGAGGAACGCGGTCCAAACGCTCTCCCGCATCATTGCGGTCTTCCCGGCCGAAGAGCAGGAGATGATCCGCATCCGTCTTTCCGAGTCCCTGCAGGCGGTGATCTCGCAGCGCCTGGTTCAGAAGAAGGCCGGTGGCCGAGTGGCGGCGATGGAGATCATGCCCGTGACGGCGACGATCCGCGACTGCATCCGTGACCCCGAGCGCATCGACGGCATCACGGATCTGATCGCGGAGGGCAGGGACCACTACGGATCTCAGACCTTCGATCAGCATCTCATGGACCTCGTGCAAGCCGACGTGGTCGACTTCGAGCTCGCCAAGGCCGCTGCGAACAACCCAGCGGACTTCGACCTGAAGATGCGCATGTTCAGCGACCCGAAAGCGAGCGAAGGCGGCAGGGGAAATCTCCAGGACGAAATGTCCCAGATGTAGGAGGGCTAGCAGCCAATCGTGGTCGACTTCAGCGGGACATTCTTACCGGTAACCACTCCCTTCGACCCGGTGACCGGCGACGTCGATATCATCGCGTTTCGGGCGAATCTCCGTCATTGGTTCGAGAGCCCGATCCGCGGAATCCTGGTAGCCGGATCGACGGGCGAATCGGTCTTCCTCGACGAGGACGAGCGCGTAACGCTGCTCGAGGCGGCGCGCGACGTGGTGCCTGAGGATGCGTTGATCATCGCGGGTACGGGGGCTGAGTCCACGCGCCACACGATCCGCCTGACGCAGCAAGCCGCGGATGCGGGCGCCGAGGCGGTGCTCGTGAGCCCGCCGGCCTTTTTTAAAGCGGCGATGTCGGCGGAGATCCTAGCGCGACACTACAGGGCCGTCGCGGATGCTTCCCCGGTTCCGGTCCTCATCTACCAGGTGCCACTGCACCTGAGCACACTCGAGTTTTCGACCCGACTGATCGCGGAGCTGTCCAGGCATCCCAACATCGTCGGAATCAAGGATTCGCGGGGTGAGCTCGTATTGCTCGCAGAGTTGGTCGAGGCGTGCGTCGGCGACTTCCAGGTGCTCGTGGGCAGCGGCGCGTTGTTCTACGGCGCGTTGGAGATCGGGGCGGTAGGGGGCATTGTCGCGGTCGGGCTGATGGCACCCGCTCAGGCCGCTGAGATCTCAGTGGCGTTCCGAGAAGGACGCAGCGCCGACGCCGGACACCGGCAGGAGCAGATAGCTCCGGTGCACAACCAGATCGTAGGCGGCATGGGCGCTTCGGGCATCAAGGCCGCACTCGATCTGTTGGGGCTGCGGGGCGGAGGTCCGCGCCCGCCACTCGCCCCGCCGCCGGAAGCTCGCGTGGAAGAAGTGCGCAGGATTCTCTACGCCGCGAGTCTCCTGACCGTTGCCGCGGCGCCCGCCCCCCCGACTCCTTGTCTAGCGCGTCCAGGCTTCGTTGACACCCCCTTCCGGCGCGCCTAGCTTTCCCCAAAGGAAACATCGGTCAACGGGCTGTCCCCCGCGCGGAGAGGCCCGTTTTTGCGTGCCTGAATTCCCGCGCTCCACCGCCACTGCTGCGCCAGGGAAAGATGCCACCTCAGGGTTCCTGCACCGTCGTCGTCGGGTGTCAATGGGGAGATGAAGGGAAGGGCAAGATTGTGGACGTGCTCGCCGAGGACGTCGACATCGTAGCTCGCTACCAGGGCGGCGCGAACGCGGGTCACACGGTCCACGTGGGCGAGGACGAGTTCATCCTCCACCAGATCCCGTCAGGAATCCTGCACCAAGGCAAGCGCTGCCTTCTCGGCAATGGCGTGGTGCTCGATATTCGTCAGTTCTTCGAGGAGTACGACTCGTTGCTCGACCGGGGCATCGAGCTCGATGGGCGGGTCGGGGTCAGCAGGCGCGCGCAGCTCCTGCTGCCGTACCACAGACTACTGGACAAGGCGGTCGAGAGTGCCGCCACCACGAAGATCGGCACGACCGGCCGCGGCATAGGGCCCGCGTACGAGGACAAAGCGGGCCGGCGCGGCCTGCGCGTCGCCGACCTGGGCAACCCGGAGCGGCTCCACAAGCGCGTCGCCGCCGCGCAGAAGCGCGTCACGCGCCGTCTCGAACAGCTCGGCGCGGGCGCTCCTGACGAGCTCGACGCCGCGATGCAAGAGGCGCTGGCGCTGGGCCTGGGGGAGCGCCTGCTCTCGATCTCCGTCGACACCGGTCCGGAAATCACCGACGCGCTGAAAGCCGGGAAGTGCGTGCTATTGGAGGGCGCGCAGGGCACCGCGCTGGATCTGGACCATGGTACGTATCCTTTCGTGACGTCGTCCAACACGACGGCCGCGAGTGCAGCGACCGGGACAGGCATCGGGCCGACGTCGATCGACGCCGTGGTCGGTGTCGTAAAGGCGTACACGACCCGTGTGGGTGAGGGCCCGCTCCCGAGCGCGTTCTCGCCCGAGATGGACCAGCACGTTCGTATCCTGGGGGGCGAATTCGGCGCGACGACCGGGCGGCCTCGACGCTGCGGCTGGTTCGACTCCGTCCTGACACGGCATGCTGCCCGGGTAAACGGACTCACAGGTATCGCGGTGACGAAGCTCGATGTGCTCGACACCCTCTCGACGCTCGAGGTCGCGACTGCCTACCGGATGCCTGACGGCAGCATCACCCAGAACTTTCCGGCCGACACCTGGTCGCTGTCCAGTGTCGAGCCGATCTACGAGTCGCTACCCGGATGGGAGGCGCCGACGGGGGACGTGCACAGGCTCCAGGATCTGCCTGCCAACGCGCGTGCGTATCTCGACCGCATCCAGGAGCTTTCCGGTGCGCCCTTTCAGTGGGTCTCGGTGGGGACGAGGCGGAGTCAGATCATCCCGGTTGGCTGACAAATATTGCGCCTACGATCCGCACCACCCATCCGATCGATATGATCAGCGTTGGCAGCAGGGCGAGCCCAACCGAGAAGGTGAGTCCGATCCGGTACAGCACGGGTCCAGTCGGAAGTAGCTGGTCCCCCCAGATCTTGGTGATGAGGAGCTCGGTGACGGGCCCGAACAGGTAGCAGACGTTCGCCATGACCGCGAAGACGACTATCGGTGCCCAGAGGAGTGGCACTGCTTCACCGAACGGCGGCAACGCGACGATGACGTGGGAGAGCGCGAGCGTCAGCGCGCCAGCACTACCGACGAACAGGTTATAGGCTAGCCTACGTCGCTCCCACCATTTGATGATTCCCCCGGGGGTCAGGCGAGCCGGTGTCGGAAATAGGAATTCGCCCAGCGCGGTCATCGACTGCCTCCAAGACCTGGATCCGTCCCGCCTTACGCTATCAAGGTGCTTGATACAGCAAAGTATGTGCCCGGGAAGGGCCTAGAGGGGGGACAGCGGAGCTATATCCGCTTCTGTGGTATGGGGGGCGACGTCCGCTTCTTCAGCAATGGCCTCTCCAACATCAAGTTAGCTTTTAGGCCCTCGCGCGGCTGCTGGAGCCGCGACCCAGTTGGCGGCGGAGATAGGAGATAGGAGGATTCCCGCTCGATGTTCGACGAACTCAGTAGGAAACTCGATGGGGCTCTGAAGAAGCTCCGTCAACGAGGCGTGCTCACAGAGCCCATGATCAAGGAAGGGCTCCGAGAGGTGCGGCGCGTGCTGCTCGAGGCCGACGTCAACTTCAAGGTCACGCGGGACTTTCTCGCGCGTGTGCAGGAGCGGGCCCTCGGGGAGGAGGTGCTGAAGGCCGTCTCGCCTGGGCAGCAGATCGTCAAGGTCGTGCACGACGAGCTCGCCCACCTGCTCGGAGAGGGTCGTCCGACACTCGGTACTGCGGCTGAGGACCCCACGGTTATCCTCCTGGTCGGGCTCCAGGGCTCCGGGAAGACCACATCCGCAGCGAAGCTGGCGCGGCGCTTGGGCCGGGAGGGCAAGGCCGCCATGCTGGCCGCGTGCGACCTCCAGAGACCTGCCGCGATCGAACAGCTCCAGACGTTGGGCAGCGAAATCGGGGCGCCTGTCGTCGCGGGCGAGTTCGGAGGCGACCCGGTCACCGCGGCCGCCGCCGCAGTCGAGAAGGCGCAAGAGGGTGGACACTCGGTGTTGATTGTCGATACCGCCGGTCGTCTGCAGATCGATGAGACGCTCATGGACGAGCTCGGAAGGATCCGGGACGCGGTCCAGCCCACCGAGATCCTGCTGGTCGCGGATGCGATGACGGGCCAGGAGGCGGTGAAGATCGCGCAGGGGTTCGACGACGCGCTCGGAATCACGGGCATCGTGATGACCAAGATGGATGGTGACGCGCGTGGTGGAGCGGCGCTCTCCATTCGGGGCGTGACCGGCAAGCCGATCAAGTTCGTGGGCGTGGGCGAGGGCATGGACGATCTCGACACCGCCGATCCCGAACGCCTCGCGGGCCGAATCCTCCAGATGGGCGACGTGATCGGCCTCGTCGAACGGGCCAAGGTCGCGTTCGACCAGGAGGAGCAAGAGAAGCTGCAAGAGAGGGTGCTCGGGCAGGGACGCTTCACGCTCGAGGACTTCCTCGTCGCGATGCGTCAGGTCCAAAAGATGGGCCCGTTCGATCAACTGATGAAGCTGATCCCCGGGGCCGCCCGCATGAACATTCCGGCCGCGAATCTCGACCCCAAACGCTTCAAGCACGTCGAGGCGATCATCCTCTCGATGACCCCGGAGGAGCGCCGCAAGCCTGATGTCCTCAACGGTTCGCGTCGTGCCCGCATCGCAAAGGGGAGCGGTCGTCCCGTCGCGGAGGTCAACCGCCTCATGAAACAGTTCAAAGAGATGCAGAAGTTGATGAAACAAATGAAAGGCATGATGGGCGGTGGTGGCTTTCCGAGCGCTGTACAGCCGCGCTAGACTCGTATATCCTTTCCGTCTGTCCAGTCTGGCCCCAAGCGGGCCGATGGATGCGCCTGTGCGCCGCGCGCGGGGCGGATATGCCGTCATAACCCCAGAAAAGATGCCTGTAAAGATTCGTCTCCGGCGTACGGGCCGGAAGAAAAAGCCCCACTATCGCGTGGTTGTGGCCGATATCGCCTCGCCCCGGGATGGCCGATTTCTCGAGACGCTCGGTTACTACAAACCTTTGTCGCACCCGGCACGCCTCGTGCTCGATCTCGAGCGCGTCGATTACTGGCTGGGGGAAGGCGCTCAGCCTTCCGCCACGATGAAATCGCTGATCGCCAAGGCCCGCCGCGGCGGTGACACGAAGGTCGCGCTAGGAGAAGTAGATCCCGAGGAGCGCAAGGCGAGTCGCGCGGAGAAACTCGCCGCGCGCCGCGCCGCGGAGCAGAAGGCCGACCAAGCAGTTGCGGCTATCGAAAAGGCCGCTGCCGATGCCGCCGCGGCCGAAGCCGCTGCCGCCGAGGCTGCAGAGGTCTCCGAAGAGGCCGCTGCCGAGGAAGAGGCTGAGGAAGAGCCCGCGGCCGAGGCAGAGGTTGAGGAAGAGCCCGCCGCCGAGGCAGAGGCTGAGGAAGAGCCCGCCGCCGAGGCTGAAAGTGCCGAGGAGAAGACAGAAGAGGAAGCAGGTGATGAGCCGGCGGCCGAGGAGGAGAGTGAGCCTGCCGCGGAGGCGGGGGCTGACACCGACGCTGAGGAAGCTGACGATGAGGAGAAGGCCGAGTAGGCCTCGGACCGCTCTGAGTCATGGGTCGCGAAGACCCGCGATTTCTCGTCGTGGGGCACATCAACAAGTCCCACGGCACAAAGGGTGAACTCTTCGTGTGGCCGCTGACGGACCACCCCGAGGGCGTATACGCTCCCGGGGTGGTTCTGCGTCTCGGCGATGCGGACGCCGACGAGCCGGATCCGGACCTGCCACCGCTGCGGATCGAAGCCGTTCGTGCCCACCGCCAAGGCTACCTCGTTGTCTTTGGGGGAATTGAGGACAGGAATCAGTCGGATCTGCTGCGCGGCCGGTACCTCTTCCGGGAGACCGAGGCTCTCGAGCCCCTGGCGGAGGGCGAGGTGTTCTACCATCAACTGCTTGGCATGAGCGTAGAGACGACGGACGGCGCCCACGTCGGCGAGATCACCGACGTGTATGAGCTCAGTCCCGCGCACATGCTCGACGTGCGAGGGCCGGACCGGAAGGTTCTGGTCCCCTTCCTGAAGGACATCATTGTCGAGGTGGACACGGAAGCGAGGCTCATCGTGATCGATCCACCGGATGGTCTTCTGGACCTCTGACTGCCATGCGCATCAACATCGTTACGATCTTCCCGGACTTTTTCGCGGGGCCCCTCGGGCTCTCGATTTCGAAGCGGGCGGCGGAGGCCGGACTGGTCGAGTACCGGCTCGTGGATCTGCGGGAATACACGCACGACAAGCACCACACGGTGGACGATGTACCGTACGGTGGAGGCGCCGGCATGGTCATGAAGCCGGAACCTTTCTTCGAGGCCATCGACGATGTAAAGCCCGAGGGACCCGTCGTTCTCCTCTCTGCGCGAGGCCGCGCGTTTCGGCACGCGGACGCTGTTCGCTTCAGCGTAGGGGAGGAGCTCACGCTCTTGTGTGGCCACTACAAGGACGTGGACCAGCGTGTGGCCGAGCACCTCGCGACCGACGAGATCTCGATGGGGGACTACGTGCTGTCGGGGGGTGAGATTGGTGCGCTTGCGATCACGGACGCCGTGGTCAGGCTGCTGCCCGGGGCACTCGGCGATCACGACGCGGCCGCGACCGATTCGTTCTACGACGAGGGACCCGTCAGCGCTCCGTCCTATACGCGACCACCCGAGTATCGCGGCCACGTGGTGCCGGACGTGCTGCGGTCGGGGGATCACGCCAAGATCGAGCAGTGGCGGAGCGAACAGGCACAGCGGATCACGAAGGAGCGAAGAGGCCGCGAAGGCGCGACTTCACCGTCCGAAAAGTCGTGATTATCTTAAAAGTCTCTCAAGAAACCGCATCAGGCGTGCCGTGGAGTTGAAGATGTCTGACGTGATCAAAGAAATCGAGAAAGAGCAACTCCGGAGCGACGAGCTTCCCGAGTTTGGTCCTGGCGATACCATCAAGGTGCTCTATCTCGTTCGGGAAGGCACAAAGGAGCGCATCCAGGCGTTCGAGGGTGTGTGCATCGCGCGCAAGCACGGTGGAGTCGACGAGACCTTCACGGTCCGCAAGATCTCGAGCGGTATTGGCGTCGAGCGTATTTTCCCGCTCAACGCCCCCACGGTTTCCGGGGTCGAGGTGGTACGTCGTGGGCGCGTGCGCCGCGCGAAGCTGTACTACCTCCGTGGCCGGCGTGGTAAGGCCGCCCGCATCCCGGAGAATCGTACCGCTCGCTGAAGTCCAGCGCCGGCATGAAGCCGGACGAGAATGGGACGTCGCGGCCCCAGGACCTGCTCGAATACGAGCGACGGTTCTGGGGCCGCGGTCTTTCCGTGGCAGGAGTCGACGAAGCGGGTCGGGGGCCCCTCGCGGGACCGGTCCTGGCCGCCGCGGTGGTGCTTCCCGAGGGTGTGTGTATCGACGGGGCCGACGACTCGAAGCAACTCAGCGGGGAGACGCGCGAGCAGCTCCATGCGGTGATCCTGAGGTCGGCGCGTGCGGTCGGAGTGGGCGCAGCTTCCGTGAGGGAGATCGACCGCCGCAATATCCTTCGCGCCACGACCGTCGCGATGCAGCGCGCGCTGGACCATCTCCACGCATCTCCCGGCCACATCGTCGTCGACGGTCTCCACGTGAAGTACCTCGGGCGCGAGCACGAGGCCGTCGTGGACGGCGACGCGCTCATCCATTCGATCGGCTGCGCGTCAATCGTCGCGAAGGTAATTCGTGATCGACTCATGCGGCGCCTGGCGTTGCGCTATCCCGGCTACGGTTGGGAGCGGAACGTCGGGTACGGCACCGCCGAGCATCGCGCTGCGATCGCCGAGTTGGGCGTGACCCCCCATCATCGCCTCACCTTTACCGGGCTTCAGTTCTCGCTCGACCTTTGAGATCATGGGTCGAGTCCCGAAATCGTGGTCGAGCGCGGAGTCTCGTCCGCCGTGCACTGGATTTACGAGTTCTCGCGCGACCTCGAGTTGAGGCGAGTGATACCGGGCGACAGCTGTTGGTCCGTGCACAGAGTGCTGACGCTCCAGGACAAGATCGACCACACGGAAGAAAACTGCCCTAGCGCCTCGGTGCCCCGTCCGCCGCTGGACTAGAGCGTCCGGTTGGGTCGAGCTCGTTGCGAGAGAGGGTCCCGCGCCTGTTGCTTGATCAGCCGTCCATTGCCTCCCGCGACGAGCTTCTGGCCATCGCCGCCATCGCACACTCGACCTGAGGCGCCGGTCAAGTCCAGAGCCGTGCTGGATACGGCGAAGACCATGCTCACGTTGAGCACGTCGCAGTCCGGATGGGTATCGTCGGCTAGATCCTTTTCCTGCAACCAGATAGGATATGGCAGACCCGGTAGCTCAGCTGGCAGAGCAACGGACTTTTAATCCGTAGGTCGTGGGTTCGAGACCCACCCGGGTCATCAATGATACCAACACTTTTCAGGCGCTCGCGCCATTTTTTCATGCGTTGCGGTCACAGTTTGGTCACAGTTCAGCGCTTTTCCACCGCCTGCCCAAGCACAAGGGGCTTGTGTGGCTGACAGCCAAACACCGTTGGGCGAAAGACTAGAGACAGCGATCGATACGTCGACCTACAACCAGTCAAGCCTAGCCCGCGAATTGGGCACGAGTAGTCAGGTCGTGAACAAATGGGTCAATCAGGGGGTCATCCCCGAAGGGCGATTCCTTGTGCGGTTACCTGCCCTGCTCGGAGTCTCGGGCGATTGGCTTCTCTCGGACAAGGGGCCAATGCACCCCTCGGACCCGGACGTGGAGGCTCAGGCTTTCCGTGACGTGGCGGAAATCGTCAGAGTCGTGACTGAGGCGTCGGACGCTTACCCGCGTCCTTCTGGCGGCTCCAAAGGCAACGGCGATGATTCCGAATGAGGATCAGGGCTTCAGGTCCATACCGATGCACGACCAGCACGGGATACTCGGGGTGCTCAGGACGAACGATCACGATGTCGTCCGGCTCCGCGCCGAGCTCGGGGATAGGAGAAGTCACGATCGCGTCCCACATAACCACCTCCAGCGCATCGGTCCAACTGCCCCTGACACGCCTCCTGGGGGGTCGCTGGCCGGTGGGGTTCTGTGCTACTTCAAAGCTTCGCGCTGGGTGGATAGGACGCAAGAAGATTCGGGTAGTGGTGACGTGCCCCCAGGTACCGTACCACCTAGGGCGATGTCCCGATTCTTAACTGTGTCCATGCGTCGTCTTTGTTTCGCGTCGGCCTTTGGTGTGTGGTGGCTGCTTCAGGCCGTGCTCCTCGTCGCCCAGCAGTCCGAGGCGCGTGAGCTGACCGCGGGCGGGTTCCCGGTGGTTCGCGCGGTGCCGGTCGGTGAGGGGCCCCTCATCGATGGTGATGTGCTCAATGACCCGGCCTACGCCGATGCCGTGCTCGCGACCGGGTTCGTGCAGAATCGGCCGCTCGAGGGACAGCCGGCATCGGAGCGCACCGAAGTGCGCATTGTTCATACCGCCGACATGATCTATTTTGGGGTGGTCTGCTATACCGACGACCCGGGCACGATCGTCGTTGCCGGCAGCCGTCGCGATTCCGACATGACGGAGACCGATAGTTTCCAGCTCATCCTCGACACCTACCTCGACGGGCAGAACGGATTTGTCTTCGGGACCAACCCGGCGGGGATCGAGTACGACGGCCAGGTGACGAATGAAGGGCAGGGCAGCGGCCGGTTCGGCGGTGCCGCCAGCGGACGTCCCAGCAACAGTCGGCAGCAGCGTGGTTCGGGGGGCGGCTTCAACCTCAACTGGGATGGCGCGTGGCAGGTAGCCACGAGTGTGACCGACATCGGGTGGACTGCAGAGATCGCAATTCCATTCCGCACGCTCCGCTATCCCCAGCACGAGGTGCAGAACTGGGGCGTGAACTTCCAGCGAAATATTCGAATTCGGAACGAGCAGGCCTACTGGTCGCCACTTCCCCGTCAATACAACATCAATCGGATCGCGCTTGCCGGGGAGCTCCAGGGAGTCAAGGTTCCTGCACAGCGCAATCTGCAGTTCACGCCTTACATCCTGGGTGAATCGCTGCATCGGGCCCAAGAGCGGCGCGACGACAATACAGGCGACCTGGGTGCCGACCTGAAGTACAGCGTGACACCGAGCATGACGCTCGACCTGACCTACAACACCGACTTCGCACAGGTGGAGGTCGACAACCAGCAGATCAACCTCGACCGGTTTACCCTGTTCTTTCCAGAAAAGCGGCCGTTCTTTCTCGAGAACGCCGGGCTGTTTTCCGTCGGGCAATCGGGGGCGGTCGACATCTTCTTCAGCCGTCGTATCGGTCTCGGTGACAGCGGTGAGCAGGTGCCGATCGTCGGCGGCGGTCGGCTGTCCGGAAAGCTCGGGAGCAACACGAACGTCGGGTTCCTGAACATGCAGACCGCGTCAGACGGCCCGAGCGGCACCCCGGGCCAGAACTTCACGGTGGCACGGGTGCGACAAGACCTCGCCAACCGCTCCAATATTGGCGCCATTCTCGTCAACCGTCAGGCGACCGGCAGCCTGGGAAGCGATGGGTACTACAACCGCACCTATGCGTTCGACGGACGCTGGGGGATCGGAGAAGGCGGCACGGTCAGCGGGTTTGCCGCGGCAACCGAAACGTCCGGGCTTTCGGTGGGCGACTCGCACGCCTACGCCCTCAGCGCGCGGCACGAGTCCGCGTGGGCCCGTCTGAGTCTCGGGTACACCGAGGTGGCCCCGAACTTCAATCCGGAGGTGGGGTTCATCGCGCGTCAGAGCTATCGGCGGATCAACGCCAGCGTGTTCACGACGTTCCGTCCCGACGATTTCATGGGCGTCCACGAGTTCCGGCCACACGTGTTTCACAACACCGTGTTCGACTTCGAGACCGGCCGACACGAGACGCAGTTCACGCACATCGACAATCATATCGAGTGGCGGAACGGCTACGAGATCCACACCGGCATGAACCTCTCTCGGGAAGGCGTGTTCGAGCTGTTCGAGATATTCCCCGGTGTCGTTATTCCGCTGGGTACGTACGACCACAAGGAAGCCCAGCTCGCCGGCAACACCAACCTGGGTGCGCCGGTCAGCGCCAACATCAACATGATCATCGGCGGGCTGTTCGGCGGCGACCGCGTGACGATCACCCCATCGATTGCGGCCCGCGTCGGCGAAACGTTCAACGCCACCTTCGAGTGGAGCTACAACGATCTCCGGCTGCCGGGTGGCGATTTCACGACCAACCTCGCCCGCGTGCGCCTGTCGTATTCCTTCACCACCAGGATGTTCTTCCAGGCGCTCGTCCAGTACAACGACCGCGCCGATCTCTGGTCGTCGAATCTCCGGTTTGGCCTGCTGTCGGACGCCAACACCGGGCTCTTCGTCGTCTACAACGACATCCAGGGGCTCGGCAGCGAGATCCCGACCGGCGCCGGACGCACCCTCACGCTCAAGTACAGCTACCTCTTCAACTTGTTGCGGTGATTCGGCCAGAACGAAGCAGCTTCCTGCTCCACCTCACCGACGCAGAGCGCCAGCCCTTCCCCTTGATGGCTTCGTGACCGTCACCATCGTGAGCGCCCTGTTCGCGCTGGGGCTGCCGCTGGTGTTGCCGTAGGGCGGTGCTCGCAGCGTTGAGGGGCAGCCATTGGCAAGAGCCCCCGATGCCGTACTCCTGAAGGGCCTCCACGAGGTAGCCGTTCCGTACGACTGGCGCCATCAGCCGGCTGAATCAGTGGCTAGAATGAGAATCCCGGGTTACCTCTCTTCCCGGGGTCGGCAACTGTTTCTTCGCTCGAGGTAGAGGTTATGCGGACGAGAGTGTCTTCGGTTTTGATGGTGGCGGCTTTCCTCTGTTTGGTTCTTCCCGCGGCGGCCCACGGCCAGCGAGGTGGGAGGGGTCAACCGATCCAGCTGCCGGAGGGACCCGGCCAGGAAACCGTCCAGGGCCGTTGCACGGAGTGCCACGGACTCCGTCAGATCGTCAGCTCGACAGGGTACACGCAAGAGGGCTGGGAGGCGCTGGCCGCATCTATGGTCGCGCTGCCCAGCGATGAGGCCGACGTGATGGCGAGGTATTTGGCCGTGAACTTCCCGGTAAGGCCGGCGCCCGAGGCCGTCGTGATTCCGGGACCCGTCCAGGTGACCATCACGGAATGGATGGCTCCTTCGCTTGGCTCACGGCCTCATGACCCGCTCGCAGCCGCGGACGGCTCCGTGTGGTGGACGGGTCAATGGTCCAGCATGTTGGGACGGGTCGATCCGGCGACGGGCGCGATAAGGGAGTTCCCCCTGCCTCCGGAGTCAGGGCCCCACGGCTTGACCGAAGACCGTGCCGGCAATGTCTGGTTCACCGGCATTTCCCAGAACTACATCGGCAAGCTCGACCCACGTACGGGAGATGTGACTCAGTACCCCGTGGCCGAGGCCGACGTCGTCCCCGACGGAGCCCGCGGTCCGCACACTCCGATCTTCGCCCAGAACGGAACATTGTGGTTCACGCTCCAGTCGGGCATGGTGGGCCGGCTCATTCCCGAGACGGGCGAGATGAGAGTCGTCGCCACGCCCAGCGACAACACGTACCCGTATGGCATCCAGGTGAATTCACAGGGTGTCCCCTGGTACGTCGATTTCCGGGGCAACCGGGTGGGCAGCATCGATCCCGAGACGATGGAGATCACGGAATACACGCTGCCGAGTCCCGATGCGCGCCCCAGGCGTCTCGCGCTGACGCCGGACGACGTGGTGTGGTACACCGACTACGCGCGCGGTTATCTGGGGCGCTTCGATCCCGCGACCGGCGAAGTCGGCGAATGGCCCTCTCCTGGCGGTCCCCAGTCCCGACCCTATGGCATCGCCGCCGTGGGCAACGCCGTCTGGTACAGCGAATCGGGCGTGAGGCACGATACGCTCGTGCGCTTCGACACTGAGACTGAGGCGTTCCAGACGTGGTTGATCCCGTCGGGTGGAGGCGTCGTCCGCAACATGATGGCGACCCTGGATGGCAACCTCGTGTTGGCCTGCAGCGGCGTGAATCGCGTCGCCCTGGTAGAAATCAGGAAGAACTGAGAGAAGCGCGCCGCTCATCCGCCCAGCCGAGGTAGGCGTCGAGGAAGTTGTTCGCAGTATTGGCGGGATTCCCGGGGACGACGTACGCGCGCCTAGCAGCCGCGGTCGCCGACGGGACCCGTTCGAGCATGGTGGCGCTCCAGCCGAGGTAGGCGTCGAGGAAGTTGTTCGCAGTATTGGCGGGATTCCCGGGGACGACGTACGCGCGCCTAGCAGCCGCGGTCGCCGACGGGACCCGTTCGAGCATGGTGGCGCTCCGTGAATCGATGCACGCTCCTGTGAGGGTGAAAAAGCCCAATGGCTGAGCTACTCGACCAGTTTCGATCAGTGGTTGCGTGTCAACGCCGCACGGCACTAGTTTTTTTTGGTCACAGAATTTATGGGTGGGTGTGGCACAAGGCATGAGCATTTCCCGCAACCGTCGGGCAGTTCAAGCAGTGATGCCGTTGCCCACCCGGGGCGACAACTACGACGGGACGCCGATATCGAATTCAGCCCACTATTCGGGCGATCGCCAGGCGTAACCGGGTCGCGGCCAAGCACAGAAAGGGAGTGGAGACGTATGAAGATCCGCCCATCGTTAAACATCGTGGGTGCCCTCGTGCTGGTGGCGCTGATCTCCACCGAAGCGACTTCGGCGGTGGTTCAGGGATCGCCCTCCGAGTGGCCCGTCGTCGATGCGGCCCAACGCGGGGACGTGGCGGCGCTGCGGGAGCTGATCAGACAGGGCGCGGACGCCAATCAGGCGTCAGGGGACGGAATGACCGCGCTGCACTGGGCTGCGGAGCGAGGCGAGGCGCAGGTGGCGACGTTGCTGCTTGGCGCCGGAGGGAACGTGCATGCGGGCACCAGGATCGGGAGCTACACACCGCTTCACCTTGCGAGCAGGTCCGGAACCGCATCGGTCGTCAAGGTGCTGCTCGAGGCTGGAAGCGACGCGAACGCCACCACGACCAATAGTGGGACGAGCCCGCTGCACTTGGCGGCCCGGGCGGGCAACCCTGAGGCCGTCGGTCTTCTGCTGGACCACGGCGCGGACATTCACGCCCGCGAGCCGGAGTGGGGACATACGCCGCTGTTCTTCGCCGCGGACCGCAACCGCGCGGCGGCGATCAAAGTGTTGCTGGAGCGTGGTGCGGACCCGGAGATGACCGCACCGGTCATTGATGTTCCTTTCCGGGCCGCCGTGGATCAGGCGTCGGCGCGAACCATGTGGGAGTTGCTGAGCCAGTTCCAGCAGGAGGAGGCAGAGGCGAGTGGGAATCCGGAGCGACTCAGCATCAGCGAGATATCGAGTGGGGGTCTGTGGCGACCCACCCCCGGGCAGTTGCGGGTGGCGGTTGAAGCAATGCGGGACTTTCAGCGAGCCGGTGAGGCAAACGTAGAAGAGGAGCAGGCCTTTAACCGGCCGGCTTTCTTTGGGGACGACGGGGACGCTCTGTCGAGTCGGGTGAAGCATAGCAAGGCGAAGCTCGTCGGCACGATGGGCGGCCTGACCGCCCTGCACCACGCGGCTAGAAACGGGTTTGTAGAGGCCACGCTGGCGCTGCTCGACGGGGACGCCGACATCAACGGAGTCAGTGCGGCGGACGGGAGCAGCCCCTTGCTGGTGGCCGCGGTCAATGGCCAGTTCGACTTAGCCATGGTCCTGCTGGAGCGTGGTGCGGATCACTCGCTGGCCAGTTCTCATACGGGCTTGCGTCCCCTGTACGCGGTCATCGACATCAAATGGTCACCCAAGTCGCACTATGCACAGCCGCCGACCCCTGAAAGGCAGAGGGTGACCCACCTGGAGCTGATGAAGGCGCTGCTGGATGCTGGAGCAGATCCGAACGCCCGGCTCACGGGTGACCATCAGGTGTGGTACACCTTGGGCAGGTTCGACCCCGGTAGTTTGGGCGCGTCGCCGTTCTACCGGTCCGCGTTGGCCTTGGACGTGGATGCCATGCGCATGCTGGTCGCCTACGGGGCGGATCACACCGTTGGCACTAAGAAGGCACCGCCCAGGCCAATTCAGTTACCGCAGAGGGTGCTAAAGGAGTGGCCACCCGACCCCACCGGGCTGCCTGAGATTCCCGCGGGTGGGCCGGCCGCGTACCCGATCCACGCGGCGACGGGCCTGGAATACGGTCTGAGCTCCGTCGGGAACACGCATCGGTTCGTGCCGGACAACTGGCTACACGCGGTGAAGTACCTCGTCGAGGAACTCGGCCACGACGTGAACCTCAGAGACGACAAGGGCACCACTCCCCTGCACAACGCCGCCGCGAGGGGAGATAACGAGCTGATCTTGTACCTTATCGAGCAAGGCGCCGACGTAATGCTCGAGAATCGCCGGGCTCAGAGCGTGGCCGACTTCGCCAACGGGCCCCACATACGCGCGCCTCCGTTGCCAGAGACGGTACGGCTACTGGAATCCCTGGGCTCGATCAACAACCACAACTGTATAACATGCTGAAGTGACTGCGACCGCAGGGTGGGCGCGCCGGGCCAGGTGACGACGGAGGGGGAGGAGACGACCGACAGCCGAGGGGATCGGGAAAGGCGATCGGGCGTACCAGCGGCCGAGGGATCCCAAGGCGACCCCCAAGGGCCCCCATGGGTCCCATCTTTATACTTATACCCTCACACGGCGATTTTTTGGGTTGGATTTTACACTCAGTGAGTATAAACAGCGGTGCTCATCCTCTACTGACTAGCAGGGCCATCCGTCCACGCCTGAACGCCCCGCCGTGTGCCCGCGTCCTAAGGTCTGGCGCCAAGCCGACTACTCGACGCATCCTGTTGGCTGTGAGTGCGGCCCGATAGGTGGATGCTGAAGCGGGTCCGGAGGGTTCACGAAAAGGAGTTGACCGCGTGGGCGAAGCATGATCGAGTACATCGAAGATTGCGCGAATGTGGATTCGGACCAGCTTGGGGGCTTCTTCGAGGGTTGGCCGAACCCGCCGACACCGGAAACTCACCTCCGCATGCTCAGATCCAGCTCAAACTTGGTTCTCGCCGTGGCCCAAGACGGCCACGTCGTTGGTTTTGTCACCGCCATCTCGGACGGGGTGCTGTCGGCATATATCCCGTTCCTTGAAGTTCTGCCCTCGTACCGCAGGCGAGGCATCGGTCATGAGCTCGTGCGCCGTCTCCTGGCCCAGCTGAGCAGCTTCTATTCGATCGATCTGCACTGCGATTCGGAGCTTGAAACGTTCTATGAGGAGCTCGGCATGCGGCCTCTGGGCGGCATGGCTATCCGAAATTATGCAGCGCAGTCAGGTCGGCACGCGGTCTAACACAAGCGATTGCTTGCAGTCGCGGTAAGCATCAGGCTCGCGCACTTCGCGTGCGGTCACCATTGGTGTCGCGCAGAATCGCGAGAGGTTAGAAAGCCCCTTCCACTGAGTGGCGAGAACATTGGCTGAAGTAAGACGTAGGCCACTGCCCCCTGTCCTATTCTTTGGTGCTCTAGTTGGCCAATGGGCAGCGCATAAGCTGGTTCCGGTTGCCGTGGTATTGCCGGAAGCTTGGCGGACGCTTGGAGTAGTCCCAATCGTCCTAGGTCTGGTGCTCATGATCCTTGCGGTCCGTCGATTCCGGGCCGCGAATACTCCGATCAAGCCTTTCGACACACCCTCCTCAATCGTGATCACCGGCCCGTTCCGGTTCAGTCGGAATCCGATGTACTTGGCGATGCTTCTCGTACTCTTCGGTGGAGCCGTGGCGTGGGGCACGCTTTCTCCATTCTTCTTCCCGCCGTTACTGGCCTGGTTGCTCACGATCGGGTTTATCCGGGTAGAAGAGGCTTCGATGGGGAGGTCGTTTGGATCAGAGTACGAGGACTACAAGGGCCGAGTTCGCCGCTGGCTATAGGAGCTGGGCTTTCAGAAGCGGGGACTGCTGCTGCCACGGCACGGGTTGCCATGTCGGGGTAGGCGCGCTACGCCTCCGGTCACGATTCTTGTCGCGCAGCAGAATCGCGAGACGTTAGGCAGCGGACCCGTCATTCAGGAGTTGTCTAACAAGTTGGCCTCTACTTCGGCTACTCCCTTCGGAGAAACAGCCACCATTTCGGTCTCCTGATCGTACTCCGCCAGTCGCGCCTTGTGGAGTTTCTTGAGCACGTCCCGCCGATAAACCGATCCGCTGGAGTGTTCCGTCCACGCCACTAGATCCTCCATTGGCACGGCTGAGTCTGGGGCTTGCGTATAGCAGGAGCAGGGTCTGTTCCGAATACGTCAACTTGGGGTTCAGGATGCGGCGTTTTCCCGAACACGTCCCATATCTGCGGGAGCTGCCGCACAGCGATCGCGTCACATATCGCCTGGGCCTCCTCAAGCGAAATCGTGTGGCTCAGACGGATGAGTTCGCAGATACACCAGTCGGCGATTCGCACTCCCGTGGCTGCGTCGATCTCGTTGGCGTCGACATCTCCGCGCTGGAGGAATCTCAGCATCGAGAGCGCAACGGGAAGCAGTCACGAACACAGTAACAGCGCCCCTGATCGTGGGTGATCGCCCATGATCGTGACACGTAGGAATCAAGCGGATACCAGCGTTGGCGAGCGTCCTGCCGGAGTCTTTTAATCCGTAGGTCGTGGGTTCGAGACCCACCCGGGTCATTGGGCGGGAGTCCTTGGTTTACAGGGGCGTCCGCCTTTCTTGTGTCGCTGAGTTAGAGCCGAAAGTAGGCCTTGGTACCCCAACTGGGGCCCAAAAAACTCGGGTTACCTCAGGAGTACTGGCCCTCCAGCGCGAGCGACACGAAGGTGTCCCCGGCTCAGTTGAAGGTGGTGACTCCGAGGCTTTCGTGATTAACCTGCCATCTTCATTTCGGCAACCGGCTCGCGGTCATCGAGGTGAGCTTTGAGCATCCAGAGTTGGTCGAAGCCGACGATGCGTCGGTAGTTCTTCTCGGTCTCGACGAAGGAGGCTGCGGCCCATCTCAGTGCCATCGCTCCGTTCTTCCAGTTCGTCACCCTATAGGTCTTCTGCCTCACGCCTGCGTGGGTGCTGTCGATCAGGTTCGTGGTGCCGAGGCACTTCCTCAGCCGAGGCGGTAGCCCAAGCCGGTTGATTGTGAACATCTCACCCAGCCCCTCCCTCAGGCTCGCTGCGGCCGACGGCTGATCTCGTTCAAGCCACCGCGCGAGCTGCTCGAGTTTCTGCACGCCGTCCCTCGCATCGAGCTTCCATGCTGCGCGGATCGCGGCCTTCACCTGCGGGTGCTGATCCTTCGGTAGGTGAGCGAGCACGTTTCTGAGCTTGTGATTTCGGCATCTCTGGACCGAGTGGCCCGCGCCGAACACCTGAACAATCGCCTTCCGTAACGCCTTCGAGCCATCGATCACGAACAGGCGTCGACACTCGGGGTCCAGACCCCGCTCGACCAGATCCTGCAGCAGGGCCGTCGTCACTTCGGTGTTCTCACTCGCTCCCTGCCGCATCCCCAGCACGTGCTTCTTGCCGTCCGTGTCCACGCCCACAGCCGCAAGTACGTGGTGCGCACCGAGTTGGATACCGTCCAGGTAGATCACCAACAGATCCCATGCGTCCAGCCGCCGCTCCATCAGCTCCTTCAGCACGCGCTCCGACGCTTCGATCGTCTCGCGGCTCACCGACGACTTGCTCACCCCCACCGTGTCGGCCATCTCGCCGATCACCTGGCCGTATTTCCGGGTGCTCACACCTGCCATCAGGATCTCCAACATTCGGTCCGCCATGGCGCCCGGCCTGCGCATCGCCTCGTACGCTGGCACCTCGACCTCGCCGCCCTGGCCGCCAGTCCGCTCACGCAGCCGAGGCCGCTGGATACGGACCTTTCGGTCCGACAGGTAGACCTGACCGCCCTGGCGGCCGTACCAGACCGTCGCCCCCTCCTCGCGTGCCTTGCCCGATTGCTTCGGGCCCGCCACACCTTCGGCGCTCATCTCGAGTACCGCCTCGATCGTCGCTCGGCCCATCACCTGGACGACTTCGTCGATCGCGAGCTCCGTGTGCTCTACGAGCTCGACCATCGGCAGCAGGAACTGGCCTTCTCGCTTCACGAACTCAGCCATCGCACGCCTGTCCGTGTCACTCGCTACTTCGTACGTTCTCTTCATCGTGGTGGCTCCGTTTTTGGGTTTTTAGCGCACCCGATCCTATCGGATCGGGCACCCTCGGAGCCACCACTTTTCTTTTCCCTCTTCAGGGACCTTCAACTACGGCTGGGTCAGCTTCAGCGACACACCTTCGCCACCCAGCTCCTCCGGGACGGCGTCGACGTACGTACAGGCCAGAAACTCATGGGTCAAAAAGACATCCGGACCACCATGATCTATCTCCGTGCCATCGACCAGATCGGCCTGGGCGTGCGCAGCCCGCTCGACCGACCGGACGGCGCAAAGCGATGAAGGCGTGAGGAAGCCCGCGATTAAGTAGCGGAGCGAGGAACCTCCCCCCGCCCGTTGACAGGGGCTCTAACGCAGCGGGTGGACTAGGTCGTCGCTGGGAAGATGTAGAGGGGGCCGAAGTAGCTATGCGGTCGCCCACCGTGGGGGACCAACGTACGTGCGCAACCCTGTCCCCCAGCCAGCCGTTCCTCCCCGCCGATGTCAAGACCCGATTCGTCCAAGGGGCCGCCCAGGTTACTGGCGCGAGTCCGGAGGTGTTGCCGTGCGCGCCATTTCAGCAAGCGTACGGAGGACGTCTACGTTCGCTGGACCCGGGACTACGTGCGGCACCAGGGGACACGCCACCCGAGCGAGCTGGGAGCTGCCCATGTGGCTGTCTTCCTGTCGCATCTGGCGACCGAACGGCACGTGAGTCCATCAACCCAGCGTCAGGCCGCGAGTGCACTCAGATTCCTCTACGACGAAGTGCTGACGCAGCCTATCGACCTCCCGCAAGGGATCGCGAGTCCGCGGAGGCGGATGAAGCTTCCCGTAGTCCTCGATAGAGAGGAGGTCCGAGCTCTCCTCAATGAGCTTCAAGGCACGCACGAACTCGTCGCTAGAAACCTCTATGGCTCTGGTCTTCGGCTCATGGAAGGCATGCGCTTGCGAGTCAAGGATGTAGATCCGCGGCGTGGAGAGACCCTCGTGCGGAATGGCAAAGGGGGCAACGATCGGATCACAGTACTGCCTGAATCGCTCGCTCCAATGGTCGTTCGGCAAGTCGAGAGGGTCCGTGAGCAACACCAAAGGGACACCGCTGCCGGCGCGGGCTGGGTTGCGCTGCCAGGAGCGTTCGCACAGAAGCACCCCGGAGCGGGTCGCGAGCTCGCTTGGCAGTACCTCTTCCCGGCCACCCGTATCCACTGGGACCCAGCAACCGGACAGGGCCGTCGGCACCATCTGCACGAGTCGGCGGTCCAACGAGCGGTCAAGTCCGCGGTCCGAGGGGCCGGCATCACCAAGCGCGCCAGCTGTCACTCCCTCCGACACTCGTTCGCGACACACCTACTCGAGGACGGTTACGACATCCGCACCATACAGGAGCTGCTCGGACACCGAAGTGTGCGAACGACCATGATCTACACGCATGTGTTGAACCGCGGCGGGCGTGGCGTCCGGAGCCCACTGGATTCGTTGTAAGGCGCCGGCCCGAAGCCCGCTATCTTGCGCCGCGTCAAGAACCTGGACGCCCCTGCGGCCATTCCGCACAGCCCCGTACTTGCGCACTCGGGTCGAAAGCGTGCATCTGTGGGCGGAATGGCCCTCAAGAGTCAGGACTGTAGGGTGAGAGAAGGCTGAAGTCCGCGCGATCTCCTCGTCTCGGTTCGGGTGCCGACCCCTCGCGCGTTGGGATTGTGGCGCGTGAGGCCAGGTACGGAACTCGACCAGGAGGCTCGTAGGTCATGTCAGACGCAGGGTTGTGGCCGTATAGGCCATGACAAAGGACCGCGGGCCGAGCGAGAGTTGTTGCGACCGACCTCGGTCTAGAAGACGTTAGAACGCACTCGAGACGCCGATGCCGACTCAAGCTGACCTTATCTCGAAGTCTGACGAGTTGGTGGAGATCTTCGGGAGTTGGCCATCCTTCCATGACTCCGAAGTAGTCGCGCTCCGGATGGAGCGGCACGGGGTTGATGAGTTCGATGGCCCAGAACTCTTCGTCACGTTTCACCTCTTCGAAGCGCGCCCCGACGAAGGCCGAGAGTCGGGAGCGTCGTGGCACAAACACACCCTGGCCACCCTGCGCTTCTCTCGTGTTTCCGAGCTCAACCGCGACCGATGCGAGCCGCGAGGATGCTGAGCGCCTTGCCCTTGCCGTGGCGGCGCGCGAGCCTCTTGAGATGGCCCTGGCCGCGGACGTTGTCGCGTAGGAAGAGGACGGCAGCCTCGCTGAACGCCCACTTGAGGTGTGCGTTACCGATCTTGGCTCCTCCGCTGCCGACCCGCTTGCCTGCACTGCGGTGCTCGGGCTTGGCGAGTCGACAGTAGGAGCTGAAGCGCTGCACTGTGCTGAAGCGAGCGATGTCGTGGATCTCATAGAGCAGCGTGAGCGCCAGGATCCGACCGATGCCGGGGATGGTTCGGAGCCGCTCCAGCGTGTCGGAGTCGTGGACACGGGCTTCTTCTTCGACCGTACGCTCGAGTTCTCGGATCACGGGGTCGTAGCGATCGGCCAGGGCGCAACGTGCTGGGTCCATCTGCCGAAGGATCAGCATCCTCAGGTGAAGGCGGCGTTCCGGGCGGCGATGAAGCTGGACGCGAAGCAGGGCGAGCAGAAGCTCGAGCAGCTTCGCCCGATGGCTCGAGCGCGACCACCCCTCGGCCGCAGCCAGCCTGCGCGAAGGGCCTCAGCGAGATGTTCACCATAAACCGGCTCGGCCTCCCACCGCGGCTGAGGAAGTGCCTGGGCTCGACCAACCTGATCGACAGAGGTCCGCCTCAATGGTCCTCTGGATCATGGGATCGTCGAACGCCTGGGCCAGTCCCTCTCGAGGTCCGCCTCAATGGTCCTCTGGATCATGGGATCGTCGAACGCCTGGGCCAGTCCCTCTCGGTTCTTCTTGTAGAGGAGCCCGGGGGCCGAGGCAGGTTGTACTGATGAAAGGTGTTGCGGACGTGGGCGAGGAGCTCGCCGCGCTTGCGCACGAAGTAGAGTCGGCGCCGGAGCACATCGCGCGTGGCTCGCATCTGGGGAGGATAGACGTAGGCCACCGGGAACGCACCACCACGCAGCAAGACCGCCGTCTTGTGCGAGTCGATGTGGTCGTTCTTGGCCTTGGCCCCGTGGATCGCCTTCATGTAGAGCGCATGGCCGAGCACGAAGTGGATCTGCTCACGAGCACATAGATCGGCGAGCCAGTACCAGCAGAAGATGCACTCGCTGCCCACCACGAGGTCCAAACGGTAGGGCTCGAGGGCGCGAAGCAGTGCCTCGCGCTCACAGCGTAGCCTCTTGTGCAGTCGTATCTTGCCCTGGCCGTCCAGAACGCAGAGGTAGAGCGTGCGAGCGTGAAGGTCGATGCCACAGTAGTATCGATGCTGGCCGGTGTAGAAGCGCATGGTTCCCCTCCTGGGTTGGATGGATCGAGCGTCGCGCTCTGATCATTCCGTCCTCTCTGTGAGAGGTCCAGGAGGGGGCCTGCATGAGTATCAAGCGATTGCTGCAGTCCGGGGTTTCCAGGTAGATACGCTTCGCTTGTGTCCTAGCTGGCCCGGCAGCAGAATCGCGAGACGTTAGGCCGCGAACCTAACAGTCCGTGGAAGAAATAGGTTCCCAGCGGATGATGGGTGGGAGAGAAGGCAGACACGCGGGGGCTGTGTTGTTGTGCAAGAAGCGGGTTTTGGGGTCTGACGAGGCGATATTCGGCCCAAGGAAGGCGAAATAGCGCCGAATACGGCGGAAAAAGCGCGAGACGCGGGTTGTAACCTGAGTTGCGAGCGCAGCTGGTACGGTAGCGAGGCCCTGTAACGCACGGGGGGTTCCAACCCCGAACCGCTTGCGCATGAGAAGGCCGAGGTTGAAGGCCGCCGCGTGGATCAACATCCGTTTTCGAATCTCCTCCTGGCCCCGTATGTGGACGCGACGCAGCCCTCCGGTCACAAGCAAGTGCGCAAACCCCCGCTCCACCTTCTCGCCGCGCTGGCGCAGCAGCCGCATCCCCCGGTTGCCGCGGATCCGGCGGCGGTTGTCGTAGGTCGGCTTCTGCGCGTCCCGGTTGTTCTTCCATTTCCGGCGCCCGCGGTTGGGCTCGCTCACATAGCTGCGCAGCTCCCGCTCCTTCACGCCCGTCATGGTCTTGTTCGAGTGGTAGCCTTTGTCGGCCACCACTTCCTCGGGCTCTACCTGCACTACTTCCAGCTGCCGCTCTGCCTCGTCCAGCGTGTTGGGCAGCGACGCCACATCTCCCCCGTCCATCGTCTGCACCGTCACCGCCACAAGCGCACCGGTCTCCATGTCGACCGCCTGCTCCAACTTGTGCGCCAGGCGCGTCCTGCCGTCCTTCATCTTCGTGATCCGCGCCTCCGGGTCGTGCGGATGCACCCAGTCCTTGTTCGAGCCCTTCTTCGGACGCTTCCGGTCCAGCGTCGTCAGATCCTTGCGCGTCGGCGTCTCGATCCCCGACGCCCGGGCCACCTGCTGCAGCCATTCATCGTAGCCCAACCCGTCGTCGCGCCGCACGATCGTGCGCATCGCCGCATTCGCCTCCAGCGTCGTCGAGTCGACGCCCAGCGTCTTGCCGCTCAGCAACCCCGACCCCTTCAGCAGCTCCAGCACCCGCCCGAACACCGCCGCGTGCGCTTCCACGCTCAGGCGCTTGCGCGTCTTCGACAGGGTCGAATGCTCCGGCGGGTTCTTCGCCCACCCGTATCCCAGAAACTCACGCAACGACAACGAGTCCCCACACCGCCAGGCAATGCCCCGCTCCGAGCCGATCCCTTCGAGGTAGCCCACCATCATCATTCGGAAATACACCCCGGGAGCAATCCCCGGCCGACCCCGATTGTCCGCGTAGAACTCACGGCATGCCTCTTCCGCGAACTCGTCAAACCCGCTTTTCGCCAGAAGCTCGTTCAAGGCCCAGTAGAACGGGTTGTCCAAGGCCCGAATCTCGCTCGCCACCACGAACATCTCGCCCTGCCGAGCCTCGGGCCGCTTGCCTACCGCCATCGCCGTCCTCGCTGCAAAAACCCTCGTGTCCTCCTGATTTAACACAACAGCGATGACCGGACTTTATCCACGGTCTGCTAGGCTACAACATGATCCGCATTCCGAGTCGGCTCGCAGCGCTTTTTCTCGGCGTTTCTGTCGTCATCCCAGCTACCGGGGATGCTCAGGAATGTACGCCGGCCGCGGGAGCGGTACGGATCGAGGCTCTGATGTCCGGCGCCGACACCGTCAGTGTTCACTACATAGTGGTGAATGACAGCCAAGAGACTCTGCGCTGGATTAGCATCGGCACCTCAGGTGAGGTAAGAACCCGCTCGGTTCCTAGCCAAGCCCCTTTGGTGACCGGGGTTCCGCCCGGCTGGCACGGGCTCGTCATCTACCCTGAGGAGACCGTGTTCTTCCATCTTTGGTGGGAGGCGACCACCCAAGAAGGCGGCATCGGTCCCAACCGGACCGAGCGCCGATTCGCGATCCGCGCTCCAAGCGAGGATGCCGTAACGCGAGGGTTGGTGTACCCTGACGGGCGCCCCGTAGAGCCGATCGACTTCACCCGCCTGCCGTTTACGGTTGGTGGTTCAGGAGGCACCTGTTGGTCGGGAAGGGTGGTGCCGGACAGCGGCTGACATTCGCGGCCTTGTATGTTTTCAGCAACATCTTTGTCGGGTACCCGTCCGACCCCCATGAGGCGAGCTCCGTACTCACTGGGACTCCGCCCGCCAGGCTCGAATGTACTGGAGAAGGAAATTGCCCCAGTACATGCGGAGCTGCTCCAACTGACTTTCCTGCTCCGGTGGAGACATGGACTCGGCCTTCGCGAAGCTGATCAACAGCAGATCGATCAGCGCGCGCAGGCTCTGACCCGGATGGCCTGAGTCCGTTTCTTCCAAGGCCTCCTCTAGACTGCTGAGCACCTGATGAAACACATGACCACTGTTGTACAGCAAAACATCCTTACCGCCGAGATGCTTGATGTCGAGGAACTCTGCGCCCTTCCAATGGTCGTCTTCGATTGTGAAAGGTTGACTGCGGAAAAGCTCTCTCCAGCGGGCCTGCTCTTCCTCGGTCTTGCCGGCTAAATGGGTCTTTGTGAATTGCTCGATTTCAGCGTCTAAGTCCTTCTCCTTGTCGATGGTGCCCTTTGGCAGGTCTGCGTCCCTCTTCTTCGCAACCCCCTCGGCCTTCGAATGCCGACGACGCAACTTGTCCTGTTTCTCCTTCTCCTCACTTCGCCGCCACAAGTAGCGAACCTGCTCAAGCGCACTCTTTCGGGTGGGCTCCATCTTGTCCGAGATCACCCCCTTGAGCTCCTTGAGCGGGACGGCTCCCCTCTTGATGTTCTTCACGCTGAAGGAATAGTCGAGAATCCCGTCGAAAGAGATTTCACATCCCCACCACCGA
>CBDANQ010000033.1:0-12771 GCA_965197725.1 Longimicrobiales bacterium
GTCCGGTCGACACGAGCTGGTGGCGCTGGGAAGTCCTCGTCGGTCCAGCTTTCCCAGTCGTCGAAGAGTGCGGACTGGACCTCGGTCATGCCCGCGCCGTACGGGTACGTCTCCGTAGTGAGGTCCTGGCCGGACGCCTGCGTCTCCTCGACCATCTCGAGAAAACGGTCGATGTCGCGCCCGGACGTCGAGTTGATGTGAACGACGTGGAGTGCGGCCCCGGCCCGGCGGGCCGCCGCGAGCGTGGTGTCAAAGCCCTGCACGCCATGCCGCATGTGAATGTGGATCGAGGCCCCGACGTCACCCGCCACGCCGAACATGCGCTCGATCTCGTCCATGGTCGCGCCGGGCGTATACGCCGTCCCGAAGCCGACGGCTACCGCACCCTGGGCCAGGCCCTCTCGAATACGGCGCTCCATCTCGTCGAGCTGCTCGGGCGTCACGCTCCCCGAGCCTCCAATCCCGGCTGGCAGCATGCCCTCACTGGGATCGTCGAGGAGGTCCATGCGCACACCGATGTGTCCGATGCTCACTCCGTAGTTGACGATCTGCCCACCCTCGCGC
Source organism: Longimicrobiales bacterium (assembly GCA_965197725.1). GTDB lineage: Bacteria > Gemmatimonadota > Gemmatimonadetes > Longimicrobiales > Gaopeijiaceae > UBA1138. The sequence goes on from CBDANQ010000033.1 coordinate 565, forward strand.
TCGGCGTACCACGCGCCGACGTCCGCCGTGCCGACTTCCAGTTCCAGCGCCGAGGTGACTCCGTCCCTCACCATCAGAGCGTAGGACTCCTCTTGCTGCCCGTGTTCGTGCAGATCGACGAAGCCCGGCGCGACGACCAGGCCGGTGGCGTCGATGGTTCGTGCGCCATCGATCTCTCCGTCGGCGATTGCGGCGATTCTTCCGTCCCGGATTCCGATGGTACGGACAGCGTCGAGACCCGATTCGGGATCCATGACTCGGCCATTCGTGATGACCAGGTCGAAGTCACCCGAACCCTCGTCTGCGGGGCCACAGCCTAGCAGTGTTCCCACCACGAGTGCGATTCCGGTCGCGAGCGTGCGTTTCATCCCTGATGCCTCCCGTAGATCAAAGCGCAGCGGCGGGGCGACCTCCGAGTTCGGAGCGGAGACGGCGGTTCCCCACATTCGGGCGATCTTCGATGACGACGGGCGACCCCTCGTCATCATCAGCTTCAACACCGACATCGCGGACGGCTGGGAGCGCGAGGGCGACGTACCCCACTTCTTCTACAACTTCTCGCCGCAAGCCTACGGTCTCGGGATCAACATCCTCATATGGGCAGTGAGCCACTGAGTTCGGGGGAGCGCTGTGACTCACCGCGTGTCCTGTACTTCTCCCCTCCTGCCAATCGCGGCCCTCGGCCTCAGGCCTCCGCGACGTCCTCGAAGAGCACGATCACGTGATCGGGCCGCCCCTTCATGGTGCGAACGAGTCCTGTCCTCGTACGCGCCCAAAGCACCTCCCCATCCACCGCCTTCAGACGCCGTTGGGCTTCGCTCAGGTCCTCCGCGCCTGAGGCGACCCTCCGAAGCTCGTCTTCGAGAGCGCTACGGTCGCTGTCATCGGCTAGGTCGAGGAGTGGCGTGCCGACGAGGTCGTCGAGTTCGTAGTCGAAGGCATGCAGGAACGCCGGGTTCGCGGCTCGGATGCCGCCGCTCAGGTTCACGAGGAGGATCGCGAGTCCGGAGCTCTCGAAGATCCAGCCGTAGCGTGCGGCGCTGCCGTGCAGGTCCACGGCGATCCGCTCATCGGTCACGTCCTCGACGGAGCCCTCGATGTAGCGAGTCGATCCGTCGGACGCCCGGTGCGCGCGGGCTGTGTTCCGTACATGCACGGTCCTTCCGCCACGGCGCCTGAGATCACCCTCGAACCCCCGGACCACGCCGAGCTCCAGTCGGTCTAGGAAGGACTGCCGGTGCGCCGGGTTCACGAAAAAGTTCCGCGCGTAGTCGAACTCCAGCGTGTCTCGATCCGGGTGCCCGAGGATCTGCACCAACGAAGGGTTCACGTCCAGTAACTCGCCGTCGGGTGTGGTCCGGTAGAGCCCCACTGGCAGGTGGTCGAACATGGAGCGGTTCCGCTCTTCGCTGTCTCGGAGTGCGGCTTCAGCGCGTACCCGCTCCATCGAGTAGCGAATCGAGCGCTCTAGCGTGTCCGGATTCACGGTCTCCTTTTGCAGGTAATCCGAGGCCCCCGCTTCCATGGCTTCCACGTCCACTTCGTACCGGCCCTTGCCGGTGAACAGGATCATCGGCGCTCGGTGCAACTCAGCCCGGGCATGACGAACGAGCTCGATGCCCGAGTGGTCTCCGACTATATAATCGACGAGGTATACGTCGTGCTCCCGCTTCGCCATCGACTCCCGGCCCTCATCGAAAGTGCTGACCCAGTCGAGATGGAACGACGATGACGGGATCTGCTCCAGAATGGCGTTCGCGAGGAGCATCGCCGCCTCGTCATCGTCGATGAGCAAGACGTGAATCGTGTCGTCGCTCTGAATCGCTTGCGTCATTGGGGAGGTGGCCGAAGGGGGCTCGATCCCATGGGGAAAATCGAAGCTATCGCAGGGAAGGTCAGGCGGACAAGGAGAGGCTGCGACAGGTCAGTCACGCTCCGGATCCGGGGGGCTCCGCAGTCGCTTGACTTGCCCTCGTTTGCTCTTGTCGCCGAGGCGCTTCTCTTTCTCCCTGCGCGGCACCCGCGTCGATACACGAGGGGTTTCGCGACGCAGGAGCTTCTCGAGCTTCGTGCGCAAGCGCTCGAGCGCTCGGGCGCGGTTGCGATGCTGGCTCCGCTCCTCGCGCGCCACCACTCGGAGGCCAGAGGGCAGGTGTACCAGCCGGACGCCGCTCTCCGTCTTGTTTTGGTGCTGCCCGCCCGGTCCGCCCGCACGAAAAGTTTCCACGTGGCACTCGGCGAGGAGCTGCTCGTCCGAGTCGGGAATCTTCAAGTCTGGGTGGGTCTCATCGTCCATTGCAGAGCCGGCCTCGAGCTATGGCACCATTTCGACGTTGGGGGTAGTGTTTGACGCGCGCCGTATCTGCGGCGTCCCCACTTAGCCCCTGCTAAGACCTCATGATCTTCGAGCGCACGGAGGAACATCCTGGCGCCAGGTTGCTCTTCATCCTGGCGTGTTTGGTCATCGTGGTCTACGGGCTGAAGTTTGCAGCGCCGATTCTGCTGCCGACCGCCCTGGCGCTGTTCCTCACTGTTCTGAGCCTCCCGATCATGCTCTGGCTGGTGCACCACCGGGTACCAGCAGGGTTCGCGACCTTGATCACCGTGCTCATCTTCGTCTCAGGGGTCGGCCTACTGATCCTGGTGGCGAGCCAATCGGTCACTGACCTCCAGAACAATATCCAACGATACCAGGACCTGTTCGGGGAACGCGTGGTAGCCGTGATAGAGTCGGTCGACGATCTGAGCCCTAGCTTCGACGTCAGCCCGTATGTCACCACGGACGTCATCACGGACCTGATCGATCCGACTGCGGTCGTGGACTTCGTGCAAGGCACGATCGGGCGCATCGCCCAGTTCGTCTCGACGACCTTCATCGTCTTCCTGATAATGGCGTTCATGCTGGGTGAGGCCACGGTCTTCCCGGAAAAGATCAGGTACGTGCTCGGCCAGAATGGCGGCGACGAGGACCGCTTGACCAAGGTGGTTACCGAGGTGCAGACCTACCTGGGCATCAAGACGATGGTATCACTCGCCACGGGCCTGGTGCTGGGTCTCTGGGCCTGGGTCACGCAGCTCGAGTTCGCTCTTCTGTTGGGCCTGATCGCGTTCCTGCTCAACTACGTGCCCACGGTTGGTTCGATCATCGCGGCGGTGCCAGCAGTGCTCTTGAGTATCGTTCTGTACGGAACCGTACCTCACGCCCTGTTCGTGGCCATGGGCTACGTCGTCGTGAACATCCTCTTCGGAAACATTCTCGAGCCCAACCTGTTGGGGCGCCGGCTCGGCCTGTCTACGCTCGTCGTGATCCTGTCGCTACTCTTCTGGGGGTGGGCGTGGGGTCCACTCGGGGCGCTGCTCTCCGTGCCGCTGACGGTGATGGTGAAGATCTGGCTCGAGAACACGCAGGACTTGGACTGGGTGGCGGTGTTGTTGGACAAGTCTCCCCCACCCGTGCCGACGGTCGGTGGGGGCATAAACCCGGAGGCGGCATAACCATGCCCAGAGTTAAGTTCGATGCGCTACCAGATCGTGGCCGGTTGTGGGTCTTCCCGGCTACGCAGGCCCTCAGTTCGGCCCAGTCCGACGCCTTCCTGCAAGCGGTCGATTCATTCCTCGACGCGTGGGCCGCACACGGCGTTCCGCTTCGTTCCGGCAGGGAACTGAGGGACGACCGTTTTCTGGTCATCGGCGTGGATGTGGACGTTGAAGCCCCCTCCGGCTGCTCGATCGACACGTTGGTGAACCGCTTACGTGGTCTCGGCACGGAGCTGAGCGTATCGCTCATCGATCACGCTCCCGTGTGGTACCGCGACGGGGAGGAGATCCGGACTGCTACTCGCGCCGAGTTCCGTGCGCTTGCGGAGTCCGGGGCGGTGGGTCCCGAAACGCCGGTATTCGACACGAGCCTGACCACGATCGGAAGCTTCCGTGCCGGGGAGCTAGAGCAGCCAGCGGCTGCGACATGGCACGGGCCGGCCTTCTTCTAGAATCGACTCTGCGCCGTTCTCAACTGGGTGCCGGACTGGACCACATCCGGAAGAAGTGACGGGACGATGAAGCTGACTGCTGTGCTGCTGCTCGGGCCCATCTTCACTGCCCCGAGCGCGCTGCACGCGCAGGAGGCGGACCTGCCGGCACCTCCCCTGGCCCAGATGCCGCGTACCCTGCGGTGGGGCCCTCAGCGGCCGGACCTCGTGCGTTACAACCGCGTGGAGGGGCTGTCTCTGGGGGTTCGTGGGCAGATCCGGCCTCAGACGTTTTTCGGACCTTTGTCGCTGACAGGCACCGCTCGCATTGGGATTGCGGATCTGGAACCGAACGGGCGTGTCGACATCACGCGCGAGACGGTGAAGCGGCGCGTGACGTTCAGCCTCTTCCACGAGCTGGCTGCCATCGATGAGGATGCCCGGCACCTCGGGCTCGGCAATTCGCTGCTCGCGGCGTTCACCGGCCGGGACGACGGGGACTACTATCGGCGTTCCGGGGCGTCCTTCGAATGGACTCCACCCGAGTTAGAGCGCCGAGACCTCAAAGTTAGAGGCTTCGCTGAGTACCACCGACCGGCAGTGGCCCAAACCGACTTCGCTGTCTTCAAGCTGGGTAGCGACGCGTTTCGCTTCCGGGACGACCTGGTAGCGGATGAGGGTTGGGTGTACGGGGGCCAGGTCGCGCTAACCCCGTGGTGGGGTTCCGATCCGAACCTCGTACAGGGCGGCCTGGAGCTAACAGCTGAGGCGGCGACCGGCGACTTTGAGTACGCCCGCACCGCGCTGGTCGCGCGGTTGGCGGTGCCACTCCCGTCCGATCTGCGCCTCGGACTCGAGGCCGGCGCCGGCGAGGGGTGGGGGAACCCGACCGAACAGCGTATGTGGCACCTGGGTGGACCCTCATCCCTGCGCGGTTACGATCCACGCCGCCTCACAGGCACCAGCTTCGTCAGGGCGAGAGGTGAGCTAGCGCGCGCGTATTCGTTCGCTTCGGTATCGCTCTTCGCGGACGTCGGTTGGGCGGGAGAGTCCGAGAGCTACCGCTCCGAGGATGCGCTGTACTCGGCCGGCGTCGGCCTAGCGGTGGTGGACGGCCTCATCCGGCTGGACTCGGCGTGGGGCATCCGGCGGCCGCGCGCGTTCCGCTTGGACCTGTACCTCAATGCGATTCCATAGACTCCATGAAGATCCATAGGTCTCGACCGTTCTCGCTCGTGGGCGTCGCGCCCCGGTTGGTGCTCGTCGTGTTCGTCGCTGCGTGTGACCCGGTCAGGCCGGACGCGGCCGAGCCACCTTCCCTCAGACCGCGAGACGGGTTGCTCACTGACGCCACGTTGCAAGGCGTGGTTGACCTCCAGGTACAGCGGGACGGGGGCGCGCTCGTCAGCATGTTGACGCACGAAAGGGCCGACGTGCGTGCGCGCGCGGCGCTCGCTCTCGGTTCGGTTCAGGCCGCTGAGGCGCTCGCGCCCTTGCTGGCGGCGGTTCGCGAGGACCTCGACCCCAACGTACGCCGCGATGCCGCGTTCACCCTCGGACAGCTGGGCCAGGCCTCGTCGGTGCGGGGATTGGCAGCCGCCTTCGAGGCGGAATCCGACGCGGACGTGCGTGACCGCATCCTGGAGGCGCTCGGCAAGATCGCTTCGCCGGAGGCCACGAACGCCTTGCTCTCCGCGGAGGTCACGGCTGCGGAGCAGGGGCGCAGGGCGCTGGCGCTCTCGGTGAACGCCGCCGTGAAAGGAGTGCGAAGCCCGGCGGCCCAGGACTTCCTGTTGGCGCGGCTCGACGACGCGGACGCTGACGTCCGAGCCGGTGCGGCCTATTACTTCGGCCACCAGGCAGATGGCTCGGGCTGGTCCGCTCGTGTGTCGCGGGTACGAGACGCGCTCCGCGCCTATCGGCGGGATGATCCGGCCGCGATGTACCTGATCCAGGCTCTGGGGCGGATCTCGGATCCGTCCGACACGGATCGCCTCGCCGACTGGGCTCGATCGGCCACGGACTGGCGTAGCCGGAGCAACGCCATGGTCGCGCTCGCGGGCCGGGAGCTGGAGCCGGCAGCGCGGGACGCGTTGATGGCGGGTCTGGACGACCCGATGGAGCACGTGGCCATGAACTCAGCCACCGCGCTGGCCGGGAGCGCCCAGCCGCCGTCAGTGCTGGGTAGGCTCAAAAGCTGGATCGAGCGGAACCCAACGCGCACGGTCGTGATGGAGCCGCTCATCGTCATGCTCGCGAGGCAGAATGAGCGAGAGTTCGTCCTGGGCTGGCTCGACGCCCTCGACGAGACCGACGAAGACGGCTGGCGGATCGGGCTGTCCGCGATAGGCTCCTTGAGCGGCCGCGAGGCTCTGGATCGTCTCCGGGTCGCCCTGAACTCGCCGTCCGAGTCGATTGCCACGTCCGCTGTGGCGGCGATGAGTCAGCGTTGGGCTGGGGACAAGCGAGATCCCCAGTTGCGGGATGTGTACTTTGCGATCTTCTCGGAGGCGCTGAACAGCGGCAATCCACAGCTCGAGTTCACGGCCGGGCAGATCCTGACCGATCCGCTGCTTTTCCCGCTGGGAAGCCAGCAGCTCCTGTTGGACGCATACCAGCTCAGACTGACGCAAAACGAAAGCCGAGAGGCCGCCGAGTTTCTGCGGCTGATCGCGGTGACCGAGGCTCCGGGGGCCGAAGCGCTTCTGCGGCAGGCACTGGAGCACCCCGCCGCGGTGGTCCGTCTCATCGCGGCGAGCGGGATCGAGCGACTCACCGGGGAGCTCATCGAGGTCGACACCGACGAAGACGCGCCCGTGGTCCGGCGAGGGAGCGTCGACCTCGAGTATGACCCGACCGTCATCGACTGGACCTATCTGGAGACGATCGGGGACAGCCCGCGAATCGCATTCGACACCAACCGGGGCCGGGTGTTGCTCGAGCTGGATACCGAGCAGGCCCCGCACGCCGTGCAGACGATTACGCGCTTGATCCGCGAGGGACGCTTCGACGGTGTGCCGTTCCACCGCGTCATCCCCAATTTCGTGGCCCAGGGGGGAGACGTGGACGGAGGCACCGGCAGAGGCGGCCCCGGCTTCCAGATCACCAGCGAGTTCAACCAGTTGCCGTACGTGCGCGGCGCGATCGGCCTCGCGAGTGCCGGCAAGGACACCGAGGGCTCTCAGTTCTTCCTCACCCATACGCGGCTTCCACACCTCGACGGTGGATATACCGTGTTTGGGTGGGTGGTCGAGGGGCTAGGCGTGATGGACAGCATCATGCGAGGAGACCAAATCGTCACCGCGTCGGTGATCACGCGTGGGTAGGGAACGCCCGACTCTGAGCCTCGCCCGATACCAGGCAAGCGGCTGACGCGTCGAGCTTCTCCTCGCACCATTTGGCACTAAACACCGTTATCGCCTTAAGAGCCTCGGTCATTGACCGATCGTCGTATCAGGTTTACAGTGTTCACATGTCATGCCAACGAGATAAGATCCTGGCCGCTGCCGTCGAGCTCTACTTGCGGGATGGGCTCGACGGTTTCTCGATGCGGAAGCTCGCCAAGCAAGTCGGGGTGACGGCGCCGGCACTGTACCGGCACTACGACGGGAAGGAGCACGTGCTCGCGGACGTGGTTCGTGAGGCTCACCGTGCCTTCATGTCGTACATCTACCGGGCGATCGAGGCGCCGACTCCACTCGAGCGCTTCGTCGGCGCTGGCGAGGGCTATCTCGACTTCGCGCTAGAGCATCCGCGGTGGCACTCGATAATGTACTTCGGTCCTGAGCAGCTCGGCATGGATGAAATGCCGGCGGATATCGAGGCGATGAGCGCCGCCCGCCACCAATTCTGGATCGATCGCGTGCGTGAGTGCATAGACGCCGGGATCCTGAAGGACGGAGATCCCTCACAGACAGGCCTCACGATGTGGGCGCACGCGTATGGACTGGTGCAGCTGTACCGCCAGGGGCATTTCCACATCGACGAGACGGCGTTCCGCGCGCTCTTCAAGGAATCGGGTGCGCGCCTCATGAAGGGGGTCGCTACCGATGCGTTCGCCGCCGACCTCGCCGAGCGGGATATCGGTGCTTCGGCCTCCGTCGAAGCCTGAGAAGGGAAGAAATAGGATGATGCGAATAGATAGAGTCCGGCTGAGCGACTCAGCACCGGCAGCGTTCATGCTGTTGACAGCCGTGTCGATCTCGCCTCGGACACTCGACGCCCAAGAGTCGGACTTTGTAATGGGCCTGGAGCAGGTCGTGCGCACCGCGCTCGGCCGCAACCGAGACGTCATCGTGGCCCGGCTGGGGCTCCGCGAGGCGAACGAGCGCGTCTCCGAGGCGCGGAGCGACGTCTACCCCACGGTAGACTTCAACGTGGGGTACACGCGCAACGTGTCCGCCCCAGTGAACTTCTTGCCGGCTTCGATCTTCGATCCAACGGCGGGGCCGGACGACTTCATCGGCGTGCGGTTCGGCGCGGACAACCAGTGGGCGTCGTCCATCGACGTGGAGCAGCCGCTCTTCCGACCGAGTGTGTTCGTGGCGCTCGGCGCGGCTGGCCGTTTCCAGAGCCTCCAGGAAGAGTCCGTGCGTGGCCAGACTCAGGTCGTGGTGACGCGAGTCCGAGTGGCTTACTACCAGCTTCTGTTGGCGCAGGAGCAGGTGCGCCTGACCGAGAACTCGCTGCATCGTGTGCGTAGGTCACTCCAGGAGACGCAGGCGTTGCACCGTGCGGGGTTGGCGTCGGAGTACGACGTGCTCCGGCTCCAGGTCGAGCTCGCGAATCTGGAGCCCAACATGCGGCGCGCTGAGAATGCCTCGATGCAGGCACGACGGCAGATCGCGGTGGAACTCGACATCTCAGACCAGGAGTCGCTGGAGGTCACGGGCTCGCTCGCTGAGATGAATCTCGAGGACCTGGGAGCCAACACACGGGCGAACCGAGAGATTCTGGCATTCACGGGTTTCCAAGGCGGTATAGGCGATGCGGTACGGGTCGCGAGTGAGCTGCGGTCCGACGTACGTCAACTCGAACTCAGCGAGGACCTACGCCGTAGCGAGATGCGACTCGAACAGGTGAGCTACCTTCCGGAAGTTACTCTGTTTGGGAACTACATCATCAGCGCGCAGGACAACGGCAGTCCGAACTTTTTCGCGCGTGGGGACGGGCAACGCGCCTACTCCCGGCTGGTTGGGGTGCGGGTGAGCCTCCCGATCTTCCAGGGCTTCCGCCGTGACGCGCGCATCGACCAGAAGCGCGCGCTCGTTCGTCAGGCCGAAGCCCAGACACAAAGCGGCGTCGACCAGGCGGTAGCGCAGGTAAAGGGCCTGGTTGAGGCGACCGACGAGACGCGCCTGCGTGCACGGGGGCAGCGCCTGGCGGTCGCTCAGGCCGAGCGTGGCTTCGAGATCGCCAGCGCACAGTATCGGGAGGGGCTCAGCAGCCAACTGGAGCTCACGGACTCGGAGGTCGCGCTTCGGCAGAGCGAGTTCAACTACGCACAGGCTGTTTACGACTACTTGGTGGCTCGGGCTCAGCTCGACGAGGCGACGGGGCGTGTCCCTCTCGTGGACGTCGACGCACAGGGCGACCGTTTCTAGGTGGGATAGATGACGATGAAGAAGGTCATGGAGAATAGGGAGAAGGAGAATAGGGAGAATAGGGAGAATAGAGAGAATAGAGAGACGACGCGGGCACGGATGAGCCGAGTACCAGCGGTGCCAGCGGTGCTGGCGACGCTCGCGATGGCGGGGTGTGGTGCGGTTCAGGCCGACAGAGTGGATGACGCACCCGGTGGCGAGGCGTCCGTACGCGTCATCAACGTCGAGACCTCGACGGTGACTCCCCGGGAATTCGTAGAGGATATCCGGCTCACCTCGGCGGTCATGGCCAACCAAGACGTGCTCGTCGCGGCCGAGGAGAGCGGAGTCATTCGAGAGATCTTCCTGGACAAGGGCTCCAGGGCCTCGGCCGGGGACGCAATCGCGAAGATCGACGACAAGGTGCTCTCGGCCGACGTGGACCAGGCCCGCGCCCGGGCCGAGCTCGCCTCCCAAACGTGGGAACGCCGCAGGCGCCTCTGGGAGGAGGATCAGGTCGGCTCGGAGATTGCCTACCTCGAGGCGAAGTTCGGCCAAGAGCAGGCCGCCGCCAACCTCGCGGGCCTCGAGGAGCGGCTCGCGCGCACGGTCATCCGCGCGCCGTTCTCTGGTATCTTCGACGAGCGGCACATCGCGGTAGGGTCCATGGTGAGTCCGGGTCAGTCGGTGGGCCGCCTCGTCGATCTGAACCCGGTGAGGGTGGTCGCCGGAGTTCCCGAGCGGTACGCCGCCGACGTGGTGGTAGGCGCTCAGGCCATGCTGACTTTCGACGTGCTCGGTGATGAGCTCTTCTCGGCGCCGATCCGCTACGTCGGCTCGACCGTGGATCCGGGGAACCGGACGTTCCTGATCGAGGTCGTGCTCCCTAACCCCAACGGTCTCATCAAGCCGCAGATGGTGGCGAATATGTCAGTGACGCGGCGAGAGGTCGCCAACGCGATCGTCGTGCCACAGGATGCGCTCGTGCGCGTAGAGGGCGGGTACGTCGTGTTCGTGGTCTCGGAGCGGGATGAGGATAAGGTGGCGGAGGTGCGCGCGGTCGAGCTCGGACCGACGCGTCGCAACCTCGTCGTGGTCGAAGCTGGCATCGAGTCCGGAGATCAGCTCATCGTCGTGGGTCAGAAGACCGTGTCTGACGGCGACCGCGTCCGTGTGGTCGGTCAGAGGCACTGAGAATCATGAATAGAGACGGGCAAGAAGACGGGAGAAGCGGCACGGAGCCGCCGCCGGACTTCAGCATGCTCGAGCGCTTCAAGGAGTTTCGCGCAACGAGCTTCGCGATCGAGCACCGCACCTCGATGATGGTCATGCTAGTCATCATCACGCTCATGGGCGCGCTCTCGTACCGGGCGATCCCGAAGGAGTCGTTTCCCGAGGTCGCGATCCCGATGGTTGCCATCAATACGATCTATGCGGGGGTGTCTCCGGCGGACGTCGAGAGCCAGGTCACGCGCGTGATCGAGGAGGAGTTGTCGACGATCAGCGACATCGAGGAGCTGACTTCGACCTCCATCGAGGGATACTCGAGCATCACTGCGCAGTTCGGCACGGCGGTCAACCTGGATGAAGCGCTGCAAAAGGTGCGTGAGAAGGTCGACCTCGCGAAGCCCGATCTGCCGGACGACGCGGAGGAACCGACGACCGTCGAGATCAACTTCTCCGAAATCCCCATCATGCAGGTGAACCTATCCGGAGACTACGGATTGATCCGGCTGAAGGAGCTGGCGGAGGATCTTCAGGACGGGATCGAGGCGATTCCCGCCGTGCTGAGAGCGGACCTGCGCGGTGGACTCGAGCGCGAAGTGAAGGTCGATGTCGATCTCGCGCGCCTACAGTTCTATGGGGTCGAACTCGAGGACGTAATCGAAGCGATCCGGAACGAGAACGTGAACATCCCTGGTGGCTCTATCGACGTTGGAGACACGAAATACCTGGTACGCGTGGACGGTGAGTTCGACGATCCGACGCTCATCGCGGACCTCGTCGTCAAGATCGAGGGCGGTCGCCCGATCTACATCCGCGACGTCGCCACGGTCGACTTCGGCTTCGCGGAGCGTGAGACGTTCGCGCGCATGGAGGGAAGCGCCGTAGTCACGCTCGACGTGGTGAAGCGCTCCGGCGAGAACATCATCGAGACCGCGACGGCGGTGAAGGCCGAAGTGGACGCGATGCTACCGCTGATGCCGCCGACCACGTCAATCGTCATCACGTCCGACCAGTCGGAACAGATCGAGGAGATGGTTTCGAGCCTGGAGAACAACATCGTCAGCGGTCTCATCCTGATCGTCGTCATCCTGTTGTTCTTCTTGGGGGCAGGCACGTCGATGTTCGTGGCAATTTCGATCCCGGCGTCGATGTTCCTGTCCTTCGTTCTGTTGAGGCTCATGGGCATGACGATGAACATGATCGTGCTCTTCAGCCTCATCCTCGCGCTCGGCATGCTGGTCGACAACGCCATCGTCGTAGTCGAAAACATCTACCGGTATCTGGAAGAGGGTTGGGACCGCACGCTCGCCGCGAAGAAGGCCACGGGAGAAGTCGCGGTGCCGATCATCGCTGCGACAGCGACGACGCTGGCCGCGTTCACCCCGCTGCTTTTCTGGCCCGGAGAGATCGGCGAGTTCATGGGCTACATG
>CBDANQ010000034.1:0-5796 GCA_965197725.1 Longimicrobiales bacterium
CACTCGTCCAGCCAAACAACCGCATGAAATAGGTCGGGCTTGGCTGCGTCACGAGCACCTCGACGGCGTCGACGTCGCCGGCGTGGAAGCCGCTGAGCGGCGGGTGATTGACGGTGACGGTCACGCCGTCCGTGCCGTGCGCGTGCCCATTCTCCGCCGTCGCCGAGAGCGCCGACGACGAAATCAGCGAGGTATGGCCGCGGTAGACCTCCGTGCCGCCGCCCAGCGCCCCGGCGTCTGCCGCGGTCTGCAGGACGCGCCGGTGCTGGTAGATGCTCGCGACGTCTAGCCCCAGGCCCATGAATCCCGTCAGGAGCACCATCATCCCCGACGCCAGGATCAGCGCGGCGCCTCGCTCGTCCCGCACCACACGATTGATGGAACGCATGCGTGTCACCTCTGTTCGCTGTTCGGACACCTACTGCAACCGCACCTTGGCGGTGCGGCTGAGCAGGACGGTGCTCGGGATCCCGGGGTACGCGACCAGCGTGGCAAACGGCCGCGTGGTCGTCACCTCGACAAAGGCCCGGGGCGCCCCGTAGGTGCCGCAGCTAATCGTCGTACAGCTCACCGTCGCGCCCCCCGTGCACTCACACACCCGCTGCGACGTCACCGTGATCGGGGCAATCTCCTGGGCTTCGTCCTCCGCCGCCTGGCGAATGCCTGCGGTATCGCCGGCGTGCCCAGGGCCCTGGGACCCGTACGCCGCGCCGGCACGCGCCGCGTGGGAGAGCGTAATGGCCGTGTACAGCACGCGGCCAAAGTCACCGACGCCGAGCACCATCAGGACCAAGAACGGCATGACGACCGCCATCTCGGCCATCGCGGCGCCTGTGTCCGACCTCAGGCGTCTCACTGGCATGTCTCGCTCCTTCGGTCGAGGGTGTCACGACGGCGGCAACCCACCCCGTGAGCGCCCTCGGTATCCAACGCCGCGTCCCTGGACGGGTCAGCCAACGTCCGGTGGGAACCGATCGCGCCGCTGCCGACGAAACAGCAGGAACACGCTGACGGCGACCGCCACAATGATGTAGAACGCTCCGTTAATCACAACCCCCACTCGGTTGGAGACTGTGCAATCGCGGTACCAGGGGACTCAGGACGACTGGTCCGTCGTAACCGATGCGGTGTCAGTCGTTTCCGTATTGGTCGTCCAGCGCCGCTCTAACGTGCGACGTGTCGGTTTTGTCACCGGACCTTCAAGGAATGAAACGTGCACGGCACCGGTTTCGCCGGCGCTCGGGAAGCTCACGCGTCGGAGGAGGGACTTGAAGCAGGGATCGGCGGGCGGCTCCGGCGCCGGCGGTGGGATCGAACCCACACGGAGCTAGTCCGCGTTCAGCGTCGCCAGTGGATCAGCCGTCGCCGCTCGTCGGGGACTGCCACGAGGCCGGACCACGAACAGGAGGTCGCCCTCGGTCACGAGCTGTCCGCTGTGGGCGTTGACCCGGACGACTTCGTATTCCGTGTCGGGCGGGTATACCTCTTCGGCGGTGTTGTAGCGCTGGAGGGAGAGCTCCTCGAAGAGCTTCATCGCTTCCAGGAGACAGAGCGTCGTGTCGATGTCGACCACGTCGCCCACTGAGACGAACTCGGCCCGGCCTGGCCCGGGCGAGGTGTAGAAGACGCAGGGCGCGAGCGCGATCACCTTGAGCTCATCGCTGCCCTCGATCGCGACGCTGGACCGGTCGAGGGTGGCGCGCGAGCCGCGAAGCGCCTCGACCTCGTCGACGAGACGATCGACGTTGACGCGCTCGAAGAACCGCGCCATGTAGCCCGTGTTGTGCCGCCCGTCCACAAATTCCTCGTCCTCCAGAATGAGCCGCAAAAGCGGGACGTTGGAGCCGATGCCTTCGATCTGGACCTCCGCGAGCCAGGTGCGCAGCACGTGAATAGCCTCTGCGCGGCTCTCGCCCCGCGCGACCACCTGCGCGAGCAAGTTGTCGTAAAACGGTGAGACGACGCTATCGGTCTCGATTGCCGAGATGACGTCTACGGCGTCTGCTTTCGGGAGCACGCATGCGCGAACGGTCCCGGGGTCGGGCGAGATGCGCAGGCGGCTCTCCGCGTCGAACCCTAGGCGTTCGGCGTTGATTCGGAGCTCAATCGCGTAACCCTGCTCGGTGACCTCCAGATCCTCGATCGATCTACCGGCTGCGATCCGGAACTGCTCTCCCACGATGTCGATACCGGTGACGGCTTCCGTCACCGGGTGCTCTACCTGAAGCCGCGCGTTTACCTCCATGAAATACACCTGCTGCGTCTCCAGGTCGAAGATGAACTCCACCGTGCCCGCGCCGACGTAGCCGACATCGGCGGCCAGATTGCGGGCATGCTCGAAGGCGGCGGCGCGAAGCTCGCCAGAGAGTAGGGTCGACCCCGACTCCTCGATGACCTTCTGTTGGTTTCGCTGAACGCTGCAGTCGCGCAGTCCCAGCACGCAGGTGTGTCCGTGACGGTCGCGGAGAATCTGAATCTCCACATGGCGGAAACGCTCGATGAGCTTCTCGAGGTAGAGGTCACTACTCCCGAAGGCGCTCCGGGCCTCGGCCCCCATGCGAAGAAACGTATCCTCCAGCTGCATAGGCTTCCGAACGATCTCGATGCCACGTCCTCCCCCCCCGTGCACCGCTTTGAGCACGACGGGATACCCGATGTCTTCCGCGATACCGACCGCGGCTCCGGGGCTCGTGACGACGCCGTGGCTGCCTGGAACCACAGGGATTCCGAGCCGCAGCGCGGTCTGAACCGCGTTGGACTTGTTGCCCACACGCTCCATGCTCGCCTCGTCCGGCCCGATGAAGTTGAGACCGTGCTGGGCGCAGAGGGCTGCAAAGGCGGAGTTCTCGGAGAGAAAACCGATGCCAGGATGGATCGCGTCGCACTTCTCGCTCTCGGCGATGCGAATGACGGAGTGCGCGTTGAGATAGCTCTCGTCGGGCGTCGAGCCACCGAGGCAGACCAGGGCGTCAGACTCGGACAGACGGCTGGCCGCGACCGACTCCATGTCGGGATCGGATTGCACGAGGACGATATCGAGCCCGAGCTCGTGGACGCCGTCCACCAGCTTGACCGCGGTGCAGCCTCGCGCGTGAAGGAGCACCCTGGAGACCGGCTGAAAGAGCCTGCGGGAGTCACGCTGAGGGCGCGCGGTCGACTTGAGACGCGCCCTTCCTGCTAGGACGTTGTCGATCACCGCCCCAACGCTCACCGTTGGCAACGGGATGCGGGAGTCGACCGCCCGCAGTCGCTTGTCAAGGTCGCCGGCGAAGGGGTGTCGGACGAGTCCCATCATGGCGCCGGACACCTCTGACAGGTAGTTGGACAGCGTCGAGGTCGTGGGGAGGTGGGACGGCACGACGATCTGGCCAGCGAACGGCATCGAGGTGCCAGAGAAGTAGTAGGTGTCGACGAGCGGATGCGTGACGAGGCTGGCCTGCGCGCCTCCGGTACAGTCTCCGAAGCCAAAGACCAGCACCGGGAGCTCGTTCTCGCGGACGAAGCGCGTAATGCGATCGTTGACGATCGCCATCGAGAACAGCGATCCGGCGCCCTCCTTGGTCTGCATGCCACCGGAGGAGACGAAACAGATGACGGGCAACCTCTCACCCGCACATCGCAGCAAAAGCCGACAGAACTTGACCCCGCTCGCCATGTCGAACGCGCCGGCCTGGAACCCGAGGTTCGACACCATGACGCCCACTCGCTGGGTGCGCCCGCCGCGCTCGAAGCTGGCCAGCGCAATGACCGTGCCGCACGGCACCACGCCGCGAGCGATCGCCTCCTCGATGGAAATCCGAAACCCCGGGAAGGCGACCGGATCTGCGGTCATCACGGTTCGGTCGAGCTCTTCGCTCTTCGTGAAGAACTCCTCGAGAATGCGCGTTGGAGAGATCGTCTCGCGCCGCTTGATCTCGATGAGGACTCCCTGGATGAGGAGATCCTTGTAGGCCCGGTCGAGTCGGTTCCAGAAGTCCGTGATGCCGATGTTCCGCGGGCGGATCCGACCGTCGTATCGCCCCCCACGCTCAGCGTCGTAGTAGCTCGGCAGGAGATGGTCGAAGAAGAAGGTGATAAGCCCGAAGAGCGGCTCGGAAACGGTTGGGAAGGCGGACTTTTTCCATTGGGCGACCGACTTCATCAGCTCGCCGCGCCGACCCGAGGCAACCAGGCGCCGGATCCAATGATCGAAGCTGGCCGCAGCGACTTCTTCGGCAGAGCGCTCGGTGCCAGTCGCGCCCCGAGTCATGGCCGGAAGCGCCTTGGCGACAGCGGCCTCCAGGAGGGCTCCGACCGAGTCGCGCGAGATGCGGTTGCTCTCCATCGCCTCGAAGGCCACCGACTTGAGCTCTGCGATGAGCCGGTCGTAGACGGAATCGAAGAGGATGAGCTGTCGGCATTCGTCCTCGAGATCGTCGCGCAGATCGGTGTCAAGCAAGATGTCGAGCACGTTGAGGTCGCGTGTTTCTCGCCCCGGCGAATCCGGCTGCTGATGCAGGTAGTCCACGAGCAGCGCGAGGTTGTCGGCTGCGCCGCCCTTCCACAGGTTGTAGAGGTGGAAGCCCATTTCGATCCGCATACGGGAGCGCGCCGTTTCGAAGTTGTGCTCGCGCGATCCTAAGAGGAAGGCGACGACGGCACCGCGATCGTGGCCAAGCGCAGCCCGACGGTCGCAAAACGTCCGCCATGCGTCGCTAACCGTCGCGTCGTACCTGATCTTGAGCGGGTTCCCAAGCCAGCGCCGGAAGGCCTGCTGGTGCTCCTTGGCGATTCGCTCGCCGAGGTCTCCCGCCGGAATCTCGTCCGGCGACAAGCGGCCGTACGCCTCAGCCGTCGTCGCGCTCACTCGCCTCCGCAGTCCGAGGTAGCGGAGGTAGCGGTATGAGACCCCGTAGATGTTCGGTTGCTGGGTAGGGTTGTCGATTGTCGACAGCGCGTGGTCCGAGCCCCCCGAACGACGTCCGTCCGGCGTGTCCTGATAGCGACGCACGGTCCGCTGGTAGTGCTCGAACACCGCTTCGTTCGTGCCGGCAAAGTGACGGGCGAGGTCTTCGACAGCCGCGATGCTGGAACGAATCGCCTGTTCGAGGTTCTCGATTCCGCGCTCTCCCCACAGCGGCGAGTAGTCGATGACGCCGTCAAGGTAACCCTGTTCGTAGAGCTCGCAGGCCGACACGCCAACGGCCTTGGCGCACTCCTGCCAGGAGAGGTCGTACTTCCGCGCAATGTTCGACAGGCCTCGCGGCTGGATTGTGTTGAAGACCCCGTCGACGACCGACAGGAGTACGTTGGTCGTCGCCAGCGGGATAGCGCCGCCCGAGTAGCCGTTGCCGTAGATGATCCCGACCGTCGGCACGTGAAGCTGCGCCATCTCGGCGATCAGACGCGAGATGGCGTGAGCCTGGTTGGCGCGGTTCGCATCGGCGTCGGCGACCGCGCCCGGTGTGTCGATGAAGGTGACGATTGGCCTGAGCTGGAGCGCCAACCCTCGAATGAATTTCACGGCCTGCAGATGATGCTCCGGCATCCAGGCACCGTTGTTCCTGCTCCGGTCCTGCGCCATGAGCCCCACCGTGCGCTGCTCGCCGCAGATCTCGAGGATGACTTCCCCGGTGAACAGCGGTCCGTGTGTCGCAGCGCGTTGAACCGGCCAACCCAGACGCTTGAGCGTGGAGCGGATACCCGGTCGGTGAGGTGCTTCCGCCGGCGCGACGGTCTCGCGCACGTACTCGTCAACGCCCAACCGGCGCAACTCGCGGAGGCACTCGCGGACCTTCCCCTCGGATACCAGCCCCC
>CBDANQ010000035.1:0-19377 GCA_965197725.1 Longimicrobiales bacterium
GCGAATCGTGCGCGCGCAGATCTTCTCAGCGGAAGCACTCTCGAATTCGCGCGTCACCTCTTCGGCCGGGACCGGGAAGAAGCCTCCGAGGGCCTCTAGAGTCCTCGCATTGGCACTGCGGTAGAAGAAGACCCCGAATACCGTGGGAACCGTCGCGCCGACCGCGTGCATCCGTTCCAGGAAGCGCTCGACCACCTGGAGGCTGTGATGCGAAACGACCTGCGTCAGCGCGAAGTCCGCGTGGGCGTCGTCCGCCACCAGGAACGCTACCTGCTCGTCGGCGTCGCGGTGCGGGTTCGCCCACCCTCCCAGGACCAGGTCAGGGAGTCTCCCGCGCAGGAGCTCGCGGAGGTCGCGTCCGTGAGGCACGCAACGCGGGACACCGACCGACTCGTCGCCTCCGATGACCGTGAGCGCATCGAATCCGTCGGATTTCGCGCGCGATGCGAACATCATACAGTAGTCGAGCGTGTGCTTCGCGGTCAAAATCGGGATGATGCGGCGCAGCTCGACATCGTCACCCACGTTCGCGCCGAGGTGAGCGAGATTCTCCTCTTCGGCCGCCCCCACCGCGTTGTCCGTGAGGAAGACGAAGACGTCGTCGCTGCTCAGCCGGCCGAGCGAGTGGTACAGGTCGATCCAAGCGCCCATGCCTTCTTCGGACTGTAGATCCGACCGCGGCGGCCGCAGCTCCATCGCCGCGAGCGGACCGGGCTGGTGCAGACGCTCGACCAGTAACGCGTGACGTCCGGCAGCGGGTGTCGTCACCGGGCGCCTACCAGAGCCTCGACCTCGTCCTCGGCCGTCGGTAGCGACGCGGTCAGCACCTCGCAGCCCTGGCTGGTAACGAGCACGTCGTCCTCGATACGCACGCCGATGCCCGAGAACCGTGCAGCGGCTTCTTTCGAGACACCGGGATGGAAGTAGAGACCAGGCTCTATCGTGAAGACCATGCCCGGCTCGAGCACCCTCGACTCACCCGCGTTCGCGTAGTCCGCGGGGTCGTGCACGTCGAGCCCGAGCCAATGGGACGTCTGATGCGGAAAGAATGGTCGGTACGTGGCCTCGCTGAACAGCTCCTCCGTCGAGCCGGAGAGCACGCCGAGCCCCACCAACCCTTCAACGATCGTGCGGGCGGCAGCGTCGTGAACCGAGGCGATCGTGACCCCGGGGGCGACCTGCTCCACCGCCGCCCGGCGCGCAGCTAGGACGATTTGATAGACGTCGCGTTGCGTGTCTGAGAAGCCACCGCCAGCCGGATACGTGCGCGTGACGTCTCCGTTGTACAGCGCCACCTCGGCTCCGGCATCGATCAACACAAGCGCGCCATCGTCGATGGTGTCTCGGTTCTCCACGTAGTGGAGGACACATGCGTTGGTGCCCGACCCGACGATCGTGGCGAAGCCTGGTCCGGTGGCCCCCGCGGCCCTGAAGCCAGCGTCTACCGCAGCCTCCACGACCCACTCCCCTACACCCGCCGTGATGGCGGCAGCCCCGGACCGGTGCCCCTCGGCACTGATGAGCGCCGCGGCGCGGATCACCTCGATCTCCTCGGCATCCTTCCGAAGACGCAACTCATCGAGGATCTCCCCGGGATCGACCAGCCCGCGGGGTCCGGTGCCTCGTCGCAGGCCGCTGGCGCGGGCCTGCCTCAGCGCTCGTCGAACGAAGCCGTCCGCTCGCTCGCCCGCCCCCAGCCGATAGTGGATGCGATCACCCGTTTGTAGCAGACCTGGCAGCCTGTCGTCCATCTCCGCTACCGAGTAGCACTCGTCGGCGCCGAATGCCTCCACGGCGGCTTCGGGCCCGAGCCGCTGGCCCGCCCAGAGCTCCTCCTTCGCGTCGCGCGGGCGGACGAAGAGAACGAAGCGCGGATCGTGCCCACCCACGAGCACGAGGAGACTCTCCGGCTCCGTCGTCCCGGTGAGGTAGTACAGCTCACTGTCAGGGCGATACCTGTACTCGGTATCCCTCGAACGGTACCCCCGCGGGGCGGACGGCAGGATCATGACGGCGGGGCCCAGTTGGCTCAGAACGGCCTCGCGTCTGCGCCGGCAGGTCTCGAGCGAAGGGCCCTCCGGAGTCGGGAGTCGGCTCATGGCGGCAAACTAGCGGCCGCCACCGGGCGTCGGCACCCCGGAGGCTAGCGCGCTCCCCAGGATGCCCGGAAGCCGATCTGGAATGACAGGTCGGGTCCCGGCTCGAAGAATCGGCTACCGAACGCGTTAACCGCTACGGAAGCGATGTAATCCTCGTCCAACGCGTTTGTCAGCGCGACCCAAGGGGAGAGGTCCATGTTGCCCAGGATGATCTCGTCGAGCCCAGCTCTGAGATCCACCAGAAAATAAGAAGGTGTCGTCGTCGTGTTCCGATCGTTCACGGGCACTTCATCCACGTACGTCCCGGCGATCTCCGCCCACGCCCGACCTGGGCTGAAGCGCAGGACAGCCTGGCCTCGGTTCGGCGACACACCGGGAACCTGGTTTGCGCTCAGGTCGTCCCCGCCCAACTCGTACTGCTGGAATTGAGCGTCCGTGTGCGTGTAGGTCACGTCTCCCCTGACGAGCCCGTCGCTGGACGCGGCTGACAGCGTCGCCTCCAGACCGCGATGCCGCGACTCACCCGAGTTCCGGAAGAAGCTCACATCGTCGAAACCCTCTAGCTCGAACCGAACGAGCTCGTTTCGGAGATTCGTCTGGTATCCGGTCACCTCGAAGGCGGCGTTCGATCCCATGTCGCCTCGGATCCCCAATTCGTAGGACTCCCCTCTCATCGGATCCAGGTCCGGGTTGAAACCACCGGCGGCATTCGGCTGGTTCGAGAGCTCGCTCGTCGTCGGGGTTTCGAACACCGTGCCGAACGAAGCGAACAGGTTGACGGACTGTCCCGCTGGCACGCTGATCCCGATCGAAGGACTCACCGCATCCATCGTCCGCGTGCCCGAGTCGTCGGCATTGTCCGCAGTCACCGGGACGCGATCGTCGGCCGTGAACTCATGGTTGTCGTACCTCAGGCCCGCTAGAGCGATCGCCCCACCGGCCAACTTCAGCGTTCCCTGAAGGAAGACGCTGGCACTCCGCACGTCCTCGGCTTGGTCGAGGAAGGGAACGGCTCCAGGAGCGGGCTGACCTGACCCAAACCCGCGCGAGATCTCCGATCGATCGTCGTTCTGCAAATCGTACTGGAACCCACTTTGCCAGCTGAAGTCCGCGGAGCCGGCCGAAACGGTACTGCCCAACTGGGCGCGAAAGCCCCCTCCCTTCCGGGAGAGATCAATGACGTCGAAGGGGATCGGATTGTTGATGGTCCTGTGCACGCCGTATGCCGAGAAATCCGCCTGAAGCGCATCTCCCAGAGGGCCCGCCCAGCGCACACCAGCCTGCTGCTGCTCGAGTGCCTTTCCGGTCCTGAATCTGAGATAAAGGTCGTTGATCTGACGGTAGACATCGCTCTCGAAGTCGTCCGTCTTCGATCCCGCGTTCTCGGCGTCCAGATCCAATACGTTGGCGGTCAGCGAGAGTTCGCCTCCCGCGAGTGGCGTCGTGACTCTCGCGTTGAACCCGAGCCTGTCCGACCCTCCGTAGCTCGTGCCGAGCGTATCGATGCGGGCCGATCCCGCCGCGATCGTGCGATAGCCGTCCCACCTCTGGCCTGACACGGTCACGAGGTAACCGGTGTTCTCCACCGTCCCCGACGCGGTCAACTGGCCGCGCCACAAGCCGTCACTACCCGTCACCCCCATGACTTCCGTATCGAACGGGACCGTCGCGGGGGCCCGACTGGTAAAAGAAAGCACTCCGCCCGCGGCGTTTCCAAACAGCGCGGATGCTGGCCCCCGGAGGGCCTCGACCCGCCCCAGCGAGCCTATATCCAGATGATCGAGGCTGCTCTGTCCATCGGGGAGCGTCGCTGGGATCCCGTCAACGATCACCCTGATCCCTCGGAGTCCGAACTGGGCTCGAGCTCCGAACCCGCGAATCGCCACGCGCTCTCCTACAGCCGGGTTAAAGCGGTTCTGTACCTGGACACCGGGCAGCAGTTGGAGCGCGTCCCCTAGGAAGAAGCCACTCCGTCCACGCTGCAGATCCCTCCCAGTCAATGCCGAGACCGAGAGCGGCGCCGCGTTTTGCGAGATCGGCGTGCGGAGAACCCTGACCTCGATCGCTGCCAGCGGAATCGTATCACTCGCTTGCGGCAGCAAGGCGGCGGATGCCGGGGACGCTGCGAAAAGGCCGCTCGGTTGCGACAGAATGACCGTAGCAACGAAGGTCATCAAGGCGAGGTGCCCCGAATGCCCGGGACTCCTGATCTTTTCGCGGGACATGACATCTCCTGAAAGGGTGCGGTTCTCGGTGCCCATGGAGCGTAGAAGAGACCATCCCACAACCTTGGTGTCCAGAGAGAATCGGCCTCGCCCCCGAGCCCCTCGACGAGGCCAGCACCGTAGGTCCGACGCGCATGACCGCCCGTGGACCCGCTCCGATCTCCTGTCTATACTCCGGCTCCCATGACCCGACTCCACACGTTTTTCCCCACCACAATGCGGCGCTTGGCGCGTCTCACGGCGCTGATCTTGGCCTCGGCGTACATCCCTTCAGCGGCGCGCTGCCAGAGCTCGACGGACGACGATGGCATCCGTGTCGGTATCAGTGTAGGCGGCGTGAGCACGGTGGGTCTGCTGCTCGAGTACTTCGACGGCAACCGCAGCATTGACCTGACCGTGGGCACGTGGTCCTTCCGCGACCTGAGTCTCTCGCTCGTGGTGAAGCGGTACTTCGGGGCCAACGCCGCGAGACCCTTCGTGGGCGTGGGCCTGTGGGTGGTCGCGGCCAACCCGTCGGACGGGAGACTCGGCCTCGCGGCTGTGGTGAGGGCGCCCGTGGGTGTCGACTGGAACGGGGCCGGCGGACACTCGCTCGGCGCGAGCGTCAACGTCAACCGCGTGCTTTGGGTTCGGCGCACCGACCCCGAAGACGACCTACCACTCAGCCGCAGGTGGGTCCCGCTGCCCGGCATCTACTACCGGTTCGAGCCGCGCTGAAGACGAGTGCACATGCGAGTGCGCCACGCTCACCATTCCTCAGGTTCGTCCCAGCTCTCGGACCAGAACTTCCGCTCTTCCTCATCGATCTCTCCGATGTCGAGCGGTTCATCTTCATCAGCGGTCAGGGCCCCGGTAGTCAGGATCGCGTCGAGGGCCTCGTCGTCGACCACCGGGATTCGAGGGCGCAGGTGCTCGCGCAAGCGCAAGCGGAGACTGATGCCAGCCGCGAAGGCCAACACGACCAGTCCCGCCCAGAAGACGAGCCAGAAGAGGGCTACCATCAATCGATCGGCTCCATTCCCACGTACTTGAGACCGCTTCCCGTGTTGAAGAGAACGACCTCGTCGCCTGCTGAGATCAAGCCCTTCTCCATCAGCATGGGGACTGCGGCTGCCGTCGCGCCACCCTCCGGCGCCGCGAAGATGCCGGTGTCCGTGCCGATGTGTCGGACCCACTCTGCCATCACGTGGTCCGCGACGGCGACCGCTCCACCGCCAGACTCGCGCAGAGCCCGCAGGATTAGGAAGTCCCCTACCGCCCCGGGCACACGCAGCCCTGAAGCGTACGTCGCCGCCCCCTGCCACATCTCGGCGCTCTCCCACCCGGCCTCCCACGCCCGTACCATCGGCGCGCAGCCGGAGGCCTGCACGGCGAACATCTTGGGTCGCTCGGAGCCGATCCAACCCAGGCGCTCCATCTCGTCGAACGCCTTCCACATCCCGATCAAACCGGTGCCACCGCCGGTCGGGTAGACGATCGAGTCGGGAAGTAGCCCGCCCAACTGCTCGTGAAGTTCGTAGCCCATGGTCTTCTTGCCCTCCACGCGATACGGCTCCTTGAGCGTGGAGAGGTCGAACCATCCGTGCTGCTCGACGCCTCGTTTCACGACTCGGCCGCAGTCACTGATGAGGCCATCGAGTAGCTGAAGGTCCGCGCCGAACGCCGTCATCTCTTCGAGGATCGGCCTCGGCGTGTCCGTGGGAACGACAACGTGCACGGGGAGACCGGCGGCGGCTCCGTACGCCGCGGCAGCACTGCCAGCGTTGCCCGCAGAGGGAAGTGCGAGCTCTTTCGCGCCCAGCTCGAGGGCCCGCGAAACCGCAAGGCAGAGGCCCCGATCTTTGAAACTCCCTGTCGGGTTCTGACCCTCGTCCTTTATCCAGACCTTGCTGACTCCGATACGGGACGCGGTGCGCGGGGCATCGATGAGCGGCGTCCAACCCTCCCCCAGCTTCACCTGAGCGGAACGATCCCGAACCGGAAGAACCTCTTCGTAGCGCCACAGGCCAGCCTCACGCCCGGCGAGGGCGTCCGGCGTGAACCGCTCGGCGATGGCGTCCAGGTCGTACCGTGCGAAGAGCGGTTTGCCCGCAGCGGACAACCCGATCAACTGCTCGCTCTCCACGACTTCGCCGGAGCCCGTGCACTCGAGGTGGGTGGCGCCGGAAAGCGGCGTCTGCTCCGGCATCAGCTGTCGCTTTCGCTATGTGGTGGATAAGCGGAGTCCGCGCCTTCAGCACGCAGCGCGCGGACGCCCAGCGTCAGTGTGATCGCCGCGAACGGAACAAGCCAGAGCGGAGGGGGAGCCTCGGGATCTGACAGGAGCTCCCTCGAACTCGGCATGGACACGAGTACCACGATCGACGCGTTGTTGACGAAGTGCATGAGCACGCCAGTCCAGATCGAGCCGGTACGCCACACAGCCCAGGCGATGACGATACCCAACGAGGCAGTCGGGAGGAACCGGATCACGGTCTGGAACGACAGGTGGAACGCGCCGAACATGGCGCCGTTGAGCATCACGAACCGCCATGGATCGAGCGTGCGCGTGCCTCCGAGAAGCACACCCCGAAAGACGATCTCTTCACAGAACGCGGGGGTCACGGCGAGAAGGAGCAGCAGCCACGCCAGTCGCCCCGTGCTGTCCGCGGTGACGAGCTCTTCGAGACCCTCTAGAATCTCCCACGGGACAGGCAGGAACAACGTCTGGAGCCACCCGACAAACCACACCGCCGGGGTCGCCCCCACGATGAGTATCACGGCTGCCAGCGCGCCCCGCCGAGTGGGGCGACCGAGCGATAGCGTGCGGCCGACGTCGAAGCCCCCCAAGGAGAGGAAGAGTAGGGCCGGCACGAAGAGCAGAAGCCACTCCGCGGCGAGCAGGCCGCTCTCGCCGAGCCTGATCTGAAGGCGAACGCCCAGGGAGAGAAAGAGAAGCGCCACGAAGGCGACCAATGCCAGCGCCTGTCCCGGGCGCGGGACTCCGCGCGTGGGGCCGGCCGCTGGAATGCGCAGGCCGTACCGCCTTGCGAGGTCAAGGAAGCGAGTCATCGATTCAGACTAGAAGGCTGTTCAAGCTACGGCGACGAGGAGAGACGATGGATCAACCGCGCGGGCACGGACGCGAAGCGTTGGTCGTCATGTGCCCAACACCTTGGTTGACCTAATCTTATGTCTATGTGGGTTGCGGTGGCACGCTGTACTTCTTCAACAGCCTTCTAGCTTCTAGCGCTTGAACGTCGGACGCGCCAGCGACATCGTTCATGGAGTGCACATCCGCGTGGGGCCTACGAGATCGACACACGTAGAAGCAACCCTGTGCGGGATACGGCGCATCGAAGCGAAGGCATGAAAGAGATCTCTGCGGGAGCCTCTGAGAGTCAGCTGATCCGGCTGGCCGCCGCTGGTGACGCCCGAGCGATCCGGACGCTGTACGACCGGTATTCGCCAAGGGTCTATGCGGTGGTGCGCCGAATCGCCGGCGACGACGATGTGGCTCAAGATTATGCGCAGGAGGCCTGGATCCGAGCGATCCGGGCATTACCGACATTCAGAGGTGACGCGCGCTTCTCGACGTGGCTGCACCGGATCGCGGTGAACGCGGCGCTGCAGGCACTCCGGAGGTCGGAGACCAGAAAGAAGCGGGAAGGACCGGTACCCGATCAAGTACCGGTAGCGCCCCGCGGAGGTGATGCACTGTTGCAACAGCGGCTCGAGCGAGCTCTGGACGAGCTACCGCATGGAATGAGACGAGTCCTTATCCTCCACGATGTGGAGGGCTACACACATGAGGAGATCGGAGACACGCTGGGCGTGACCTCCGGCACATCGAAGTCACAGCTGTTCAAGGCGCGAGCGAAGATGAGAGACAAGCTCACTGTCTTGGACGGCGCAGCGCAGGAAAATGGAGCAGAAGCATGGAGCATCTAAATACTGAGACGCTGGCGCGGTTGGTGGATCACGCTTCCCAGCCCGAGGAAGCGGTCCATATCGCCGAGTGTGAGGCATGCTCGGCAGAATTGGAAGCGATGCGCAATCAGACGGATGCGCTGCGCTCGCTGCCGGAGATCAGGCCTCCTCAGGGGGATTGGCATGACCTCGAAGCGCGCTTGCGCTCCGAAGGGCTGGTGGAGGACCCCGGATTGTTCCGCAAGATGGGCCTCGCTCGGACACCGGGATGGATGCGAGCAGCGGTCGCGATCATGCTCTTCCTCTCGGGCACCGGCGCGGGCGCGCTACTCACATCGCGGGGCGCGCTGGAGCCGCTGGGCGAGCTCGCGCTGCCCTCCAACTCGGCGCTGTTCGCAAATAGCACGAGCGTCGAGGAGGCAGCGTCCGCGGTGCGGGTGGCCGAACAGAACTACGTCGCGGCGATGACTCGGTATCAGCAACTGCTGATCTCAGAGTCCGGCATCGACGCCGGGGTCGACCCGATGAGCCGGTACGCGGCGCTCGAGCACCTGGCCGCTGTCAGTCAGGCGGCGGTCCTACAGGCCCCGGGTGACTCGTTCCTGAACGGGCTGCTCGTCTCGGTGCTCGGTGAGCGGGAGGCCACGGCCCAGTTGGTCGCGAGCCAGGACAACTGGTTCTGATGCTCCTTCGAACGCTGTACGGTGTTGCGGCCGTCGGAGCGCTGATCCTGATGCCCACGTCTGTGCTGGCGCAGCGCGCTGACGCGCGGGTCGGACACGCGTCGCCCGGGTGGATCGGGATCTCTATCGACGTCAGGACACAGACCTCTAGCGATGGCGTGAGGGCGACGGTCGTGATCACGGACGTGAACGATAGGAGCCCGGCACGCGCCGCCGGTCTGCGAACCGGAGATGTGCTTCTCCGCATCAACGACATCCGTGACGTGAGGGGCTTCGAGAACGTCGCCAGTCGGCTACATCTCGATCCCGGCGACCCGGTGCAAATCGTGTACGTGAGAGACGGAAGACGGCACCAGATCAATCTGACGGCGGGTGATCGCTCCCCACCCGTGTCCACGCCCGTCTATACGTTTCGTTTGCAGCCTGACTCCATGGTCGAGGCCGCGTTTCGGACGATGAACTCGCTCCGCGTACGGCTCATGCAAGCCCGTGGCCGCAACCTCCCGCTCGTTGACCCGGCGCTCGACCCCCCGGACCCGGTGATCGCCCGCATCAGGGCGCGCGAAGTCCTTGAAGTCCAGGTGAGGGAGCCGGAAGCTGAGTTTCGACCCCTCGCGCCGTACCTGCTCGGTCAGAACCGAGCCGTAGGCGCTGAAGTGATCGATCTGCGCCCAGAGTTGGCGGCATACTTCCAGGTCGACGGGGGCGTGCTCGTGACCGACGTGCCGAACCACACGCCTGCCGCGGCAGCGGGGATCAAGCCCGGCGACGTAATCATCCGGATCGATGACGTCGCCGTGCGGTCGGTGCAGGGTCTGCGACTGGCACTGTCCCGAGCCGACTCGACGATCCCACTGACGCTGGTTCGCAAAGGGGCGACTGTGACGGTTCTCCTGCGATAGCTGCGGCTACTCGTGCCTCAGGGCGTCGATCGGATCCAGCACAGACGCCCTGCGCGCGGGCCAGATGCCGAAGAAGAGCCCGATCGCGGCACTGAAGCCGAGCGCGACCGCCACCGCCTGGGGCGCCACGACCGTTTCCCAATCGGCGATCCTCGTCATCATCTCCGCCGCCCCGTAGCCAACAGCCACCCCCAGGAAGCCGCCCAGGACACACAGGAAGAGCGCCTCGACCAGGAACTGAGTCATGATGGCGCGGCGTGTAGCGCCCAGCGCCTTGCGCACGCCGATCTCGCGGGTCCGCTCGGTCACGGACACCAGCATGATGTTCATGATGCCGATTCCCCCCACGAGCAAACTCACGCCGGCAATACCGGCGAGAAGAAGCGTGAACGTCTCGTTCGTTTCGTTGAACGTCTCGAGAAGATCTGAGGAGTTGCGGATGTTGAAATCCGCATCCTCGCCGGGGCGAATGCGATGCTTTCGACGCATGACTCGATCGATCTCGCCGTACGCCTGGTCGAGCTCCTCGGTGCTCTCAGTCGCGGCATAGATCGCGTTCAGCCGGTCCTTGCCCCCCATCACGCGAAACTGCGCCGTGGATTGCGGAATGAAGATCTGATCGTCCGGCCGGACCCAGGCGGCGTCGCCCTTCTCCGCGAGCACCCCGATGACCTCGAAGGGGATGCCCCGGAGCTGAATCGTCTGGCCGATGAGCAACTCGGGAGGAGTCTCGCCGAGACTCGTGGGCAGATTGTGCCCGAGGACCGCGACCCGTCGGCGCCCGCGCAATTCACCCTCTGAGAAAAAGCGCCCGCTGACGACCTCGTGGTTGTAGATCTCGAAGTATTCCGGCCAAACGCCCATCAGCGTGTTGCTGGAGTTCCAACGCAGGTAGGCGACCTGCATGCGTGCTTGCTGCTCCGGCGAGACCTTCAGAAGCCCGAGCGTCTCACTCCTCAGCGCCTCGGCGTCCTCGATCGACAGTTGAGCGTCCCCACGCGAGATACCAAAGGAGAACTGCTGGCCGGGACGGATCGTGAGAACCGTGGTGCCCATGGTCTCGATCTGCCGTTGCACACGCTGCTGGGCGCCCTCGCCAAGCGCGACCATGGTGATCACCGCCCCGACACCGATAACGATGCCGAGGGTCGTCAGGACGGACCGCAGGATGTTGGCCCGTATCGCGCTCATCGCAACCACGATGATCTCGAAGACAAGCATGGATCAGCCGCTACCTACGAGGCCCGCGTCCGCCGCCCAGACCGCGCCGCGGGCCACCACCGAAGGGGTTACCCCCGCCAATGCGCTCCCGCACCCGATCTAGGAACGCCTGCTGCTGGGCCATGAGCTGTGCGGCGCCAACGACAACCAGCACCTCGCCTTCCTCGACGCCGCTCACGATCTGCGTACGGTCCCAGTCGTTGAGGCCGATCCGCACCTGTCGGGGCGTCGGCACCGAGTCGGCGCTCATCACGAATACGACCGCGGGCCGAGCTTCACGCGGCGGACCGCCTTCCCCACCCATGCCTCCGACGCCCGCCATCGTGCTCTGAATGCGCGCACGCATCTCCTCCTGGGTGATTTCGCCGGCCTTCAGTTGGGCGCGAAGTGCTCGCATCTGAGCCGCGGCAGCGCCGCCAAGACCGCTTCCGCGCTCAGGGCCACCCGCGGATCGTCCGTCGCCGCCCGGCTGGGCCCCCTTACCGCCTCGACTGAAGCCGCCCGGCCCGCCGACGCCACCTCGGCCCGCGCGCATGAACTCGGACAGATCCATGTTGTCGACGTCGAGGCCGAGCGCCATCGCCGCCGGACCGACGTCCGTCGTCTTCACGATCGCGTTGTTGGGAACGACCAAAACGTTCACAGCTTCATCCACCATCACTTCGACTTCAGCGTTCATGCCCGGCTTCAAGAGCCGTCCGCGATTGTCGATGCTTACGATGACCGGGAACATCGTCACGTTCTGTACGACCGTCGCTTGTGGCTCGATCTTCTGGACCGCGCCGCGGAACGTGCGATCGGGGTACGCCTCCACCGTCACGTTGGCGACCATGCCGGGTGACAGCTGGCCCATGTCCGTTTCGTCGACGAGCGTGCGAACCTGCATTTCGCCGAGGTTCGCCATCAGGAAGAGCGTGGTCCCACCGGACACGTTGCCGGATGCGGACTGAATGACCATGCCCTCTTCTACGTTCTTCTGGATGATCGTGCCCCTCATCGGTGCCGTAATGCGCACGTCCTCGAGCTGGAGCACCGCGAGGTCATGGTTCGTCCGAGCCTTCACGAGGTTAGCTCTCGAGTTGGCATACTCGACCCGAGCCCCTTCGTGCTCCTGAGCCGTGATGACCTCCCGCTCGAGCAGCTGATTCGAGCGCTCGAGTTGGGACTCGGCGATCTCGAGCCGAACCTGCGCCACCTCGAGGTCCGCTTCGGTCTGATCGAAACGGTTCTGCACGTCTCGAGGGTCGATGTCCGCGAGCAGCTGCCCAGGCCGTACCTCGTCACCAATGTCGGCGTGCAGCCTCAGAATCTCTCCGGACGCTTTCGACTTGACCTCGACCTCGCGGATCGGCTCCACCGTACCGGTGGCCTCGGCGCTGATCAGGAGATTGCCTCTCACGACCTCGACGGTCTCGACGCTCGAGACCGCTTCGGCCACCTCACCCCTCTCACAAGCATGGACCGAGACGACGAACAACCCGAGGAGCGCGAACCGCGCGATCAACTTCGTCATACCGTCGCCCCCGCCGGTTCGCTGAGGCAGTCCTGCTCGATGAGCCCGTCCTTCAGGTGCACCTGCCGCTTCGAGTACTCGGCGATGTCGCGCTCGTGTGTCACCAGGACAATCGTCTGTCCCTGCGCGTTCAGCTCGGCGAGCTGGCGCATGATGGCCCCGCTCGTCACCGAGTCCAAGTTACCCGTCGGCTCATCCGCGAGCAGAAGGTCCGGGTCGTTCACAAGCGCGCGCGCGACGGCCACTCGCTGGCGCTGACCGCCGGACAGCTCGGGAGGCTTGTGACCCATGCGATCACCGAGCCCAACCAGCTCCAGCTTTCGTACGGCGCGCGCTCTGCGCTCTTTGCCCCTCATGCCCGCGTAGATGAGCGGCAACTCGACGTTGTGCAACGCCGTGGCGCGTGGCAGCAGATTGAAGGTCTGAAAGACGAAGCCGATCCTTTGATTCCGCACCCGCGCCAGCTGGTCGTCTGTCAGCTCGCTGACCAGTTGGCCGCTCAGCCAGTACTTGCCCTCGGTGGGCGTATCGAGACACCCGATCATGTTCATGAGCGTGGACTTGCCGCTGCCCGATGGTCCCATGACGGAGACGAACTCTCCCCCATGGATCTCGAGGTCCACACCCCGCACCGCACGCACCGTCTCCGCGCCGAGCACGTAGTCCTTCTTCAGACCCTCTGTCTTGATAATGAGATCGCTCACAACTCCGTCCCCAGAATCGACTCGAGCTCAGCTCGGGCCAGCACATAGTCGTATCGTGACGTGACGACATCGACGCTGGCTTGATCGGCCGCATTCTGGCTGATCAGGACGTCGAGGATGGTCGCCACACCCACGGAATACCGTTCGCGGACCACTCTGAGGTCCTCCCCTGCTACGAGCTCCGCCTCCTGAGCAATCTCGATGGCCCGTTCCGCGGTGCGCAGGTTGTACAGTGCGGCGTCCGCTTCCTGTCGCGCCGCAAGTCGGGAGTCGTCCTCCTGCAACCGCGCGACCCGCTGTGAGAACTGCGCCCGGTCAAGGAATGACTCCCGCTGGAAGTTGTTAAAAATCGGGTAGGAGAGATTCAGGCCGAGGCTCCAGCTGGTGCGGCCGCCGTTGAACGAGCGCTCCTGATTGTTCCAGCTGTATCCGCTCGACATCGACAGCGTCGGCAAGTATCCGGTCTGCGCCGACCGCACCGAAGCAGCAGCCGCGCGCGTCACATACGCCGCTGCGACGACCGTCGGTGAAGCTGCCTCGGCCAGCTGCATGATCTCGGCCTCGGTGAGCGGGAGCTCTGATGGCTCCAGATTATCCGGACGGGCCGGGATCACGGGCGCGGGCTCGCCGATCTGCCGCCCCAACGAGAACCGGGCGGCACGCAGAGCCGTTTCACCCTGGAGAACCGCCTGTCGGGCGTTCACGAGGTCCAATCTCGCCCTCAAGGAATCCGAGATTGTCGCGCGCCCTACCTGGGATCGAGCCCTTACGATTTCCATGTTCTGCCGTGCCTGCTCGACGCGCCGCCGAGAGACTTCCAGCAGGTCGGACTGTCGTAGCGAGGCGAAGAACAGGTTCTTCGTTTGCAGAGCGACGGAGAACCGCTGGCTCTCCCGACGCGCCACGGCAGCCTGCATGTCCGCGTCCGTTCGGTCGAGCTCCGCGAATCGGCTGCCGCCCCGGAAGATGTCGACGCGCCCTGAGAGCCCGGCGGAATACGAGTCCGAGCTGCCACCGATGATCTGCCCGGTATTCGGGTCGAGCACGTTGGCGCTGCGCAGGGAACCGCCCGTGTTCGCACTCAGATTGGGCAGGAAAGCCCCCCACGCCGAGCGTTCGGCGAGCGCAGCGTTCTCCACCGCCTGCTCCTGCTGCAGCATCTGTGGGCTGCGACCCAGAGCACGCTGAACGGCCTCTTCGAGGCTCATGGTCTGCTGCGTGTCGGCGGAGCTGGGCGCGAGGACCGCAAGGCCTGCCAGCACGCAGGCCGCGGCACGGGCAGAAGACCGGCTGGTCGCTTTCATGGATCTAGTCCCGGTCGTTCTTCTCGTTCCGCTCGGCCTTTCGCCGGTCGAAGTCGTCGAGCAACGCCTGATAATCCGCAGCCTGCTCGTCCGAGAAGACCTCCTTGATCGCACCCCGTGTGTCCTGAATCAGCGCTTCGTACCGTGGGTTGTAGGCGCTACGAAACTCCTCGTGCAGCCCGTACATCCGGGCGCGATGGTCCTTCACGATCGAATCGATAAGAACCCTCTGATCCGCCGAGGGTCCGACCTGCTCATACATCGGTGTGCGCGGTCGGCGTTCGCCGTTACGCTCTTCGCCGGCCGCGTTCTCGGAGACAATCTGGGAGGGCTCAGCGCCCAGGTCGCCGTCACCCGCAAGGCCCAACAGGACGCCCGACGCGAAGACCGCCACGAGCACCACCGCGGTTACGAGCCTGGTACGTGATCCGTGTTCCATTAGAAGATCTCCGAAGCAAAGGCGACCGCGCCATTGGTTTCCGGGGCGAGCAGCGTCGGAATCGTCTCGCCTTCGACTTCGTTGACCAGGAGTTCCTCGACGCCCACCGGCCGCGGCGCCGGAGCGTCAGCGCCACGGACCAACAGCAGGCCGGCAAGCGCCGCGGCCAGAGCCGCGGTGGAGACCACGCCCCGCGCCCAGGAGCTCATCACGTCCGCCACGGTTGGCTCATGCATGAGCCGGCGTCGCGCCAACTCGGCCGTCACGTCGCTCAGAACCCACGAACGGAAGTGGAACCAGTAGTTCGGATCTTGCCGCGCCGGATTGAGAAGACCCAGCGCCTGAGCCAGCTCCTCGTCCTGACCGAGCTCGTCTGCGTGGTGCGACTCGCCGTGCACCTTGTCGCTCATAGAGCCTTCCTCTGTAAGTCGGGCCCCGCCGGCATCCCGCCCAGTGACACCCGCAACGCTTTCCTCGCGAAGTGGAGGTGCGACCGAACCGTGCCGGAGGGCAACCCCAACCGATCCGCGATCTCACGGTGTTTCCAACCCTCCAGATCGTGCAGTAACACGATCTGCCGTTGTGCTTCGGGAAGCGCGGCGAGCGCCTCCTTCAACATCCCTCTCAACTCCGAGGTCTCAGCGACCCGGTCCGGCGTCGGCACCAGCGACCGGACCCTCGGAGGAACCTGATCCGTATGCCTCAACGACTCCCGTCTCACGAGGTTGCGAGACCGGTTCCGCACGATGGTCATCAGCCACCCCGCAAATCGCTCAGGACTCCTGCACTCGTCGAGCCGCTGCAGCGCTACCAGGAAAGACTCCTGCGCTGCGTCCTCGGCATCCTCATGCCGGCCCGTGACGGATAGCGCAACCGCATAGGAGGCCCTTTGATACCGCTCCACGAGCTGCCCGAAGGCGAACTCATCGCCCCGTTTGGCTCGGTGGACCAGATCACCGTCAGTCGGCATGTCGGATCGCTCTAAAGACACCGCAGAGCTGCGCCTTGTTGAAGAACCGCCCCCGTCGCAGACAAGCTACAGCACGGGGCGGCCTCGGGGCACCGGAGGGTTCGAATCGCACACCATATCGAGACCGCCAGCGTCCCCTTCGTTAGACACGGACGTCCCCGCCGGAGGCTCCTACGGGCGCGAGGAGGCCGCCATTCGCGTCAAGAGCGGCGGCGCTCGCTGATCTCGGAGAAGAACCCTGGGCGTCGGTCGGGGTCGGCGGGTTCGCGGCTCTCGGCGAGGGCCGTCTCCAGGTCACCCGCGGTCATGTCCGCAAGGAGTCCACCGACGACGAGCGCTTCGCGATCTGGCAGGGAGGTCGCCGACTGCGCCTTCCAGAAGCCCAACAGCAGAAGGGGCGTCTTCATGGCGGAGGCACCCCCGGAACGACCCCGGACACGGACCGTCCATGACGTCCCGTCGACTTCCACGGTAGCCTCACCGACGTCGGGCTCTACGTGTGTGGTCTCGCCGGGGGAGACGCCGCACGTCGCGAGGTCCCGCACCGGTGTCGGTTTGCCGGACTCACGTGCCTGGCGCGCGGCTAACGGAGCGTCGCGACCAACAGTCGGAGACTGAGGCAGACGCGCCGAAGGAGGCTT
The DNA here is from genome assembly GCA_965197725.1 of Longimicrobiales bacterium. Lineage (GTDB taxonomy): Bacteria > Gemmatimonadota > Gemmatimonadetes > Longimicrobiales > Gaopeijiaceae > UBA1138. The sequence goes on from CBDANQ010000035.1 coordinate 16,611, forward strand.
TGCGCCGGATCGCCCCTCTTTTTGGTCGTGCGCGTCGGTCATGGCTGGATCAAGGCAATGTGTGAGGACTGGTCAATCGAGCATGTGACGGCGGCGATCGCCAACCCGACCGTCGCCGGAGGACAACGAGCACCTCCGCAGCGAACGGTTGCCGGAAGAGCCTCATGTGCACCTCTTTATGATATGGCCTCATCCTATTCCAAGAACCAGGCTGAGCGAGAGTACCGGCAGCTCCTTCGCCTGCACGAGCGACTCCTGAGCGATCTTCAGGACGTCCGTGAGGAGTTGTCCGCTCCGGGCACGGGCGGACTCGTCAAGGAAATCAAGGCGCGCACAGGCTCGGCACCGGACCTCGCGCCGGTCATGACGGCGGTCGAAGAGGCGATCCGGGCGCTCAAGATGTCCGAGTCCGAGATCCATGCTGCGATCGTCGAAGGGAGGGAGGCAGACCTCGAGATCGACGGCGTCACCAAACATGCCCGCGTATCTCCGGCGCTTCTTGGCGGAACGGTCCAGCCAGCCCGGATTCTCTTACGACGTGAGCCAAGACCAGGAGCGCGGGTGGGTGGTCCGCTGGAAAGAGTATACTCATCGAGGGACCGTGCGCGGTTTCGGACAGTTCTACGAGCGGCCGTACGCCTGGCTCGAGGACTAGCCACCGATCTCGACCGGTTCGTCCGAGCGCCGTTTCGACACCACGTCGAGCGCGTGCTCGCCATAGAACATGCGAATGTACTTCGCCTGCGCTCCGGTTACGCGCCTGACCACCCACACGAGGTGCACGTAGTTCGGCTGTCCAGGCTCGTTCAGTAGCTTGAGACCCGCCTCGCCGGGAAGCCGGTTACCCTTCCGGTTGTTACACGGGGAGCAGCTCGTAACCACGTTCTCCCACGTTGTGTCTCCGCCCCGGGATAACGGCACGATGTGGTCCCTGGTCAGGAATTGGCGGCCGCGCAGCTCGTTCTTCTGTCTCCCGCAGTACTGACACGAGTAGTCGTCGCGAGCGAATAGGAAGGTGTTGGTAACCTGGCGGCGGAACCGCCGCGGGACGTGGACGTACCGGACGAGGCGGATTACCGAGGGACAGGGGACGATGCGCGTCTCTGAGCGGAAGCGCCTACCCCCCTCCTTTTCCAGGATCTCGGCCTTCCCATCCAGGACCAGCCGGACCGCTCGACGAGCAGGAATGATCGTGAGCGGCTCGTACGAGGCGTTCAGCGCCAAGCAACCACAACCCCTCCTTAGAAGGCTGTTGAAGAAGTACAGCGGCCAGCGTTGCGAACACCGCCGACCCACCGACCCGAAAGTATCCGGCAGCCCCCTTCGACTGCAATGGTCAACGCGGGGCGTTCACAGCAGCGCTACGGGGTCTCGATCGAGCGCCAGCCTTACGTCTCCTGCTGGGAGTGAATATCCACGGACGAGCGCTCGGGCCGCGGCTCCCAATGCCGCGGGTGAACCGCTGCGCATGAGGAAGTGCCAGCGCCACCGACTGTGCAGCCGCTCGATGGGTGCGCGTGCTGGACCGACCAGGTCGACACCTCCCCTCCCCCGCCGGTCTCCATGCGACATCCAACGGCGCATCCATGCGGCCGCGCGCTCGGCCCCCGTCGCCGCGAGTCGCTGATCGGGGCTGCTGACGATGACGTTCGTGAGGCGCACATGTGGCGGATACCGGGGGCGTTCTCGTTCCGACAGTTCCCGTGTCGCGAAGCCTTCGAAGTCATGAGCCACGGCCGCGCGGATCGCATAGTGGTCGGGTAGAGACGTCTGGATCAGGACGTCGCCACCCAACTCCCCCCGCCCTGCTCGCCCGGCGACCTGGCTCAGAAGCTGAAACGTCCGCTCGCTGGCCCGAAAGTCCGGCAGATGAATGCCGACATCCGCGTTCACGACTCCCACCAGGGTGACGCGAGGAAAGTCGAGTCCCTTGGCGATCATCTGCGTCCCGAGCAGGATGTCGACATCGCCCCGCTCCACGCGGGCGAGGATGCGCTGGTGAGCCCACTTTCCGGAGGTCGTGTCCACGTCCATGCGCGCGATACGCGCGTCGGGAAAGGTCTCCGCGGCGACGCGCTCGACCTGCTCGGTACCGAGACCCCGGTAGGAGAGGTCCTGCGAGCCGCAGCGGGGGCAGCGGGCCGGCGCGGGCGTCTCGAACCGGCAGTGATGACATACGATGCGCCGCGTCACGCGGTGGTAGGTGAGCGAGATCGAGCAGTTCTCACACCGTTCCACTTCGCCGCACTCGTGACATTGGATGAACGACGAGTAGCCCCGCCGGTTGAGCAGCAGGATGACCTGCTCCTGCTTCCTCAGGCGCGTGTCGACGGCAGCTACGAGTTCTTCGGAGAGCACGCCGGCACCGCGCGACGGGCGCTTGGCGGGGCCCTTCTGGGTGTCCCGACTTTTCCGTAGGTCGATCACCCGGACCTCGGGGAGCTTCGCGCCGCCCACACGCTCAGGCAGAACAAGGTGCCTGAATTTTCCGCGCCGAGCGTTGTGCCAGCTCTCGAGCGACGGAGTCGCGCTGCCCAGTACGCAGACGGCACCGTGTGCACGCGCTCTCACCACCGCCAGGTCCCGCGCGAGGTAGCGCGGCGCTTCTGATTGCTTGTAGCTGCCGTCGTGCTCCTCGTCGACGACGATCACCCCCAGGTTGTCGAGCGGCGCGAACAGCGCCGAGCGGGCGCCGACCGCGACGCTTCGCTCGCCACTGCGCAGCAGCCGCCACGCGTCGTACCGCTCCGCGTCCGAGAGACCGGAG
>CBDANQ010000036.1:0-8950 GCA_965197725.1 Longimicrobiales bacterium
GTGCGATAACCACCGAGGCGCGCGCCAATCTCGGCGCAATCACCTACCACTTCGGTTCAAAACGCGGCCTCTACGCCGCGGTGTTGGAGCAGGGTCTGCGTCCGATCGCAGCCAAAGTCCACGCCGCCGCATCGGTAGATGGCCCCGCCCTCGAACGCATGCTCCGGGTCGTGGAGGCGTACTTCGCGCACTTCGAGGTTCACCCGGACCTTCCGCACCTCCTCCTCCAAGAGGTGGCGGCGGGGTAAGCGCCCGCCGGACGTCGTGGTGGAGATCCTGAAGGGTGTGAAGGAGACCATAGCCGGCCTCACGGTCCAGGGAATCGCGGACGGATCAGTCCGCCCGGGACACCCGGTGCTCACGGCGCTGAGCGTGATCTCACAGCCGATCTACCTGGCGCTGGTCGCTCCTCTGCTGCGCGAGGTCGGCGGCTTCGACCTCACCGATCCTGTCATGCGCGACCAGGCGCTGACCCACACGCTCGCCTTCGTCCGTGCGGGACTGGAAGCGTGATCGGAAGGGGGGGCGGGCCGCCACTCGTGCTGTCGCACGGGTCCCCGGGTGCCACGGCCCCAGAGGGCACCCGCGCATCGCGCGGGTCGCGGAGCTTCTCGGACCACGCCCTCGGCGGCGGTGCCCGCCCTGCTACGACTCCTCGTCGTTCCTTGCCTGAACGCGCACAAGCGCGGAGCACCCACGCCGTACGGCGTGGGTCGCGCGGCCCACCCCCCCTTCCGATCACGCTTCCAAAGCCCCGAAAGGAGGCCACTTCATGATCTTCCGCGCGGGCCGGCGTGCCCTGCTCACGGCTCTCGTAGCCGGCGCAGCGGGCTCCGCCCTTCCCTTCCCCACCCATGCTCAGGTGCTGACCCTCGGCGCAGCCGCAGACTCGGCGCTTGCGACGCATCCGTCGCTGAGCGGAGCGGCCGCCCGCGTCGAGGCAGCGGAGCGTGGCCTCTCTGCGGCAGAGGCGACGCGCCTGCCCAGCGTCGCACTCTCCGCCGGGCTGACACGCTTCGACGAGCCGATGATCGTGGCACCGTTTCACAGCCTGAACCTGACGACCCCGCCTGACTTCGACCGCACCCTCGTCCGGGGTCAACTAGGGCTTCGCCACACGCTTTTCGATGGCGGCGCCCGCGCTTCTCGAATCCGCGGCGCCGCTGCGGTGGCCGAAGCAGTGGGGCTCGGCCATGCCGACGCGATCATGGAGGTGCTGGAGCAGAGCACGGTCGCGTACCTCGCGGTGCTCTCCGCTCGCGCGGTCGAGTCTGCAGCCGGTCGGCTCGTCTCGGCGCTGGAGGCCGAACGATCGCGTGCGCAACAGGGCGTGGAGGTAGGTACGGCCGCGCAACTCGAGTTGCTCCGTGCGGCGGCGGCGTTTCAGGACGCACGAGCCCAGAACGCTGTTGCATCCGCCCGAGTGCGGCTCGCCGAGCGCGCGCTCGCCCGTGTCATGGGCACCGAACCGGCACGCATCGCCGGCGCCGAGCTCGCGCGCGTCGAAGCCACCGAAGTCGAGGCCGCGGCGTCCCCTTCTTCGATCACTCCCAGCCGCAGCAGTCCCCTGATCGGGCGGGCGGAGCGCTTCGTAGCCGCAGCGCAGGCTCAGGTCGGTGAAGAGCGCGCTCGACGGCTTCCGACCATCGACGCCACCGCCGGTATTCTCGACTACGGTACCGCCGGCGGAGGGCATGTCGCCGAGTGGCAGGCGGGCTTCCAGGTCTCATGGTCTCTGTTCACCGGCGGCGTGCGGAGCGCGTCGGTCGAGCGGGCGGGAGCGAACCTTCGAGCGGCACGTAGCGACCTCGCGATGGCCGAACTGCGAGTAGCGAACGCCGTGGATGCAGCTCAGACCGCGGTACTCGAGGCAGACGCGCGCGCCGTGGCGCTCGCGCTCTCCGTCACCCAGGTGGGAGGAGGTCGCACGCATCGAAGTGCTCGCACTCGACGCCGGGTCCGGTGTTCAGAGCGATTTGCTGCGAGCGGAGGCGGGGCTCTTTCAGGCCCGAGCAGGTCACACCCAAGCCATACACGACGCTGCGCTCGCCCGCGTGAGGCTCGCCCGCGCTCAGGGCATCCTGGACCGCGCTTGGATCGACGAAGCGCTGGAGAATCGATGATGAAGAACGCAATCAAACTCCTGGTGCCGCTCGCGCTCGTCGCGGCAATCGCCATTTGGTACGTGCAACGCGATGGAGGCACCGCCACCGACGCGCTCACGGCGTCCGGTACGGTGGAGGCCACCGACGCAGATCTCGGGTTCCAGATGCCCGGTCGTGTACACTCGATCGCGGCAAGCGAGGGCGACGACGTGGTGGGTGGGGCCGAGCTCGCGCGACTGGACACCCGCGAAGTCGAAGCGGCACTCGCGGGAGCGCGCGCGCAGGTAAGAGCGGCCGAGGCCCGCCTCGCGGGATTGAGGCGAGGTGCCCGCAGGCAGGAGATCGCAAGCGCCGAAGCCGCAGTGCGGTCCGCCGGGCGGCGCGCCACCGAGGCGGGTCAGGAAGCGGAGCGCGCGGAACGTCTTTACGGCGGCGGCGCGATCAGCCGACAAGCGTTGGACCACGCACGCACGGCTGTCGAAGTCGTCTACGCCGCGCGGGACCAGGCCCAGGAGGCGTTGGAGCTACTGCGCGAGGGCCCTTCCGCGGAGACGATTCGAACTCAAGAGGCGCTGGTCGAACAAGCGCTCGCCAACGTCGCCAGGGCCGAGGCTACGCTCGCCCAAGCGGTGATCACGGCCCCATTCCCTGGCATCGTCACGCTGAAGCACCGGCAGCCCGGTGAGGTCGTGGGAGCCGGCGCGCCGATCCTGACGGTGCTCGACCCACTGGACCGCTGGGTCCGCATCTACGTGCGCGAGGACCAGATCGGTCGAGTGCAACTCGGGCTCGCCGCGAGCATCGTGTCCGACACCTACCCGGACCGCGTGTACGCCGGCGAGGTCGTCTTCATCGGGAGCCAGGCGGAATTCACGCCGCGCAACGTGCAGACGAGCGAAGAGCGCATTCGGCTCGTCTACCCTGTGAGAGTCAGGATCACAGGCGACCCCAGCTTCGAGCTCAAGCCCGGTGTACCCGCGGACGTGACGCTGGCAGCGGCGGGCGCGTGAGCGACTCCAGCGCCTTCGCCGTGTCGCTGCGCGGGCTCACGCGCACGTTCGGTGAGCTGACTGCGGTCGACCGACTCACGCTCGACATCGAGCGAGGCGAACTCTTCGGCATCGTCGGTCCCGATGGAGCCGGCAAGACGACCACGTTGCGCATGCTCGCGGGTGTGCTCCGTCCAAGCGGGGGTGAGGCGCTCGTGGAGGGCGTCGAGGTCGGCGCGGACCCCGAGGCGGTAAAGTCGCACATCGCCTACATGGCGCAGCGCTTCGGCCTGTACGACGACCTCACCGTGCAGGAGAACCTCGACTTCTACGCGGACCTCTACTCGGTACCCAGGCCTGAGCGTCCCGCGAGGCTCGAGCGGCTCTACCGCTTCAGCCGCCTCGGCGAGTTTCGACACCGACTCGCCGGAAACCTGTCGGGCGGTATGAGGCAGAAGCTTTCGCTCTCGTGCTGCCTGATCCATCACCCCAAGGTGTTGCTGCTCGATGAGCCCACATTCGGGGTCGATCCGATCTCTCGTCGGGAGCTGTGGCTGATCCTGCACGAGATGGTAGCGGGCGGCATCACGATCGTGGTGTCCACCTCGTACCTGGACGAAGCGGAGCGGTGCGACCGGGTGGTCCTGCTCAACGAGGGAAAAGCCCTCGCGCTGGATCGCCCCGCCGCGCTGCAGGCTTCGCTCGACGGGGTAATGATCCGATTGAGAGCCGAGCGTCCTCGAGCGGTACGAGACGCTCTGCGAGGAACGTCGAGCGTGATCAGTGCGGCAATCTTCGGCGAATCCGTACACGCACTGCTTACATCAGGCATCGACGCGGGTGTTCCCGTCCGGACCCTGACGAAGCGCGGGCTCTCTGTGCTCGCTGCGACCGAGATCGAGCCATCGCTCGAAGACGTCTTCATCCATCTGGTGGGTGACGACGGTGACCCCGCGGCGGAGCACGCCGGTGGCTGAGGTCTCGCCGGTATTCGTTCGCGACCTCACGCGCCGGTTTGGCGAATTCACGGCTGTCGACTCCGTTTCGTTCGAGCTCCGGCGGGGCGAGATCTTCGGATTCCTAGGCCCCAACGGCGCGGGGAAGACGACGACCATCAAGATGCTCACCGGCTTGCTCGCACCCAGCGAAGGCGAGGGATGGGTCGACGGACTCGACGTCCACTCCGAGCGCGCACGGATCAAGAGCCGCATCGGCTACATGTCTCAGCAGTTCTCGCTGTACAGGGATCTGACCATCCGGGAAAACATCGATCTCTTCGCCGGCCTATACGGCGTCACCGGGAAACGACTCACCGAGCGTCGGGACTGGATCCTGGAGATGTCCGGCCTCGCGGACGCGCAACACCACCTCACGGAGACATTGCCACTCGGCTGGAAACAGAGGCTCGCGCTCGGATGCGCGATGGTGCACGAGCCCCCGATCCTCTTCCTCGATGAACCGACCTCCGGGGTCGATCCGGTCGCACGCCGGCGGTTCTGGGACTTGATCGCCGAGATGTCCGACGAGGGCACGACGGTCTTCGTCTCCACGCACTACATGGAGGAGGCTGAGTACTGCCACCGCCTCGCGTTGCTCAACCGCGGAAGGCTCATCGCGCTCGACGCGCCTCGGGCTCTGCGCAAGCGAGTCGTGGAGCCGATTCTGGAGGTGCTCACGGACGACGCCCCGCGTTCGGCAAAAGCGCTCGGCGGCGCCGACGGTGTGCTCGAGGCAGCGATGTTCGGGCGCGCCCTCCACGTCACGGTCGACGACGAAAAAGCCGGCACTGAGCTGGTGCATCGACTGCTCGCCGATGCGGGGCGCACCGTCTACGCGGTAGCACCGGTCCAGCCGTCTCTGGAGGACGTCTTCGTCTCCCTCGTTCGCGCCGAGGGCGGCGCGGTGATCGGGTAGCTCGGTGAACATCGGCCGGCTCATGGCAATGGCGCGTAAGGAATGGCTCCAGCTTCGGCGTGAGACGCGCAGCATGATCCTCGCGTTCGCGTTGCCGTTGTTTCTGCTCATCTTCTTCGGATACGCAATCAGTTGGGACGTCGACGACGTCCGTATCGCGGTGTTGGACGAGGATGGAACGCGCAGTAGCCGCGAACTGGTGGAGTCGCTCGTCTCGAGTGGCTACTTCACGCTCGTCGAGCATTTGGACGCGGCGAGAGAGGTCGAAGGCCGGCTCGTTCGCGACGACGTGCTCGGTGTGCTCACGATCCCGCACGGCTTCGCAAGCGCGCTCGCCGACCCGGGAAGCACCACACAAATCCAACTGCTGCTCGACGGCAGCGATGCCAACACCGCTACGATCGCACTGAACTATGCGGACGCGATCGTGTACCGGCACGGGGTCGAGGCGGCGCTTCAGGGCCGTACGCTCTCTGTCCCATTGAGCCTCGAGCCGAGGATCTGGTACAACCCCAATCTCGAGAGCCGGCACATGATCGTGCCCGCCCTCATCGCGGTCATCATGTCGATCATCGCGGCGATGCTCACGGCGCTCACCGTCGCCCGTGAATGGGAGCGCGGCACGATGGAACAGCTCGCCGCGACGCCTGTGCGACGCAGCGAGGTCATCTTAGGCAAGCTTCTGCCCTATCTGCTCATAGGATTCTTCGACGTCGCGGTTACCGTGCTCGCAAGCATGCTCATCTTCGGAACCCCGATGAACGGAAGCGTTGGGCTGCTAGCGATGATGACGCTGCTATTCCTGGTAGGCGCACTCGCGCTGGGCATCTTCATTTCCGCCACGGTGAAGTCGCAGGTCCTCGCCACCCAGATCGCGATGGTAGCTACATATCTGCCGGCGGTCCTGCTCTCGGGCTTCCTCTTCGATATAGCGAGTATGCCGCGCTTCCTTCAGGGCGTGACGCTTCTCATCCCAGCACGGTACTTCGTGACCGTGACGCGAGGAATCTTCCTTAAGGGAGTGGGCGTGACCGTGCTTTGGCCGCAAGCGCTGTTCATGCTGGTGTACGCCTTACTCGGGCTGGCGCTCGCAACCCGCGCCTTCAAGAAGGAACTCCCGGCGTGAACGGCGCGCATGCCCTGGCCTGGCTCCGCGTCCTGACGATGGTGAGGAAGGAGATCCGGCAGCTCTTTCGTGACCCGAAGACGAAGGGAGTCATCTTCGTTGCGCCGATCATTCAACTGATCCTCTTTGGCTACGCTGTGAACACTGATGTTCGAAACGTCGCGACGGCGCTGGTCGATCACGACCGCACCGTGGCGTCGAGGGAGTTGGTGTCGGGCTTCACCGCATCCGGGTACTTCCGCATCGTGACGGTGTCCGACCGCGCGGCCGACCTGGGCATCGCGCTCGATCACGGCCGGGCGGTCGTGGCGGTCGAAATCCCGAGCGGGTATGCGGCCGATCTGGCCGCTGGGCGGGTTCCGGTCATCCAACTGCTCGTCGATGGCACGAACTCGAACACAGCGACCATCGCGCAGGGGTACGCCGCCAGGATCGCGCAGCAGCTCGGGATCCGTGTCGCGACGGAACGCGGAGTCACGCCGGCGGGCATCGACCTGCGGGCACGTGCATGGTTCAACCCCTCGCTCGAGTCGAGGGTGTACAACGTGCCCGCGGTGATCGGGGTGATCGTACTGCTCATGTGCCTCCTGCTCACTGCCATGGCGATCGTTCGAGAGCGAGCAGTCGGCACGCTGGAGCAGCTCCTGGTGTCGCCGCTCTCTGCCACCGAGCTCATCCTCGGCAAGACGATCCCGGTTGCGGGCATCGCGATGCTTCAGATGGCTCTCGTCACGACCGTCGCGCTTCTCTGGTTCGATGTCCCGTTGCGTGGACCCATCCCGGCGCTGCTCTTGGCGGCCGCGTTGTTCATTGTCGCGGGACTCTCTTTCGGGCTCTTCATCTCCACGATTTCGGCGACCCAGCAAGAAGCCTTCCTCGCGATGTTCTTGTTCCTGCTGCCGTCGATCATCCTCTCCGGCTTCCTGTATCCGATCGGTACGATGCCGGAGTTCTTTCAGCAACTCACTTTGGCCAACCCGCTTCGCCACTTCCTCGAGATCGTCCGGGCGATCTTTCTCAAGGGCGCCGGCGTTGCTGAGCTGTGGGTGCAGTTCACCGTGTTGGCGGCCATGGCCACCGCAGGCCTCGCCGTCGCGACACGGCGGTTCCGCGGGACGCTCTAACGAGGTCGGGAGGGCATCATGACACCGCTGACGACGCGCGGATTCCACCATATCACCATGGTCTCGCGGGACGCCGCTAGAACGCTGGCCTTTTACGGGGGGCTGCTGGGCCTCAACCTGGTGAAGCGGACCGTCAACTTCGACGATCCGGTTGCGTACCACCTGTACTTCGGTAACGAAGGGGGCCAGCCAGGCACGATTCTCACGTTCTTCGAGTGGCCACACGCGCAACCGGGACACGCCGGTGTCGGCGGCGTGCACCACCTCGCGCTCGGCGTCGAGACAGCTGAGGCCCAACTCAAATGGAAGCGTCGGCTCACAGATGCCGGCATCCAGGTGAGCGGGCCCATCGACCGCGGCTACTTCAAGAGCCTGTACTTTGCGGACCCGGACGGACAGATCCTCGAGATCGCGACCGCCGGGCCTGGCTATGCGATCGATGAAGCCCCCGAAGCGCTCGGACAGGAACTGCTCGTGCCGCCGGCCGAGCGCATGCCCGCCGATCGGGACAAGCAGGCGATCGCGGCTGCGACTCATCCCGAGCCGGTGCCGACCGTTTTCGCAAGACATGAAGCTGCAGGGTATTCATCACATCAGCGGCATCACCGCCGACCTCGAGCGCGCGAGCGACTTTTATGCGGAGTCGCTCGGCCTGAGCCTCGTCAAGAAGACCTACAACCAGGACGACGGGAAGGCAAAGCACTACTTCTGGGCCCACTACGACGGCGAAAGCGTGGCACCGAACAGCTCGTACACCCTCTTTGGATGGCCGGGATCGCGCAGCTTGGCCCGTCCCGGTACCGGACAAACGCACCACTTCGCGTTTCGGGCGCGGGACGACGACGATCAAGCGGCCTGGCGCGAGCATCTGCTCTCGATGGACGTCGAGGTGAGCCAGGTCCTGGACCGCACCTACTTCCGGAGCATCTATTTCAACGCCCCGGACGGACAGCTGCTCGAGATCGCCACCGACGGGCCGGGCTTCGCCATCGACGAGCCGGTCGGACGGCTAGGATCCGAGCTCCAGCTACCGCCTTGGCTCGAGCCACGACGGGCGGAAATTCAGCGCGCCTTGAGCCCGCTAGCGTGACGAACGGGGCAGACGGGAGTAGGATGGTCCTCCCGGCCGTGCCCCACTAGCTACGACGAACGACTTGCTTCAATACGACCTGAGCCGTCCCGCGCCGCCGGAGGACGGAGCGACCGTGGCCGTGCTTCTTCATGGCCGGGGCAGCCATCGCGGAGACCTGCAGGCGCTGCGACCGTTGATCCCGCCTGAGTGGGCCCTGGTCACACCGCAGGCGCCGCATGCCGGACACCCATGGGACTACGGGCCCGGTTGGGCATGGTACAGGTACGTCGAGGAAGACCGCTTGGTCGAAGAGACGCTCGTGCACAGCTTGAGCGCGCTGGAGGCGTTCCTGGACCAACTACCGGTCCTGCTCGATTTCCAGCCGGGTCGGATCGTGCTGGGCAGGTTGTCGCAGGGTGGTACGACGAGCATGGCCTTGGCGATCTCGCGGCCGGACAGGGTCGTTGCGGCGATCAACTTCTCAGGCTTCCTCGCGGAGTCCGTCGAAGTACCGTTCTCCGCGCTCTCGCCCGGAACACCGCCGATCTTCTGGGGCCACGGTCTGAGGGATCCGAACATTCCGCACATGCTCGCAGTGACGGGCCGTCAGCGGTTAGATG
>CBDANQ010000037.1:0-20284 GCA_965197725.1 Longimicrobiales bacterium
CATCTGAGAGCTCGGCTGGCGGAGTGGGAGCGTACCTACGACGCGACGCCGAAGAGGGACGTACTCTTCTCGACGACTTCAGGCACTGAGGTGAGGCCTCTGTATACCGAGCTCGATCGTGAAGGCGGCGATACCGAACACGATCTGGGCTTTCCCGGTGAGTTTCCGTTCACGCGGGGTCCGTACCCCACGATGTACCGGACCCGTCTTTGGACGATGCGCCAGTTCGCGGGCTTCGGCACGGCGGAGGAAACCAACGAGCGCTACAAGTATCTGCTGGCCCACGGCCAGACCGGCCTGTCGGTCGCGTTTGACTTCCCTACGCTCATGGGGTACGACTCCGACCACAGGCGCTCGCTGGGAGAAGTAGGGGTCTGCGGAGTCGCGATTTCGTCGCTCGACGACATGGAACGTCTGTTCCAGGGCATTCCGCTGGACCAGGTCTCGGTCTCGATGACGATCAATGGTCCGGCCATCATCCTCTTCTGCTTCTACGTCGCCGCGGCCGAGAGACAGGGTATCTCCGCCGCGGTTTTGCGTGGCACGGTCCAGAACGACATCCTCAAGGAGTACCAGGCCCAGCACGCTTGGGTCTTCCCTCCAGAGCCGGCTCTGCGATGCATCATCGACATGTTCGAGTGGTGCAGCGAGAACGCGCCGAACTACAACCCGATCTCGATCTCGGGCTACCACATTCGCGAGGCTGGGTCGACGGCGGGGCAAGAGCTTGCGTTCACACTGCGCAACGGCTTCGAGTACGTCGAGCGCGGCATCGCGCGAGGTCTCGACGTGGACACCTTCGCGCCACGCCTGTCCTTCTTCTTCGACGTTCACAACGACTTCTTCGAAGAGATCGCCAAGTTGCGCGCCGCCCGTCGGATTTGGGCGAGGCGCATGCGCGACGTGTACGGGGCGAGGAGTCCGGAGTCGTGGCGGCTGCGCACGCACGCCCAGACCGCGGGTGTGAGCCTCACCGCACAGCAGGCCGAGAACAACATCGTGCGGGTCGCCTACCAGGCGATGGCGGCCGCTCTGGGTGGCACCCAGTCGCTGCACACCAACTCGATGGATGAGACGCTCGCTCTTCCCACGGAGAAAGCGGTGCGCATCGCACTGCGGACGCAGCAGGTCCTGGCGTTCGAGTCCGGTGTCACGAACACGATCGACCCCCTCGCGGGATCGTATTTCGTGGAGTCGCTCACCGACGAGCTCGAGCGCGAGGCGCTGGGCATTTTCGACGAGATCGACGCGTTGGGCGGTGTCGTGCCCGGTATCGAACAGGGGTGGTTTCAAGGGGAGATCGCCGCCTCCGCCATGCGTCAGCAACGTGAAATCGAGCGCGGGCAACGCGTTGTCGTGGGCGTGAATCAATTCACGGAAGGCTCCGAGAAGATCGAGATCGATCGGCTGAAGATCGACGCGTCGGTCGAGCGGCTTCAGGTCGCGCGCGTGGCGGAATTGCGTTTCGGTCGGGAAGCGGGGCAGGTCGATCAAACTCTGGCTGCCTTGCGCAAGGCGAGCTCGGGTGGGGACAACCTGGTACCGGTCATCCTGGACTGTGCCCGTGCGGCCTGCACGCTGTACGAGATCCGACACGCCATGGAGGAGGTCTTCGGTTCGTACAAGGAGCCTGTCTTCTTCTGAGCCGGGAGGCCCATGTCCGATACGCATCGTAAGATTCGAGTACTCGTTGCCAAGCCTGGCTTGGACGGTCACGACCGAGGCGCAAAAGTCGTCGCGAGCGCGTTTCGTGATGCCGGCTTCGAGGTCATCTACACAGGTCTGCACCAGACGCCCGAGATGATCGCGAGCGCCGCCGTTCAGGAGGACGTGGACGTCGTGGCGATGTCCGTGCTGTCGGGCGCGCATCTAACGCTTTTTCCCCGTGTAAAGGCACTACTCGACGCCGCCGCGGCCGATCACGTCCTGCTCACCGGCGGCGGTATCATCTCTGAGGGCGACATGGCCGCGCTCGGCGAGCAGGGAATCGGGAAGCTGTTCGGTCCGGGCACGCCCACGACCGCCGCGATCGACTACATCCGCGAGTGGTTCTCTACCCACGAGGCGGTGTGACCGAGGGACGGCCTCACTAGTGACGGCTGACGAATCTCGCCGACCCCGCGGCCGGATGGCCGAGCTGTCAGTCGATCTTCGAGAACTCCGCGATCGCTTGTACGACGGTGGTGGCGCGGAGCGCATCGAGCGCCAGCATGCACTAGGGAAACTGACCGCGCGTGAGCGTGTCGATCTCTTGCTCGACGAGGGGGAGCCCTGGGTCGAGATCGGGCTGCTCGTCGCGCACGACCTCTATGACGGGGCGGCACCCAGTGCAGGCGTGGTTACCGGCGTCGGACGCGTCTCCGGACGCGAGGTCGTCATCGTCGCCAACGACGCCACGGTCAAGGCAGGGTCGTGGTGGCCCGAGACGATCACGAAGATCCTGCGGGCCCAGGAAGTCGCGATGCGGTGCCGCGTCCCGATTCTCTATCTGGTGGACTCGGCCGGCGTCAACCTCCCCTTTCAGGGCGGGGTGTTCCCGGGTCAGTACGGCGCCGCGCGCATTTTCTACTACAACTCGGTGATGCGGCGCTATCTGCGCGTTCCCCAGCTCGCGGCGGTCATGGGGCCGTGTATTGCCGGTGGCGCGTACCTGCCGGCGCTGTCCGACGTGATCCTCATGGTCGAGGGCACGTCGTTCATGGGGCTCGGGGGGCCGAACCTCGTAAAAGGAGCGACGGGCCAGATCGTGGGCTCGGAGGACCTCGGCGGCGCCCGCGTGCACACGGAGGTCAGCGCCGTAGCGCACTACATGGTCGAGAGCGACGAGGCGTGCATCGCTCGGCTCCAACAGCTCGTCGCCGAGCTTCCGCGGCACGACCTGGCCCCAGGGCGCACCGCCACGCCGCCCAAGCGGTTGGCGTACGAGCTCTACGATATCATGCCGGACGATCACCGCCATCCGTACGACACGCGCGCCGTACTCGAGTGCATCTTGGACGGCGAGGAGCTCGACGAGTTCCAGCCGGGCCATGCGCCGGAGATGATCTGCGGAACGGCCTTCATCGACGGCCACCCCGTCGGGGTCATCGCCAACGCTCGTGGCATGTTCAAGAACACCGACGGGCCCCCGCGACTCGGCGGCATCGTGTATACCGAGAGCGCGAGAAAGGTGGCGTACTTCATCGAGACCGTGAACCGCCATGAGACACCGATTCTGTTCGTTCAGGACGTCTCGGGCTTCATGGTCGGGACGGACGCCGAGCACTCCGGAATCATCAGAGCCGGCGCGGAGTTCGTGGAAGCGATGGCCACCGCGACGGTGCCGAAGGTCGTGCTGACCCTCAACCACGCGTCAGGCGCGGGATATTACGCGATGGCGGGGCAGGGCTTCGATCCGGACTTCATTCTCTCCCTGCCCACGGGTCGCATGGGGGTGATGGAGGGTGAGAGCGCTGTGATGGCGCTCTTCAGTGCGCAGCTCGACCGCCTCAAGGAGGCGGGCCATCTCCCTGACGAAGATCTGACCACGAAGATGGACGAGGTCCGAGCCGAGTACGACCGTCAGCTCGACGCCCGCTTCGCGGGGGCCCGGGGCTTCGTCGACGAGATCGTGCTGCCCGAGGAACTACGCCCGGCGCTGGGACTGTTGATTCGCACGGCGCTCAACAACTCCGGGCCGCACCTCGGCGCGTTCCAGATCACGGGCGCCGCCGAATGAGCGACGACGACCGCGTCGTCCGCGTCGCGAGCGGACATGGCTTCTGGGGCGACGATCTCGAGGCGCCTGTGCGCCAAGTCGAGGGCGGGCCCATCGACTACCTCATGTTGGACTACCTCGCCGAGGTAACCATGTCCATCATGCGGAAGCAGCGCGCGCGGGACCCGGACGCCGGATACGCTGGGGACTTCGTGCCGCTGATGGAGCGGATCTTCCCGGCGTGCGTGGAGCGTGGAGTGAGGGTTGTCACCAACGCGGGGGGCGTGAACCCTGTGGGCTGCGCCGAGGCGCTCGCTCAAGCGGGACGCTCGGCGGGTGTCGCCGGGCGCGCGAAGGTCGGCCTCGTGACGGGCGACGACTTGATGGATCGACTCGACGCACTTCTCGGGGAGGGTCACGAGCTGACCCACATGGAGACCGGTGCTCCACTCCGTGAGGTGCGCGACCGCGTGCAGAGCGCGAACGCGTATATCGGCGCGGCTCCAATCGTGCGTGCCCTCGAGCTCGGCGCGGACGTGATCGTGACCGGCCGCAGCACCGATGCGGCCCTCACGTACGGTCCGCTGATGTACGAGTTCGGGTGGGCCGCGGACGACTTCGACCGCATCGCAGCGGGGGTCGTCGCCGGCCACATCAACGAGTGCGGCGCCCAGTCCACAGGTGGGAACTGCATGATCGACTGGTGGCAGATTCCGGACCTGGCAGCGGTCGGCTTCCCGATCGTCGAGGTTGCCGCCGATGGCGCCTTCGTGGTGACCAAGCACGACGGGAGTGGCGGATGGGTCACCCGCGGATCGGTGACTGAACAGATCGTCTACGAGATCGGCGACCCGACGACGTACATCACTCCGGACGTCATCGCGGACTTTACGAGCATTCAGCTGGACGACCGAGGTGACGACCGCGTTCGCGTGCACGGGATCACAGGCCGCGCCCGGACGGATTTCTTGAAGGTCTCGATCGCCTATTCATCGGGATGGAAGGCCACCGGAACGCTCACCTATTCATGGCCGGATGCGGCGGCCAAGGCGAGGGAAGCCGATCGCATTCTGCGGCAACGTCTCGACCGGCTCGGCCTGCGCTTCGACGAAATCCGCACGGAATTGGTCGGGTGGGACTCGACACACGGAACGCTCGCCGGCGAGCCACCGGCCGACCTACCCGAGGTCCAGCTTCGCATTGGCGTGCGAGCTGAGGAGCGCGCGCCCGTCGAACGATTCACGCGCGAAATCGCGCCGCTCGTGTTGACCGGGCCGCCGTCGGTGACCGGCTTCGCGGGTGGGCGCCCTCGGGTTCAAGAGATCATGACGTACTGGCCGGCGCTCATTGAGCGTGCGGCGGTTGAACCGCACTTGGCCGTCGACGTGAAGGAGGTGTGAAGCGCATGGCTCGAGTTCAGCTGGTGGACGTCGCGCACACTCGCTCCGGCGACAAGGGCGACACCGTGAACGTGGGGGTCATCGCCATTGACTCCGAGCACTACGAACTGCTTCGCGGTCATCTCACCACCGACCGGGTGAAGGCCCACTTCGGATCGATGGTGCGTGGCGACGTCGAACGGTTCGAACTTCCGAACCTGGGGGCGCTCAATTTCCTGCTGCACGGTGCCCTGGGAGGCGGCGGTACGATGTCGCTCATGAACGATGCTCAGGGAAAGGTGTTCAGTACCGCGCTGCTGAGAATGGAAATCGAAGTGCCGGACGAAGTCGCAGACACCGTAAAGGGACGGGGCCGCGTGCCGGCCGACTGGGTGCCAGGAAGATCCGGGGGTGCGCCATGAACGAACTGCCGGTCCTCCCGTACACAGTCGACAACGGCATCGTGACGCTCACGCTCAACCGCCCAGACAAGCGCAACGCGATCAACCAGGCCATGGTCACGTCCCTCAAGGCCTTCCTCGAGCGCGCGGCGGAAGATCTGGACGCGAGGGTGGTGGTCCTCACCGGACGCGGAAGAGATTTTTGTGCCGGGGCGGACCTCGAGGAGCTCCAGCGGATCGTCAAGCTGAGCCAGGAAGACAACCTCGAGGACGCGCTCTCGTTGGGTGAACTCTTCATCCAAATTCGGCGACACCCGTTGCCGGTGGTCGCACTCGTGAAGGGGCGCGCGCTCGCCGGCGGGTGCGGGTTGGCCACCGCGTGCGACATCGTGCTCGCGCGCGACGACTCCGAGTTTGGCTACCCCGAGATCCACCTCGGCTTCGTTCCGGCTATGGTGATGGCGATCTTGCGGCGGAAGGTGTCGGAAACGCAGGCCTTCGAGCTCGTCGTCAAGGGCGACCCCATCTCAGCGAAAGAGGCTAGAGAGCTCGGGCTCGTGACCCGGGTCTTCCCGGCGTTTACGTTCTCGGAGAACGCGAAGCAGTATCTGGAGGTGTTCGGCAAGAAGCCGCGCGAGGCCGTCATCCTCACCAAGAAGCTTCTCTGCGAGCTCGACGATCTGGACTTCGAGTCGGCCATCCGCCGCGGTGCCGAAGTCAACGTTGAAGCACGCATGTCCGAGGAGTGGCGTGAAGGGGTCCGGCGCTTCCTAGAGAAATCGGACGACTGAGTTCAGCGTGTCACTCTTCCGCGACCGGTCGCCCAATCCCCGCCCCGCGCTCGAGTGGAAGGTGGGGGTGTTCACCGTGGGTGCTGTCATGGCGTTGACCGGTATCTATTTCGAGGAGCGATGGCTGACGGGTGCGGCGCTCGTGGTCTTGGTGGCCGGCGCACTCCTCCGGCGGTCCCATTCCCCCATGCCGTAGGCTCATGCGGTCCGTGAGCGTGGGGGATGTCTGCCGACCCCGTCGCGTTGCTTCACAAGCACCTCGGCTATCCCGCTTTCCGTCCGGGACAGGAGGAGCTCGTGCGCGCGGTTCTCGCGGGCCGCGATGCCCTCGGCATCCTGCCGACCGGGGGAGGCAAGAGCGTCTGCTATCAGATTCCCGCGCTCGCGCTCGGCGGTCTCACGCTGGTGATCACGCCGCTCGTTTCCCTCATGGAAGACCAGGTCCGCCGCGCGCTCGAGGCGGGGCTTCGAGCCGCCTTCCTGGGCTCGGCGCAGGAGGTCGGGCAGCGTAGAACCATCACCCAGGCGGCACGAACGGGTGCCCTCGACGTGCTCTTCGTGGCGCCGGAGCGCATCGGCCTCACTGCCTTTCGCCGTCTCGTGGCTGAATGCGACGTGCGGTTGCTCGTGGTCGACGAAGCGCACTGCATCAGCCAGTGGGGGCACGACTTTCGGCCTTCGTACCGCGAGATCGGTCGATTGAGGGCCTGGGCCGCCTGTCCGGTGCTGGCGCTGACCGCGACGGCGACGCCCACTGTCCGCGACGACGTGCGCACCAACTTGGGGATGGTCGACCCGGAGATCGTCGTCCAGTCGTTCGATCGCCCCAACCTCGCCTGGCGGGTGGAGCGCGTGGGCTCTGGCGAGAACAGGATGAGACGGCTACACAGCGTGATTCGCATGCACCCTGGGACGGCGATCGTCTACGCGCCCACTCGGCGGAGCGTGGAGGAGGTGAGAGACGCCCTAGCTCGGCTCGGGCAGCGGACCGAAGCGTACCACGCCGGCCTGAGTGCTCAGACGCGGACACGCGTACTTCACGGCTTTCTGGCGGACGACTGTCGGATCGTCGTCGCCACGAATGCGTTCGGCATGGGCATCGACAAGCCCGACGTCCGGCTGGTCGTCCACGCGCAGCTCCCCACGACCCTCGAGGCGTACTATCAGGAGGCGGGGAGAGCGGGGCGGGACGGGGCGCACGCGACTTGCTTGGCGTTTTACCATCGAGACGATCGCCGGGTAGGGCGGATGTTCCTGGAACGAACCCACCCACGGCTCGACCTTCTCAGGCGGGTGCATCGAGGTCTAGTGCGAGGACGCGACGCATTCGGGGTCGTCGACACCACCGCGTGTGGCCTCACCAGCGACTCGGGCGGCGAGGTCTGCAGGGAAGACGTACCGCTCGTGCTCGCCGCGCTCGAGCGCACAGGCGCGATCCGGCGGTTACCCGAAAAGGCATCGGTGTCGGACGGAACCGCGGCGCCCGATGGAGGGTCTCACCAGGTCCGCGTGGGAGTTCATTCACGCGCGGACTTGGCCTGGGCCAACGAGCTGCGACAGTCCGCGATTCGCAAGCTCGATGCCGTCGAACGGTATGCGCGGGGCGGTAGTGGTACAGTTTGATTCCTAGCCGTCGACATTCTTGGGTCAAAGGGTGTGCTGCCATTGCACATTTCACGGTCAGTAGTATTATGCTAAAGATTCATCGCCTGGGGAGGGGGGCATAACATGACGACCTATACGATAGACGCCGTTCTTCTTGAGCGCGATCCCGGTGAGTGGGTGGCGCAATGTCTGCAATATGATATCGGGGCTCAGGCGGGGAACCTCCCTGACCTACTCTATGAATTACAGAGATCCATCGTGGGACATACGGTGATCGCCATCGAGAACGGACTAGAGCCGATGAAGTGCCTGTCACCGGCGCCCCAGGAGTATTGGGACATGTGGAATGCCGCGAACATCGACGTACGGGGCGAGGCTCTTCCATTCCGCACACTCGAGGAACGCCCCGCGATTGTCCCCCGCCTCAAGATCGCGGCCTAGATACGAGTGGCGCCTTACCCATTCCACCAGGCGCCAAAAATTGGCGAACTCATCGCCATCTTCACGGGTGAGCACGGCGCCACCCTGGAAAACACCACCTCTCCCATCGTAGGGCCTCGCGGTGAAACCCAAGGTGAGATACCTTCGGCGCGAGGCGGACGGGGAAGTAAAAGCTTCCGAGCCACTACTGAACGACGACGACGATCTCGTGGGTTGGGATATGGCGCGTCGACTGTGCCGCCAACTCGGACTCGAGGCGAATGTGGTACCCGGACTGCACCTGGGCTGAATCAGCTTCCCACCTCGACCGCCTCCAGAAGCCCCACAACTTCTTCCATCGTCCAAACATGGTCCGCGACGCCAGCAGCCATCGCAGGCGTCTTGTAGATGCCTCCGGCTTGCTTGGTCAACGTCTGATGCTTCCGCACGAAGTTGTAGTACATGTAGTGGAGGCTCAGCGCGTGCTTGTGGTTCTCGATCTTCTTTGAGAAGCCGTTCGTCAGCCGCGTGAGCCGACGCATGTTCATCCTCATCGTGAGATTCTGTCTCTCGATATATGACGTGGAAACTTGGTCCGGGTCTGGATCTCCCATCACCCGGTTCTTGTCGATGCCAAGGATTTCCGGGGGGCTGTAACGTCGCTGGCCATCCGGTGCTGGACCGTAGAGTTTAACTAGCATCGCGTAGTCTACCTGTCCCCACCCGAAGGCACCCTCTACAGCGGACAGATATGCCCTGTGTCCGTCTGTGGTGAGTTGGACGCGGTTCGCGAGACGCGATGCTAGATCCTCCATGAACAGATAGCCTGCGTTGGCGTCGCGACCGCCAACGTGCCAGCAGGGTACGAGCTTTGTGTCAGCGCAGATCGCCGCCCAGATCCAAGCGTCACCTCTTCCACAGCCCCGCTCGTCACGGGGGATGTTGCGTTCCTTCGCGCCGACGAAGCTCCACACTTCGTCGCATTGGATTCGCTTGCAGGGCAGGTTCACGAAGGTCTTACGCTGATAGTCCAGGCATACCGGCCCGATGTCCCCCAGAAGCTTGAGGATCGTCACCTTGGACACACCCGTCATACGAGACGTGGCGTTCACTGACGTGCCCTCGCAGAGCGCGGTGAGGATCATGCTTCTCTTTTCGGTCGAAAGCCTGTTCATCGCCTCCCTCCAAAGCTACTATAACTGTACTAATATGCTTGCCTACGTGAGAGAAGTCAAGGGTGGATGCACAAGTGACTTGGGCGATCATGACCAAGGGGCTTCTGCGCGACACTTGCGCCAACAGGTGCGATGCTGTAATCTGTGGGGCCAAACCACGAACCGCCGGGCTCGGACGATGCATTGGGATGCGCATCCGAACCCGGCGGCCACCCTCAACTACGGCTATGAGCCGTAGGAGGTGAGCGATGTATTTGCGTCTAAAAAAACTAAGGCCAGGATGGGGGCCGGTGCGGCGTTGTAGACCCGTCGGCTCCCGTCCTGGCCCCTAATATAGCCACTGGATCGGAGGGAGCAAACACTGTGACTACGGATAAAGAGATGAGGAACTATATGGCGGCGCTCAGAGACGCCGAAAGGGAATTAGCGGGAATGGAGGGCAGACGTCGGACCTTGCAGGCGACGGTGGAAGTACTCGGGCGCCTTCTGAAGGACGAAGAACAGTTGCCGCTCGGGGCTGGCATAGGGGTTGAAGTGGAGTCGAACGAGAAGGCGCCGACAATCCCACCTAACTATTTCAAGGGCAAGATGCCGACGCAGGCGTACCGGGATCTCTTGGTGCTCGCGCCCGGAGAGTACACCGCGCCGAAGGTCGTTGACGCCTTCCAGGCTGGTGGTATGGAGGGGAGGTCTCGTACGCAGCTACTACAGGCGGTTCACTCGGTCATGAAGCGGGATAGGGACAAGAAGGAGGAGCAGGAAAAAACGGCCACACGGCCGAAGGGAACGACAAAAGTTCGCTTGTTATCGGCAAACCTACACCGGACGGTGAAGTCGGGCGGATGAGTCGCTAATCCTTCTTCCAACGGGCGCGTGCGGCTTTCCGGGCGATGGCCGACCGTTCCTCGGGCGTCAGCTTTGAGGACCGAGCGGCCCCGCCCTTCGCGGCCCGTTCTTCGAGTACGGATGGAGCCTCGGCTTCGTCCGTCTCTTCTCCCGTGGTAATATCCACGATGCGCTTGGCGAGCTGGTTCATGTCGCGAGGACGGGAGGGTGTTTTCGGATTCTTAGCCATGCTTCAAAGCTAGGGGATCAAGACACCCGCTAACAACCCGTGGATTCAAACTGTACCACTACCCGCGGGGCCGAGGATGCCGACGGGCCGCGCTTCTTCGTTACTTTGGAGAGGCGTCCGGGCGTCGGTGCCACGCATGCGACCGCTGCCATCCCAGGTGAACAGACATCCTCTTCAACGAGCTTTCATGGATCGCTATCTCTCTTCGGACCACGTAGCCCTTCAGGCGCGGGTACGCCGTTTTGGGGAGAAAGCGATCGCTCCGGTGGCTCGAGAACTCGACGAGACCGCCGAGTTCCCGTGGGAGAACGCCAAGCTGATGGCCGAGATGGGGCTCTTCGGAGTTCCTGTCCCAAAGGAGCTGGGTGGCCTCGGCCTCGACTACCTGAGCTATATCCTGGTGGTGGAGGAGTTGGCGAAGTTCGACGCCAGCCACTCGATCACGGTGTCTGCGCACACGACCCTGGGCACCTCACCGATCCTGGCGTTTGGCACTGAGGACCAGAAGCGGGAGTTCATACCGCCGCTGGCAAGCGGTGACGTACTCGGAGGTTTCGGGCTCACCGAGCCGGGTGCGGGCTCGGACTCGGCAAGTATACGGACCCGGGCCGTGCGCGAGGCGGGCGGCTACCGGCTGAATGGATCGAAGATCTTCATCACCCACGCCGGCGTGGGTGAGATTTTTGTAGCGACGGCTGTCACGGACCCTGAGAAGGGTCGGCGGGGCATCTCGAGCTTCATCGTTTGCAAACCGATGGTGGATCTTGCGCGGGCGGAGGCGGTGGGGTGGGGCCACCGCCCGGACCTACCCTTCTCGCAAGGCGCGAGCGCGGGCGTGCACGAGGACAAGATGGGCTGGAGAGCTTCCGATACCCGCGAGTTGCTCTTCCAGGACGTGCTCGTACCGGTTGAACAGCGTCTGGGTGAAGAAGGACTCGGTTTCATCAACTTCATGAAGACGCTCGATGCCGGACGCATCGGGATAGCCGCGCTCAGCCTCGGCTTGGCCGATGGCGCGTTCCAGACCGCCGTGCGATATGTGAACCAACGCCAGCAGTTCGGGCGTAAGGTGTGGGAATTCCAGCAGGTTCAATTCCGGCTCTCGGATATGGCCACGGAGATCGAGGCGGGAAGGCACCTGGCATACCACGCAGCGTGGTTGAAGGACCGTGGCGCTCCTTTTTCGAAGGAAGCGGCCATGGCAAAGCTGTATTGTTCGGAACTCGCCATGCGTGCCACGCTGGGCGCCATCCAGGTCATGGGCGGGGCCGGATACACGAGTGATTACCCCGTTGAGCGCATGATGCGCGACGCCAAGATCTGCGAGATCGGCGAGGGGACCAGTGAAATTCAGCGGTTGCTTATCGGCCGGCACATCGTTGCAGAGCTGATGACGGACCGCATCAACGAGCCATCCTCGGCGAGCTCACGAGAGCCCGTGGGGGCGGAGACAAACTAACAGTCGACCCGCTTGCGGTAGGGGGCCGGCACCGCCTCGGGGAGGACCCCGAGCACGCCGGCTCCACCGCGCCTGGGACGCCGGAGGCCAGACGGTCGCCGAGCTCGCTCGCCGAAGACTGAGGCGGGAGGGTTCGGGACGCGGACGGGCCCGGTTCGGGAGACGCGGATCGGCCGAAACAACGGAGCAGTATTTTGAGGAGAGAAATCCTCGTGAGCGCGACCCCGCAGGAATCATGGGTGGCGCTCCTGGAAGACAAACAGTTGGTCCACGTCATGCTGGACCGTCCCGACCAGGGCCGATTGCTCGGAGACATCTTTCTAGGCCGTGTCGAGGCGGTGCTTCCGGGCATCCAAGCCGCCTTCGTCGACATCGGCGCCGAGAAGGCCGGCTTCCTTCACGTCTCGGATCTCAACTACGGCGAGGAAGAAGACCTCGACGCCGACAATGGGGATGGGGACGGGAATGATCGAGGCCACGGACGCGGTCGCCGACGCCCGAAGAAGTACCCCCCGATCCAGGACAACGTCCAGAAGGGTCAGAGCATCCTGGTGCAGGTCACCAAGGAGCCGATCAGCAGCAAGGGATCACGCCTGACGGCGCAGGTCTCGCTGCCGGGCCGCTTCATGGTCTACATGCCGTACACGTCGCGCGTCGGCGTGAGCAGAAAGATCGAAGGGCGTGACCAGCGTTCGAAGCTGCGCAAGATGGCGCAGCAGATCGTGAAGCCGGGGAGCGGCGGAATGATCGTTCGTACCGTCGGCGAAGAGGTCACCAAGAAGAAGCTCGGGAAGGAGTACAAGCTCTTGCACGAGAGCTGGACGAAGATCCAGAACCGTGCCAAGGGACGGAAGGCTCCTGCTTCCCTACACCGCGAGGCGCAGCTCATCAGTGGCGTCATCCGTGACCTGTTCAGCGACAAGTTCGACGCGGTTCGTATCGACTCGAAAGCGATGTACAACGAGGTGCTGGAATACGTCAAGAGCGTAGATCCGGACCTCCAGGATCGCATCCACCTACACGCGAGCCCGGAGCCCCTCTTCGACGAGTTCGGGGTCGAGGAAGAGATTCAGCGGGCGTTCCAGCGTAGCGTGCGCCTCAAGTCCGGGGGTCACATCGTGATCGAGCCGACCGAGGCGCTGGTCTCGATCGACGTGAACACAGGCCGCTACGCGGGGAAGGGCAAGAAGGACCCCGACCAGACGATTCTGAGGACGAATCTGGAGGCTGCGCGCGAGATCGCGAAGCAGCTCCGGCTTCGGGATGTGGGCGGGATCATCGTCGCCGACTTCATCGACATGGAGTCCCAGGAACACCGCGACCAGGTCCTACACGAGCTACGTACGCAACTGGGCAAGGACCGCGCGCGCACGAAGGCGTTCGGGATCTCCGATCTCGGCTTGATTGAGATGACGCGGCAGCGTGTGCGCCCCTCGCTTTTTCAATCCCTGACGTCCGAATGCACGTCGTGTGGTGGAATGGGGAGGGTCTACACACCTGCCACGGTGGTTCGCCGTATCGAGCGGTCTCTGCGTCGGGCGGCGTCCTCGAAGCAGGAGAAGCAAATCGTGGTCCGTGTGCACCCTGAGGTCGCGCTGAGGGTCATAGAGGAGGAACCGGGGCTCTTAGAGAGGCTGCGCAACCGGACCCGCTTGCGACTCGATCTACGCGACGACCCGCTCATGCGGCTCGACGAGTTCCGGTTGCTGTCCGGCCCAGCCGAGACCGACGTTACCAACAAGTACGTCGCGGCCTGACCTCCGGCGGGGTGTCTTGACCGATTTGCTCATCGGATCGATACTTACAGGCTATGCATCAAAAAGCTGAGAAGGCGCTCTGGAAGTCGCTATGTACGCAGTATTCCAAACTGGCGGTAAGCAGTTCCGGGCCGAAGCAGGCGTCCGCCTCCGGATCCCTTCGCTCGATATCGCGCCCGGGGATTCGGTCACGTTCGACGAGGTCCTGCTCGCCGGCGACGGCGAGCAGAATGTCCTCGTGGGCACGCCCACGGTGGATGGGGCTTCGGTGAAGGCGGAGGTAATCCGTCACGGGCGTGCCGACAAGATCATCGTCTTCAAGCGGAAGCGCCGGAAGGGCTACAGGAGGAAGCAGGGCCACCGGCAGAACTTCACGGAGATCAGGATCGAGCAAGTCGCGCTCGCGTAGCGCGTCTCGATTCAGCTCGCATAGACGGGTAGGACCTCATGGCACACAAGAAAGGCGTAGGCTCCAGCCGGAATGGTCGTGACAGCAACGCGCAGCGCCTCGGTGTGAAGCGCTTCGGGGGGCAGGAAGTGTCCGCCGGCTCGATTCTGGTGCGTCAGCGCGGCACGCGCATTCATCCCGGTCGCAACGTCGGCCGCGGCAGTGACGACACGCTTTACTCACGTGTCGACGGGATCGTGACGTTCGAGCGCATGCGTGCTCGGAAGGTTGTATCGGTCTACCCGGCCGAGTAGTTCTCCCAGCCGTGACGAGGGGTCCGGCGCCGGTGGCGTAGCTACCGGGCCGGACCTCTTCGCATTCGCGCATTCAGCGCGGGCGGGACCGCCTGCATTTCTCCTCTGAGCTTCGCTCCGCAACACAATGGGGCGATACTCGTATGGGGGGGCAGGCGACATGGAAGGAGGTTGACTATGTCTACGCAGAAGAACAGCGAGCCTGTGACTCGTGCCTTTAGATGGTGGCGCGTGGTGCCACTCTTGTTGGTACCGCTTCTATTCATGGGCGGCGAGCCCGAGACGGAGGATATCGCCCCCGTCGTGCCCTCAGTCGGGATCGAGGCGCTCGGCACCCAACTGCCCCTTCACGTGAATGCACGTGTCGAACGGTGGATGGCGCGGTTCCAGACGACGCAGAGAGCCGTATTCGAGACGCTGCTGAAGCGGCGGAGCGTGTACGACGAGCTCGTGCGCGGGAAGCTCCGCGAGCGCGGGATGCCGGAAGAGCTACTGTACCTGGCGATGATGGAGTCCGGGTTCGAGCCTCGGGCCGTCTCGCGGGTCTCTGCGGTGGGCCTCTGGCAGTTCATGAGCCCGACCGCGCTCCAGTACGGATTGCGCGTGGACGAATGGGTCGATGAGCGACGTGATCCCGTGAGGGCGACCGATGCCGCATTGGACTATCTCCAGTGGCTGCACGGCCGATTCGGATCCTGGTACCTCGCAGCCGCGGCATACAATGCCGGGCCCGGCCGAGTCGAGCGCGTGCTGAGACAACACGCCGAACGGCGGACCGGTGACGAAGACGTCTATTGGGAGGTTCTAGATCATCTCCCTCGGGAGACCCGAGAATATGTGCCCAGGCTCGTGGCCGCCACGATTCTCGCGGAAGACGCCGAAGCGTACGGCTTTATCGTCGAGTTCGCCGATCCGTACCGATTCGATCGGGCCTTCGTGCCTGGAAGCACCACGCTCGCCAAAGTGGCTGTGGGCCTCGGGGTGGACGAGCGGCTGTTACGTGACCTCAACCCGCACCTCATGAGACGCGTCACACCTCCGGGTGAGATGTACGCTGTGCGTGTCCCAGTCGGTGACTCCCCCCAGGGGGTCGCACTCCTGAACCGCGGCCAGCGTACGAGACGCATCGCCGACTGACCTGTCAGCCTTCGTTATCTCCCGCGGGAGGGGTGGCGTCTTGACCACGCGGAAGGGGCGGACCCCACCGGGTCCGCCCCTTCTGCGTGTCCCTCGCTGAGGCGATGATCCGCCAGATCACGTCTCGGGTAAGCTCTTCGTCGACCTCGAGTTCCCGAGCGAGTTCGGCTGCCCTGCGGACGACCTTGGCCTCTTGACGTGGGTCGAGAACCGGCAGCCCGAGCGCCTCCTTCGCCACTCCAATCTCGATGACGAGGTCCCTGCGTCGGCCGATCAGCTTGACAAGCTCGTGATCGACCGCCCGGATCTTCACGCGCAGCGCCTCCAATCGATCATCGCTCATGAGAAGAAGCCCTTCAGGTGGTCTTCGTCCTGTTGCGGCACCATCATGCTAGCGTGCTGGGGATGAGGCCGCACGGGTCACTGCCTGGGCGGCGAACGCCTCGTTCAACTCGACCAGATCGATGTCGTCGCTCACCCGCGCCGGTGATCACGATCACGTGTACATCCTTGTCGAAGCGCGCCTTTAACTATGCTCTCGTCGATCTGGCGCATCATCATCCTGCGTGTACGTGTTCGCGGGCGGATCATCGAGCGTGAGAATCGCGATCCCGCCCCGCACTTCGTACCGAACCAATACCTTCTCGGACATCTGGGCTTCATCGAGTCTCTGAATCGTGTTTCGGCCCGCTACTGGCCGCACGGCATACACGCCAATGGGCCGGTGTTCCGCGCCTCGAATCGGGTAAAATGTCAATCGTGACACGGGGTTCGTGGCTTTCCGGCAGGGCGAAGGCCATGCGAGTCCGACGAACTGGGTCAGGGGAGGGTAGCGGCCGAACGGCGGATGGCGCGAACTTCTACGCATGAGACCCTATGTGCCCGCGATTCCACGCATTCCGTGGACTGGCACGTTCGTGCCCATGGCCTGCGCGTCACTGGCCCTCGTGCTTGCGGCGCTCGCAGGGTGTGAAGATGCGACGACCGACCCGCTGGCTCGCATGGTTGCGGAGGAAACCGCGGGGGCGCTGGCACTCGGGGTCGACCTTCCCCATGCGGGCTCGTGGACCGTGCCGGATGACGCGGCTCCCGAGTTGGCGGACGCCGTCGTGCGCTGGCTGACCTCGTGGGACCTTCCCGGTGACGAAGGTCGAGGGGTTCGCAGCCTGACATACGGGCCGCTGGCGATGCTCTTCGTTCCGCAATTCGGCCGCGGCGGCATTGGCGAGCAACTCGACCGACTTGCCGAAGGGGTGAGACGCGCCTTGGAGCTACCTGAGGTTCAGCTTCCGGAGCGCATCCGCGTCCGTATATGGGAAGCCTCGAATGCGCACGCGCTGGCGTGGGACGCGCTCCGGGCCGAGAATCTCCAGGACGCGATGGTGCAATTGCTCACAGGGTCTGATGCGCTCCGCGAGGTTGGACCCGAAGCGGTCGCGCGCACGATGGTGTCCGAAGTGGACGTCGAACGCCGAAGTATCTCGGCAGGTGACAGGTACTCTGAACAAGATATCGAGCGTCTCGACCGTCTGCTTCAGGGCGGGCGTGAAGCTCTGTCGCAGCAGGACTGGGTGCGCGCGATCAGGCGGGCATACTACGCCAGAGGCCTGATGGCGTCGGGAGGCGCTTGAATTCAAGTGGGACGTCGTCTGGGAGGGACCGAACCATGAAACGCCGCCAACGTGTGTTTCTCCTCGCCTTTGCTGTCGTGCTCGGACCACTCGCCATGCCGATTCCGGCCCAAGACCGGCAAACGGTCTACCGCGTGCCCGTCACGGGCGTGATCGAGCTCGGTCTGGCTCCTTACATCGAGCGTAGCGTGCGCGAGGCCGCTGCCGCGGGCGCCAGCGCGATCGTGCTCGACATCGATACGCCGGGTGGCCGCGTGGACGCCGCAGAACGCATCGCGGACGCGCTCTCCGACTCCGAAGTCCCCGTGTATTCCCTGGTGAATCGGCGTGCCTTCTCGGCGGGCGCGCTCATCGCTCTCTCGACGTCGCGCATCTACATGAGGCCCGGATCGGTCATCGGCGCCGCGACCCCGGTCGACGGTTCCGGTAAGAAGGCCCCCGAGAAGATCGTGTCCGCGATGCGCAGCGAGATGCGCGCGCTCGCGGAAGCTCAGGGTCTCGACCCGACCGTCGCAGCCGCGATGGTGGATGAGGACGTGCAGATCGACGGTGTCGTGGAGTCGGGCAAGCTGCTGACGCTCACCACCACGGAGGCCGTCGCGCTCGACTATGCCGTGGAGATCGAGGACCTGGAAGCGCTGCTCACGGCGCTCGGGTACGGTGGGGCGGATGTGGTGACGTCCGAGATCAACTGGGCCGAGCGGATCGTGCGTTTTTTCTCTCACCCGGTCGTTGCTCCATTCCTGCTATCCCTCGGATTCCTGGGGCTGATTGCGGAGATCAAGACACCCTCGTTCGGGATGGCCGGTGCGGCAGGCCTGCTCTCGCTGAGCCTCTTCTTCGGATCGCATCTGATCGTCGGGCTGGCGGGCCTCGAGGATGTGCTAGTCTTTGGTGCTGGGTTGCTGCTGTTGGGCGTGGAGGTTGTCATCATACCTGGCTTCGGGCTCTTCGGGCTGGCCGGAATCGCCGCGGTGCTCATCGGTTTGTTCATGAGCCTGTTGGGGTCGGTTTCGACGATGTCTGATTACACGACGGCCGGCATGGTCCTGGCGACGTCCGCGTTGCTGAACCTTGTCTCGGCGTGGGTCCTCGTTCGCTCGCTCCCGCGCAGCTCGAGGTTGGCGAAGAGCGGGATCTTCCTGCTGCAGCGGACCGACCGCTCGATCGGGTACGAGTCCGCCGAGGTACGTGACGACTTGGTAGGCACGCTCGGTACCGCGATCACGGACCTCCGCCCGGCCGGTACGGCGATGTTCGGTGACGAGCGGATCGACGTCGTGTCCGAGTCCGAGTGGATCACCGAAGGGACGCCTGTGCGCGTCATCAGCGCGGAGGGATACCGCCATATCGTTCGGCCCGTGGCCGCCGATGAGGCGGAGGGGTCTGAAGGCAATGCGAACAACACACACTGACTGAGGTTTTGCAATGGACGAGCAGTTATGGGCGTTCCAGCTATTCGCGATCGTCACCGTCATCATCGGCATATCCGTCGTCCTTTGGGCGATTCCGGTCCGACTGTGGATCGAGGCCGTCTCCGCGGGTGTCAGCGTGGGCATCGGCTCCCTGATCGGCATGCGCCTGCGCAAGGTGACTCCGGCAGCGGTGGTCCGTCCCCTCATTACGGCGACCAAAGCTGGCCTCGATCTGGACATCAACGCGCTCGAGGCACACTACCTCGCCGGCGGCCGTGTAGATCGGGTGGTCGGTGCGCTCATCAGCGCCGACAAGGCGTCGATCGAGTTGGTCTTCAATCAGGCCGCGGCGATCGACCTCGCCGGACGGGACGTGCTCGAGGCCGTGCAAGTTTCGGTCAACCCGAAGGTCATCAACACGCCGAAGGTGGCGGCGATGGCCAAAGACGGCATTCAGCTCATCGCCATCGCGCGCGTGACCGTGCGTGCGAACATCAACCGACTCGTCGGCGGCGCCGGCGAGGAGACGATCCTGGCACGTGTCGGTGAAGGAATCGTATCCACCATCGGCTCAGCGGGCTCGCACAAGAAAGTTCTCGAGAACCCGGATGCGATCTCCAAGACCGTGCTTGCGAAGGGTCTGGATTCGGGGACCGCGTTCGAGATCCTGTCCATCGACATCGCGGACGTGGACGTGGGCAAGAACATCGGCGCCGAGCTCCAGACCGATCAGGCCGAGGCGGACAAGCGCGTCGCTCAGGCACGCGCCGAAGAGCGCCGTGCGATGGCGGTCGCGAAGGAACAGGAAATGAAGGCGCTGGTCGGCGAGATGAAGGCCGAGGTCGTGAAGGCCGACGCGCAGGTTCCGCTCGCGCTCGCCGAGGCATTCCGGGAGGGGCATCTCGGGGTGATGGACTACATGCGGTACAAGAACATCCAGGCGGACACATCGATGAGGCGAGCGATCGCGGGGCCTGATGAGGGCGGCTCGGCCCCTCCCCCGGAGTAGAGGGCGCAAGCGATGGACGGCCTGATCTTCATCGTGGTCATCATCCTCTTCTCGCTCCTCGAGGGCGTTCTCCGGAAGCAGAAGGCCCGACGGGCCCTGCCGCCCGGACAGGCGCCTGAGGAGGGGCAGTACGATCCCACCCAGGAGGAGCAGTACGTGCCGACGTACGACGCCCAGCCCTCCTACGACGATCGCCTCTCATACGACGAGCCACCCTCGTACGACGACCAGATCGACGACGACATTCCGGAGTACTCGAATCCTTACAGGACTGTGTCGCGGTCGACCCCGGCCCCGCCGGAGACGTTGATCCCGAAAGACGTCTGGGAAGAAATCGCCGGACTCGTGTCCGGCGTACGACCGAGCGCCTTGCCCGCCGAGCCCGAGCCGCGGAGCGAGGCCACGACCGTAGCACGTCCGGCGTCCTACCAGCCGACTCCAGAGCAGGAGCACGTGGTGCACCGCGCCCATGTGGGCTACGGAACGGACCCTTCCTCACGGGCGCCTTCGGAACAGGACGGGTTGGATCCGCTCGCGGAGCGCCTCGCTGCGGACGCCGGGGCAGTACACGAAGTGTTATCGAGCCGGGACCCGCACGCGCTCCGGCAGGCGATCATTTTGCAAGAAGTTC
>CBDANQ010000038.1:0-20427 GCA_965197725.1 Longimicrobiales bacterium
GGCCGGTTTCCCACTGGTCGACCCGGCCCTCGCCCATACCGCGGCCCAGCGCGACCTGGTGCAGTCTGCGCTGGACGGGGACGAGGGGGCGGCGGTTCAGCTCGGAGAGATTTCGGAGCCCACGTGCTCATCATCGGCGTGGCCGATTGGGGAGCGCGCCCGGACCCCGTCGACGGCACCCTGATCACCGCGACGAGTGAGGTCTCGATTCGGGCTTTACGCCTCGACCGTGGCCACGTGGTGGCTGCGGCCCAGTCGAGCTCACGCGCCATCGAGGCCACGGAGCAGGCAGCTCGTACCAAGGCGATCCGCCAGGCGACCGCGCGTCTGCTCGAGACGTCACCATTGCTGGGCCAATTGATGAACGACTGGGAGAGCACGCCCTGGGAGGAGCAGGCCTACTGGCGTCCGGACCCGGGCTCGGTCGGGCAGCAGGTCCAGGAGACCCGCACCGATGCGGGCGTGGCGGCGCCCGGCCTTGCGATCCTCATGGCCGACGTGCGACCGGCGACCGGGGGAGGCCAGACGCGTGGGCTTGGGGTCGTGAAGCGCGGGGAGCGCTCCGCCTCGCTGTTCAACCCGGTCCGGCTCGAGGGCGTGGTCGTGGGAGAGACACGATCGGTGACCGTGGAGGGGAAGCCGGCCAACTTGGAGCCGCTCGACCCGCAGGAGGCCGCCAGCCTGGGTCTGGGCGGCCTGCAGGCACAGCGCTTCTGGGCAGAGACCACCCTCCCGATGTCGCGGGACAGCGTGAAGGTGGTCGCCATCGGCCCCTCCGGAGCGGAGAGCCAGGCTATCGCCGCGCCGCGTGTCGATGAGCGCTGGGCCCGTGGTGATCGGCGTCGGCCAGTACGCGAGCGCCGAGATCCCAGACCTCGAATTCGCGGAGGCCGACGCACGGTCCGTATACGATTTCCTGCGCTCGGACGCGGCCGGCCCGTTCGAGGAAGATCACGTCCTGCTCCTCACCGACGAGAATGCGACCGCCGCGAAGATGCGCGAGGCTCTCTTCGTCTTCCTCCAGCAGGCCGACTGGGACGACCTCGTCTTCATCTACTACGCGGGTCACGGTGCCCCCGACCCGTCGCGTCCCGACAACCTCTATCTCCTCCCGCACGACAGCGACATCGACGCGCTCGCTGCCACGGCGTTTCCCATGTGGGACGTCAAGACCGCGTTGAGGCGGCAGATCGCGGCCGAGGCGCGTGATCGTGATCGCTGACGCGTGCCACTCGGCCGGCACCGCCGACGATGCGACCCGTGGGTGGCTCCGACCAGAACGCGATCGCCGGTAGCTTCGCCGAGTTGTTCACGCCGTCCCGAAGGCTGATGATGACCGCCGCCGATACGAACGAGTTTTCTCTCGAGGATGCGCGCTGGGGCGGGCACGGGGTGTTCACGCACTTCATGCTCGAGGCCCTCGAGGGGAAGGGCGACCTGAACGGCGACGGCATCATCACGTTCGCCGAGACCTACGAGCACGTCTCGCGGAGTGTGGTGAGCGCTACCCAGGGTAGGCAGAACCCGCAGCGCGCAGGGATCGGAGATGTGCCTTTGGCCGTGGTCGGAGACTCGGGTCCGACCACGGGCATCGGCGGGGGGCAGTGACCGCCGTTCCCGGGAGTGAAGGCGGCACGGAAGCGCGACCCTCGGTAGATCGTGCCAGTTTCCGCGGACTTCCGCCTACCGTCCGTGACGTCAAGGGCCGCGTGCGGCACCTGGCCCTGACTGACGAGCTCACCCTCCTGCCCAACCGACTCCACTTCGACGTGACCTATCGCCTGCTTTGGGAGGCGGGGGGCCGCGGGATCCCGGTCACGATGATCGTCTACGAACTGCCGGGGTTGGCCGCGACCGCACCCGAAGGGCAGCTGAGGGTGGGCGAGCGGATCAACCAGATCAGTCGTCAGATGGATATGATCGCTCGGCTGGAGCCCGACCGGGTCGGCGCTATCCTGGTCGACTGCAACGCATTCGGTGGTCTCATTGCCGCGGAGCGCTTTCAGGCCGAACTGGCCCCCATCCTGACGGATCTCGGGATCGCCTTCGGCGCGGGAATTGCGGCGTGGAAGGATTGGATGACCAATCCCGATGATTTGCTGGGGGCGGCCGAGGAGGCCGTGCTGTACGCGCGCTCGCAAGGCCGTAATCGCATCGAGATCCACAACTCCTAGCAGCCGATCGGCTGCCGCGTGGGTGATCGTGCTCTTGCGTCTTACAGCGCGCGCCAGTCCTGCTCAAGCACCTTTCGGTAGACCTCCGACTCGAGCAGAACCTGCACCACGCTCTTGTCGAGCTGGGCCCGCCTTCCCCTCCATGTCGAGGATGTCGAGCGCCCGCTGCGACGGGAGCGCCTTCTTGTATGGCCGATCCGAGGCGGTGAGCGCGTCGAAGATGTCCGCCACGGTCATGACCCGCGTCTGCACTGGGATCACGGAGGCGGCGACGCCCCGCGGATAACCGGTTCCGTCCAGCTTCTCGTGATGGCCGTACGCGATGTCCGCTACCCCGGACAGGTCCTCGATCCAGGGAATCTGATTCAGGAAGTTGTAGGTGTGGGTGACGTGGGACTCGATCTGCTTGCGCTCTCCCCGGATCTAGGCTCCCCTTGGGGATCGAAAGGAAGTGCAGCTCGTCGTCGGTGATGTAGGGAACCGGCTGACCGCCGAAGTCGGGGAAGGTCGTCGCCGCGATCTCTTCGA
Source organism: Longimicrobiales bacterium (assembly GCA_965197725.1). GTDB lineage: Bacteria > Gemmatimonadota > Gemmatimonadetes > Longimicrobiales > Gaopeijiaceae > UBA1138. The sequence goes on from CBDANQ010000038.1 coordinate 2,703, forward strand.
GCACGTCCGCGCTCGCCTCGGGCAGGATGCGGGGCTCGTTCGACTCCCTGATCGCCTGCTGGAAGTGGAGCACGCGCTCGGTGGCGGTCCGGAATTCCTCCTCCAGGCCTGCCACGAATTCCTCCAGCCCGTCCCTCCCGCGCTCGGCGAGGTAGTCCGCGCGCCGTCGGTGGTACTCCGCCTCCACCGTGCGACGGATGAGGTCGAAGCGCGCCTCGATGCGCTCGAGCATGACAGGCGGCAGTTTCTTCGCTTTGATCAACACCTCTTCCCGCACACCGACCTTGCCGAAGTCGTGCAGTAGGCCCGCGTAGCGCGACTCCTTCATTTGTTCGCGGGTGAAGCTCACGTGCGCGAACGGCCCGGTGCCAACCCGATCGATCACCTCGGCGAGGTCGCAGGTCAGTGTGGCAACCCGTACCGAGTGACCGGAGGTGGTGGGGTCCCGCTGGTCGATTGCGGTGACGGCTGCCTTGATGAACCCCTCGAACAGGTTCTCGATGTCCCGGTAGAGCTTGCCGTTCTCGATCGAGACGGCTGCCTGACCCGCGAGGGACTGAACGATCTCGACCTCGCGCTCGCCGTAGGGGAGTACGTGCGCATCGGTGTCGTCATCGTTGTGGATGACCGCGCGCGGGTCGCGCTTGCGGTTGATCAGTTGAAGCACGCCCACCACCCCGTCGCGATGGTCCTTCATCGGGACAACGAGTTGCGACTTGGCGCGGTAGCCGTGCTCCTGGTCGAAAGCGCGATTGAACGAGTAGGGGCGGTCCGACGGGATCTCGTAAACGTCGTCGATGGTGAGCGGCTCCCCGTGCAACGCCACGTATCCCGAGATGCTGGTGCGATCGAGCGGGAGGGTGAAGTTCGGATCCGGAAGGTCGGGCAGCGTGTCGTTCTGCGCGCGCAAGAAGTGCAGGGTCTCGTTTCCCTCGGCGTCCTGCTCGACGAGGTACAAACTGCCGGCATCGCTCGTGGTGAGCCGGCGCGCCTGCGTCAGAATCAGGCTGAGCAACTGCTCAGGGTCACGCTCGCTCATGAGCGCCATGCCGATGCGGTTGAGCTCGCGTAGCTCGCTGGTCAGACGGTCCAGATGGGATCGGGTGCGGGTCTGCGCCAGCAGAGCGGCGGAGTGGCGGGCCGCGGAGCGTACGGCGCGCAGGACGGCCTCGTCGCCTGTGAGATCCTCGAGCGAGAGGAAGAGCCGCCCTGCCTTCTCGCTGACCTCGCGTCCCCCCGCGTCGGCGGCGACCAGCACCACGTGGTCGGGGAGCTGGGCGAGCGCGGACGCCCTGCCGGCAAGCGCGCCCGAGACGAGCAGCACGGTCGGGGCATCGGTCGCGTCGCCCGGTCCGGGGCCCGCCACCTCGCGCACCTCGGCCCCGCTGCCCAGCACGCGGAGCGCCGGCGGCACCTTGCCGGGCGCCGCGAGGACCGTGAAGTGTACGCCCGCCCGGGCGGCGTCGCTCGTAGTCATCCTCTCAGCAGCGCATCGGCCTGGTCGAACGCTTCACGGGCCTCGTCTAGTCGGCCTAGGCGATCGAGCACCTCGCCCTTCAAGAGATAAGAGGTCGGCCCCGAGGGGGTCGCCGCCCTGCTCGAGATCCGAGAGCGCCGCGACCGCGTCGTAGTAGAGCCCGAAGTCCGTGAATACGACGGCGGCCAGGAGCCTGCCCTCGACCAGCGGGTCCAGCCCCATCCCGGCGATCGCTTCGATGCTCCACTCGAGCTCCTGGCGCTGCTCGTCACCGATCACCGTGAAGGGCTCTTCACGGGTCGGCCGGCCCCCGAGGGGAGCGACGGTCCACTGGTACGACCGGCCGGAGAGCAGGGGCGCCTCGCTGTCGGGCAGCGTCCACGCGGTCGCGCCGTCCACCTGGAAGCGGCGTGGTCGCTCACCCTCGGTGCGGAGCTGCAGCGTGTAGCCCGCGCCGCCGGCTACCTCCATCCACCTGAAGGTCGGCCGCTGGCGGGTCACCGTGATGCCGTTCCGGGGGGACACGAGCACGGGCTCGCCCGGGATCGGCCGAATCATCCCCTGACGGTTGGGTTGGGTGCGCGCGTTCGAGTTGGCGGCCTGAGCGAGCACCCGGACCGTCCGGGAGAACATGTCGCCCTCCTCCGCGCTGCGGGATGGAGCAGCCACGATGGTGCGCTCGGAGACGACCTGGGTCTGACCGCTCCGATGAACGAGATATGCGCGCGCGCCGGTGGCCGGAATCACCTCGTCGCCGACCGTGAGCCGAGTGCCCACCACGGCGGGCGCGGTAGCGCCACCGCTGCGGATGCTCACCTCACCCTGGAGCTTCACCACGATGGCCGCGGGCGGACCCGCGGTATCCTGCGCGGCGAGCGGTGGGCGCGCGACCGGCAGCAGCAGTGCTCCGGACAGCAGAATCGTCAGTCGCTTGCTCATGTCATGCTCCGTTGGGTCGGGGCCGGCCTCGCCGGCCTACTTGACCGTCCTGCGCACCACGAAGTCCCAGTCCGCCGGAGGCGGATCTGCCACGTTCTCGCGGCACCGCTCCAGATACACGTTACTCGGTCCGTCCTTCGGATCGGCCTCGAGAGCCGCCTCGAAGTAGGTGGCGGCCAGCTCCCAGTCCCTGCGCTTGTAAGCTACCAGCCCCGAGCCGTAGTGACCCAGGGCCTGCTCGCGGGCCGCAGGCAGCGGCGCATCCGCCAACTCGACGATCTCGTAGACGGTGACCGGCCGCAGTTTCCCTTTCACCGCGATCAGATCGAGCTCCCGGTAGCGATAGGCCGAGGGGATGGCCGAGTGCATGGTGTTCTCAGAGGCCATCACCAGCGTGTTGTAGGTCTTGTTCGCGGGCTCGAGGCGCGCGGCCAGGTTTACCGCATCGCCCAGCGCCGAATAGTCGAACCGATCCTTCCCCCCGACGTTGCCGACCACGACGGTGCCGGTGTTGATCCCAATCCGCACGTCAAGGGTCTCGGCGGCCGGGTCCGACCGTCGCCAGCGGTCGTTCAACTCGTTCATCTTTCGCTGCATCCGCACGGCGCATCGTAGCGCCCGATCTGCGTGGTCTGGGTAGGGAAGCGGCTCGTTCCAAAAAGCCATGATTGCGTCACCGATGTACTTGTCGAGGGTGCCGCCCTCCTCAAGCACCAGGTCAGTCATCTCTGACAGATACTCGTTGATCATCGTGATCAGCTCCTGGGGGTCGAGCCGCTCCGAGAGGTCGGTGAAGCCGGCCAGGTCGGAGAACAGGATGGTCAGCTCGCGCTTGGCACCCCCGAGCTTGAGCGCTTCCGGGTTCTCGGCGATCGCCTGCGCGACCGCGGGTGAGACGTACTTCCCCAGGGCTCCTTTGATGAAGCGCTTGTCGCGGCCCTCCACGACGGACACGTAGGCGACCGATCCCAGGTAGGAGAGCCCGATCGCGAGCAGGCAGGTTGCGATCGGCACTACGAGATACGGCTGACCGAGGTCAAGCAGAACCGCCCCTCCCGGAAGGAACAGCTCGCCGACGTACGCCCAGAATCCCACGCTGAGCACACCGAGGGCGAGCAGAAGGAGCACGACCGCGCCGACTCCGGCGCCTCTCCAGAAAGGCACGACACCTGCGAGCCCCGCCACCACCACTGCGAGCAGGAGTTGGGCCCACGTGGACATCGGTCGGATGAACTCACCGTCCAGCAGATTCTGGAGGGCGTTTGCGTGCACCTCGACGCCGTACATCCACCCGAACGGTGCGGCCACCGCGTTTCCCTCGGTGACGGCGGGCGACTGGCTGTAGAACGGGGTACGGAATTTGTCGGAGTCGTGGAAGCCAGTGCCGAGAAGGACGACCCGGTCCCGGAACGCTTCGGGAAGGAACGTAGCTGTGATGGCAGCGACGCTGCCCGAGTGGGTCTCGAACGTGTTGGTGCGCCCCTGCTCGAGCTGCGCGACCGAAGGAGGCCCAACGAAGCGTAGGGGATGGGTGATTGCGTAGCTCTGTCCCTCGCGCCAGGGTCCGAGGAAATCGAGCGGGATCTTCGCGTAGGAGGCGGGCAGCCCCGGAAGGTCGAGCCGGCCCGACTCCTGAGCCGCGCGTAACAGCGAGTCCGAATCCACGCCCCGAGCGAGGGCCCAGAGGGCGAGGGCAAACGAGGGCTCCAGGTGGTCTCCCGAACGCACCGCGAGGACGCCGTCCTGAACGGTCTCGAACGGTGTCGGGACCTCGGCCGCCGCGACCCCCGCCGCAACGTCGGCGAAGTACGAGTGGGGCCGCTCGAGCACGGGACCGTCGTCGCTGGTCACCACCCTCGACACCAGCACGACGTTGCCCGCCCGCTCGATGGCCGCATGGAGCAGGTCGTCACCACCGTCCATCGCGTTGAGGTCCGGATAGGTGCGGTCGAGGAAGACGTCGAGGCCGATCACCCGGGCACCGGCGCCGGAGAGCGCGTCGATCAGCTCCGCGAGGAAGGGACGCGGAAATGGCGAGAGATACGGCCACTCGGAGACCGAGAGCGAGTCGAAGAGCACGAGCACCACCTCCGCGGCGGCCCCCTGGTCCGCGATCCGACTCCCCGAGGCAGCAGTCTGGCGCCAGCCCAGGAAGGCGCGCTCCGCCCCCTCGATCCCCGTGAGCGAGCCGTAGCGTTCGGCGATCAGCGCGCCACCCACCGATACGGCGACGATCAGCGCGACCGAGAAGAAGCGGTGATGCTTCATTACGGGGGAAGCGTCCTCCGACCCGGTGGCCGGAGGGGGGCTCCTCAGCGGGTGATGTCGTACACCAGGGACGCCGTTCCCCAGTTGTCCAGGCGCACGGCTTCCGCCACTCGATCGGCGAGCAGCACATCGCCGGTGACGAACCCCTCGGGGTCGATCGGCAAGTCGAGGGGGGTCGGGGTCAGGAAGGCGCGCACCATGCCTCGACCCGCCGGCTCCTGAGCCTCGATGTCGAAGCCCATCGCCTCGGACGGGAAGGTGAAGGTGGTATTCGCACCGATCCGATTGTCCCGGTGAAAAGCGTTCGGGAAGAGCACCGTGACCTTGTCGTCGGTGCCGAGATCCACGACGGTCAGGTAGCCCTCGCGCTCGGACGACGCCTGGAACTTCACAAGCTCGCCAAGCCCAAAGCCGCCGCAGTTCCCTTCGATCCAGACGCGCACGTCGAATCTCTGGCCCATGTTGTCCATTTCCACGAGCCGCTTGGTGGCGGCCTCGCCGTTGAGCGCCGCGGCGATGTCGGCGGCGGCGGTCGCTCCGGCCTGGAAGCCCTTTCGCGGGAAGCCGTCTAGCCCGTAGATGCGCACCTCGGTCCCGCGGCGTCTGAGAAACAGGTCGGCGTAGCCGTTCTCCTCTTGGATGAGAAGGACTCGTGGCGTTCCGGACAGTGCTTGCCGGACACCCTCGGCGGCCTCGCTGTCCACGCCCGCAACGTTCACGCGAAGAACCGTTTCGGGTTGGCGGTAGCCCACCAGTCGCGCTCTGGCTCCCGACGACGGGGTCCCCCTCAGCACGCGCGTCGTGGTGCGGTCGCGGCTGACCGATTCGACCACCAGCCGGGCTCCCTCGTCCGTGTCGAGGACCGAGCCGGCGGTGAGTCCGAGCACCTGGCCCGCACCCAGCTCGGCCACGCCGTCGCGGACGCGAAGTACGGGAATGAAGCCACGGTCGGAGCCACCGGCGCCCGCGAACAGCACGGTCGCGCGGAGCGGCACGTCGTCCGAGATGTGCGGGTCCTGTTGGAAGCGATGACTCTTCAGGGACTCGCGGACCGCTAGGAACACGTCCTCGTAGGTCGAGGTCGCGGGCGCCTTCCAGAGCTGCTGCACCAGATATGTGGTGAAGGCACCACCGTAGAACGACTCGGCCCCTTCGACGCCCTGGAAGAAGGCGTCCACCGCCGCCTGGTCGGGTTGCGCGGCGGCCAGCTCGAGCACGTCGCCCTCGTCGATGTCGAACCCGCTCTGGTCCTCCGCGGCGCCCGGGAGCGCGCGTCGGCCCTGCGCGTTCGGCAGCGTGCTCGGATCACGGGCGAGCTTGCGCGCTCGAGAGAACGGCGTGACGGCTCGGGTGCCCGTACCCGCGTTGCAGTTGTCGTGCACGTACACGACGTTCTCGGTCGACAGCGCCCGCAGCCACTCCCCCAGCACGTCGTCCGTGATGTCCAGCTCGGGAGAGGTGGGGCTCACGTCGGCGGGCGCGATGGTCTCGTCGAGCCCGTCCTCCTCGTCGCCGTTCTCGTCCCAGACCTGCGAGCCATGGCCCGCGAAGTAGACGACCACGTTGTCGCCGGGCTGCACGCTGCCCCCGAGCCAGCCGGTGATCTCGTTCTCGATGGTGGCCCGTGTGGCCTCGCCGTTTAACAGCAGGCGCACGTTCTCGGGTGCGAACCCCCAGCGTGCGACCAGCACGTCGCGGATGGCACGAGCGTCGTGCTCCGCTCCGGGAAGATCGCCGCCCTCGACGTCCTCGAAGTGGACGTAGTCACTGACGACGATCACGAGCGCCCACTGGGTGGGTGCCGCAGGTCGTGCTGCCGACTCGAATGCGAGCAGTGGCAGCACGGCGGCGATTGCGGCGAGCGGTCCGTAGCGCTTCACGTTGGTCCCTCCTAAGCGAACGCGATCTCGGTTCCCTCGGCGGCGGCGCCCACCTCGAGCTCGAGACCTCTCGAGGCCGCCTCCTCCCGCCGACGATCGACGATCTCCGCGAGCATGGCATCGGTGCGCTCGGGAGCGTGATGAAAGAAAAGAAGACGCTTGACCCCGGCCTCGGCGGCCAGGTCCAGCGCCTGCTTGAAGGTGGAGTGTCCCCAGCCCCTGCGGGCGCCGGAGTATTCCTCCTCGGTGAACATTGCGTCGTGCACCAGGAGGTCGGTCCCCCCGCAGAAGCGCACGAGGCGCTCCCGCCAGTCGTGGCCAACGGGATAGCCGCCGCCCATCAGCTCGTTGTCGGGCACGTAGCAGAAGGAGCGGCCGTTCGCATCCAGTCGGTAGCCGACCACGAACGAGGGATGGCGAACCCGCATCGCCGAGACCGAGGCGCCGTCCGACGTCCAGACGCCATCGTTCAGGTGCTCGAAGGTCATCTTGGCTGCGATGGCCTCGAAGGGAACCGGGAAGTAGATCGGCCCCATCTGACCCGCGAAAAGGCTCTGGACGTCCAGGTTCTCCTGCATCGGCCCGATCACCCGCAGATGGGCGTCGCCCTTGTACATCGGGCCGAAGAACGGGAAGCCCTGGATGTGATCCCAGTGGAAGTGCGTCAGGAAGATCGCGGCGTCCAGGGAAGAGCCGTTCTCGAGCAGGTGGGTGCCGAGGAGCCGGATTCCCGACCCCGCGTCGAAGATCATCCGGCGGTCACCGACACACGCCTCCAGGCAGGGCGTGTTCCCACCGTACCCGGCGGTGGCGGGTCCCGGGCTGGGGATCGACCCCCGGGTTCCCCAGAACCGCAGGGTCAGCGCACCGGCTCCCTCGGCGGGTTGGTGGTGCGCCCCGGCCTGGGCCGGCGCCACGGCGTTCCCGGACTCGGGCAAGAACGGCTCCTCGGGAGGGATGGTCGCAGTCTTCCTAATCTAGGGCCTGTTAACACTATCTGAGAGCCTCGACGATGAGCGCAAAGTGGATGAAGGCCGTGAACATCACGTCGAGCTTGTCAAAGCGGGAGAAGATTCTTCTGAAGCCTTTGAGTCGCCGAAATAACCGCTCTATTTCGTTGCGACGGCGATACATGATTCGATCGTACTGCCACGGGCTAACACGGCCCTGTCTGGGTGGCACGACCGGCGTAAACCCCATCTCCAACACCAATTGCCGTGTTTCGGCCCCCTCGTAGGCCCGGTCCATGATCATCGACACAGTGGAGTGTACCGGCTTCAACATGCGTAGCAGTTCGCGTCCTTCGGGTGCGTCGTGGTTGTGGCCTGGCGATAGCGAGAAGGTTATCGCGGTTCGAGCATCTGCGGCAACCATATGAATCTTGGTGGTCCAGCCTCCACGCGACTTCCCGATGGCCTGCGGGCCGTTTTTTTTAGCGCGCCGGTGCCATCAGGGTGCACTTTGACGATCGTACTGTCGAGCGACAGCGCTTCGATCTTGATCCGGATGATCTGCTCGTCCTGCAGGGCCGCAAAGACACGATCCAGCACACCTGCCCTGGCCCAGCGATTCATTCGGGTGTAGATCGTATGCCAGTTACCGAAGCGCGCAGGCAACCCGCGCCACTTGCAGCCGTGCTCGGCCACATACAGGATCGCGTTAAGCACTTCGAGATTGGAGAAGCTCACATTGCCGCGCTGACGTGGAAAGCAAGCCTCTATCCGACGATATTGGGACTCTGTGATTTTCATAGCCCAAATATAATACAAATGGGCCTTTAGTGTTAACAGGCCATAGTACATCCCGTTCCAAGCGAGCGCGCCGGCGATGGTGAACGCCACTCTCCCTCAGCTATCCGGTTTCTTCACCCCGATGGAGCGGTAGACGTCACCGGCCTCCTCGATCTTCCGGTCCTCGTAGGGTGCGGCGAGGCGGCGGTAGAGCTCCATCTTCGCGCACTCCAGGACGCCGACCACCTCGTTGAGGTGCGTGTACCGGATGCCTCCACGATCGACGAGATAGTCGTCAAGGAGTCGAGTGATGGCGTAGTTGAGCTCGCCGGGTGTCTCTGGACTCCCACCCGCATCCAGTCGTTCCCTCGCAATTCTGTCGATATACGGCATCGCGATCCTCCAGAAGGCTCCGTGACATCCAGCCGGGCCCCTCAGCTCCTGCGGCGTCCGACGAACACATCGATCGCTTCGGGTGCCGACTCCGATTCCTCGAACGGGACCACGGTTGCCTGGTATCCGGCCTTGGCGAGTGACTGGAGCCAGACCGAGCGCGAGAAGAGCCCCTCGATATGTCGATCGTGCTCCAGCTCGATCGATCTGTCACGCTCGCGTAGCAACTTCCGAGAATCGCCGTCGACAGCGGCCGCGCTTGCGGCTGGGGATCCTACACTCGTGCCGCCGGTGCTGACGTCGGGCCTGGCTGCTCCGTCAGTCGAGGGCACCGCGGTTCTCGATACACCCGCCCGGAGGGTTGGCGCCGTTCCGCGCCTCGAGCCCGACTCCTACGGAGGGGTGGCGGTCGAGTAGCCACTCCTCGAACACGCTCAGGAGCTCGGGGGTGATGACGTGCTGCACGTGTCCCTCGACCAGGCATACGGTAGCGTCATCGGTGGGCGCCGCTTCCAGGCTGCGCCGTATCGCCGGAAGGTGCTCCTCGTAGGGGACGATCGGGTCTGCCACACCCATCACTATGAGTACAGGGGAACGGATTCTCATCAGTGCACTATCAGGCCGAAACAGGAATAGAGCGCGCCACCACGTGCTTGCGAAGAAGCGGATCTGATCCTCGGGGTTGGGCGGGAAAGCGGCGTTGCGCGGAAGCGCGATGTCGAAGCCGGATTGAAGCGCCTGGACGCCGAACGCGCGGAGGCCCGAGGACGGTTCCCTCACCACGATATCGGTCAACTTGACCACATACGCGTCCAACGCCTCGAGCGCTTGTGCGTTGTAGCCGAGGTTCAGCGCGATCCGGTTTTGCTCGATTCTGAAGGTCTGGTCTCCCGGGAGACCGGTCGTGGACACCAGGATCACGAAGGCAGGTATGGGCGGGACGTTCGCGGCCAGGACGCCCGCCATCGTCTCTCCTCCCTGCGCCATCAGCCCGACGAGCGCGTCGTCGACCTCCGGCCGGGCGCGCAGGTACTCGATGGCGGTTTGCACGTCGTACGCCAGGTCCTCGAAGCTCGCCTCGAGTAGGTGCTCGATGGTCGCAATTCCCCGGCGCTCGGACTGGAGAACGGCCCAACCGAGTCCCACCAGGTGATCGACAAGGTCGCTCACCCCGGCCAGGGAAATCAGGACCACGCCCGGGAAGGGACCCTCACCCGGGGGCATGGCGAGGGTGCCGAACAGGACCCTCCCGTCCAAAGAGTTGCTGTAGCTCACCCGCTGGGCCCGGGTAGCGCTCTCGGCGCCCTGCGCCCATGCGTCTGCCGGCGAAGACGCGCCGAGCACTGCAGCGACGAGCAGGAGAAGAAATCCACGCATGGCCATGGCTGCCTCGTGAGCGAGAGCCTCCAAGCAACTTACGGGGCGTCGGTGCACGGGTCGATCTGCGGCCGTGGAGGCGGCCTCCTCACCGAGACACCGTGTCACCCGTCGGGGTCTTGCCTCGCCGGGACGAAGGCTGCTTCTTGTTGGCCCCCCCTGGGGCGCCGATCAACCCGAATCGTCGGAGACCTTCATGAGTGCGAACTCGCCCATTCCCGAAGGCGCGCCCACGCGCGCACAGCCCGAAGCATTCCGAGCCCGAAGCCTCTCGGCCTCGTTGACTGTGAAGGACCTGGAGAAGAGCCTCACCTGGTACCACGAGGTCGTCGGCTTCTCCGTGGGCGAGCGGTACGAGCGGGACGGGAAGCTGATGGCCGTAGCGCTCCAGGCTGGGGGCGTCCGTGTTCTCCTTAATCAGGACGACGGTGCCAAGGGCTGGGACCGCGTTAAGGGGGAGGGGTTTTCACTCCTGTTCACGACCGTCCAGGAGGTCGACCAGATCGCGCGGCGCATCAAGGAGCAGGGCGGCACGCTCGATTCAGAGCCGGCCGACATGCCCTGGGGGGTGCGGATGTTCCGCCTCAGGGACCTCGACGGGTTCAAGCTCGCGATATCCTCGGAACAGTCGACCAAGGGCGGCCAGTAGGGCTGAGGTGGTCAAGTAGAGGCCTGCCTCGATCCGCATCCATCGGTTGCGGGCCGGTCACGGCGTGCTTCCAGCTTCCCGGTGGTTCAGTGACCTCTCCAGGCCCGGATTCTGGCGATACGCCTCGGACTCCCCGGGGGGGATGCTGAGATGCCGCCACGCTTCGCCTCGCATGGACTTCGCCAGGTAGACGATCTGCCCGACGTGGTAGGAGGCGTGCGCCAGCGAGCGATGAAGCGCGTGCGTGACGGTCAGCGGTACGCCGCGGATCGACACCGTCTTCCCGAGGTCGCGGTCGCCCAGAACTGCGAGCGTGGCGAACAGCACCTCCCAACCTTCTTTCCAGTCCCGCTCGAGTTCTTCCCGCGAAACCTCCCGCGGCGCGAATTCGGACTCGCGCTCGCGCCACGGCTTCTCGCCGTCGGATGAAAGGAACTCTGTGAAGCGGGATCGGAGATTGCCCGATACGTGCCGCACCAGCGTGGTGATCGAGTTGTCGGATTGGGCGGTCGGGGAGCAGAGTTCCACGGAATCAAGCTGTTCCATCGCGCTCTCGGCGAGCGCCTTGTACCGTCGGTACTCACGCTCTATGGACTCGACGATTTCGCGCGACATGACGCGCCTCCGAGGGAATCAACAAATCGTCACGTGTCTCTGCTTACGACGAGCCTCTCAGCGGCTGATCCAGTGGACGCAGGGCGGTCGATAGGCGGGGCACGGCTCGTCACCGCAGTCTCGAGAGGGCACGAGCTCGAAGTCTTGACGCGTTGGCTCCGCGCCCACCTCGATCAAGGCGCTGGTGGAGGCGAAGCCCGACAGCTCGACCCTTAGGACATAGGTCGTCGAGGACCGGATCCGCATGCGATAACGACCACTCTGGTCGGACTCGGAACTGAGCTCCGAACCCGACACGAGCACCCTGGCCCCCTCCAATCCGCAGTTGTACAGGTCTGTGACATATCCGTAGGCCGCAGCTTCTCCGGCAGCGTAGGAATCGAACGGCGTAAATGCTGGCGTCGGACCACAGCCGGAAGCGAAGAGGCAGAGAAGGGCTATGCTCAGTCTGGACATGGTTGTTCACCTGTGCCGGCCCCACCGAGGATCGGCGATTACCCTGATGTCGAACTCGGTTCGGCACCCCACGAGAACGGAACGCAACGGTACTCGGTTCAGGTCCGAGGGGCCACCCGGGAGAAGTCCAGGAGCTCCTTTCGAAGCGTCAATTCGATCGGAAGAACCCCCACGTTTCCAGCCTCGGCGACACCCTTACGTGTTCCAGACTTTCGAAGCCCAGATGCCGGTAGAGCGGCACGTTCGCCGGATTCTCCGTGACCCTGTGGCTTATCCCGAGCCCCGGCTCATGCCTCCACACGCTCACATCGATCCAGCTCGGTTCGCGGGCCGGCCTGCGACTCCTGGAGGTACTCACGAACGACGTTCACGATATCTGGGCTGGTGCGGACGCCTGGCAGATGTACGCCGGATTACCAGGCGACCAGAGGAAATATCCAACCGGAAGGCCTCGATCGATCGGCAGAGCCCATTCCCGTCCCTGCGTCCGTAAGAGAATGATCGTGTCGTAGACCTCATGAACGTCGACCTGTAACTCCCCGATCTCTGTTCGAGCGCCGCGGAGGAAGAACTCGAAGTCGGCCTGTACCTGGGGCAGGCCTGGCTGCTCCAGGAACGTGGCCCGCGGAACGCTGAAGAACGCCACGACCGCAGGACGGTTGCCCAGAGTGAGCGTCGTGTCCCTTGACGCCGTCGAGCCGTGCCCATTCCACTCCGCGGTTGCTCCGGCAGTGAGCGTGAGGAGGGTCATCGTCAGAAGGGCAAGAGAGTTGATCACTTGGGTAGTCGGGCTCCGGATGTATGGGACGAGGACATCGAACTTAACCCGACCGATCCACCACGAAAAACGACGATGCGAACCCCATCATCACCCACGCGCGTATCGTCGGTGTTGACCGTGAACTCGACGGGTTGCCCTGGCCTACGGCCGGTGGCATGTTGCCCTGACCTGCACCTGTCCCTCCCGACTTGGACGGAAGCATGATCCATCCCATCCCCCAGGTACGGCTACCCCTCGCGATCAGTCCGCGCGGCGGGGCGATCGGCACCGTCGTCACGCTGGGTGCGACCGGGCTTCCCCCTCAGTCGACCTTACTCATCACGTTCGCCAACCTGCAATCCTATCAGCTTCTTCAAGAGGTGGTTACCGACGGCGATGGGAGCTTCGCGACCACACAAGTCGTCCCTCCTTGGGCACAGCTCGACGGGGTTCACTACTTCTTCGCCTCCTTCAGCGACGAAAAGCCACTCGCTTTTTCCGGCGGCTTCCACGTGACCGCAGCGAACGGAACGGTGCGGGTCGAGGGCACGATCGGGAGTGACGCAGCAGGGTGCGTCGAGCTGACGGACCGCGGTGATGTGCTCTACCACGTCGTGGGTGATATCGGGGAGCACCTGCCAGGCGATCGCGTCGCGTTGGTCGGAATGCTCGCCGACCCTTCCGAATGCGACGGAACAGGGATCGCGGTCGCTATATCGGACTCCATGGCCGTGCCGCGCTGATATCCTCGGGAGCGTGGTAGCGAGTCAGGCCTAGCGAGAAGGGCTATGACTCATCGGGTCCTGAGCAGGAGTCGGGCGATGAGCACGTGGCTGACGATAAGCGTCGACACGTAGAAGTCCCTGACTAGTTCTGGGTCGGCGTCGCCTCCAGTTCAGCGATGACCTCGAGGGGTAGTCCGTGCTCGCGGGCACCTCGAACGACGTGAGCCAGGTACACGTGTGTCGGCTTGAGGTGGACATCACATCGTTCTTCCGTGGCTATGTACACGCGCGCCTGTACTCGTGCTAAGCCGTTCGCAGTGCGGACGGTGAACGACTCGAGCCGTCGGTCGTAACCCACCTCGATCTTATCAAGTGCAGCGAGATCGATCGGATCGATGCTGTACACGACGCCATGAACCACGTCCGTAGCAACTTTCGATGGCACGATGTTCGCCTTGCCCGATCCATCGGCGCCTTTCTTGTCGAAGCGGCGAACGTGCATGCGCAGTCTCGTTGTTCCGACCGCCTCGGCAGAGGGCGCCCGCCCCTGAAGACGGCTGGAGTCCATGTTGGAGCCGTAGGCGAAAACGAATGTGCCCTCGAGCGTGCCCTCTCTCACTCGCTCATCCTCGGCTCATGTCGGTCAGCCGCGTTTGCCAAGAGCCACGAGGGTGCGATCCAACGCTGCTGCGAAAGCCTGCTTTTCGCGTGAACCGTAAGGACTAGGGCCCCCGGTCTCCACGCCCGAGTCACGCAGCGACGTCATGAAATCCCGAATGGACAGGCGTTCTCGAACGTTCGCCGCGCTGTACACCTCCCCCCGGGGATCCAAGACAACCACCCCATGGTCGACGAGGGCAGCCGCCAGGGGAATGTCGGCGGTCACGGCCACATCCCCGTGTGAAGCGTGCTCGGCTATGTGGCGATCGGCTTCATCGGGCCCCCCTTTCACCCAGCGCGCGGTGACAAACGAGTTGTTCAGTGGGATCGGCAGCCCCTGATTGGCCACCAACACGACCTGTACTTTCAAGCGCCTGGCAGCACGGAACACGATCTCCTTCACATCCCTCGGCGCAGCGTCAGCATCGATCCAGATCGTCATCGCGCACGGGTCCGGGGCCAGGGCTTGAAGACCATGAGCCATATGACCATAAGGAAGAGAGCGTTGATCACCGCTGCTGCATAGGAGACCCTCTGCAGCAACGCAGCGATTCGGGGATCCCCTGGCCCCTTCTCCTTCAAGAGCGGGGTTGCAGATGAAGGGCCCGGCTCGCCATCAAGACATGTCAGTGGGGTCCCAGGGCCTTTATGAGCCGCGTCGAATTGTCGCAAGTCGAGACATAGCCATGGCGCTTGTACCACCGCGCCAGCTGTGCATCAGATCTGTTGCCAAGGTCAAGGGAGCGCGGCCAGACTTCCAAACATGCAGCCCCTGAAATCATCACATGATGCTCGACCGCAGCGAGCACCTTCGTGCCGATACCGCGGTTTCGTCTCGAGGTGGAAAGGAAGAGCTCGTATAAGGTGACGCACTCCGATCCGCTATGATGGTCCAGCACTACCAAACCCACTTCGACCTCGCCCGCCATCACACGGAAAAGATCAGTCGTGCCCGTCCGGGGAGCCATCGCAGCACGCGAGCGCAAGCCGGAGGCCTCGAACTCGTCTGAAGTCTGTGCTGACACAAGTGTTATGATGAAGCTCTCCCTGCCGCGTCTCAGTTGCCTCTCCGTCCCATCAGGTCGATCACGGCGCCGACGCCGCGAGCGACGATGGCGACCAGCGCTCCAAAGAGGAAGCCAAACGCACCGAAGATGACCGGCATGCCGATGAGCGCCATGAATGCCATCGCCGTGCCCCAGTTCAGGCCGATCGTGAGCACGTCGATTATGAGGCCACCGACCGAGTAAAGCACGCCGCAGACCAAGCCGAGATATGCCATCCACCTGGCTAGCCTCGTCGCAGTGGGCAGGAGGTTCATGCGGAAACCTGTGCGACATCAAGCCGCCGTATGCGCGACACGAAACGTCAGGGGTCAGGATCCGGGGCGCGCCACCACTTAACCCGTACGGGTCAGCTTCAATTGCTTTAGGCATGTGCGACTTCCGTCTGGGGATGGGCTCGGGGCGCCAGGACCCACACACCCGAGTAGCAGGTGCGACCTTTGGCTGAACCGGATATGAAGCGGGTGCCCAACTCGTATGATGGCGTGTCGTGGACGCCCACACTGCCTTCGTAAGGCGGCCTACATCGACCTGAGTTCGTAAACTCTGATGCTCGCAATTTAGGGGCAGTCCTTCGCGATTTTCTCCACCTCGTCGAGGGACTCCACCTCGATCACGTTGTAGCCGGTGATGGACTCCATCCCCCACGGCAGGTTCTTGGTTCCGGCGCTTGAGATCTCCCTTGCATCACCGAAGCCACCCTGGTCGACGGTCCGGTCGGCGATCGACTCGAACCATTCGTGCCAGGCCTTCATGATCTCGGGGGTTGGCTTCTCGAATGCGAGATGCAGCAACATGAACTTCTTCATTTCACTCTCCTTGTAACGTTACGAGGTAGTAGTCCGCCGTCTGGAGTCGGGCTCATTTCTGCTAACGATCAAACGGTTCGCGGCGTACGCGCGCAGCACGCATGTGCCGGGCGCTAATCTGCTCGACGCATCCAAACCTCACCCCGCGGCCGAGCGGCCCTGTAGGGGCCGCGCAGCGCAGAACGGTCGGGCTAGCCGAAGTTGTGCGGTCGAACCGACCCTGCTGCTGCCTTCACCTCGGGGCGACAGAGGGAGTGCCCTAGACCCCCGCCGTAGCCTCAATCTCGACAAGGAGCTCAGGAAGTACGAGGCGAGAAACACCGAGGAGAGACTGGGGTGGCATGGTACCAGCCTCCCGGATCCAGTTCGCGTAGACATCGTAGTTCTTCAGGAATTCGTCTACATCGGTCGTGAAGAAACGGAGCGACAGGATGTCGACTCTCGACATGCCGGCCTCTGTGAGAATGTCATCGATGTTGGCTAGGGCTGAACCGATCTGGCCCCTCATGTCTTGATGGGTAACGCGAATCCCCATTTCGGATCCGGGATCAGGCGCCAACGCGACCTGTCCGGAGCAGTGCAACTGACGCTCGAGTCCGGTCACGCTTTCCGCTTGGTTCATTCTCCATTGGAGGCCCCAATCGGACGGATTGATCGCTTCACGGTTCATGCGTGCCACCTCTTCTGAGAGCGGACAGGACTGTTTCAGCAGCCTGGCTACCAAATCTCTGCTTTCGCCAACTCTGTGCGATTTTGGCTAACGTGGACAAGCTTCGCGGCGTGCGCGATCAGGCGGATGCGCCGCCGGCCCCTCTGCTCGAGGCCGCTACCCTCACGTGATCCGGCGGCTGCTCGGGGCCTTGGCCCCGAGCCAACTCAGACCAGCGGGTTATGCGCCGTTGTCCACCAAGTGCCTACCCAACATTTGAAGGGACCAGCCGCGGGCCAGGTGGAGAGAAGTTCTAACAACTTTGGGTTTTTGCTGCAGGAGCATGATGCCGACCCGGAACGCGAGCCACCAGGCGAGTGCTCCGGGCCCTGAAAGCCTACACTGCCCGCAGCAAACCCTTGTTAGACGGTGCGTGATACGCCAGAATCTACCCTCAACCGGTTGGTCTTGCTTTCTCCCGGGCTCCGCGGAACTCCCGAGGAGACCAGCAGGATGGGGACGCTGGCCCGCCACTGAGTTCACTCAATTCGCTGGGCGTCCCATGATTAGATCGTTCCGTGGCCTTCTCCTTATCACACTGACGATGGCGTGTGCCAGTGAAGAGCGTGCAGCCGAGCTCCCGCTCGGAGACGACGCGGAGGCCGGCTATGTAGAATGGTCGTATTCTGCCGAGACCGGTCCCGAAGTCTGGGGAGAACTCTCAAGCGATTTCTCAACGTGTTCGGCTGGCATGGCCCAGTCCCCGATCGATATCCAGGATACGGTGGCACAGCTCGACGATCTCCCCTCGCTGATCACTGGATATGGTCTGAGCGAGCTACACGTTGAAGCCTCGGGCCATGGGCGTAGGCTGACCCCGAGCGCGACCCAGACTCTTTCCATCGGCGGGGATGCGTACGTCCTCTTACAGCTTCATGCTCATAATCCGAGCGAGCACACGATCGACGGACGAAGCTATCCACTCGAGATGCACTTCGTGCATGTGGACTCCGCGGGCGGACTGGCTGTGGTGGGCGTGCTCTTCCAGGAGGGGGGTACCAATGAGTTCTTCCAGCCCATTGTCGAGGCACTTAGGGATTCCTACTCGGCTACCTTGGACGATATCGGCCGTCTGCTGCCATCTTCGGGCAATTACTTCACGTATGCGGGGTCATTGACCACCCCGCCGTGCACCGAGGATGTCCGGTGGATCGTCCTTCGGGAGACATTGGAACTCAGCAACGATCAGATCAGCGCCTTCTCTGCCGACCACG